>NZ_JAELVQ010000022.1 GCF_016428595.1 Snuella sedimenti | reverse complement strand
ATTATTGTCTCGTTTAACAAACCTGAAAATGCCAAACAAGATTACAAACAGCGTTGGCAGATAGAAATGTGCTTTAAGGCCATGAAATCCAGCGGATTTGATATTGAAAAAACACACTTGAAGGATATTCAAAGATTAGAAAAACTTGTGCTGCTGGTCATGATTGCTTTTGTTTGGTGTTACAAAGTAGGTATATACCTGCATAAAATATGTCCAATACAAATTAAGAAACATCGGAGAAAAGCCAAAAGTATTTTTAAATATGGACTCTCGTTTATTGCAAATGCCTTATTAAATTCTGAAAATCAATATGATACTAACTTATTTCAATTTTTGTCATGTACTTAGAGTTTTAAGATTTAAAAGAATACTCAAACTTGGGTCATTAAACTTTATCATTTTGCTTTTCGTATAATTTTAATATTCTGTACAAAATTGTTCAAGTTTTTTTAAATACGCGATTCTCATTGTTATCACAATTCATTTTACACACAATTATCCATCGCTTGCCAACTCCATGTAAAAGCTTCACTTTTTGCACTGTTTTAAAATTCTCGTTTTTGATAAAATGTACGTCAAAAAAATTTTATGCGATTCTCGTCAAGTTGCCACAAGAGCATAAATTTTTAAGAAAATAAAATTCTATGCACTTGTTATATTTAGAATTTCAATTTATCCTTTTTTTTATGCTTCATTATCTTTTTTTCTTGATAAAAAAAGAAACAAGAAAATCAAGACTGTATAAAACTTTGGAAACAATTAACGGTTCATTACGCTATATTTTAGGAAACATTCATAGAACCTTGTGGTTTATGATTATTACCTCTTGTGTAAGTTACCGTATAACAAGTTCTGTTATTTTCTTGATAACTTCCAAAAGCTAAGATTACTACTTCTTTGAATGAAATTTCTTTTTTATTCCATTCTTTTTCTCTACCATTAACAACTATAACATAAACTTTGTTATGTCCGTTTCCATGGTCTTTACTACTATCATTTTTATGTTCCATTTTTTTCTTTTTTTAATGGATTTCATAGTTCTCAAGTCTTTAAAACAGTTTGAGAATAATACTGTTCAGACAAAAATGTTATATCAATAGTTGTACAAGTCTTTAAAAAGAAGTAATATTGTATAACAAAACACGGGAAACTATAAAGGTGATAAGCCTTATTATTGTAAAGTCGTCGAAAACTTTTTATCCCATTTACATAATCCAATTTATTGTTGTCGCAATAGATTGGATTTTTTTATTTCTTATCAGCTAATATTTTTAATGTTAAACGCATATTTATAATCTATTAAACTCTTACCATTGTGGAAATTATTAATCCAAGCATCTTCAGTATGACTTATTTCAACAATATCAGGAGTAATATCTTTAAAAGTATTATTCACTTTGTTTAGTATTTCTAATTCAATTTCAGAAAACAAGCTTGAATTAAAAGTACGGTCTTTAAATGAAACAAATTGTTTACTAAATCCCCATTGTCTTTCCTCTTCAATAATATTAACATCTCCCTCTCTATTCATAAAATCAAAAATACTATCATAATTATTAGGAACAGGTCCTCGATCTATAGCACGATATCTTGTGCCACTCATCGAAACAGCTTCATACTTATAATGTAGAAAATCACTATAAAACAAAAGCTTATTTAATTTAGTAATATATGGTTCCATATTTTGTGCAAAAAACACAACCATTTCTGTCAATTTTTCTATACTTGGTTTTATATAGCCACTAAAATTATCAGGGAGTTTTTCTCCAAGAAGATAATCTTCAAATCTAAAAAAGAATTGTTGTTTCCGTTTTTTAGTAATTAAGTTATCAATTTTGGCTAGCAATTCTTCTTTCTCCTTAGAATCAACATCAAAAACACTGCTAATTTCAACTAAGGATTTAAATTTTTCTGGGTCATTTGCCAATTGAATCAAATTCGCATTTGATTGACTTGGTACTTCTCCGTTTTCATAATTTCTGTAACCATTAACACCAAAACCTAATATTTCAGACATTTTGACTGCGGATAATCCATATTTACTTCTTATTTCCTTTATTTCCTCTGGAAAGGGTAAATTATACTTGTCACGATACTGATTATAAACTTGTTTCATTTTAATCGTATCAAATTGAGTAGTCGTAAAATACTCGTTACTATCTTCACAATAAAAACTTGGATAATCTACCGAGAAAGAATCCTTTCTAAATGTAATTACCATGTTTCTAACTTGAATAGACATTTCTTTTCCTGTAATTGGACTTTTCATAAAATTAGTTAAACTGGTGATATTTCATTGGAAATTCAGCTATATGAAAAGAAATACAAATAACACCTGTGTTTTCCCTTCCAAGTGATATTTTAATATATATTTCTTCGCCTTTTAGTCTCCTACCAAAGACCCACATCTCACTACCAATAAATTGGCTTTCTTCGAGTGGACCTTCGCAGTAATCTTCAAGTTCTAATTTTTCTAGAACTTTTTTTCTTTCGACTGGCATCAACTCCAAATCAGCAAGCGTTTGAGTGTTCTTTTCTCTGCCATCAAGAAAAATAACCTCCCAAATTTTCATTTTCTCCTTGAATTCTCGAAGAAAGTCTTTTACTTGTTGTTTTGTTACCATGATATAATTTCACAATACAAATATACAAAAAATATTTTAATTCAACTTTAAAGTGCATTATATAATTATTAACACACTTATTAATAACTTTATAGTTGTTTTTGCGCTTTTAGGTATAACACTCATTCCACACACATTATGCTTCCCTCCTACGTCGTCACATAAAAAGTGTTCCATTAACATTGCAGAAGAAACTTTTTAGAATAAATTTTTTTAAAGAAACTGTAGTAACAATTTTCGCTTTTACCAAAGCAAAGTAACATAATGCTGACCATTATAATTCAAAAAATAACATTATAATCAGTCATTATATAAAGTGTCTATATAACATTAAAGCCTTAGTTTTATTGTAATCTCGTGCAATGATCCATAATTTGATTTAGCACACAAACAATCAAATTATCGTTTTGATAATAATAATTGATGAATAAACTTCAATTTATCAACGACAACAGGTGTAATTACAAATGGATACACATCGGGAACGCCCATAGCTCTATTAATGCTATTTACAGCAAATGATAAAGGTTTACAGGTTTTAATAATAACATCAAAATCTTCAATAGTATAAGGATCGAACGAAGCTTTGGCTTTTAAGTCGTTACTCTTTTTAATAGGCTTAACGGTCATTCTAAAAAAGTAAGCTGTTTCTACCATATCCATAATATGAAGGTAATGTGCCCAAGTTTCTGCCCAATCTTCCCAAGCATGCGAGGTGGCATATTTACTTATAAATGATGCTTCCCATTTACTTGGTGCGCCAACTTTATAATAGAGTTGTAATGCTTCGCCATAGTTAACACGTTCATCACCAAAAATAGTTCTAAATTCTTCTAATGTTTCTGGATTAGTATAGATTAATCGATCCCAAAAATAATGGCCTACTTCATGTCTTAAATGTCCAATTAAGGTACGGTATGGTTCCAGAAATTGCTTACGCATTTGTTCTCTTAAAACAGAATCTGCTTCTCGTAATAAAATAGTAATCACACCATTTGCATGACCTGTCATTAAATTAGGATTATTTTGTTGTGCTACAAAATCGAAACACAAACCATTGATATCACGTAATTTACTAGGTATTGCTAAACCAATTTTTTGAAGCTGATAGACTAATCTATGCTTTGCTACTTCTAAATTTTTCCATTTTTCAAAATTATCTAGATCAGCAAGATTTGGAATCATTCTATTCAATTGGCAAGCATTACAATAATCTTCTAAACTATCTTTTTTTATTACCCAATTACAAGCATCGTACTCTTTGTTTTTACAGTATTTATATTCGACTTGATCCTTATCGGAAATCAAAGAAGTATTACTTGGATTAAACGACAACATCTTGCGATCTTTGTCTTTGTAACCTGTTAAATGCCCACAATTCTCACAAGTATAGTTTTCAAAGAATACGGCGTAATTACAGTTACCACATCTAAATATTTTCATTTTAAGTTCCCGTCTTTCGACTACGCTTAAGATAAACTTTAGCGTTAATCTTTTAAGTTGATTTTATTTTTTAAAAAGCTAGTAAATGTATGCTATTTGAATTAAACACAATTACATTTTTTCTATGGAAAGTTGTGTTGTTAATTTTGATTTTGCACTACCTCGAATAACCCCAGAAACAGGCATTGTGCTTTCAGGAATTGCGCTTACAGCAAGAGGGAAATGCGTGTTACCTGTTAACACTCCATAACTAGGATCTAACCCCAACCAACCTGCTCCTGGTAAAAAAACATCTACCCAAGCATGTAATTCATAGTGTGGCTCATCCATTTCGAAATAGTAATAACCACTTACAAAGCGTGCCGCAATACTTTGTTTTCTCAAAAGATTAATTTGCATCCATGCTAAATCACGACACGATCCTTTTTTATGCTTAAATGTTCTATTGGGTGCAAAAGGAGCTCCAACTTCACGGTGAACAATTGAAAAATCAGCATGAATTTGTTTGGTGAGCGCTGTTAAGTAAGAAACCGTATTAAAATTAGCTTCTTTTAATATTGAATTTCCATAATCTAATAAATCTTCTGAAATGGCTTTTTTTAATAATGAACCATACAATAGTTTACGCTGCCTTTCAAAATATTCAAAAGGCATTTCATTAAAACGTAGAGGATTCAAAATGAAATCAAACGGATTAAAAGGTTTAATTTTCAAAATGCTTTCGGCTTTAATGGTAAGTTTCTCGGTCATGCCATCAAACCAGTAAAAATCTACTGCATTATTTTCTTCATCTCGAATACGCTTGTGACCTAATGGTTTTGATTTCAAAGACATTGAAAAACTTTCAACAGTAATACAAGGTGTTTGTCTTGGGTGAAATCTTAAATAATGAGGTTCTAGAAATACTTCAGAATCAAATACATATTCCGTGAGATGAATAATTTTAAATTTCACACGTTTAAATTTTAGTAATTAATTGATTTTATTGTAATTATAAAAATAAGAACGTGTGCAACCACTCCCTACACTCGTTCTCTCATTAAAAATTTTAAACATTTCCTTTTGTGAAGTAATTTTTAAAATTTCTTAATGCTCGTTTCATTGGTTATTGCTATTCTGTTTTTCTATTGTTTTCTTACTTAAGTCTTTTTTACATCTGAGCTAATGCGTTACCTCTATTGCAAAAAATGCTTCATAAATAGCTGTTGAAATACCATTCAGTTTCAGCTGAATATCATCTAAATATTCATGGATGCCTTGAATTATAATATCATCAATATCAACATATTCCAATTGTGCTTTTAAAGCTCCCAATTGCTTTTGTGCCGAATTACTGAATCCAGAAGAACTGCCAGATAACGTAATAATGGATTGTTCTGCGCGTATTAAACAATTTAAAATAGACCTAGGAAACTCTCTATCTAAAATCAAGAATTCTGCAATACTAGATGATGTTAGTTTCCCGTGTTTTTTGCGATACATATCATAAGCGCTTACCGATTTAAGGAGTGCTGCCCATTGTATTAAATCTAATGTAGAACCTACTTTATTTGGTGAACTTAATAAAAAATAGTACTTCACATCTAAAACTCGTGATGTTTTATCGGCACGTTCTATAAACTGTCCTAATTTAGCAAAATTCCAGCCTTCAGTTCGTGAAATAGTCGCATCATACATACCGTACAACAACTGGCAGCCGTTTTTAATCTCAGTAAAAAACTGTCTCAAATCGGCATCGTTACGTTTTTTCTTTTCTGAACCAGCTTTCACTAAATAATAAAGTGCATTAATTTGTTCCCAAACCTCTTTTGTAATTTCGGTTCTTACAGAACGGGCATTTTCGCGTGCATTTACAATACAATTATATATTGAATTAGGGTTCTGTTCTTCAAAAGCCATAAAATAAATTATTTTATTCTTTTCAGCTTTGGTGTGAAGTGATTCATACAATGGCCAATCGCCTGTAATTACTACAAGTGGTTTCCATTGTTCTTCCTCGTTTGGAGGTAACTCTAATGATAAATTAAAATTTACATCCATAAAACGCGCATAATTTTCGGCACGTTCTAAATATCTATTCATCCAATATATGGTGTTTGCTACCCTACCTAACATAATTTTATTTTAACTGTTTAATACCCACGTATCCTTACTTCCGCCACCTTGAGAAGAATTAACAACGATGGAACCTTTTTTTAATGCAACACGCGTTAACGCACCTGGAATAATTTTTATATCCTCGCCATACAAAGCATACGGTCTTAAATCTACATGACAACCTTCAATTGTATCGTCCTTTATGGTTGGCACTCGCGATAAGTTAATCATCGGTTGTGCAATATAATTTCTAGGATTATGCTTAATTTTTGCAATGAATTCTTCCTGTTCATTTTTAGTCGATTTCGGACCAATAAGCATACCATAACCTCCAGAAGCATCTGTTTGTTTTATTACTAGATTATGGATGTTTTCAATCACATATTTACGATCTTGCTCCTCATCACAGATATACGTTTTTACATTTGGTAAAATCATGTCTTCACCTAAATAGTATTTTATAATTCGTGGAATATAGGCATAAACCGCTTTATCATCTACAACTCCTGTTCCAGGAGCATTAACCAATGTTACATTTCCTTTTAAGTAAGCTTTGAATAAACCTGGAGTACCTAGTAACGAATTCTTATTGAATACTTGCGGGTCTATAAACTCATCATCTACACGACGGTAAATAACATCTACACGTTTCAATCCATTGGTAGTAATCATATAAACGACATCGTCTTTTACAATTAAATCGCGTCCTTCTACCAGCTCTGCTCCCATTTGTTGAGCTAAATACGAATGTTCAAAATAAGCCGAATTGTAAATACCTGGTGTTAATACTACAACTGTCGGTTTTTCATCATCTGAAAGATACTCCAAAGTATCTCTTAAAATATGCGTATAATTATAAACAGGCTTTACTCCTAGTGTTTCAAATAACTCAGGAAATGTGCGCTTTAGAATTTCTCTGTTTTCTAGCATATATGATACACCAGAAGGGCACCTTAAATTATCTTCGAGCACGTAATATTGACCATCTCCACCTTTTATTAAATCAGATCCTGTAATATGGCACCAAATATCTTTTGGTGGTTTAAAGCCTTCCAATTCCTTTAAATACGATACACTTGAAAAAATCATTTCCTTAGGAATAATTTTATCTTTTAGTACCTTTTGGTCATTATAAATATCTTGAATAAATAAATTGAGTGCTTTGATACGTTGTTGTAATCCTTTTTCTAGATGTGTCCATTCTGTGTTATCAATAATTCTTGGAATAATATCTAAAGGTAGAATTCGCTCAATGCCTGCATTATCGCTATAAACGTTAAAAGTCATCCCTAATGATAATTGCGCCCTATCTGTAGCGTATTGCAGATTGTTTAATTTCCTCTGACTCATTTTTTGGAGCCGTTCTAAAAACAGTTTATAATTAGGCCTAACGGTATTGTTTTGATCAAACATTTCGTCGTAAAACCCTTTTGAATCGTAAGCTGAGAAATCTAATTTTGACATGTAAAGTATTGAGTTAATTTCTATTTTAAATGCATTGTTTACATAACTGCTCTGACAGCTTGAAAGACAAATTGCGAATTAAAATTAGGATTGATAGTATAAAACCACGGTGATAAATTACTATTTACAAGTATTTAAAGTTACAACAAATAAAATTGGCATACTATTTATGTTGGATTTATAATTGTTATATCGAGGATTTATGATGTTGTTTTACACTTCTTAGCGGTCTTTAATATTAATCGTTTACTTCCTATACTTTCTTGACATGCACATCTAACTGAGGGAAATTAATCACAGTATTATGAGACTATTTAAATTCCACCTTTTGGTTTTGTTATGCCCCTTTTTTCACCACTTTTCGTTATGAAAATCCTCATTTAGCGCTGCTAAACTCCGGTTTTAAAGCCTTAATTGGCAAAAAAATGACCTATAACAAATTTCAAAAACGAATTTGAAACAGTCTCTATGTGTTGAGAATTTTTTATTAATGATGAATTCACAAAATTAACTATGAAGACAATTAAGGAGAAATCGCAAATCTCATGCTTCGATTTCCACTACGCTCCTATCGTCGTTTCGTAAAAAGCGTGTTACAATTAACATCATAGAGAATGTTTTGAGAACAAAAAAAGGAAATGAAGTAGTTTAAACTTCGCTTTTGCTAAAGCAAAGTTACATAACGAGAGCAATAACATAAAGACCCAGAGAAGTATGTTCTAAATGCCCAAAGCCGATTTAAATTTCGCTTTTATTTTGAGAAATTAATTAGAATATCTGCTGTTTTAATCGAAAAGAATTCTTCGAGGCGCTGCCTCGTGTGGTTCATTATAGTTAAGAAACCATCCGTTAAGATGGCTTCCTTTTAACAATGTTTATTATGCTAAGCTCACCTTTATGGCACTTAGACCTTTTTCACTTTTTTCAACATCAAACTTTACGGTATCGTTTTCTTTTATGTCATCGATAAGATTAGATGTGTGAACAAAAATTTCTTCTTCAGAATCTTTAATGGTAATAAAGCCAAATCCTTTGGCGTTATTGAAAAATTTTACTGTACCTTCTTTCATAATTATTGCTTTATTGGTATTCATTAATTTACTTATAAATGTTTTTATCATCATTTTTTCTTTTAATTAAAATTAGTGGTAGCTTTTAAACCATGCTTACCATTTGTTTTTTTCCTAAGTGTTTCAGCATTTTTATGTGGTCGGAAATGGCATGAAATATATTTTTTTTAACATGATATGGCAACCCAAATTCTTGAGCTGTTTCCGAGACAATTTTAGTTAATTCCTTATAGTGTATATGACATACATCTGGCAGTAAATGATGTTCGATTTGATAATTTAACCCACCTATTAGCCAGAACAAAAGTTTGTTTTTTGGTGAAAAATTACTTGTAGTCTCAAACTGATGGCTGTACCAACTTGCATGTATCATTCCTTCCTTGTCGGGAAGCGGAAACTCGGTAGAGGGCATAATATGTGCTATTTGAAAAACAATGCTTACTAAAAGCCCAGTTACAAAATGCATACTTAAAAATGCCAGTACTATTATCCACCACGCCTGTGGCACTATAAGCAGCGGTAATAACAGCGCATAACTATAATAGAAGAGTTTCCATGCGGTCATATATGTGAGCGCCTTTTTATATTCGTATTTTTTGTCTAAAAACCCCATATTCCTATAGCGTTTTAGGCGAATAAAATCTTTTGTAGTTATCCAGGATATGGTAGATATGCCATAGAAAAACCATATATAAATATGTTGAAACTGGTGTATCCAATAGTGCTTGGCATGTGGTGAGAAACGAAGGAAAAAGGGCGCATTAAGATCATCATCGGCGTGCTCAATATTGGTATAGGTATGGTGCAGTACATTGTGTTGTATTTTCCATACGGTCGCATTTGCACCAATAAGATTAAAGGTATGGCCTAAAAGCGAATTTATTTTCTTGTTTTTTGAGTACGATCCGTGAATAGCATCGTGCATTACTCCCATGCCTATTCCCGCCATGCCAAATCCACTTATAATATACAACAAAAAAAGTAGCCATACAGAAGATATTATGCCTGTGGACAATAGTATTAGAGGTGCTAAAAACAGAGAAAGCATAATAATAGTCTTAACAACCATAGTTGCATTACCTTTTTTACTCTTATTATTGGTTTTGAAATACGTATTAACGCGGTTTCTTAACGTTCGTGGAAAATCAGAATTAATGGCTCTTGAAAATGTTGGTTTTTTTATACTGGTACTCATCTCATTTAATATTATATAACATCTCAAAAATCATATAGTTTAAAGTCTATAAAATTTTAAACTACTTTGAAGTTAGGTAGGTATTTAGGAATTAAATAAGAATAAAATATGAAGGAAAACTATTTTTATAATCGAATCCAACGGGCTTCATAATCTAAATGCATGATACGCTACGCAACTATTAAAGTATTGAAGAAAGCAAAGGATTGATTAAAATTGAAGTAAAATTAAAAAAAGAAACGCTGTCTAAATAACTAAAATACAAAGATAGGTTAAATTAAGGCGAATTCTTTTAAAAATATCTTAAATTAATGGAAATAGATTTGTTGCATGTAACACAAACCCATAAAAAAACGCCCTTACATTACATAAATATGTATAAGTGATATCTCTTAACTTTATATAAATTTTAACACATAGGCTTCCCTACTATGTATGTCTGGACAATTATCTTTGCTATAAATACACAAAGAAATAAGGTTTATGCGCTTTAACAACTTTCAATTTTTAACACTTTGCCTTTTAATCCTTTCAGGGACTATAGCTTTTGCCCAAAATCAGGCGCTAAAAATCATTGGACGTGTTATAGATGCAGAAAGTCAACAACCTATAGAGTACGCTACCATTTCAATATTAGATAGGACAACCGATAGCCCAATAACGGGAACAGTTTCCAGTAGTGAAGGAGACTTTACTTTGACCACCCGTGCTTCCAATTTTTATATTGAAGTTAGCTTTATGGGCTATAACACTCTAGCTATTAAAACGTTTGATGTCGTTACAAAAACAATCGATTTAAATAATTTAATGCTAACTGAAAACTTGGAAGCTTTAGGTGAAGTTGTAGTACGCGCCGAAAAATCACAGACAGAATTTAAGTTGGATAAGCGCGTGTTCCATGTAGGAGCAGACATAAGTTCTACTGGAGCCAGTGCACTCGAAGTATTAAACAACGTACCCTCTGTAAATGTAAGTATAGAAGGCGTGATTAGTTTACGCGGTAGTCAAGGTGTACAAATACTAATTAATGGCAAACCTTCTGTCTTGGCATCAGCCGAAGGCAACGCTTTGGGAACGATTACTGCCGATATGATTGAAAAGATTGAGGTAATTACCAATCCTTCAGCAAAGTATGATGCCGAAGGTACGGCCGGTATTATAAACATCGTCATTAAAAAATCTGAAAAGCGTGGTTTAAATGGATCGGCAACCTTGAATATAGGGACACCAACCAGTAATAGTGTGGGCTTAAGCCTTAATAAGCGTACCGAGAAGTTTAATCTGTTTACCCAAATGGGAATTGGGAAACGTACGTTTCCAAATAAAACGAAGTCCATAAACAGGGACATCAGTAATGATACCACCATTACAAGTGTAGGATCTGGTGATTTTGATGAAAAGTTTGCCAATATCCTACTAGGAACCGATTACCACATAAACCATTACAATGTCGTGACGCTTTCCGGATCATACGCTTATGAGGTAGAAGACCAGTTTTTTGATGCTAACTTCAATAAGATCCATGGAGACAATACTATGGTCGATAGTTGGTTAAGATCCGAAACGACAGAAGCTACCAATCCTAAATTACGCTATGAGTTGCAATACAAGAAGGATTTTAAACGCCATAAAGACCAAGACTTGCTATTTAGTGCCTTAGGAAGTTCTTTTGGAAAAGACCAATCTTCTGTATTTACCAATAGCCCGATTACTGGAACAACTTCCGAAACTCAACAAGATACCCGTACCGATTATAAATTGGAAGATTACACTTTTAAATTGGATTATACACATCCTTTTTTAGAAAAATATACGTTTGAAACAGGCGGACAATACGTTATTAATAATGTTTCCAACGATTATGTGGTACGCGATCTTATAAATGATGATTGGGTAAGTAATCCCGATTTAACCAATCAGTTTGATTTTGACCAAAGTGTATTGGCCCTATACGGAACGTTGGCATACGAAGGTGCTATTTGGGGAGTAAAACTTGGGTTAAGACTTGAACATACCGATATTGCTACGCTATTGCGAACAACAGGGGAAGCCAACAACAATACCTACGCAAACTTTTTCCCTAGTTTCCATACCTCATATAAGCTTTCGGAAGGCTTTTCATTACAAGCAGGTTTTTCCAAACGAATAAACAGACCAAGGTTACGACAGCTAAATCCGTTTAACAACATTAGAAACACCTTTAATATCTACAGAGGTAACCCCGATTTACAACCAGAGTATACCGATTCCTATGAACTTACTACTGTCCATAAAATGGAAGACCTGTCCCTTAATTTTAGCCTTTACCACCGATATACTACCGATGTTATAGAAAACATTATCTCTTTTGAAAACAATATTAGTACGTCACAACCCGAAAATATAGGAACAAGTAATACAACAGGATTTGAATGCAACGGAAAATATACCCCTATTAAATGGTTTACTTTGTCAAGTGATTTTAATATCAATTTCTTTAAAAGAACAGGTGTATTTAATATACAAACTTTTGATTTTAAAGGAAACCGTTGGTCATCCAATATGACCTCCAAATTCAAGCTACCTTCAGAATTTGACTTGGAACTTTCGGGAAATTATGAATCTAAATTTACAACTGTTCAAGGCGAGGAATCCGATCGTTTATATGTCGACATGGGTATACGTAAAAAGATATTGAAAGGGAAAACCATTTTAAACCTGAGCATACGTGATGTTTTTGCATCACGCATTGATAAATATACTTCTTCCCAAGCAAACTTCTACGCCTTTAATAGTAGAAAACGCGGACGCTTTGTAACCTTTGGCATTAGCTATGGCTTTGGTAAGGGCGAAGCTATGGAGTTCTCTGGACAACGACGATAGTGTTTTATTTTCCCGCTGCGGACAGCATATAGGCTATTAAATCGGTGAGCTCCTGAGCATTCATGCTATTAATCAACCCAGGTGGCATAGGCGATATGGGAGAAGGCTCGACTTTTACTATACTGTCGTTTTTAATTTCAATAGTACTATCTAAAGAAAAGGCATTGGTGCTCAATTCTAACGTAGTTTCATCTTTATTGATGATAATTCCCGTTACAACAGAACCATCTTTCATGTAGTAGTTAGAATAGCGATAGCGGTCGCCAATTGTTCCCGAAGGATTTACAATGGCCTCTCCAATATCACCTACGGAAAACCTAGAGCCAATTTTGGTCAACTCAGGACCTGAACTTCCGCCTTCCCCTTTAATACTATGGCATGCCACGCACAAAGTGGCTCTAAACATTTTTTTACCATGCGCTATATCGGCTTTTGTCTTATTTGCCTCGTAGGCAGACATAAGCAGTTCTACCGTCCAATTTAGCCCCGGACCAACTGGTTGTTTAACAGTGTCTATTTCATTTAAGTTTTCAGGTGTCTTAATTTCAGACAATGACAAAAGGTAGGCTTTGCTATCTTCGGGAACATACGATAGTGCTTGTTCTCGAATCGCCTTTATAAACTTTGTATACATCTTTCCGCCGGCTTTTTGAAGCGCTTTGCCGTACCATATAAAATAACGTTCCCTTAAATCGGGTGTCCATCCTTTGCCGAGATAACTTAAACTTTTAGCATAACTTATGTGTTGTGCATTTGGCATGTTATGTAGCATCTGTTCTACATCCTTTCCGTACTGTTCACTCCGTTGTGTAATATCTCCAGATAAGTACAAGGCTTTCATGCTTTCTGTATCCGAATCTGTTTCCATAACATCTAATGTCGGCGCTATAATCTCGCTGGCTTGGATGTAACTTAAAATTTTACATACCTCTTCATTAATTGCATTGGTTTCTGTTAAATAACTTGGTAGTAAGGTCTCTTTTATTCTTTCAGATTGGTGATTTGGTAATGGCCGTTGCATTCGTACCAACAACAAATCGAGCCCTCTTATAAAGTCTGTTTTTTCTGTAGGCTTTAATGTACTCCAATCTATCGCCAATATTATGTCCATAGCTTTTAAACGGTCGATGTCATTCCCATGTCTGGCAATTGCTATGGCTAAAGCGATAGTTTTAGTTATGGAATACTTCTGCTGTATTTTATCTTTCCAAAGTTCATAATCTAAGTGTTCCAAAGCAATACGAGCAGCAAAGCGAATAAACCGCTCTTCGTGGTCTAAGTATTTCAATATAAAAGGCAGCTTAGTCTCTGAGGGTTTTAAATGCAATGCTTCCAGTTGTTGTCGTAAACGTCTTTGCTTTTTGCCTTTGGAACGTTCCTTTAGATTTAGTATTTCCGAATGCAATGTGCCTTCATATTTTACCCTGTAAAATCCCGATTCTAGGCGTCTGCCACCCGTTAAAAAATACAAGGCACCATCACTCCCTACTATACCATTAGTAAGTGGTAATGGTATCCCGGATAAGAATTCGGTAATTTGGGCTTCATATGTGCTACCCTGTGGGCTTAGCTTGGCATGGTATATAGTTCCGTAACTCCAATCAAATAGAAAAAGCCCCTTTTGGTAATATGCCGGAAATTTAAGACCACTACCGCTTACTACGCCAGTTGGCGAGCCTTGTCCGAGATTGGCAATGCCGGGAAGGTTATCTGGATAAAAATCCTTGAACTTACCCGTACCCGTACGCCAACCGTAATCGGCACCAGTAGTCATATGGTTTAAACGGATAGGTCTGTACCAAGGCATTCCCATGTCATATTCCATATCAGAATCAAAACCAAACAATTCACCATCTCTATTAAAAGCCAAATCATACGTGTTTCTTGTTCCTACATTAATAAGCGTCCAGTGTTCACCTTCCAAGTCAGTCCTGGCAACCCAGCCTCCTGGTGCCATTCTGTCGTTAGCATGTCCGCTAGGGTCTTTAATAACGGGAAGTAAATTATCTTCGTGCCAAACATCTGGAACGGCTCCCCTAACATCAGATGGGATGTCTGTATGATTGCCAAAAACCAGAAATAGAGAGGTTTCATCTGGTGATAACACAATATTATGGGGTCCATGTTCTCCTTCACCATGAATCGCTTTTAATTGTTTTACTGCATTTAAATCCCTCCCACCAGTGGAATCGTAAACTTTATATAATCCACTTTCTATGGTTTTGTCAATAGAATTGACCAAGGCGTATAAAACCTTTTTATGCCATAGTAATCCTTGAGCACGACCAATACTTACATCTAGTTTTTCAACACTTAAGCTATCTGGTTTATCCGGACTGTTAATAAGAGTAGATTTGTAAATACTTCCATATTGATCTGATGTATAAAAACATCCTTGATCGTCTTTTGTAATACTAACCCAAGAACCTTGATTGTTAGCCATTGGCTGGTATAGTTTTGTAATGGTAAACCCTTCTGGAAGTGTAATGTTGTCTATTGTAATTCGCTCAATTATAGGTGTTTCGTTATCAAGGTCTTCACAAGAAGTACAGCTTAATATAGCAATAATACCAAGCGATAACAAGAATGCTCTTCTCATAGATATTAACGTAAGGTTGGTTACTCGATACAAAAGCCTTATCGAATTTCGGATCACAGTATAAAACGGTTTAACTTATTTGTAAATTACTTAATATTACCAATATAAGCTAAATTTTACTTTTATGGTATCCTGCCGATAATTAATGTTTAATGTGTAAACATGTAGAAAGTGAAAAGTAAACAAAAGATACTTTTGTTATATATGTAGAAGCTTTAAGTAATTTTTGATTAATGTATAGTAGCCATAGGCGCATTCAGTATTCTTACTATTGGTTTTGTCGAGTAAGCAAACACTAAACCTGGTAACGGCCCGCTGCATTTTGTAATAGTTTAATAATCTCTGGTTAAAAAAGTGGGGGGCGTTAAGTTGTTTGTTGTACGAAGTAAGGAATGTATTGGCGTCATCTACCCTACTGAATAGATCAAAATCAACCAAAATTGCCGCAATATCATCCAATAGATCGATGTTTCTATAATTTGCATTAAACTCAATGCAATCAATAATTGAGATATGCCTATTGCTCATATGAATATTCCCGGTATGTAGATCACCATGAACACCCCTAATGAAATGCCTAGCGAGCCGTTCCGAAAACACGGCCTTATGAGTACTTAAAAAACGGTTGGAAGTATGTGTTACCGCTTCAATTAAATTTGTTCCTGAGACACCAAACACCTTATAAATATCGTCTTCTAATTCCAAGACCTGATTTAATCGATGTGCTAGTTTATTGTAATCAAACTGTGAACAAATATCCGAAGCTTTATGAATGCTCCCTATTTGCGCTGCTAGTAGTTGGAGTTCACTTGTCTTAATAGATAAACCACATTTATAAATATTTGATAGAAAACAACTGTCTTTTAGGCGCCTCATCATAACTGCATAGTCTATAATACGCTTGTTATCATCTCCTATATGGTAGCTGTTATTGTGGACGGTAATTGGTAATACTTTTATATATACTTTAGGAGCAAACCGACTGTTTAACCTAAGCTCTTCCTCACAGTAAAATTTTCGTTTTGATAGTTCTGAATAATCCAAGAACCTGAACTTAACAGGCTTTTTTATTTTAAAAACATAGGCATTGCATAATAATATCCAGGCACTATGTGTTTCAATACGCTCCTCATAACCATAAACTTCTGTAAGAACAGGGGAATGACATAAGCTTATTATTTGTTGGATGTCCATTCGTCTTTAAACATTCAATAATGCTTTAGGGTGCTTAGATAGTTAACAACACTACCAGTATTATTATTACCAATAACAAAAGTCGATTTTTCTTTAATGCAGGGAATGGCATTATTAACAGCAATGGCCGTATCGGCCATATTAAACATTTCCAAATCGTTCATGCTGTCGCCAAAAACCGTTAGTAGCTTGTCTGTATAGTTATATTGTTCCATAATAAACTTAATGGCTTTTGACTTATTAGCCAAGTGGCTGTGTACCGTTAACCAGTACCATCCTTTGGAGTATTGATTTTCAAACAAATGGACTTCAACACCGTAGGAGTATTTATCAAGAATAGTAGCCTTTAAGGCCTCCAGAGGTTCTTTATTGTCTATAAATGTAAAGCAGGTGATTTCGCTTGAAGCCACGTTGGACAATGTATCGTCCGAAATTAACAATTGTCCCTTGCAGCTTTTCCTGTCTTTAAGATACCACTCTTCGCCAAAATTCTTCAAGCCATAATGTACGATACCATCTTTATTATCTTTATGATTAGAAATAAACACTCCACGGTTATGCTTTTTAATAGATTCAAGAATATCCTCTTTTATAACTTGATCAATTCCGTTAATTTGAATATGTTGCATTTTGTTGATATCTGAAATGTATGCCCCGTTAAGGTTAATTACAGGTAAACTCAATGATATACCATGTAACATTCGTGCAATTGTGGTTAGGTTTCGAGCACTGGCAACACCAAACAACAACCCTTTATCTATCAGCCCTTTAAGACCTTGAGAGCATTCTAGAGATAATTCGGCATTATTATTTAATAAAGTGCCGTCTAGATCTGAATAAAAGATAGTATTTGATAAATTCTGCTCTTTATACATACTGTAATTTCATTATTCCCATATCTTTTGATTGTAATGGTTGAGATGGGCGTATTTCCAATTCCCCTAACAGCATATCGGCGTTGGAATTAACAATGGAGTAAATACACTGGGCAATACTTTCGGGTTGTATTTTTTTGTCTGCATTTCCCTTGGGCCTATTATTAATAGCTCCAGCATTTATCAAAGTAGTTCGTATATCATAGGTTCGCGTTTCTTGTATAAATACTTCAACCATTGCTTTTAATGCTGCCTTAGTACTGCAATAAGCCATACCTCCCTCAAAATAATGGCTAGCAGCATGGCTTCCCATAACCGTTACATAGGTTTTGGATACCTTAAATATAGGCAATAAGGATTTTAACAGATAAAAAACTGCAGTATAATTAATTGCGACTGAATCCCTCCAATCTTCATACGCCATCTCTTCCATGAACGACAGTTTTCTAATAGCGGCGTTTAAGATACATACATCAATGGATACATCATTTTCAACGAGGACTTCACATATATCAATAATTCGATCAGGATAACGAAGATCGCACTCAATTTCTCCTAACCAGGCTTCTTTTTTTAGTGTTCTGTTGAGCGATATAATGGTATATCCTTTATTGTAAAAATACTCAGCTATACCATAGCCCGTACCACGGTTAGAGCCTGTAATCAATAACGTTTTGTTGTGCATTATTTCGATTTTAAATCTGTTATTAAATCTGTCCATACGGCAACAATTTCATGATGGTTTTTACCACTACGAAACAGATCCTTATCCAATGAGGCTCCTGCTTCAGATTTAAGCCGCATACAATCTGGAGAAATCTCTGATGTGATACATACCTCTCCTGCTTTGTTAGTACCGAAAATAAGGCAAAAATCTACTAACACTCTTGGGTAGAGCCATTCGCTTAAGATATCATTCGTCTTTAAAGCTAAGCTCTTAAGTAATTCTGGGTCTTCACCATATTCTCTTAAATAATCTGCACTTATTGGTAAATCTTCAGGATCTATTCTATAATCAAATTTAACTATAGGATTGGAAAATTTGTAATTGTCGTCAAAGAGTCCCGGATATTTTCGTTGGGTAGAACCAACGGCGTAATTTTTTACAATCACTTCAAATGGCGGACTTGTACATTTCTGTGTTAAATAAACATCTGTATCCAACCGCTTTACATAAGCTGTTGGGATATTATGCTTATTTAGTAATGCAACAGCCATTTCATAAAAATCCAAACGCAAATTTTGCGTTTTATCAACCATTTCATGACGGTTATAGGTAAAACTGGATAGTGATGGGATTAATTTCGCTACATAATGGTTGGCATCATAGTCGTACAAGTATTTACTCCTCCCTTTTACAACAGGAGTTTCTTTTAGAATGTCACTAATTGTTGTTTGTGTTTCCATGTTAAATGTTTTAATTCAGAATCTGAATTCCTTTTGTTATTATATTTAGAGTTATGATTTATAAATTCCAATAATCTCTTTCCTTAACACTAAAAGGCGGTTTTAAAGTAATTTTAAACTTTTGTGGGTTGGATTTTATCCAATGTGTAGTAGATTCGGGTAACTCATTAAGAATGTGATTGTAGATTTGTTTTTCTACATTTAATGCAGTGGTAGGTGTTTCTATGGGGTTGGATTTGAGTTCGGCCTGAATTTCAATTGTATCGCCCGACTTAATCATTTTAAATAAGGCCCAATTATTTTTATCGTTGTCCTTAAAAATGTGAAATCCAGAGGGGGCTCTGTTCAATTCGGTAATTGCATCGATAGATTTGGCAACTTCAGCTTCTCCAAAATAGATATAAGGGGCTACTTTTACACAGCGTTTTAAGCGGCCTCTAAAACGGTAGACTAATATTCCTTTGTTACAAGTTGCTTTATTGACATCAATGAGATCCCCTGTACGGTAACGGATTAAAACAAAACGTTGTGTAAAGGGAAATAGAGGTGTTAAAACAAGTTCGCCCGTTCCGGTTTTAATTTGTTTATTGGTTTCCAAATCTATAAGCTCGGGAACAACAAACGGGTCGAAATGATAACCATCGCACTCCTGACAATATTTCGCACCTCCAAACATTTCGGACATTGAGTAATTATCATGAATAGGCACCTTAAAATAAGCTTCAAATGCTTTACGTCGGCTCTTAGGTACCGGCCATCCAAAAATTGTAATGGATTTAAGTTGACCTGATGGGATTTCTATGTTATTTTCTGTAAGGTACTGATGTAAATAACTCAAGCCCATAACAGTCGTATTCATATGGCTTACCTTGTTTTCAATTCCGTTGAAGTTAAATTTATTTTGTAATAACCAAGCTGTTCTAATGACGCCATAGTCCTTAGTTAGTTCAATCATGAAATTATAGCCTATACCAGGTAACCGCAAAACAGCTCCGTGGTTCATAGAACCTTCAACAATACCTAAAGGTTTTAGCTTTTTAGATTTCAGTGCATCCGATTGTAAAATAGAAAAAAAGTTCTGTAAGTATAATTGTTCTTCTTGCGAACGCTCAATTAACAAAGGGGCTTGGTTGGTTGTTCCGGTTGTAAATGTTACAAAACCAAATGTTGTAACATCAGAAAGTATATTGGAATGATGCGTATAGAGTTCGGATTTGTCGATCATCGGCAATGCGTCCAATTGATCAACTTGCCAATCATTTTTATCTGGTATTAACTCCGAATAATATGGCGCATGCTTTCTGGCCATACTTAAAGTAAGGCTTAATAATTTATTTGTTAGTATCTCACGTCCTTGATTGTATACAACAGGTTCTGTGAGGATATATGAAAACAGAGGTGCAAGTACGTTTGATCCTACATGGTTTGGTTCCCACTCTTCTGGCAACTCCTTAATTTTTGACAAAAAAATTTCTGGCGTCATAATCGAGAAATTATTGTAAAGTTTATTGAATCTAGACTCGAATGACTAAATCTTTTAAAATAGATTAGGGTGCTATGGGCTACTTTTTTGAGGTTGCTATTTCTGAAATTATACCAGATATAGCTTGTCCAAAAGCAACAGGCTCTGCAGTAGCTAGCTTTGAAAAAACAGCGGGTTCTGCTGCAGCTATTTCACCAATCATAGCTGGCTCTGCTGCGGCTACTTCTGCAAATAGAGTTGGTTCGGCAACCATCATCTCCCCCAAGATAACTGGCTCTGAGGAAGCAATTTCCGATAACATTGCTGGCTCGGTAGATAAAATATTTTCAATCATGGCCGGTTCGGCTGATAATATTTCACTTATTACAGTGGGTTCTGCAGCGGCTATTTCAGACATGATAGAGTTTTCATTGACAAGAAACTTATTCACCGATCTTGCCTCCTGGGCTAGTGATTCAAAAGGAATGGATTTTTTAGACTTTTCCATAATTTAATAATTTTAGGTTACTAATATTTTTTGCGAGAGAAAAGCCTTATGGCCTTGGTGAGCCAAAACTAAAAAAATATAAACTCAAAAACAACATTAATGTAATAATTTTCAACATAATATGTCAAAATATCTTTTTTGTATATAAAATTAACCTACAACACTTGTAGTTCTGATCAATTAATAATTTAGGTAAAGCACACTTACCTCGTTTTAAACTTTTAATTCAATAAAAATATTTATAAGCTTTCATTGATGATTATATTTAGAAGTGTTAGTTATCAGATGATTAGAACTTCAGGCTTTTGTAAGGATGTAAGCTTAAATACTTCTTAATCTTTATCAATAAACACACCGGATTTTGTTGCTGTCTTTCGGAGTTCTGGCATGGTTCCAAAAACATAATCCCAAAATGGAGAAGATACACCAAAAGCCTTGTTGGGTTGCCTATAATGATGTATTGCATGGTGGTACCAAAGTGCTTTTAGAAAATTATTGGGAACTTTAAAAATGTGAATGCTAAAATGAATACTTAAACACAAGGTATATCCCATTAAAAAACCTGCTAAAAACCCAAATACAAAATCACCCATGATGGCTCTGTATAAAATAAAAAAAAATGAAGCTATTATTAGTGCTAAAATGGGAGGCATGGCTAAACGTTGTTTGTCTTTAGGATAGTCATGATGTATGCCATGCATTTTATAGCTTATATCTTCTAGAGTATGTGTATGCGGTTTAATATGGTAAATATACCTGTGAAACAAATATTCTACTAAGGTAAATACAAATACCCCTGCAACAAACAATAAGATTATTACCGGCGTAGTAAACCCCTTTTCTACAATACCATAATAAATCAAGCAACAGGCGATAGTAGTAAACATGGTTAAGGGAATTGCAATATGTGTTTTGGTTAGCTTTTCTAAAAGCGCATTTTTAAAGACCCTACCACTTCCCTTGTGTTTGGGGCGTTTTAGTTTAGTCATACTCATAATATGCTCGTTTTAAAACTATCGAAATTACCCAATCTTAAAAATGATTTCGTTGTTAACTATTTTTTAATGAAGCCATATCTATCACAAAACGATAATGTACATCACTCTTTAGCATACGCTCATAAGCCTTATTAATATCTTGAATGCGAATCATCTCAATTTCTGAAGTAATACCGTGTTTTCCGCAAAAATCCAATAATTCCTGCGTTTCTGCTATACCACCAATCAAAGAACCGGCTACGGTTTTTCGTCCCATTATCATGGGTACTGAATTTAACATAGGATCTAAGGGACCTAAATAACCTACCAAAACCAAAGTCCCATTAGTGGCCAAAGTACCCACATAGGGATTGATATCATGTACATAAGGTACCGTATCTATAATAAGGTCGAAATGGCCTTGTATTTCTGCCATTTGATTCTCATCGGTTGATATAACGACTCGGTCTGCTCCTAAGTCCAGAGCATCCTGAGTTTTATTGGGCGACCTTGATAGTAGCGTTACATCTGCTCCAAGTGCATCAGCCAATTTTATAGCCATATGACCTAAACCTCCTAGCCCAATAACCGCTACTTTACTGTTACTTCCAATTTTCCAGTGCCTTAAGGGCGACCAAGTAGTGATACCTGCACAAAGTACGGGTGCTACACCTGCAGGGTCAAGATTATCTGGAACCACAAGCACAAAATCTTCATCGACCACAATGCTTTCAGAATAGCCCCCAAAAGTTTGCATGTTTAAATGTTTATCATGACCACCATATGTACCTACCCATTCCGGACAATATTGCTCAAGATCATTTTTGCAATTGTTGCAAGTTCTACAGGAATCTACCAAACACCCAACAGCTACCAAGTCACCGACCTTATGTTTGGTTACTTCCTCTCCTGTTTTAATAACCTTACCCACTATTTCATGACCTGGGACTACGGGGTAAACAGAAAAGCCCCAATCGTTTCGGGCAAAATGCAAATCGGAATGACATACACCACAGTAATAAATGTCTATTTCTACATCTTTAGGTGTAATTTCTCTTCTATTAATCGTTAACTGCTCCAAATCGGCATCAGCTGATTCTGTACCAAATGCCTTAATGTCCTTTACATTCATTTTATTTTAGTTTTAAATTTTTCGAAGTTTTTAGGAGCAGCTAATTCAATAAATTTAGTCATAAAATTTATAATCAACAACTTTTTTAATTCGTAACCAACTGATATGCAGTTGTGTATTTGTAATGTGTTTACTCGGACTTCAAACTTATCTTATGGCTCCAATCCCATGTTTTACTAGGTGGTCTAGCTGTTAACACCAAATGATCAACAAGAAAACTAGCGTAGTACGGTGTATTTTGAAACCGTTCCAGAGCTTTATATAAAATGGCTGCATCCTTAACTTTCGAAATGGTCATATGAGGTATGCTGGGTACAATTAAAGTGTTTTTTTTTCGATGTAAGTCCCGTTCCCATAAAATTCTAATTTGCATATGTAATTGCCCCATAGTTTCGGACATCGGAATCTTAAGTAGCAATACTTTTGCCGATCCATCGAACACCCCAAAACTCTTCACTTCTAATCTAAATTCTGGTACTTCGGATAAGGAATCAAACGTTTTTACAAGTGTATCCTGACAATATGGAAGCATTTGGAAAACCGCTAAGGTAATATGTGGCTTTGAAGCCGATAGGGGTTGCTTTCCATAGTGTTCTATAAACACTTTCTTGAAATCCGTAACATCTGTATACACGGGTTCCGGAGGTACAATTCGTAAATTATATATCTTTGGTCTAGTTAACATAAAGATATCTTGTCGTGCTTGCACAATTAACATTAAACTCATTTAAACTTTTTAGCCAATTGAAAAAGTTTAAATGAGTTCACATTCTAAAAAAGCACGGACAAAGTCTTTATTCGGAAGTGGTGCTTTTAGAAACGATATTTCCTGTATACATAATTCCGGTCCTGGACATACTGTTCACTAAAATATTGGCTGTTTTACCTGTATTCAAGTTTATTTGTATCTGGTACGCTTCTGTTGATTTTGACGTATCGAATCTTAGCGTATATCCATGTGATTTTTTAGTTTTACTTACACTTAGATTTTTTATTGCTGACCTAAATTGAATACCGGTATTGGTAGGGTTATAACCTCCTCCAAAATGGCGTTCACCATAAAACGGCAAAAAAACATCAACACTATCCTTTAGCATTTTTAAATAATACCCACCCGAATTAACATCAATACGGGAAGGGTTACTTCCTCTAGGAAAAAGTCCAGCATTAAATAATTGCTGCATACTACTTGTTGTTTGCGGATACACAGCATTGACTTCAATGGTAAAATTTCTTTGAGATACTGTTTTATCTAGTGTAGCTCTCTGATCTGGGGTAATAGCTTTTCCTGGCCCACAAGTCCATAGACCGATAAACAATATAATAAGAAAAAAAACGCGCGCTTTCATTAATTAATGTTTAGATAACTCTAAGATACCAAAAATATTAGAGACTGTTTAAAATTCGTTTTTGAAAGTTGTTATAGGTCATTTTTTTGCAAATTAAGGCTTTAAAACCGGAGTTTAGCAGCGCTAAATGGGGATTTTCATAACGAAAAGTGGTAAAAAAAGGGGCATAACAAAACCAAAAGGTGGAATTTAAACAGTCTCTAATTCATGTAAACATATGTTTTTCATTTCCAAAAAAAATAAGGACGCTTTTTTCGGCTGCTATAATGAGTTTGCACAAAAAATTAGGAGCCCCAAAATAAATTTCGAGACACCTATTAATAAACGTATCAACACGCAATTTTAGAGAGTTAATTAAAATTTCAAAGATTTTTTTCTTTTTTGACCTAGGTGATATCCTAATCCGATACCAAGTCCAAAGGTGACTATTAAAATAGTAGTAGAGGCTATTACAAGAGAGAACATATATTATAACATTTATAAAGTTAATTGGTTAGATTGGGGGTAAACTTAAAAGACAAAGCTTTAAAGGCTTTTTCTTTTGATGTAAATTTATAATCTAATTGAGATAAACAAAAGTATAACGTTATAAAAGACTTCTTTTCTTGATATATATCAAGATTGCATTTTTGCTGTTTGATCAATTTGGTAGGTGCTAAGTAGGCGGCTAAAGGTCTCGGGGCGCATACTTAACAGGGATGCTAAATACTTATGAGGTGCTCTATCAAGCAAAAAGGCATTACCAGCTTCCAAAAAATGATCGAATCGTCCTTTAGCCGAAGGAATACGAGACATAAGTGTCCTATTCTCTGCATGGATATAATATTCAATAAGCAAGGAAGTGAATAATTTGGTCATTTCTGGAAACATATTAAGTGCCTTTTGGAAATCATTATACTCAAGATATTCAACATAAGTATCTTCAATCACTTGCATGCTTTCCTTTGCACGTGTATTTTTAAAAAAACCAGTAATTGATGTTACCAATTCATTATCACTGCTTAACCAAGTCGTGATTTCTTTCTTCTCTATAATGTGAAAGCCTCTTATTATACCTTTTTTTATATAATAAAGCTTATTGCATCTGTCACCACTTGTATTTAAAAATTCACCTTTTTTATAGTAAGCATGTTTTACACAATTTTGATAAAACAATTTAAAATCATGGGATAATGGATTAATTTTTTCTAAAAAATAAAGCGAAAATGAAATTTTTTTATCGGGCATATTTGAGGGCGTTTTTAGAAATTCCTAAAGTAAAAATTTAAGATTTTTTTATAGAAAAATACCATGCTAATATAAAAAAAATCCTACCATTATTGGCAGGATTTAAATAAAATATAAAATACAATTAAATGCAATGGTGCTGCGGTTAATTCGCTTATTCTGTTTTTTTATCAAAATTCCCGTTTACCAAACTCACTTTCAATAAACTTAGCTTTATTTTTGGTTTTATTAAAGGTATACGATAGGTTTAAGGATACCATATCCACTTCGTACACATAATTGGTTGTAGTATAAAAAGCATTGGGCCTTGAGGTTGTGATACGTTGCTCATTGGTGTTTAACAGCCCCATATCTATATTTTGCCATTGTAAAGTTACTGCTAAACGATTATCTAAAAAGCATTTTTTTATTGTTAAATTTGGGGAATAAAACCTAGAGTCTTCCCCCATTGCTGTATTTCTATCAGATAAGTAGTTAAAAGAGAATTGCACGCTGGCATTTTCCCAAAATGAGTACGTAGAATTTATATTGAAAGAGTAAATTGTGGACTTACTATCTACATTATAAGCTCTTTCAATTCCATCTCTATGTTTAAACAAAAGAGATCCATCAATTGTATAATCATAAATATTAGCTCCTATAAAGGTTGTCCAGTTCTTTGTAGGCTTAACGGTAGCCCCCACTTCTACGCCTAGAGCATTGCTCTTGCCAACATTGGAATAAACCCGATTTAAAATGCTATCAATTACGGCACCTCCAGATTCATATGCCAAAGTATTAACCCGATTTATAACATTATTAACATGACGGTAATATGATGTTGCATATACAGAGTTCCCCCCTTTGAGGTTTTTGGTGATGCCAAGTTCTACCAAATCAATAAATTCTGGCAATAGGGTATTATCGCCTTGCTCAAATACTTCAGAATGTTCCCGTTCGGCAAAACTGTTCATTTTAAAAGTCGTTGTTCTATCTATGCGTTTACTATAGGCTAACTTTAGCTTGGTTTTGCTGTTAACTTCATATTGTAGTGAAGCCGATGGAAATAATTTAACAAAGTCGTACGTATAGGTATTGGGAGTCAACATACTTTTTAAGGATTCGGTATAACTTCTATCCATATATTCCAATCGAACTCCAGCCGCATAGTCCCATTTGTTTTGTGCTCCTGTTAATTGTAAATACCCAGAATGAATGGTACGTTTTAACTTTATGTCACTAGAAAATTCTGGAACTAAATTACCATCACGCTCATAAACAAACTCACCGGTATGATTCAAATGCCTGAATTGGTATCCCGTTTCTATTGTCCCAAATGAATATGGTTTCCATTGGTAATCCAAATTAAAGCGTTTACCATACAACGGATTATCATTAGTGTTATATTCTTGCTGGTATACGATGCTATTATCAGGATGCCCTAAATTATCATTTTCGGTTGGGCCTCCTAAAAAGCTATACTCATATAAAAATGAAGCAGATAACTTTGAGGCGTTGTTAAACTTGTGAGCGTAATCGAAACTACCCAAAGCAAAATCACCTTTACGAATACGCAGATTATGATTGTAATAGGCAATTGTATACAAGCGATTATCACTTCCTATTGGAGACACGGCATGATTGTCGTAATATACAATATCGGCCAAACGATCTTTGGTATGCTTTCCTGCAAAAAAGCCTAAAGAAAATGTATTGGCTTTATCGGGAGTAAAGTCTACGTTAAACCTTCCATTATAACTTATCTCATCAAAGCTACGCTCGCCATCTGATGGTAAAAAGGTTGTTTTATCTTCTGCTTCATTTACAATGAACAGCTCGCCTTCTCTTCTACCAGTTTTATCGTTACGTTGGTAGCTCGCTCCTAGTGAAACATTCCATTTGTCTGATTGTGAATTAAAAGTAGCGTCCATACCATACCGTTGTGCTGCTTGTTTAGTATCGTATGGTTCTATGGAAGGAAACCCAGCACGAACATTAATTTGTGTGTAAGTGCCATTTACAGCACCATTTTTTGTTATAATATTTAAAATACCTCCTTTGCCCTCGGGGTCGTATTTTGCTGATGGTGCCGTAATTAATTCAACAGTCTCCAAAGCATTGGCCGGTAATTGCGCCAATATAGAGGCAGCATCACCTTGTGTTGGCTTACCGTTTACAAGGACTGCAAAGCCTTTACTGCCTCGTACACTAATAGCTCCTTGGCCATCAACGGTAACGGAAGGAAGGTTTTTAATAACATCAACTGCATTGCCTCCCTGACTGCTTTGGTATTTTTTGGTATCGAATACTTGTCTGTCTATTTTATGAATTACAGTAGATCGCTCAGCTTTAACCAAAACCTCGTCAAGCTGGCTTCCAAGGCTAAGTTTTATAGTCCCCAATTGTATCTGTTCATTCTTTTTGTTCACTTTTATTTTTGCTATTCTATTAGAAGCATACCCCATAAATGAAGCTTCAAGGTAATAGGTCCCTGCATTAATTCCCTTTAAGGAAAACTCTCCTAAAATGTTGGTTACGACACCTGTTACCAAACTTCCATCGTGTTGTTTATACAGTGCAGCCGTGGCATATTCTAGTGGTGACAAATCGTTGCTATCAAGAATCTTACCTGAGATTTGAGCATATAGGCCATTAGTAAAAAACACAAATATTGTTACGGTCAAAAGGTTTTGAATAGGGTTCATCTTTAATAGTTTCATCTAATAAATTTTATCGTTTTTAGGTTGCCTTAGCTGTCGGCAGACATGTGTAATTCGCCATTAAATACTTCCTTTAGTTGTGGTTCATTTCACATTAAAAGAATTGAGTTTACAATTTTAAAGGTGCAAATATAGGTTATCAAAACACGTTTAAATGGTTTATTTGTAAAAGTTAAGGTCAATACCAAATTAAGTTGAAGACGTTATTAATGATTGTTTTTAAATTGTAAGGGTGTATGCCCTGTATGTCTCTTAAAGTATTTAATAAAATGGGAAACATCTTTAAAGTCAAAATGGAAAGCAATTTCACTTACCGATTTGCTTGTGTAAACCAATAAACGCTTTGCTTCTTTAATAAGAAAATCGGCAATAACTAGGGAAGCTGTCTTATTATAGCTTTTTTGACAAATTTGGTTGAGGTTTTGAGGTGTGACATTTAAGAGCTCTGCATAAAAACCCACATTGTTTTTAAGGGTTTTGCTTAAAATATCTAAAAAGCGGGTAGCGGTATCTACAGTATTCATTTTTATACCATCCAAACTAGAATAGCTTGCTATTTTCGATATTAAAGCTTTTAGAAGCCCTTCTACAATATCTTGTTGGGCATTTTCTTGATTGGCTTCTTGGCATAAAATCTTAAATAACTTACGTATGGTTAAGTCTTTCTCTGGAATGTTTATTTTCTGCTTGCTATCTAGCTTAAATAACAACGTATTAATATGTTTATCAAGTGTTTTTTCTAAAAAAGCTTCTTTTATTATAATTACATACCCTTTTGGCTTGCTATCTATTTCCCAATGGTGTACTTCCCCTTTTTTTATTAAAAACACTACGGGTGGTTTAATAGCATAGCTTTTTAAATCCATATAATGAAATCCTGAACCCTTGCTAAAAAAAACCAATTCTAGATACTTGTTATGTCTGTGAGGTTTCGTGTAGCGCTTACTAACATCAAAACGGGCAACCTTAATGTTTTCTAGTGAAGTAATTTTATTGTATGTAGCGATGGCTGTATCCAAATCCTATAGACATTCTATTATGTATGCAAGTAAACAAATAAAATGGAATGTTGAGTCTTCTTGTTAAATGCTTAACATTTTAAATTTAATAGACTGTCTATTTAACAATTATTTTCTAGTGTCCTATATTTTTTGTAACTTATTATGGACATTTATAACCGAATTAATTCTTTTCAGGTTAAGGAATTTACAACACGCCGCGCGGCATCATTCTATAATTATAATTAAAATTGAAATAGCTTTAACCATGAATCCAATGTCTGTTTTTAGTATTATACTCATCCTATTTTTTCTATCTGGAATCCGTATTGTGTATGAATATAAGCGTGCCTTAAAATTTAGATTTGGTAAATACATAAAAACACTACAACCCGGTTTTAGATGGATCATCCCTATAGTAGAGACTATTCAGATTGTTGATATTAGGGTTATTACTATTAATATTGTTTCTCAGGAAGTCATGACCGAAGATAATGTTCCCTGTAGTATCGATGGTGTGGTTTTTTTTAAAATTAATGATCCGGAAAAGGCTGTTCTAGAAGTTGAAGAATATAAGTTTGCCATTACCCAATTATCACAGGCTGCTTTACGGGATGTGTGTGGTAAAGTAGAATTAGATACCATTTTATCCAAGCGCGAAGAAATGGGTAAAAACATCAAGCACATTGTTGAAATAGAAACGAAGGAATGGGGCATCGATATTAATGATGTAAAGATTAAGGACATACAATTACCTGAAAACATGCGTCGTATGATGGCTAACCAAGCTGAAGCGGAACGTTCGCGAAGGGCCCGTATAATATTGGCATTAGCCGAAGAACAGGCAGCTGGGAAGTTATTAGAAGCAGGTAAATTAATCGATCAATCCCCATCGGCCATTAAATTAAGACTGTATCAAACACTATCGAATATTGCGGCTGAAAAGAATTCGACTATTTTATTCCCATTCCCTGAGGAAGTATTACCAAACAACCCCAAGAAAGATAGTTAATTGAGAATTTTATTTATTGCCGTAATCCAATCGTCAATATTACTAGTATTAGTATTTAAAGCGATACTACCATTACCATACGGCTCATAAACATCGGGGTTTGTAACAGAAAAGAACCCAACTGTGGGCGTTAAGGAAGCGCTTGCCAAGTGCATCACACCATTATCGGCTGCAATAAATACAGCTACATTGTTAATGATGCCTCCCATTTCCCGAATATCCTTACTGTAAAAATTAGGGGCTTTAAAATTTATTTTAGATATGTTTTCAATTGGCAGCATTTCAATAATGTTATACTCTAGATATTCCTGTTGCAAACGGGCATAAAACGTTTCCCACCAATCTTCAGAATAACATTTATCACCAGTAGCATTGGTATATATACAAATGGTCTTCTTGTCGTTTTTAACAATGTCATTCAAAATTTCTTTTCCCTTTGATACTTCATTAACATCCAGTTTTATATCTAAAACAGGTAATGCCTCTTCACTTATTGAAACACCCAATTTAGTTAAATACCGTCTTAAATTATAGATAGGGTATTTAGATATATGCTTGTAATCTTTATATTTTAATTGAATTTCTTCATGTACATCTCCAAAAACCTTAAAATTTGCTTTCGAAATTTGTGTTAACAATCTACCAGAAGACGAATTTTTATCACCGTTAATTACCAAATCATATGCTTTACTTTTTATTGATATCCATCCCTTTGCATATTTAAATAAATTACTAAAAGGCTTTCTTGGCAATTGGATGATTTTATTAATTTGTTTGTAGTTTTTAAATACAGGATGGGCAACACCACCTTTAACAAATAAATCGATTTCACAATTAGGAAATCTATTGATGACTTCTTGAACAATAGGCGTTAATAATAATTGATTCCCAAGTCTATGATTAGGTCTGACAATTAAAACTTTTTTTATATCCGCTTCTTTAAGACTTCCTTTTTTGGGCTCCGAATAAGACTTACCAATACGTTTGGTAATTCTATGCATAATTTTTCTTCGGATATTATTTATGAATATTTTGAATGACATTTTAAGGGCGCTAATTATAAATCGGCGCAAATTACAAATTAGACAAGAGCTTGCCAAACATTAAAAAGCTTAAAAAAATAATAAAGGAGTGTAAGTTATAAATACTTTTAAGTAATATAGAAAAGTTAAGAATGATTTTATCAATATTTTTTTGACAACAATGCAACCCTTTTATTTTTTTATTGTCTATAGGAGTAACTAAAAGAATAAAACTATTTTTAGACACATTACATCTAGCAAAAATTAATTGGAAGCCAATACATTATATATCCATAGTGATCTTGTAGAAAATAGTAAACGGGGAGATAGAAGCTCCCAATACAGGTTATTTGAACTATATGTAGACGCAATGTACAATGTTAGTATGCGTATGGTACATATTAAAGAAGATGCAGAAGATATTGTTCAAGATAGTTTTGTTGAAGCTTTTAACAACCTAGATACTTACAGGTACCAAAGTAGTTTTGGTAGTTGGCTAAAACGAATAGTAATTAATAGAAGTATTAATTTTTTAAAAAAAAGAAAGATAGCAGTAATACCTTTTAACAATGAATCATTTCACCTTGCAACAGATATTCCCTGTAAAGATGAGGAAATTACTGTAGAAATAGAAAAAGTCAATAAGGGCATAAGATTGTTACCATCTGGTTATCAGCAAATCTTAAACTTATACTTGATTGAAGGATACGACCATGTTGAAATTGGTGAAATATTAGGAATTTCACAATCTACTTCCAAATCACAATACCACAGGGCCAAAAAGAAGCTAATAGACATTATAAAATCACTTTAATGGATCATTTTGAAAAAATAATAAAAGAAAACAAGGATTTATTTGATGAATTTAAAGCAGATAAAACCAAACTATGGGCTAATATTGAGCCAAGACTAAATACACCCGGTAAAAAAACAAAGCACTTTATAGTTTGGAAACATCCACTAATAAAGGTAGCTGCTTCAGTTGTTGTTCTTTTAGGGATGTTTTTACTTGTGGATACATTTTATAGCAAATTTGCCATAGGTAGTGAAACGATCGTTGCACATGAACTTCAAGATATAGACAAGCACTACAAAGGATTGGTTGCGCAACAAGTCATGTTAATTAATAAAAATGCAACACTAACTAAAGGCGAAAAAGAAACATTTCTTGCGTTTATGGATGAATTAGATAAAGAATACCAAACACTAAAAATAGAGTTCCATAAAAACATTGATTCCGAACGCATTTTAGAGGCCATAATTATAAATTATAGAAAGCGCATAGAATTAATAGAAAAATTGTTGAAACAGATTAACAGGTCAAAAAACATAGAAAATGAAGATGTTTACATATTATAAAGAATTAATAACTGTCACTTTCGTTTTGACTAGTCTAATGACATTCTCCCAAGAGCTTGTAACCAATAGCATTGAGAAAACATTCAAAATGACCAATTCGGGAGTGCTGCACTTAGATAATAAATATGGTACCATAACAATTAATGGATGGGATGAAAATAGAATAGCCATTAGCATAGATATTAAGGTTTCGAATAGGAAAAAAGACAATGCACTTAACCTTTTAGATAGAATACAGCCAAACATTAAGGCTTCGCGTGATTTTATTAGTGTAACTTCTGAAATATCTGAAAGAAACACTGGCTTTTTATCGAAATACTTTAACAAAGTAAATCCATTTGAAATAGATAAAGGCAATGTCGAAATTAACTATACTGTTTACCTACCTAAGCAAGCAGAGATTAATCTAACAAACAAATTTGGAGATGTTATTATAGATAGTTGGAAAGGCAAATTAAAAGTGAACCTTCAACATGGTGATCTTTGGATAAATGAAACCATTACCAATGCTATCGTGGATATGAAGTTTGGGAAATTAAAATGCAACTCCATTATCTATGGGAACATTAATCTTAAAAATGGCGAAATGTATGTTAATACTTCTAAAGACCTAACTTTAAAAACAGCTGGTAGTATCATTAAAATTGCAAAAGTAACATCATTAGAGCTACAATCCAGTAAAGATGACGTTGTGCTAGAACATATAGGTTGTCTTTACGGGGAACTTCAATTTTCCAATGTACAAATTGATAGTGTTGATCGTGAAATAAACCTTTCTATGAAAGTAACCGAACTACGGGTTTTAAACATTAAAGATCAGGATGCGCAAGTCGACATAAACCAAGAGTCGTCCAATATAAGTGTTAATATTTCTGGGTTATCATTTCAATTTAACGCACAATTGGAAGAAGGCCTTTTACGGCTGCCAAAATCTTTTGCAAACATTGAGACCAACATATTGGATAAAAGTAAGCGCATAAGGCATGTTAAAGCTATTTACGGCAAATCTGGAACTACGGGTATTTTTACCATTAATGGTAAAAAGGGTATCATTACTTTAAAGGAATAGTACACTTTTCTAATAAATCTTTCAAAAAACATAAACAAATTAATCTTTATATGCAACCTTAAGCAATTCGGGTTGTCTCTTAAAATAACATTATCAATAAATCAAGAAAAAAATGAAACACATTACCACAAAAGTTACCATACTACTTATTTGTTTTTATGGCTGTTTACATGCGCAAGAGCAAAATAATAATTACATTGAATTTAATGATCGTAAAAACACAGTTCATGGTGTTTACCTTGGGATAGGATTAGGCTACGGTACAATAAAAAAGGCCGACACCTATACCATTGACTTTAAAATAGCTTACGTAGCAAACCAACAGTTTGAAGTAGGATTTGAAGCTGTGAGCTTCTATTCCGATCAGAACACACAGGGACTATCTGAAAATGACAGAGACTTAGTAGGTATTTACGGAGGACTTCACCTTGAACCTATTCTATTTGGTAAGTCTAAGTTTAACCTGTCATTTCCGCTGCTTGTGGGAGGCGGTGCGATTGGATTGTTAAGAGAAAATTTCAACAACACCTATATCGATGATACCGACTGGAAGGCCGTTTTTGTTGTAGAGCCAGGAATAAGCGTCCTATATAATATTTCAAGATATATTCAGCTTGAAGCTGGTATAAAACACAGATTTACCAGTAGAGTAAATTTTCAACCCGAGCATGCAGTTACCAGAGTTAATGGATTTACAACAGGAATTGGTTTAAAAGTGGGCGTTTTCAATATGGGACGTAATAGATATAAGCAAAATAAAAACTTATGAAATGAGCCATAACAACTCTTGATACCACCCGAGATGATTAAAGGCGAATTGCATCTGACTAAATAAAGAATTTCTTGAAATGAACTATCCCCGAGGCAGAGCTATAGGAGTATTTCGCTCGTTTTATTTTGATCTCACAGGGCAAAAACCGAAATTCTGTATTTAGATTCCCGTTTTATTCATATACAATATTTTCAAATTTTTGTATTCATGAATCTTATATTTCAACGAAAACCCCAACGCAGAGCGTCGAAGAATTCTTTTTGATTAAAAACAAATAAAATAAACAGATGAAACGAGTATTAACAAATTTTAAGCATTTTTTCACAAAAGGCAATGTTTAAAATTTTTAATGTGAGAGCGAAGCGGTTGCACACGTTCTCAATTTTTTAATTAACATATAATCATGTAATTAACTAAAATTTAAACTTGTGAAATGAGCATAAACAAATTTCATCATTGCATACCCACCAACATGATTAATTTTTTTATGCGAATTCCTGAATGTGCAGAAATTTTTAGTTTCTTCATTTTCAGAAAACTATAAAATTTTAAACGGATGAAAAATAACAAATCAAACAAAATTAAAACTCATTACGTGTTTACAAAAAACAATCAAGTTTCTATAAACATTGATGGTACAGCTAACGAGTGGTACCCTATTAACTTTCAGTGGATTCCAGTTTTTAAACTTAATGAATATATGAATCAATAACCTAAATCACATATAAAAATCAATCAAAATGACATCGAACAGTAAATACATCATACTATGCTTCACAATCGCTATAATAAATGCTTGTAGCATAGACTCTATAAATGTTTCTGGTAGTAATATTATAACTACTAAAAGTATAAATGCTTCCAATTTTTCCGATTTAGAGGTCAATGGAAATTTTAATGTTTATGTAAAATTCTCAGATACCGAAACCTCTTTAGAGATTGAAGCCAATAGCAATTTACATAAGTACATTATTACTACAGTAGAAAACAATAAACTATATATTCGTTTAAAGGATAATATCTTCATTGATGGTAATAGTACCTTAAACGTATACATTACAACCAAGTCTATTACCGATTTTACAGCAGTAGGTAATTCTAACATGCATTTGCAAAATCTTTTAATTGAAGATAATGCTAAGGTTAATCTTTTGGGGAATTGTCAATTTCTTGGAGAAGTAGCTATTAACAATAAATTACAAATAGAAGCTTCTGGCGACGCCACAGTTAACCTGTTTGGCAATGCACATATTTTAGAGGCCGATCTTGCAGTAAATACAACACTTCTAAATTATGATTTACAGGTTGAGCACTTAAAGCTAAAAATGTTTGCCGACTGTATGGCCAATATTACTGTTAACAGTTCAATTTCTATTGATGCAACGGTCGACTGCACCCTCTATTATAAAGGAAACGCCACAATACTAAATAAAGATTTATCGATCAATTCAAAGCTTATTAAAATAGATTAATTATTTTGTTTTGCTTTGTAAATCACATTTAAAATTAAACCAGTAATGATCATGCCTATTCCTAGCAGGCTCCAAAACGTATAGATTTCCCCAAATAATGAAATACCCAACAGTACTGTAAAAATAACCTCCATGTATTTTAACGGTGCTACCTGGGTATTTGATGCTATTTGAAAAGCTTTGGTCATGTAAACCTGTCCAAAGAAGCCAAACACACCAAGGCTAAATAATAAAAGCCATTCAATCCCAACAGGGGTGGTCCATTTTGCTATAGATAAGCTACCCCCTACTAATGCTGCGATGACCATAAAGTAATTAACAATAACTACCGGATGGTCTCCTTTTCCTATTTTACTTATTACAACATAAACCAACCCGCTAAAGACAGCCGAAATAAAAGCTAAAAGAAGGCCATAACTATCAATTTGTGTATCCAGTCCCTTTATAATTACTACACCTGCGAACGCCATAGAGAAAAACAACCATTGTATTTTTCTTATACGCTCGTTTAATAAAAATATAGCAAAAACAGCAGCAAATATGGGAGCCATATAGCGCAGCGAAACAGCTGTGCCAATGGGTAAATATTTTACGGACGAAAAAAAGAATGTCATGGAGGTAACACCAACTAAACCTCTAAGTATTAATAACTTTTTATTATTTCCCAATAATGGGATTTTGTGTTTTAAAAGAAAGCCAAAGGTAAAAACCAAAGAACTTATCGATCTAAAAAATACTATTTGATAAGCACTAATGTGAATCAAGTACTTTACTATACTGTTCATGCAGGCAAAGGCCAAAGTGCTAATAAGCATGTATTTTATGGCGGTCTTAACGTCCACTTATTCTTGGCCTGACAATTCGTTTTGAATTAATGAAGTACACCCCCATAAGTAAAACAACAGCCGCAATAATAGACTGCAAGCTAATATGCTCGTCCAAAACATACCATCCTAAAAGCAAAGCTATAATAGGATTTACATAAGCATTTGTAGATACCTTTTCGGGAGAGACATTTCTTAATAAATAATTAAACGAAGTAAAAGCGACAATGCTTCCAAAAATAATCAATAATACCATGGATAGTAATGTTGGTTTACTCCATGCTACTGGCGAAAGCCATGGTTCGCCTACAGCAATGCTACCAATAAACAATATAAAACCGCCGGTAATCATTTGATACCCTGCGTTAATAAAAAAGTTTTTAGGTAATGCTGCCTTTGAGACAAATATACTTGCAGAACTCCAACTAATAATACATACAAAAATCATGCAAATACCTATGATGCTGTTTTCATTACTTGTGAAGCCTTTTTGGCTAACTAACAAGTAAATCCCCAAAATACCAAACAGAACACCTATAATCGAGCGTGTTTTTATTTTTTTGCCATCAAACAACCGCATAAGAACCAAAATCATGATAGGCTGTGTAGAGGCTTCTAAAGCCGCAAAGCCACTATCTACATATCTTAATGCCCATACAAACAGGCCATTTCCTATTCCAAGAAACAACAAACCTGCAATACAGGCATTTACCAACTGATTTTTAGAAACAGCTAGGCTTAGTTTCATAAATTTGGCTATGATAAAAATAATACTACCTGCTATAATAAATCGGATGCCAGACAAATAAAGCGGTGCTATTTCTGTAACAGCGATCTTATTAAGAAGGTAAGTTGATCCCCAAATAACATAAATAGCAAAAAAAGATAATAGGATAAGGATTGTTTTTCGAGAAAGAGCCATACCAATTGTTTTTAATAAAGCATCTACAAAAAGCGTAAGTAGTTGTAATATACTAAACTATATTTTTTTAACTCGTACAGCATTCATGCCTCTTTGTCCGCGTTCTAATTCGTAAGTAACGGTATCATTTTCTTCTATAGGCTCTAATAGGCCACTAACGTGAACAAAATATTTTTCTTGGTTTATACTATCGATTATAAAACCAAACCCTTTTGAATGATCAAAGAAGGAAACTTTACCTTGCTTATCGACAGGAGCCTCCTCTTCTCTATCTTCTTTTTTAGGAATACCCAATTCTATGTTTTCAGCTTCTACCTTTACCTTCATAGTAGGATCTGGTGGTGTATCGGTTAAATTTCCGTTATGGTCAACATAAGCAAATTGAATACCTTTTTGTCCACTCGCCTTTGCTTCTGCCTTACGAGCTTCTTTCTTCTTTTGTTTTTCTTCGCGTTTTTTTAAGCGCTTTTTTTCTTTTTCAATCTTGTTAAATGTCACTTGCGATTTTGCCATGGTTTACTTAGGAGAGGGTTAATTATTAATGATTAATTGCAAGGCTTTTTCAATGCTTTGCATTTACATTCTATCCCTATTATAGAATGTTTATGTTAATGCTGAAGGTTTTATACCATTTCAACTTTAAATTTAAATACATAATATACGTCTTTTTGCACTATAATACTATCACAAAAATAAAAGGTAGCTATGCTTGATTTTTCTTTTTTTGTTTAGTACAAAAATCCATCATTTTCTTTTTAGAAAATTTAAAAATTGAATAGGTATTAGTATGCATGCTTTATTAGAAATGACACTTTTGCACCATTAAGTCTACAAATATGACATATAACACTTTAACAAAAGTGTAAAGGTACATCATATTTTGTTGCTTATTGTTATATCGCAGCAAAATTAAAGCGCTTTATCTATTCTTTTGGGGCATATCCGTGAACATCCTCGAAAACCTCCTCGAAGTTTGAACGTAAATAGGCATTTAATTTTTTTCGGTAATCCCCTTTAAGCCATTCTACAAAATTAAAAGTACTCTTACTAATGCATTTAGTATATCGCTTAATCCTATAATCAATATCGTCGCCTAATAATTTGGCCAATAATAAGGCATCGTAAACATCTTCGCTATTTTCTATACATATTCTGGCATGCTGCTCAATAGAACGCTCTAAAACAACTTTCGAAGACTCTCCATTTCTTACGGAGTCAACATAGGTTTTTTGAATATCAAAATAGACCGTTTTAGAATTTGCAAATTCGGCGCGCACTTCTTCGGGCATTTCATATCTAAAATTGCCTTCAATATCTTCATCACTTAACAATGAATCCAAGTAATAATTGGGAGACCTAAAAATACGTTGCCAATCTAAATCTTCGCCCCAAGGGCCAAAACGGTGAAAGTTATTACCTAAATCTATAACGGTAAAGTTCTTTTTGTTTTTTAATACACGAGAACCACGACCAATCATTTGGTAATAGAGTGTTAAAGACTTTGTTGCTCGGTTTAGAATGATGCTTTCTACAGTTGGCTCATCAAATCCGGTGGTTAGTATACTTACCGAAGTAAGTACCGCATCTGGTGTTTTTCTAAACCATTTTAATATTTGAGCGCGCTCTTTTTTGGTATTCGTATTATCTAAATGGGCAACAGGATAACCAGCTCTCCTAAAGGTATCGTATACATGCAGTGAGGTATTGATTCCATTATTGAATATCAGTGTTTTTTTCCCTTTACTGCGTTCTTCGTAAGCATGCAATAATTTGCTAAGCATATCGGTGTCGGTGTATAGGTCTTCAGAAGATTTAACTGTATAATCACCGTTAGCACCTACAACAAGCGATGTAAGCCCCACATTATATGAAAACATTTCAGCCCTCGCTAAGAAGCCATTTTGAATCAATGATTCAATGCTTTCCCCTACAATTAATTCATCATAGTTATCGGTCATTGGTAATTCCATACTCGAACTTAGCGGCGTTGCAGTAACCCCTAAAATAAATGACTGACTTAAAAATTTAAATAATTTAGTAAATGAATTGTAATGCGCCTCATCAATAATTACCAAACCAACATCCGAAATATCTAATTTATCATCATTAAGCCTGTTGTTTAAGGTTTCCACCATCGCCACAAAACAACTGTAATTAGCCTGATCGCTTAAATCGGCTTTACTATCAATAACTTTATTAACTACATTAAACTCTGTAAGCATGTTAGATGTTTGTTTACAAAGTTCAATACGGTGCGTCATAATAAGCACCTTTTTTTTATGATGTTTTAAATATTGTCTTACTATCTCAGAAAAGATAACCGTCTTCCCTCCCCCTGTCGGCAACTGGTATAACAAATGATAATCATCTGGCGACTCTTCAAAACTTTTAAAAATTTTGCTAATAGCTCCCTTTTGATAACTATATAAATCTTTACCGGCTTTCCTTTCTTCTAACTCTGTCTTTGATATAAGCATGCAACTCATTTTGTAGCGTGCAAAAATAACACCTTTGAGGGGTTTATAACGAATGTTTTCCAAAAAAATATTGCTGAACCTGATATTTTATTGGGAAAAATATAAAACGAAAGAAGTCCTATTGAGTCAATTCAATGGGACTTCTTTTAACCTATATTGTAATAAACACGATTATTGTTTTAATGAGAATGCTCGGCCTCGCTCTTCTTCATTTCTGCCATTAAATAATACGCTCCACTTTGTGCTACCAAGGCAGTATCTTGAATGGGGTTTTTAAAACTAAATACTGTATAACCATTACTTGAGTAATTTACTATGACCTCTTGAGGGCTAAAGTGCCATCCTACATTTCCATCTTTTTTAGCCGTAAACACATAGTGCTTATCACCTTCTTGAAATATGGCCTTATCGGGTAAAGCTTGTTCCAATTTAGTTTCGGTAAGAATTTGGGCATTAACATACATACCGGGAATTAAATTCTTATCCTTGTTTTCTATTTCAGCATGGATATGTAAGGCTTTGGGACCAGCCTCAAAAGATTTTCCAACCGCATAAATTTTAGCTGTCATTTCCTTATCTCCCAGAGCCTCTACCCTAAACCGAACAAGTTGTCCGTTCTTCACTTTACTGATATCTTTTTCAAATACCATTAGGTCCAAATGGATGTGCTCTGTATTAACAACTTCAAACAATGCCGTTTGTGGTTGGACATATTGTCCTGTTTTTACCTTAACCTTTTCTATAAAGCCATCAATTGCACTTATTACCGGAGCTGTTTGCGAAATGTTCCCTGCTATTATTTGTTTAGGGCTTAATCCTAAAAGCCTTAACTTGCTTTCATAACCTTTTACAAGGCCTTCAGTGCTTAAAAATGCGGATTTAGCTTGCTGATAATCACGTCCCGACCCTACATTTGCATCGTACAACTTTTTTTGCCGTAAATAGTCCTGTTCCAAAAAAATGAGTTTGTTTTTAGCTTGCAAATAATCCGTTTGTAAGGTAATGATATCGGGGTGACTTATATAGGCCAGTATTTCTCCTTTTTTCACCTTATCACCTTCAACAACTGTGATGCTATGGATATTGGCACCCATTGTAGTAGTCACTATGGCCTCATTTTGAGGGGGCACCCCTAGTTCTCCATTTACCTGAATTTCGCCACTCATATTACGCTTAGAAACCGTATCTATTTTTATGTTGAGGGCATCTATTTGAGCTTGAGTAAACTTTAATGATTCTTCGTGCCCATGCTCATGATTATCGGCTTCACCATGGTCTTCGTGCTGGCTTGATGTTTCACTAGTAGTTTCAATATGGTTACCACTGGCATCATGCTTATGATCTCCTTTTTTGCAAGCAACCAACATAACGATTAATGTTAATACTACTAAACTATATAAATTTGTTTTAGTCATCTGTTCGGATTTTAATATGATTTTTTTAGTTTTCATTTGAAGCTAAGAAATATTCTAATTGCATTTTGCTTTCTAAATAGTTTTGAAGAGCCTTCCAAGCATCTAATTCTAATTGTATGGCATTCTTTATGTTTTGCAAAAACGTAACATAATCTATGGCTCCTTCTCTATAGGATAAAACGACCCCATTGCGTTGCTCCGTAGCTAAGGGTAAGCCCTCATCCTTGTAGTACCTCCAGTTTCTCAAGGATTGTTCAAACTGTAAGCTTTTGGAGTTAAACGCATTTTTTAATTGCAGTTCTTTTTGCTTATTGTTTTGATCTATAATATCAATATCTAGTTTAGCTGCTTTACTCTCACCTTTAGTCTTGCCAAAAATAATGGGGATTTGAATACCTACTTGATAACTATTAAAACCAGACTGTCCGCCTATTTTCTGAAATCCATATTGCCCCGAAAACTTTGGCAAAAATTGTGAATTAACAACTTTATGCTTAGCCTTAGCGGCTCGCAATTCACCTTGCCAGTATCCAACTAGAGGGTGGTTTTGTAAAATAGCTTCTGGAATTAGGGCGCTACCACCAAAAGCATCTAAATTAGTTGTTGTTACACCGTAAATCACTTGATCTGTAGCAAACCACTGATTTAACTCCTGAAGTGCCATTTGGTATTCTACATAAGCTTGCTCTTTTTGAATTTGAATTAAGCGCCCTTGGTTAACGGTGGCATTGTATTCCAGCTTTGAAATGGCTTCTGTTTTATATCGGAGATCAACTGCTTTTTTTAATCCTGAAAACACAGAATCAATCTCTTTATAAGACTCATATGCTTTCTTTGCTGTGAATGCCTGTGTCCAAGCTATTTTAACATTACGCTTTAGTTCTAATGTACTTAGTATTACATTTAGAGAGGCCAATTTAATATGCTCTTTAGCTAATTTATTTTTTGAAGCTATTCCAAAAACATTAATATTGTTTTGACCTATACCAATAGTGGTATAAGCAGCATCGTCTTCTGGGCCTATTTCTTCTCCTGAGGTAAAAATATTGGTGTTACCAAAGTCCCAAGCAGTAGCTTTTAGCGCTTTTTCTTTTTCAAGTTTAAATTTAGAAACTTTTAAAGATGGATAATTTTCAATGGCTAAAGCAGTTGCCTCTTCCATAGAAAGTGTTTGCTGTTGTGCTTGGGAGGCATAGACAAAACAAAATAATAATACAGTGATAACAGTAGTATTTGGTTTTATAAACTTCATTTGTTTATGTTCTTGCTGTTCAATCCATCTATATAGAATAGGGATAATGAACAAGGTTAATAATGTTGACGTTAACAAGCCCCCTATCACTACAGTAGCCAAAGGACGTTGCACCTCAGCTCCTGAAGTTGTCGATAAAGCCATTGGTAAGAACCCTAGCATGTCGGTTAATGCCGTTAAGAGTATCGGGCGTATACGTCTGCGTGTCCCTATTCGAATACGCTCGTTAATATTAGCAACCCCTTCTTCTTTTAATTCATTAAATCCACTAATAAGCACCAAGCCATTTAAAACCGCTACTCCAAAGAGCACAATAAATCCTACGCCAGCAGAAATACTAAACGGCATATCTCGTAACATTAACGAAAACACACCGCCAATGGTGGCCAATGGAATGGCCATATAAATCATAACTGTTTGCTTGATGGATTTTAGGGCAAAAAAGATGAGTACAAAAATGAGTCCCAGAGCAATTGGCACTACGGTTTCCAACTTAGCCGTTGCCCGTTCTAAATTCTCAAAAGCCCCTCCATAACGAACGTAGTAGCCTGCTGGTAAATCTATATTGGTTTCTATTTTCTGTTTTATCTCTGCTACTAAAGATTTTATATCGCGTCCGCGTACATTAATCCCAACATAAGTTCGTCGATTGGTATTGTCCCGACTTATTTGCATAGGACCTGGCTTATAGCTAATGGTCGCAACTTCTTTTAGCGGAATTTGCGTCCCATTAGGTAAGCTTACAAATAAATTTTTAACGCTACTTAAATCTTGACGAAGCTCTTCTTTTAATCGTACAACCAAATCGAAGCGCTTCTCTCCTTCAAATATGGTTCCTGCTACACCTCCAGCAAATGCGGTTTGAATTAAGTTGTTCAAATTGTTTATCTGTAGACCATATTGCGCTAGTTTTTTTCTATCATACTGAATGGTTATTTGTGGTTGCCCCGAAGTAGCTTCAACTTTCATATCGGCAACGCCATCTACATTAGCAATGAGTTTGCCAATTTCCTCTGCTTTTTGGGCTAAAACAGTTAAATCGTCACCATATAATTTTACGGCAATATCTTCTCGGACTCCTGTGATAAGCTCATTAAATCGCATTTCAATAGGCTGGGTGAATTCATAATTAATACCCGGCACCTGTTCCACTTCTGCCTTAATCTTTGTGATAAGTGCTTCTTTTGAAACGGCGCTTTCCCATTCCGATATTGGTTTTAGAATAATAAACACATCGGCAATATCCATTGGCATTGGATCTGTTGGTACATCGGCCACGCCTATTCTACTTATAACATCTATGGCTTCTGGAAAATTATCCTTTATGATTTTCTCAATCTTTGTTGTAGTTTCAATGGTTTCAGATAAGGAGCTTCCGGGTTTTAAAATTGCATGGAATGCTATATCACCCTCGTCCAATTGCGGTATAAATTCACCACCCATTTTAGTGAAGGCAAAAATCGTAATAGCAAACAAAACTATAGCTGAAACGACCACTATTTTAGAACGTTTTAGCACCCTTCTTAAGATCTTCTCATACACGTTTTCCAACCAATGTACTATTGTATCCCCCCAATATTGTTTCTCCTTCATGGGAACTTTTAAAAATACCGAAGTAACCATTGGTACATAGGTGAGACACAGAATCATGGCTCCAATCATGGCAAAACTAAAGGTTAATGCCATAGGGATAAACATTTTACCCTCTATACCTTCTAAAGCTAGAATAGGTAAAAACACAATAAGAATGATAAATTGCCCAAAAAAAGCGGTATTCATCATTTTTGAAGCTGCCGTATAGGTTGTCTTATCTCTCTCCTCTTGAGAAATACTTCCTGTTTTTTTCATTTTTTGGAAAAGGAAAAAAACGGTACTCTCAACAATAATTACAGCACCGTCTACTATAATACCAAAGTCAATGGCACCTAAGCTCATTAAATTTGCCCAAACATCAAATGCATGCATTAAAATGAATGCAAATAGAAGAGACAGCGGAATAGTAGATGCTACTATAAGACCTCCCCTCCAATTTCCTAAGAAAAAGACCAAAATAAAAATAACGATTAAGGCGCCTTCTAGTAAATTGTTCGTTACTGTTTTTGTTGTATTGGATATTAAGTTGCTTCTATCCAAAAAGGGCTTAATACTCACGCCATCTGGGAGTGATTTTTGAATCTCATCGATGCGTATCCTCACAGACGCAATAACATCATTGGAACTGGCGCCTTTCAGCATTAGAATCATCCCTCCTACGGCTTCTCCTTCTCCGTTTTTGGTCAAAGCGCCATACCTTATAGCGCTACCAAATTTTACATTTCCTATATCCTTAATACGAATTGGGATACCGCCTTTATTGGTAACTACAATATCCTTAATGTCTTCTATGGTACGTGCTAAACCTTCTCCCCTAATAAAATTTGCCTGATGGTTTTTTTCAATATAGGCACCACCAGTATTTTGATTGTTATTTTCAAGTGCTTGGTACACGTCACTAATAGATAAATCAATTGCTTTTAATTCATTCGGATCAATAGTTACCTCATACTGTTTTATGGTCCCACCAAAAGCATTAACTTCTACCACTCCTGGAACCATTGCCATTTGTCTACGAATAATCCAATCTTGTACGGTACGTAAATCCGTAGTGCTATATTGGTCTTTAAACTCGGGGGCTACTTCTAAGGTGTATTGATATATTTCTCCTAAGCCGGTTGAAATTGGTCCCATAAAAGGTTCTCCAAAGCCTTCGGGGATATTGGCTTTAATTTCACTTAGTTTTTCAGATACTAACTGTCTAGGTAAATACGTATCCAACTCATCGCTAAAAACGATGGTAACAACCGAAAGTCCAAAACGTGAAACAGAACGGATTTCGGTAACTTCGGGTAAATTTGCAACGGCTACCTCTATAGGGTATGTTACAAATTGCTCAATATCTTCAGTTCCTAAATTAGGAGCTTGTGTTATAATTTGCACTTGATTATTGGTTATGTCGGGTACCGCGTCAATAGGAACTTGTTTGACACTATAAATACCACCAATTACCAGTGCTAAAGTGAACAATGCAATAACAAACTTGTTATTGATTGAAAACTCGATAAGTTTATTAATCATTAATTTAAGTATTTAATTCAATTAAAATGGATGTCTTTTTTATACCATTACACATTTAAATTTCTCTAATTACTTAATTCTAAAATTTAGAATGTGTATAACTACTCTCTTAACTTACCTGAAAAGAAAGTAATTCCTTTAAATTGAATTAAACCCGGGGAGGCTGAAAAATAGATGGGCGTTCGAATAACGAATAGGAATCTTTATAAAAAAAGTTACAGGGAATTTCTACGAATTCCGCATAGCTAATATCAAAATTGGCAGAATTAATTGTAAAACTAATTGCTATATGATGACAGGATTTATGGTCATGCTTAAAGGGTAAGTCATCATGCTCATGGTGATTGTCTGTATGTGAGCATTTTTCATCACCATAATTTTCTTCTAGAAAATCTAAAAAGGTACATCCATAATTTTCCGCATGAAATGTCGCTAATTCCAATAGTACATCCAGTTTGGAAAAGTCTTCTAAACTAATGTTAAGACTCTGTACGAGTATTAAGCAGGAACATAATATGGATGTTAGCTTTGTCATTCAAGAGCTAATTTAACTATTATTTTAAAAACCATAAATAGTTTAAGTTAATTTTAGCAAATAGCCCATTACAGTAGTCGAGTTGGTATATGGGTACAAACTTATTTTCAATACATTAAAATAGAAATCAGGTTCTAAATAACAAATTACCTCGGGGCATTAAAATCTCGATTATCGAGTCAATAGCATATATTCTAATGGGTTTGCCTACTAGTTTAAAAACTAATTTATATTTTTACCTTTCAATTTTACTTACGTATACATTTATGGATATTAACGATAAATCTCAAATAAAAAATTACCAGGCATCAGAAAACCGTTATCAGCAAATGCGCTACAACCGATCGGGCAATAGCGGGGTACTCTTACCGGCAATTTCTTTGGGATTATGGCATAACTTTGGTTTTGTTGATAGCATCCAAAATGGTAGGGACATATTGCGTTGTGCGTTCGATTTAGGAATCACACATTTTGATCTGGCTAATAATTATGGCCCTCCGTACGGTTCGGCTGAAGAAAATTTTGGTACCATATTTAATAAAGATTTCAAACCTTACAGGGATGAATTGTTCATAGCCAGTAAAGCAGGTTACGATATGTGGCCAGGGCCTTATGGCAATTGGGGATCTAGAAAGTACTTGACAGCAAGTATTGACCAAAGCTTAAAACGTATGAATTTGGAGTATGTTGATATTTTTTACCATCACAGACCAGACCCTAATACACCACTGGAAGAAACCATGGTAGCACTATCCGATATTGTTAGGCAAGGAAAAGCGCTGTACGTCGGGATATCCAATTACCAACCTGAAGAAACCAAAATAGCGGCGAGGCTATTAAAGGAATTAAAAGTGCCTTTTATTTTGCATCAGGCCCGCTACTCTATGTTTGATCGGTGGGTAGAGAACGGATTGTTGGAAACCTTAAAAAAATCAGGTACAGGATGTATTGCTTTCTCTCCTTTAGCACAAGGCATGCTTACCGACAAATATTTAAAAGGGATCCCCGAAAATTCGAGAGCGGCCAAGGATTTAACACATTTAAATATTGAAACTGTAAAAAGTAATATTGAAAAGGTACAACTTTTAGCAGCAATAGCTCAGGAACGCGGACAAAAATTATCACAAATGGCCATTGCCTGGATTTTAAGACAACCACAAGTTGCATCAGTGCTTATTGGAGCGAGTTCAACCAAGCAGTTAAAAGAAAATGTAGAGGCCTTAAATAATTTAAACTTTTCTGAAGCAACCTTAAAATTAATAGATGAAATTGTGCTGAATTAGCGTAAAGAACTACTCCTTTACAATAATTATAGTCGCTTTAACACCAGTAGCCAAGTTCCATCGGTTTGAGGAAACAACGTAGCCAGTATCGTCAACCACTCTAAATTCAGCAGTATTGGGGCCAGATTCTCCTTGGTTTAAAGCGAGGAAGTCAATTTTATTAAAACCAGGTTGTAAATCAAGTTTAAAGCCTTTAAACCCACCGGACAGAAAAACACGCGCATGAATAACATCATCGTTCACTAACACCTGTATAATATCACCGTCTACATAACCGTGGTCTCGATAAACTACTTTTACATATTTTGCGTTACTTTTAAAATCACCAAAATATTGGTCTGTTTTGCTACCATTCAATTGTTCTACCTCTTCCGGGGACAACTTTACGTTTGCCAGGTTTTTATTTACTTGTTTTACATATAGCTCTCCTGGATTACCAAATTTCTCTCCAAACATGGAAAACTCCTTGTTGGGCACTTCTAGGTTTGTAGATAATCTAGGTGTATTCAGCCCGTTAGCTTGACTTTTATTATCTAATGGAGTTATTGGTCTTAGTGCTGTAATATTGGCAGAATCTTTCTTGCTTTTTACTGCAGGAATACTTATTGATTTTTTTTGATTATCAATTTGTGAAAAAGCTGACAATGAAAAAATCAAGAAACAAATAAATAGAAAATAAAATTTTGTCAGTTTCATTTCATTTTAATTGTGTTCACGTTGTACTATACTCATTCTAACTGAGGGGTAATTAAAATACAAATATAGTTTTATCTAACTCAATTGGTCTATTACAAAAACTATTCCTAACATTCAATCTAGTCAAAAATTCAGTTGAATTACTCCCTCCGCTCCTTAAAAATAGTTAAAATATGTTAATTTATTACTATGCAATGCATAGTACTGTAACAAAATGACTCCCTCGTCGTCAATTAGATATAACAAATTAAATATTAAAGTCATGAGAACATTAGACAACAATCAAATTACAAGCACTTTAAGTAACACTAAGAGTTACAATTGGAACAACAAACGACGCTATAGATAATATAGCGTCTTCTCTAATTAAGGAATATAAATTACCCAAGAGATGAAAACAATTAACAGAATATACAAGCATTTAGATAATATTACACAAGGAAACGATTTATTTAACAGACGTACCATATCTTTTAAGTCTATGAGTGATGTTGTTTGGAAAGGCAGTAAGCGGTATGCGCATTGATTTATAAAAGAGACATGGTATTGTTTTTGTGATAGATAGACTACATTAACGTATAAACACATCACAAATGAAGCGTACAAAATTAATGCCCGAAGTAAATACAGGCTCAATGGCCGATATTGCATTTTTATTACTTATTTTCTTTCTGGTAACTGCTACCATTTCTAAAGATGCAGGTATTAACAGAAAACTGCCAAAGGAGTGTCCGCCTGGTACAGTTTGCGAAACGCCAATAAAGGAACGTGATATTTTACGTATCCTAATTAATGACAACGATGATATTATGGTCGAAGATAAGCTGGTTAACATTTCGGAATTAAAAGAAATCACAAAAATATTCGTAGATAATAATGGTGATGGAAGTTGTGAATACTGTAATGGGGAAAGATATCCAGAAAACTCATCTAATCCTAGAAAGGCAGTGATTTCTTTACAAAGTAGCAGGCAGAGCACTTATCAAAAATTTATTGCTGTACAAGACGAATTAACAAAAGCTTATTTAGAACTCAGAAATACATTCTGTAAAGATGTACTTAAAAAATCTCCTGATAAACTATCAAAATTGGAATTAGAAAAAGTTAAAGCTGCTTACCCCTTTATTTTATCTGAAGCTGAAATAAATAACCCACATAATTAGTATGCAATAAGAGCCAATAAAGCTGCTTCAAATCTATCTTTAGCCAAGTATTGAGCTTCTAATTGTTTTGCAAATGGAATGGGAGTTTCCATACTTGCTACACGTTTAACAGGGGCATCTAAATGCTCAAAACAATGTTCCACAATCAAAGCCGAAATATCACTTGCTATACCCCCAAAAAGAGAATCCTCTTGTAAAATAATGGCTTTCCCCGTCTTTTTTACGGAATCATAGATGGTTTGTGTATCTAATGGCTGTAGCGTTCTCAAATCGATAAGGTCGGCTTGAATGGATGTGTTTTTTTCTAAAACTTCCATAGCCCAATGCACTCCCGCACCATAACTTATAATTGTCACTTCTGCTCCTGTTTTTATAAGCGATGCTTTACCAAAGGGCAATGTGTAATAATCGCTAGGTACTTCTTGTCGAATACTTCTGTACAATCCTTTATGCTCAAAGAAAAGTACTGGATTGGGGTCGTTAATAGCTGTAGCGAGTAACCCTTTAGCATCGTAAGGGAATGCCGGATAGACCACTTTTAGGCCAGGGGTTTTGGTAAACCAAGCTTCATTAGTTTGCGAATGAAACGGCCCTGCCGCTACACCGCCTCCACAAGGCATCCTTAAAACAACATCAGCAGATTGCCCCCACCTGTAGTGTGATTTTGCCAAATAATTGACTACTGGGTTAAAACCAGAACTTACAAAATCGGCAAATTGCATTTCTACAACACTTTTTATCCCTGCTATTGCCAATCCCATACCTACTTCTACTATGGCTGATTCGCATATTGGAGTGTTGCGTATACGCTCTTTTCCAAATTGCTCAACAAAACCCTCCGTTATCTTGAACACACCACCATATTCGGCAATATCTTGCCCCATAATTACTAAGGCGGCATGACGCTCCATACTCTGCTTTAAACCTTCAGAAATAGCATCTATAAAACGAATGTTTTTAGATTCTTTTAAAGATGTAATTGATTCATATTCAAAATGTTTATAAACATCATTTAACTCTATGATTTCATCAGGTGTGATATCTTCTTCTTCAAAGGCTAGTGTTAAATGTGTATTAATTTCGTTTGTAATATTTTGTTTGATCCCGCTTTCCTCTTCATCGGTTAAAAAACCCCTTTCCTTTAAAAATAACTCGAAATTAACAACAGGATCTTTCTTTGCCCATAAGTCCATTAAATCCTTTGGTACGTATTTAGTGCCGCTTGCTTCCTCATGTCCTCGCATTCTAAATGTTTTAAATTCGAACAATACAGGTCTTGGGTCTTTCCTTATGCTTTCGGCTAATTCTTTAACCTTGCTATATACTTCCATTATGTTATTGCCGTCAACAATATATGATTCCATTCCATATCCCAATCCGCGATCAGCTATGTTCTTACAATTATATTGTTCGTTTGTTGGTGTTGAAAGCCCATACCCATTATTCTCGACACAAAAAAGAACAGGCAATCGCCATACGGAAGCAACATTAAGTGCTTCATGAAAATCACCTTCACTTGTGCCGCCTTCACCCGTGAAAACAGCTGTGACTTTTTGTTCCGTTTTTAACTTCGATGCCAATGCAATACCATCTGCAACTCCTAATTGAGGACCTAAATGCGAAATCATACCTATAATATTATAATCTTGCGTTCCAAAATGAAAGGAGCGATCTCTACCTTTAGTAAAACCCGATGCCTTTCCTTGCCATTGGGCAAACAGTTTATGTAGTGGGATCTCCCTGCTGGTAAAAACGCCTAAATTGCGATGCATCGGTAAGATATACTCTTCTTTGTTTAAAGCCATTGTTACACCAATGGCAATGGCCTCTTGCCCAATACCGGAAAACCACTTGCTTATTTTTCCCTGACGCAATAGAATTAGCATTTTTTCTTCTATTAGCCTAGACTTGATCATGTTCCTATAGAGCTTAAGCAAAGTCGCAGGTTCTATATTTTTAATATCATATTGCATGTGAATTGAAGAGGATATCTGACTCATAAACTTTAATGTTTGTCTCAACCAAATATACCATAAAAAGCTTATAAGCCTATAAAATTTACCCAAAATAGACACACTTAAACTATGCAATGTTTCGTACCTTTGTAATACAACTATTTCATAAAATTATCCCGATGCATACCATACCAAGTGTTGATTTAAATGATTTTATTTCTAATGATGCAACTAGAAAGCAAAACTTTGTAGACGCTATAGGAAACGCTTACGAAACCATAGGTTTTGTTGCCTTAAAAGGCCATTTTTTAGACCAAGATTTAGTTAATAACCTATATAAAGAAGTTAAACAGTTTTTTGATCTCCCCTTAGAAATAAAACAGAAGTATGAAATACCGGGTATAGGAGGACAACGTGGTTATGTTTCTTTTGGAAAAGAAAGTGCTAAAGGAAAGAAAGAAGGTGATTTAAAAGAATTTTGGCACTTTGGGCAATATGTTGAAGATGATCTCGTACTTGCTACCGAATATCCCGATAATGTAATTGTTAAAGAACTTCCTAATTTTAATAGTACGGGAAAACAAGCCTATAAAATGCTTGAAAAAACGGCTAAGTTCGTTTTACGTGCTTTGGCACTGCATTTAGGCTTGGAAGAAACTTATTTTGATGCCTATATACACAACGGTAATTCCATATTACGGCCCATCCACTACCCGCCTATTACAAAGGAACCAGAAGGTGCTGTAAGGGCTGCAGCCCATGGCGATATTAATTTAATAACCTTGTTAATGGGAGCGCAAGGGAAAGGTCTACAAGTTCAAAATCATCAAGGCGAATGGATAGATGCCATTGCTGAGTCCGATGAACTCATGATTAATGTTGGTGATATGCTTTCAAGACATACAAATAATAAATTAAAATCAACTGTTCACCGTGTTGTAAACCCTCCAAAAGAATTATGGGGTATGTCACGCTATTCCATTCCATTCTTTATGCATCCCATTAGCGGTATGAAATTAGATGTTTTAAGGGTATGCATTGATAAAGATAACCCGAAACAGTTTGAAGACATTACCGCTGGAGAATTTTTAAATGAACGCCTTGTGGAGTTAGGACTCGTAAAAAAATAATATTATGGATTTACAAGATCAACTTAAGCATTTATTTCCGGATCATGTATCTAATGAACCGGAAAAAGAACAGCAAGAAACCGATAATTTATGGATACAGGACGACCCCATAATCTGTAAATATGAAAAGCGAAAGGGAAAACCTATTACCATACTAGAAGGTTATACTGGAACGACTGGAGATTTTAAGGCTTTGGCTAAAGATATCAAAACACGGTTAAGTGTTGGAGGTAGCTTTAAGGATGATAAAATTATAATCCAAGGTGATTATCGTGACAAAATTATGCAAATATTAAAAGACAAAGGCTTTAAAGTTAAACGTGTTGGAGGTTAAATTATGGATACACATGCATTGCATATTACCAATGGGACAGTTTTAACCAATTACCTGAACGATTTAGGTATTGTTGGAGAAAAGCTTACTTGGGAAGAAATGTTATGTGAAGGCCCTACATTGGAATCGATATATTCTAAAGGCTTTTTATCCCTAAGATCTTCTTTTTTTAAGGACTTTTACGAGATCGATCTGGATTACAAAAAAATTATACGGGAAATAGATAAGCTAAATCATCCAGAAATGTTTACCGAAATTAACCTTTGGTTTGAATACGATTTGTTTTGCCATATAAATATGATCGCTGTTATAAATCTCCTAAACGAAAAAAAGATAGATCATCCCATATATTTGATATGCAGTGGTAGAATTGAAGGAAGCAAGAATTTAAAAGGCTTGTCCGAGCTTACTCCTAAACAATTAACAACTCATTATAAAGAACGCACAAAGCTTAAAAAAGAGGATATTGATCTGGCAAAAACGATTTGGAGAATTTATTGCGGCAAAGACCATAACCTGCTTAAACCTTATATTGTTAAAACATCATCTTTTAAATATTTAAGCAGCTGTTTAAAGGCCCACCTAAAACGGTTTCCAGATACTAAAAGTGGTTTGACTACTATAGAAGAGAATATATTAAAACTAGTACGTGACCATCCAATAAAATCTAAGCACCACTTATTAGGATATGCTATTAACTATCAAGGCTATTACGGTTTTGGAGATCTTCAGTTAGCTAGAATTATTGATAATTTAAGTTTTTTCTTTACAAAAACCAATGACCAGTTAAGTTTAAATAGAGCCGGACATGAAGCCTTGCTTGGACATCTTAATTTTTATGAGAACATAGCAGATAATATGATGTATGGTGGTGTAAGGAAAAGAGATTTTCAGTTTAGCAAACCACTTAATAAACTTGTAAAACAGCCCTACCATGCCAATTAAGGAGTCCGAGCTCATTTTAAATTCTGATGGAAGCATATACCACTTAAATTTAAAACCAGAGCATTTAGCTACAACTGTTTTACTTGTAGGGGATCAAAACCGTGTAGAAAAAATAACAAACCATTTTGATAAGATTGAGTGTACAATTCAAAAACGAGAGTTTAAAACGCAAACGGGCACTTACCGTGGCAAGCGAATTTCTGTGATTTCTACTGGAATTGGGGCGGACAATATAGATATTGTTTTAAACGAGCTTGACGCATTGGTAAATATTGATTTTGCTACTAGAACTGTTAAAAAGAATTTAACACGCTTAGATGTTATAAGAATTGGTACTTCTGGAGCTATTCAAAAAGAGATTCCTGTTAACTCTTTTCTTTTAAGCACTTATGGTTTAGATATAACAGGTATGTTACACGCATACAATATTATTCGGGAATGCGACACTGCATTAGGAAAGGCTTTTGTTCAATTTACCAACTGGAAAAACAATAAAGCTACCCCTCTATTTATAAAGGCAAATGACGCTTTAAAAGATAAATTTGACAGTTCTAATATTCATAAAGGAATAACGGTTACTTCAGGCGGTTTTTATGGGCCCCAGGGACGCGTATTACGCTTAGCTCTCCAAGACCCGGAATTGAACACTAAATTTGAGACTTTTACTTTGAACGGCCTTCGAATCACAAATTTAGAAATGGAAACATCTGCTATTTATGGATTGGCCAAATTATTAGGGCATCAAGCTATCTCCCTAAATGCAATTTTGGCAAATCGCACCAACGGTACGTTTAGTGAACAACCCGAAGCAGTAATTGAAAGCCTTATTTCATACACATTGGACAGACTATAAGTAAACAGATGAAACGAACATTAACAAATTTTAAAAATTTCTTCACAAAAAGTGATGTTTAAAATTTTTAATGTGAGAACGAGTGCAGCAAGAGCTTACATTCGTTTTTAATTTTATAATTAACATATAGTCAAAATAATTACTAAAATTTAAACGAATGAAACAGATTAATATCGGAGGCGTACCAGAACATTTTAATTTGGCCTGGCATTTAACATTAAATGATGGTCTCTATAAGAAAGAAGGTATTGATTTATGCTGGCATGATTTTCCTGGAGGCACAGGCGCTATGTGCAAAGCTTTAGAAGAAAACGAGATTGACATTGCTGTTATACTTACCGAAGGCATTATTAAAGCGATCATTGAGGGTAACCCTGCAAAAATTGTTCAAACTTATGTTAAAACGCCTCTTAACTGGGGTATTCATGTTTCAAACACATCACCATATAGAACAATTTCCGATTTAAAAGGCACCAAGGCCGCTATTAGTCGGAACGGTTCGGGATCACATTTAATGAGTTATATAAATGCTAAAAACTATAATTGGGATTTAAAAAAAGACCTTAAATTTAAGGTTATAAATGATCTGGACGGAGCCGTCACCGCACTTACCCAAGGGAACGCAGACTATTTTTTATGGGAAAAATTCATGACAAAACCTTTGGTCGATACGGGTATTTTTAGACGGATAGGGAATTGTCCATCACCTTGGCCTTGTTTTGTAATAGCTGCAAGCAATGATATTATTGAAAATAATGCGGCATATTTAAAGACCATACTAAAGGTCATTAATAGTGCTACAAGCAAATTTAAGGAGATTCTAAACATAGATAAAACCATAGCCAAGCATTATGGTCAGCAGTTGGAAGATGTGAGGGAGTGGTTAAACCTAACCGAATGGTCTCAAGAATTAATAGATGAAACCACCGTAAATAGAACACAGCAACAATTATTTGATTTAAACATTATTTCGGAAATAGTTCCGTATTCGACACTCGTTCATGAATTATAACAACCTTAGTCTTGGATAACAAATTTTCGTCAGTTAGAGTGTCAAATCTGTGATTTGGTGTATCGAAAACAAGAAAATTTATAGGTTCATAGACTACTTAACACTGAATTCTTCCAGAATTTTACTCGAAGATATATACTTGCTCTTAAACAAGACTCACGTAATGATAAAAAATAGCCTGTAGAAATTAAGTCCACAGGCTACTTCTTTATGTTATATTGCTACAGTTAAAACTGTAAATCTGATACCAAATCGAATTCGTCATAAATAGCTTTATCTTTTAAACTATCAAAAAAACTAGCAGATTTGTATTCAATACCATATTTTGTTCTGTCAACTTTTATCGAAGCAGTTGCTTTATTTCCGTAAATAGACATAGTAAATGTTACAGGGTGTGTTTTTCCTTTAATGGTTAAGTCGCCCGTTACATTGTAAGCATTCTTACCCGAAGCAATTACCTTAGTAAATACTAATTTTGATGTTGGGTGCTTTGCTACACTAAAGAAGTCATCCGATTTTAAATGGCCGTCTAATTTTCCTTTATACTCTCCTTCCATATCTGTAGTATTAATTGACGTCATATCAATAACGAATTCGCCACCAGTTAGGGCTTCGTTATCAAAAGTTAAAAACCCAGATTTTATAGCAATAGTGCCTTCGTGAGAACCGGTAACTTTGTAACCTTTCCATACCACTTTACTGTTTTCAATCTTAATTTCTTTTTTTTCTCCATCAGTGAAAGAGAAGGTAACAAAAGCAACAACTGTTGCCATAACTAATTTCTTAATTGTGTTTTTCATGTGTTTGTATTTATATTTTTCCTTGATAAAAATTATATTACAAATATCATGAACAATTCTTGAGAAGAAAATAAACTAGATTATAAAATAATGTTAAACTATATTAACATTGTCCATTGTACCTTTTGAATCAAAATAGTAATAATTCTTCAGTTAGAGTGATCTTGAGAAACGAAAAATCACATCGTGGATCTTCTAACTAGGGTCTGTTAACACTAAACGTAATGCATGGATTTTTTGATGATTTTTTCGGATTTCGAGGCTATTTTTGTAAAACATAGCGGGCTACGTTGTCAAAAATAGACGAAGAAATGCGGAAAAAGGGCGCAAAAGCCACTTTTGGGATTAGTGTTAACAGCCCCCCCTAGATGGAATTCTTATTCTCGATACAAACTGTACCCATTTTCAATCGTAAAATTTACTCGAATTGATGGAATTTCATCATAATACATAAGAGGTTAACATTATTAGTGCTTATAAATAAGCTGGTTTTTAATTTTACTTAAAAACTCTTTGGTAATACCCAGGTAAGACGCAACCATATATTGAGGAATACGCTGTTCTATTTGAGGATATTGTTCTCTAAAGTGAAGGTACTGCTCTTTAGCCGAAAGGCTAAAACTTCTAACTAATCGTTTTTGTGAAGTAACAAAAGCCCGCTCTATTATTTGTCTAAAAAAGCGTTCTAACTTTGGGATTTCTTTATATAGTGATTCTATTTCATTGTAAGGAAACAAAACAAGTTCGGTATTTTCCAAACATTGTATGTTAAAATCGGCAGGTGTTTGGGTAATGAAGCTTCCCATATCGGATGTCCACCAATCTTCTATCGAAAACATAACAATGTGCTCTTGTCCTTCTTCGTCTACATAAAAAGTTTTTGTACAGCCGGATAAAACAAAGCACTCGTATTGGCATACATCGCCTTGTTGCACAATATACTGCCCTTTAAGATACTTTCTTAAAACAACTTTAGAAGCCAATATACTTTCTTCTTGACTTGATAGGTCAATATGTTTTCTTATATATTCTAAAAGAGGCTGTATGCTCATTGGTTAATGGTATTGCGTGACTTGTTTTTTGTTTTGCTAACTAAAAAAGCAATGATCGTTGCCAATAACACAACAAAATAAATAGTTGAAGCAATGCTTTTTATAAGTGTAAACACATTTGTTAATTGCGCTGTTGTAAGTGCTATTTCTGGAGCAGCATTAAGCATTGTAATGATGCCTAAATTCTCAGCATAATCGGCTAAGCCAGCAACAATGGGAAGTAAGGTTAGATATAGCAATTTAGAATTTACCCTATTAATCTTTTTTAAAAAATATACCAATAGTAAAGAATAACAAATACCAAATAAAAAAGGATAAACCATGTCGATTGGAATTTGGTTCCATAAGTATAATCTTCTACCCTCATAACCTAAAGTTAAAAAGAGTGTGCTCACATATTCTTGCGAATAGCCTCCAGGCATCATATCCAATAATTTCATCCCGTTGGAGAATTGCATGACGCGAGGTATTGTTAGCAATAACATTATTGCATAAACAATATTTGTTACAACAAACAAAACCAACACGTTGCGTCCGTTTGCGTACTTATAAATATGTTGCTTGTTTAGTTGCACAATATTATATGTTAGTTTGATTTGCTAAATAAGCAGAAAAAATACAACAAAAAAAGGAAGCTATTTAGCTTCCTTCATTTATATTATAAACAGTAATTGTTCTTATGCTTCTCTCTTCGCCTTTTTTTCAGCTCTTATTTCTTTAATTCTTTCAATTAAAGAACCTCCAATCCAATAAGGAATTACAAATGTTAACAAAAAAATCATTAACCAAAAACCAATGGTAAGAATGGTTAAGAAAGCTAAAAATCCTAAGTACTGGTCAAATTCGAACATAATTGTAAGTGTCTTTTAAAAAATCTTGTGCAAAGATAATGCAAAGCATTTTGTTTTACAATACCATATTAAGATTTATTAACAGTTTTTCTAATTTAAATTGGGTTGTGGTGTCATACGTAAATAAGGCTTAACTTCTTTAAAACCCTTCGGGAAAAGTGCAGGAATTTCTTCATTTGTAACTGCTGGCACCACAACACAATCGTCTCCATTATTCCAATTAGCAGGCGTCGCCACTTTATGGTATGCTGTTAGTTGTAAGGAATCGATAACCCTTAATAATTCATCAAAGTTTCTACCAGTGGATGCTGGATAAGTAATTGTTAGCTTCACTTTTTTATCATCACCAATAACAAAAACCGATCTTACGGTTGCATTGCTATCTGCATTTGGGTGGATCATATCGTAAAGCTCTGATACCTTTTTGTCCTCATCAGCTATAATTGGAAAATTAACGGTTGTATTCTGTGTCTCGTTAATATCGTTAACCCAACCATGATGCGATTCTAAACCATCAACACTTAAAGCAACAACTTTTACATTGCGCTTATCGAACTCTGCTTTGTATTTTGCTACCGTTCCCAATTCGGTTGTACAAACCGGAGTGTAATCGGCTGGATGAGAAAACAACACCCCCCAGCCATCGCCTAGCCAATCGTGAAAGTTAATTTCTCCTTCTGTGGACATTGCTGTAAAGTTTGGGGCTTCATCTCCTAATCTAATTGCTGCCATGATTATTTAAGTTTTAAATATTTATACTTTGTTTTAACTATTATATCAGAGTATTCTGATTCTAACTAGTATCAAAGTTACTCCAATTTCGGGTCTTATACAAATGTTGAAATTTCTTTTAAAATCTCTATTTAATCCTCATAAAAAACACACAAAACAGTTAACTTTGTGACTTAAAATAAATCATAATTATCATGGATTTCAGAATAGAAAAAGATACTATGGGCGAGGTAAAAGTACCTGCCGATAAGCTTTGGGGAGCACAAACCGAGCGCTCAAGAAATAATTTTAAAATAGGCCCTGCAGCTTCAATGCCTTTAGAAATTGTTTATGGCTTTGCGTATTTAAAAAAAGCTGCCGCATATACCAATTGCGAGCTTGGCGTCCTTCCTATTGAAAAGCGTGATTTAATTGCTCAGGTGTGTGATGAAATTTTAGAAGGTAAACACGACGATCAATTTCCATTGGTTATTTGGCAAACTGGTTCGGGAACACAAAGCAATATGAATGTTAATGAAGTTATTGCTAACAGAGCCCACCAATTGGCTGGTAAAGTTATTGGAGAAGGCGAAAAAACCATCCAACCAAATGATGATGTAAACAAATCGCAATCGTCTAACGATACCTTCCCTACAGGTATGCATATTGCTGCTTATAAAAAGATTGTAGAGACTACCATTCCAGGTGTCAAACAATTACGAAACACATTAAAGAAAAAATCGGAAGCTTTTAATAAGGTTGTTAAGATTGGACGTACCCATTTAATGGATGCTACCCCCCTAACCTTGGGTCAAGAACTTTCTGGATATGTTGCTCAATTAGATCATGGTTTAAATGCCCTTGAGAATACTTTACCGCATTTAAGTGAGTTAGCGTTAGGCGGTACTGCAGTAGGTACAGGGCTAAATACCCCTAAAGGCTACAGTAAACGTGTAGCTGAATATATAGCGAAATTTACGGCACTCCCTTTTGTGACTGCTCCAAATAAGTTTGAAGCTTTGGCTGCCCATGATGCCTTGGTAGAAACACATGGTGCTTTAAAACAACTAGCGGTTTCATTAAATAAGATAGCCAACGATATCCGTTTAATGGCTTCTGGTCCTCGTAGCGGAATAGGTGAAATTATTATTCCAGCTAATGAACCAGGAAGTTCAATCATGCCAGGAAAAGTAAATCCAACGCAATGTGAGGCCTTAACCATGGTGTGCGCACAGGTTATGGGTAATGATGTTGCTGTAAGTGTTGGTGGTATGCAAGGGCATTACGAGCTAAATGTATTTAAACCGGTGATGGCTGCTAATGTTTTGCAATCTGCACAATTAATCGGTGATGCTTGTGTTAGTTTTGATGTAAATTGTGCTATAGGTATTGAGCCTAACCAAGAGGTGATAACGAAACTTTTAAATAATTCCTTAATGTTGGTAACGGCTTTAAATACTAAAATTGGTTATTATAAAGCAGCCGAAATTGCCAACACAGCGCACAAAAATGGTACGACCCTTAAGGAGGAAGCAATTAATTTAGGTTATGTTAGTGCCGAAGATTATGATGCTTGGGTAAAGCCCGAAGATATGGTGGGAAGCCTTAAATAGTAATAGTAAAACCCAAGATATAAAAAAAACAGGTAATAATTATTACCTGTTTTTTTAGTTGGTTGGTTAGCTATTAATCGTTGTAATTTCTTTTCATTTTTCAAAGAAACCTGTGCAATATACAATTTAACGATTTATTAACAATAAAAATATCTATTTTTTTGTCATAAAAAAATGCTGCAAGTAACCACTTGCAGCATTTCGTTATATATGCTTATATTTAAATATTACTTCAAGGTAAACTCGGATGTTGACACAAGGTCTTTTTCGTTAAAAATATTAACAACGTATCTTCCTTTTTCAAATTTACTGTTTCCTTTAGAGGCTACGAATTCGCAAATATTAAGGTTAGCGTTTTCGTAATTAAATTTGCTAATAATACTGTAATTCAGTGTTTTTTCGTCAAATTGTACTTGTTCATTTAATCCTAAAGTATTGTTTTTAGGGTCAATTACTTGCACATAAAGCTCTTGATCACCGGCTTGTACTAATGCATTTTTTGCAACTGTAAAACAAACTCTAATTTTATCGGTACGACTCGCTCTTTCTGTTGGAATTAATTTCCCTGAAGTCCTTTCTATGACACCAAAGCCCTTTAAGCCAACAGTCGATAAAACTGCTGCATTTTCAACGACTTCAGCCAACGCTGTGTTTTGTACCAATAAGGAATCTGTAAATAAAGTACGCTCTTCTAAACGTACTCTCGTGCTATCCAACGATGTTGCTAAGTATGAGTTAGCGACTTTCAAGGAATCATTTTGAGCCAATAAAACATCCATTTCTTTTTGCAGTGATGCATATTTTTGCTTGTATCGCCATAAGCTCTTAACATTGGTTTCCGATATTTTTAAAGAGTCTATTAAACCCTGTATCCTTGCTCTAGCTTCAATTAAATTCTGATTAGCAATGTCATTTTCGCTTATAGCTTCATCATACTGCTTGGCCATAGCGCTTAGGTCGTTCATAACCAATTGTTTTTGCTCTACCAGCTCTTTCTTTTCTTCTTTACTTTTATTGTAAAGGCTCATGGTGTAAAATCCTGTCCCTAAAAACAAAACCAACGCAATCCCTAAGGCTACTTTTAATCCGATATTACTCTTGTTGTTTTCCATAATTACTTGTTTTTAATGTACTTAAAAAATTAATTTTCTTATAAACTTTAATACTTTGCTTTTTATAATGCTTAAAATAAATAATGATGTATTTTTAATCTAAAATTATTTACTTACCAATGGATAAACTTGTATTATTTAACAATATTACACGAAATAAATTATTAAACAAACGTTCTGGTGAATCCAAATTTGGTGAACATGTTCAAGTGCTTACCAGCATTTCAAATATATACGAACAACTTATAAATTTGGATGTTACCTATGTTATAATTGGTGTGCCGGAGGATATTGGTGTTTATGCCAACCAAGGAAAAACAGGTGCTCGAAGTGCTTGGAACGCCACTTTAAATGTACTTTTAAATATACAAAGTAATGCTTTAACCAAGGCAAAAAAAGCACTCATCTTAGGGCATTTGGATTTTTCAAATGAACTAATGGAACTTTCAAGTTTGGACCAATCCAAGAAAAAAAGTTTAATGAAAGCCCGAAAATTGGTTGAAATAATTGACACGCATGTTACCTATTGCATTCACCAAATTGTTTCGGCAGGAAAAGTTCCTATTGTTGTTGGAGGTGGGCATAATAATGCCTACGGAAATATAAAGGGGACGAGTCTAGCTCTCAACAAACCCATTAACGCGATTAACCTTGATGCACATTCCGATTTTAGAGCGGAAGAAGGCAGGCACAGTGGCAATGGTTTTTCATATGCTTTCGCCGAAGGCTTTTTAAAAAATTATTTTGTGTTTGGCTTACATGAAAATTATACTTCCGATATACTTTTTAAGACCATCGATAAATTAAAGGCGATCGATTATAATACGTTTGAAGCCTTAAAAATACGACATGATGTTCATTATAAAGATGCTTTAAAACGTGCTTTAGTACATATTGAAGAAGAACCATTTGGCATTGAAATAGACTGCGATGCCATTGAGAACATTCCTAGTAGTGCTATGACACCAAGTGGATTTACGGTTAACCAGGCCAGAGCGTTTGTTTCATATTTTGCAACACATACCAATGCCAGTTACTTGCACATCTGTGAGGCAGCTCCAACCAAAAAGACAGCTACTATGGTAGGTAAACTAATTACTTACCTTATTAGCGATTTTATTAGGGCGCACAATCGTTAAGCTGCTTACACAATATGTTTTTATGGTGTGGTTTTTAAGTAATGATTTATTTTATCGCAATACGCAAGATTTCTAAAGCAAAGGATGCTTAATGTTTCAATTAATAACTCATGTAAATCAATTTGTTATGAAGATAACTCTTGATTACATGGGCAATGTTTCAATGTTTCTTACACTAAAACATTTTCGAAATCAGAATCTGCACAAAAGATTGCTGAAATTCGAGATTGATTTACAATTTTAACCATATCTTCAACAGACATTCCTTCCTCAATGCTAAAGATATTTACATCAGTATTTCTTTCCCTAGTTACATTATCAAGCAAATCTCCATGTTTTACGGTTACTGAAGTATTCTTTGGGAATCTAACCATCGTAAGTAAATCTTCTATATCAGTCTCAGAAAACTTAATTTGGTTATTATTATTCAGAATTTGTACCTCGATAGTCCCTTTCCAATTTTTACAAATTAACAAAGAAATCAAGGTGGATAAATCATTGTCTTTTATATTAAATGATTCTTTCCAATCTATAGGAATATTAGTAATCCATAAATTAATGCTTTTTTCTATAGCTAAACTGGCAGTTGAAAATGGAATATAGATAATGAGACCAAAATTGTTTTTTTTTGCATCACATAAGAGGTTATTATAATAATTTAATCGACTTAGGCGTTTTGTAAATATTAATAATATGAGTAAATTCAAGGGATAAATACATAAACTTATGGAGCAAAGATTCAAAAGCCTATCCTTATTCGAATTTCAAGAGCGTTTTTC
>NZ_JAELVQ010000021.1 GCF_016428595.1 Snuella sedimenti | reverse complement strand
TCAAAACGTGCTTCCATAATCTTTAGGGTGCGCTGGGAGTGCGATTCCCGTATTTGGGTTAATAGTTTATGTACCGTGGTAAATAATACTTTATACCCCTGTAGACAGGCTTTCAGGCCAAGGCCTACGGCAATATGGGTCTTACCGGTACCAGGATTTCCTGCTAATACGATATTTTGTCCAGATTCGATAAAGTCAAGACGTTCCAGTAGCGGAAGTTTCTCTATAGCATTGGGCGGTAATTGCTCCCGCTTTAAGTCATTTAAATACATCTTTGAAGGGAAGTTCGCTTGCCGGATATGGGACTTCTTACGGTTCTCTACCCGAGCTTCATATTCGCGTTCCATGAGTTGTAAAAGGAAGTCTTCATAATTCAGGCGCTGGGAGGCAGCTTCTTTAGCCAAAGCCGTAAAATCCCTTCTAAATACAGGTAGTCGTAATTCTTTACTGTAGTTCTCAATACGCTGGTTGATCGTTTTATCCATAGGTTCTTTAATTTATGAGTGTTGATAATTGTTGAAGTTGTGATTTAGCCATCGCTGTGGTTTGGGTCCACTTAAGGGGTTCCTGATGATCTTGTTTATTTCCCAGCAGTGCTTTTATCTTTTCTGTGGTCAGTTGCTTTACCGGGCTCTGGGTTAGCTGGGTTACGGCTTGTGCTAACCTTTCATCCGTGACACTATGCAGGCTGCAATAATCCAGTAGCTCGATAAAGCTGCGTGGTTCTCCCATAAAATGAGCTTGATAAAGATCTTTTAGATACCCGGAACTTGCTAAGTCTATACTCCCTGCCAGGGCGCCAGGTTTGCGTTTAAAAGTGGCCAGGTAGTGATCGATTTTAATGATCCATTCGTGGAGGTTATAACTCCTTAAGTGGGTAGTTACTTTGTGATTATCATGGTAAAACCATAGCTCGTGGCTCATGATTTTAACCTGAACAAATTCGCCTACTAAATGATCAGGTACCGAGTACCTGTTGGTTTTGTAGCTTACCGTAGCGTATTTATCTACTCGAAGCTGGATCTGCTCCGAGCAGAGCAATTTTGTGGGCAGAGGCAATAGAGCGGCCTTTTCCTGAGCAAGCAGTTCTTTGGCCGTCTTTCCTGTGAGTTTTTGCCTGGTATTGTTAAGGGCCGCTACTTTAGTATACAACCAGGCTGTGGCCTCTTCTAAATTGGTGAAGTGAGATTTCACTGCGAAGCTCTTACGCCGTATATACTCTACACTGCGTTCTACATGACCTTTCTCGTTTCCGCGATGGCTATTGCAAAAACGATGGCTAAAATGATAGTGCCCACGCAATTGCAACAGAGCGAGTGTGGGTTCTTTTTCGTGGGGGCCTATGAATTTGGATACGGCTACCCGCATATTATCATAGACCATTTCCTTATGGACCCCCTGCAAGTGTTCAAAAAAACTCACATGGGATTCCATAAAGGCCAGAGTATCCTGTCGCTGATAAATTTCAGCGTAACGATAATTACTGTATGCGGCCGTAAAAACAGCCAGCTGGAAGCGAGTTAGCTTCCCTGCTATATAAAGCTTGATTTCTCCCCAGTCAAACTCACAGACCTCTCCGGGGACATACTCCTGGCGGATATAAGCCTCCTTAGGGACGGTCTTCCCTTGTTTTTCTCTGATGTAATTACAGACGGTAGTATAGCCTATAGCAATGCCTTGCTCTTGTAATAGACCATGAATATCACATTTTTTAAGCAGTTGTTTTCGAAGTCCCTGGAGCCTTTTCTCTTCATTGGTCGCCAGCAACTCATCAATGGCCTGTTGGACTTCTAAGGTGAGTTTTAATTTCTTGCGCTGGCCCAACTGATAAGTTGGAGCATCGGACAAATACTTTGTTATGGCCTCTTGGGGAGGAGATCCCGACTGTAAACGGTCTTCAAATTGAACAATGTACTTTTTTACGGTTTTACGGCTGATCCCAAGCTCCTTGCTTATCAATCGCTGACTTTTACCTTCACGGTGACTCTTTAATATTATTTCCTGTTTTGTATACATACTTATCATTTTCTGAACATCTCTGGTTGGATGTTCAAGTTGGTAATAAGTGGTATACTTTTAAATTGAAATGTGGGGTAATTCTATATTAATATATACAAAGTGAACATGAACAATGAACGGTTGAAGGCTAAAAGCCAACTGCTAATAGCTAAGAGAGTTGAAGTTTAAAGTTGTACAATTATGTAACCAGCAACCAACAACCAAGACCCAAGACCCAACACCCAATACCCAATACCTAAGAGTTGAGAGTTTAAAGTTGAGAGTTTAAAGTTTAAAGAAAAACGAAAAGTAAACAATGAACAATGAACAGTTGAAGGCTAAAAGCCAACTACTAATAGCTAAGAGTTGAAGTTTAAAGTTGTACAATTATGTAACCAACACCCAACACCCAACACCCATCACCCAGCAACCAACAACCAATAACCAATAACCAATAACCAAGACCCAACACCCATCACCCAATAACTAACATTTAATCCTCAGTAAACTAGATGTTTAAAAGTTAATTTAGTCAGAAAAAGAGATAAAGTGTATTTCATCGATAATAACTGCTGATAAGCTAATTTGATAAAATTACCCTTAGAACAATTTCAAATTATAATACTTATTTCTTATCTTTAGGAAAGTACTCGCGTACAAATACATACTATTTAAGGCGAGTCGTTATCTCCTATATAATAGCATTTGATTAATAGCAATTTATTGAATGCCACCTTTCTTACTTTGATGTAACATACCTTGTTGTGACAAATTAATACAATTTAATTTCACGACCCTCATTCTACAACTTAGTTGTTATTGTTATGTAAACTCGGTTATTAATTTAATTTAAATGCTATGTTTATGTACAGTTTTACGAAATTAGATATTATTGGTTGTACCAATAAATCTTTTAAGAGATTACTATTGTGTTGCTTAGTCATTGTTTTTGGGCTATCAACACAATTTTTTTATGGACAGGATGTAGGTTCATCTTCAGTCCAGGCCAATTTTGGTGTAGACGGAGACGTCTATTCAGGCGTATTGCAATTTCCTCCTAATTTTGGACCTGCTCTTCCTACCGCAACCGGTACTGCTGACTGGTTTGAAAATGGCACTGGCTTAGGAGTAATTGATGAATTAGGTAGCGCTAATGGCGGTAATCCAGATTCCGATCCTAACCCTCCTAACAGTGTGGATAATGTACCAGTGGAACTTAGACAATCGGTATGGATCCCTAATGCCCTTCCTATACCTTTCCCTGTTGTTGTGGAGGATAATGCTGGAGTTCCTACGCCTTATTTATGGTTGGATGCCGTTTACGGACGCGATACCTATGTAAAAGGCGGTAGTGCTGAAACATCTTATTTTTCATCGGGAGCTGATAAGAATTCAGATAACCCTGTTAATTGGAGTATAGGAACAATGGGTAGTGTGCCTCAAAAAACGGATATCGTCGATGTGTATGCACATTTGCGAGGTACTAATCCACACGATCCTGCAACCAACCCGGGGTTTCCTTTAGATGACCGACCTTTTGATGAGCTTTATGCATTTGCAGGTGCTTCACTAGTTGTTACCAATGGTAACAAACATTTAGACTTTGAGTTTTTTCGAGAAGGATTGGAAACGCCAGCAGACCTCTCTGATCCATCTAAATTGGGTCCCGATGGCGGACGTACCGCCTGGACTTTTGATACCGATGGAACTATTTTAATTCCGGGAACCATTATTGTTTCGGTGGATTATATTAATGGAGGTAATGTGCCTGATATCAGAATCAGGGTATGGATGGAAGAGTCTGTTTTTAATGCGTATGATAATACCGCAGTTAATAGACCTTTTAATGTAGATAAAGGAGTGGCTTTTGAAAAAGGAACAGGTTCAGGCAATTTTGGTTATGCTGCCATTAACCCTGCTGGGGGCGGTACAAATATGTGGGGTCGCGCTAATAATGATTTTGTGTCTGATGCAACATCTATGACATTAGGACCACCATGGAGTACTTGGGAAGGATCCGGACCGAGTTTGGTTACAAACTATCAACGCTATCAATTTGTTGAAATCGCTATTAATTTAACTGCTTTCGGATTGGATAGAAGAGGCATGCAAGATCCTTGTTCTAATATATTGGGTAGTTTATTGGTTAAAACCCGTAGTAGTGGTGGTGGACCCAATGAGAGTGCTTTTGGTAGTGAGTTGAAAGACTTTGCCGGGCCTTATTTATTCGGATTTCTTGGAGGACCTCCAGAAATTGTTGCTAATAATTTAGCCGATTGTGAAATTGGTGATACTGGTGAGGCTACATTTGATCTAGAAACTGCTATTGACGAAGGGAATAGTACACCTGAACCTGATACAACAAGAACGTTTCATGAAAGTATGGCTGATGCAGATAATCTCATGAGTAGCGGTATTGCTAATCCTAATAGTTATAGTGCGACCAATGGCACGGTGATCTGGATACGTAGTGTCCGTACTGGTAGCCAGTGTTATAGTAAAACGTCTTTTACTCTTACCGTTTATGACAATCCAGAACCAACAGGAAACGATCTAGACGATTGTGAGTCTGGAGCGGATAATGGCATGGCGACATTTAATTTAAATGATGGGGTCAACCAAGACGGCGGCAGTGTAAGCTTCCACTTATCCCAGGCAGATGCAGATAACGATGCTAATCCAATAGCCAATCCAGCAGCTTACGAAACAGGTAATGATAGAATTTATGTACGTAATGAAGTTGATAATGGGAATGGGAATGTTTGCTACGGTACGACTTTCTTTGATATTACCGTTTATGACAATCCAGATCCGACAGGAAATGATCTAGACGATTGTGAGTCCGGAGCGGATAATGGCATGGCGACATTTAACTTGAACGATGGTGTTAACCAAGATGGCGGCAGTGTAAGCTTCCACTTATCCCAGGCAGATGCAGATAACGATGTTAACCCAATAGCCAATCCAGCAGCTTACGAAACGGGAAGTGATAGGATTTATGTACGTAACGAGAACGATGCCGATGGCGACAATGATTGTTACGGCACCACGTTCTTTGATATCACTGTTTATGACAACCCGGATCCGACAGGAAACGATCTAGACGATTGTGAGTCCGGAGCGGATAATGGCATGGCGACCTTTGATTTAAATGATGGGGTCAACCAAGATGGCGGTAGTGTAAGCTTCCACTTATCCCAGGCAGATGCGGATAACGATGCTAACCCAATAGCCAATCCGGCAGCTTACGAAACGGGAAGTGATAGGATTTATGTACGTAACGAGAACGATGCCGATGGCGATAATGATTGTTACGGTACGACCTTCTTTGACATCACTGTTTATGACAATCCAGATCCGACAGGAAATGATTTAGCAGCTTGTGAAGATGGGACAAATCAAGCCACTTTTAATTTAAATGATGGTGTTAATCAAGATGGAGGTAGTGTAAGTTTCCACTTGTCCCAGGCAGATGCGGATAACGATGTTAATCCAATAGCCAATCCAGCAGCTTATTTAACAGGAAGCGATAGGATTTATGTACGTAACGAGAATGACAATGATGGCGACAATGATTGTTACGGTACAACCTTCTTTGACATCACTGTTTTTGACGATCCAGCTCCAACAGGTAACGATCTAGACGATTGTGAGTCTGGGGCAGATAATGGCATGGCGACATTTGATTTAAATGATGGCGTTAATACTGCTGGCGGCAGTGTAAGTTTCCACTTATCCCAGGCAGATGCAGATAACGATGCTAATCCAATAGCCAATCCAGCAGCTTACGAAACAGGGAATGATAGAATTTATGTACGTAACGAAATTGATAATGGCAATGGAAATGTGTGTTACGGTACAACTTTCTTTGACATCACTGTTTATGACAATCCTGATCCAACAGGAAATGATCTAGATGATTGTGAGTCCGGAGCGGATAATGGCATGGCGACATTTAATTTAAATGATGGTGTTAACCAAGATGGCGGCAGTGTAAGCTTCCACTTATCCCAGGCAGATGCAGATAACGATGCTAACCCAATAGCCAATCCGGCAGCTTACGAAACGGGAAGTGATAGGATTTATGTACGTAACGAGAACGATGCCGATGGCGATAATGATTGTTACGGTACGACTTTCTTTGACATCACTGTTTATGACAATCCAGATCCGACAGGAAATGATCTAGCCGATTGTGAGTCCGGAGCAGATAATGGCATGGCGACATTTGATTTAAATGATGGTGTTAACCAAGATGGTGGCAGTGTAAGCTTCCACTTGTCTCAGGCAGATGCGGATAACGATGCTAATCCAATAGCCAATCCAGCAGCTTACGAAACAGGTAATGATAGGATTTATGTACGTAACGAGAATGACAATGATGGCGATAATGATTGTTACGGCACCACTTTCTTTGATATCACTGTTTATGACAATCCTGATCCAACGGCAATGAACCTGGCAGATTGTGAATCGGGTGATGATACCCAGACTTTCGATTTGGATGATGGTGTTACAGGAGAAGATGGTGGCACAATAAGTTTCCATACATCCCAATCGGATGCTAATTCAGGTTCAAATCCGATAGCAGGAAAAGATGCTTATAGTGTATCGGTAGGGGATTCACCAAAGACCATTTATGTACGTAGCCATATAGATAATGGCGGAGGAGATATTTGTTACGGAACAACATCCTTTACCATAACGGTTTATGATAATCCACCATGTAATATAACCGGTGACAATGTAATCTGTTCTGGAGAATCAGCGAGTTTTACAGCTTCAGGAGGCACCAGCTATAGTTGGACAGGACCAGGCGGGTTTACAGCAAATACTGCTACTATTTCTGGATTAACAGTACCAGGAGAATATGAGGTAACTGTTACCGATGGCAATAATTGTTCTTCAACCTGTTCACGTACATTAACAGTAGACGGAACAGAAGAAAGTCCAGCAGTCACACCAACAGCATACTGTGAAGATAATCCACCAGCATCCTTGTGTCCTTTTGCGACAACAGATGTTGCAGGAGCAGATATAGTATGGTTAGGATATATTAAAGACGGAGGATCGTTTGTACCTATTAATAGTACGGTATGTCCAGATCCGCCAACTGTGCCAGGTGTCTATGCATTTTTCGTAGAAATTGATACCAACGATAATTGTATAACAGAGTCAGGAGCATTTACTGAGATTGAAGTATATCCACTTCCAACAGTAGAAGCTGGCGACCCACCATTAGCAATATGTAACTTGGAAGGCAATTTTGTACAGCTAACAGGTAGCCCTGTAGGTGGTACCTGGAGTGGTAGTCCATACATAACTGCTGACGGCTTATTTACAGTACCAACCGGGGGTATCCCTGCTGGAAACTATACGGTAACCTATACCTATACAGATGGTAATGGTTGTACCAATAGCGATACCGTCGATATTCCGGTTGTTGTATGTACCGAGTGTGGAACAGCCTTTGGTGTTGCTGTTAATGGCGAAGGTGCCGAAGCAGAAATAGACACTGGAATTAGTACCTGTTTCCGTGAAAATGGTTTCCACCGTTGGGGTTGGACCAATAAAATTACACCGTCTTGGGAACCTTATGTATTAGACCTTTACAGAGGTGCTGGTAAATGTTTACTTAATAAAGGCGAGTATGTGGGTACTGTAACTATTAATTACAGTCCAGAGGATTATACCATCACTGCTTTATATGAAATGGCTCCCGGAATCGGTTTGAGTGAAGCGCATTTGTATATTGGTTGTGATGCCTATCCAACCGGTAAAAACGGTGCTTATACCGTAGCTCCGGGGCAGTATACCTTTAATGCGGGCGATTTGAGTTTCGTCATGACGTGGAGTACTTCTACCGACGCCGAGAAAACGATAACGGTTCCCGGAGGTGGTGCAGTCTATGTGATTGCACATGCTGTGGCCTGTAGTGATGTGTCGGGTGAAGTGGCACCAAATGGTTTCGTGCCGACTACCGATTACGGCGAATTCCAGGAGAATCCACCGGCAACAGGTTACGATGGCTGTATTGTTGATGTTGATCCTTGGGGCAAAGCAGATAGTGTAAAAGCCTATCCGGTACCATTTGAAAACGAAGTTAATATCAGTTATAAATTTGATTATGATACAGACGTGAAAATCAAAGTATACGATATTAAAGGTGCCTTATTGAGACAGGCTGAAAACAGAAGATACATTAAGAGCTCAGTTGGTAATACCAGATTTGATTTATCAAGAACAGACGATCAAATGTATTTTGTAAGGGTAACCACAGCAAGAGGCAGTGTAGTTAAGAAAATTGTTTCATCAAAACATCAAAAATAAATCTATTTTGATGCTATAAGTAAAAAAAAGGAGCGGTATATATTTTATATGGCTCCTTTTTTAAATTCTGTATTTGAATATGACAGCCATTAATTTCGTCGCTAGGAAAAAGTTTAAAGTTTAAAGTTTAAAGTTTAAAGTGTAAAGCGAAAAGTGTAAAGTTTAAAGCGAAAAACGAAAAGTTTAAAGTTGTACAGTTATGAAACCAACAACCAACAACCAATAACCAATAACCAATAACTTTAATAGAGGGGTAATTTATAGAAACTAAAATTTGAGGTCGAATCTTTCCCTTGACCCACAGTGTTTTACCGAAATTTATGGCGTTTCAACTATGAATAATAAAGGATTTGGCTATTTATGAATATATTTAATAGAGTGGCTGATTGTGAGAGTTTTATATGAAAAACATTAGTGTTTTTGAGGCTGCCTGTAACCGTTAAATTTATTATGTATGGAAAAGCTTGTACTTCTTATTTTTATGTTGGCCGCTTCTGGTGTTTCTTTTTCACAATGCTTAAACACCTCAGAATATACCGATCCTCCCATTCCAGTAGGCGTCAATATAAACGATGGTGAACAGCATCAAATAGCCTCTGGTATAGAAGCTGGGCAGTATGTTGAGATTACCGGGCTTAATTCAGGAGACGAATACCAATTTACAAGCAACCGTACCGATAACAACAATCCCAATACCGATTATATTACCATTCGTGACGGAGCTAATTTAGAGATTGTATTTGGGACATCTCCTTTGACCAAGGACCCAATTGGGACGGGAACGATTAGAATTCACGTTAATTTAGATTCTGGCTGTGGTACTGATGAGGATTTCCACACACTGACCATTCAAAACCTATCGGCTGCCACTTGTAATATGCCCGGTGCTCCCGGAGGTATTAGTTATAAGTCAGATACCCGTATTGATTTTTACTGGAGTCCACCTGCCTTGAGTACACCACTGGGTTACGATTGGCAGATAGTACCTTCTGGAAACGATCCGGATGACGATATAAAAGCCATGGGGTCGACAACGGTACCTACAACCAATGCCAGTTCGGGGAGTGTTTTGATGCCCGGAACATCCTATTGGATCTATGTTCGGTCTAGTTGCGCTTCCAACGAAAAGAGCGGGTGGTTTAAGTTCCCTCCAACATATGTAACCAATAGCGCATCGCCACCAGACAACGATTTTTGTGATGGCGCGATTAAGGCGGTGCAAGATATCAATACTGATTCCGCTTCAGAGGCAACTCCCATTATGGATAGTTTGGACGGAGGAGCTGGTACCGATGTTGCTGCAGAGAATTGTAACGGCACTACAGGAAATGCACGGGACGATGTTTGGTATTGGTTTTTAGCACAAACAGCTAGTGTAACCATAACATTAGATCCAACTTTCGACGGGATTTTAACACTGTATTCTGGAGATTGTAATACGTTATCCTATTTGGATTGTTCGGACGACCCGAATACAACCCTGGCAGATGAAGAGATTATAGCTGGAGGTTTAACCGTGGGGCTGCGGTATTATGTACGGGTATACTATAAAGGCACCACTACACCTGTTGACCCTACTTTCGATTTGAGAATATGGTCGTCAACATCGGTTACCGATAACGATATGGATGGCTATGTAGCCCATCCGGATGTGGACTGTAATGATAACGTAGCTTCTATCCATCCAGATGCTACAGAAATCCCAGACAATGGTATAGATGAAGATTGCGATGGAGCTGATCTCAAAACTTGGTATTTAGATTCAGATAGTGATACATATGGAGATCTAAATGCAACCAGCTTATCTAATACCAAGCCTAGTGGCTATGTGTCGGACAGTACCGATTGTAATGATGCTAATGGTGCCGTTCATCCTGGGGCAACAGAGGTGTGTGATACCATTGATAACGATTGTGATGGGCTTGTTGATGATGCAGATCCATCTGTGACCGGCCAGACGATCTATTATGTAGATGCAGACGAGGATGGCTATGGTGATGAAAATGATGCAGGGACTGGTTATTGTTTCGATCCGGGTATTGGGTATAGTTTAACAAATAATGATTGTAACGATGGCAATTCTGCAATCCATCCCGATGCTACAGAAATTCCAGATAATGGTATAGATGATGATTGTGATGGGCAGACGGATGAAACCTTAGCCCTGGAAGCATATGATTTTGATAAGGTTATAATCAGACCCAATCCATTTAATACTAACATTTTTATAGAGCTTCCCGATGGGTATAATGAAAAACTGAACGTCGTACTGTTTGATATTAGTGGGCGTGTCATTTTACAATATATCATATCCGATATAATTAATAATACTATTGAAATAGATCATTTAAATAACTTACAAAACGGCATCTATTTGCTTAAAATTTCAACTCCAATGAATAGTAGCAAAAAAATTATGAAGCGTATTGTAAAGCTCTAGTTTAATAGAGCAACCGCCTTTCATTTAATTACAAGTACGGGATAATATCCCCCGATTGATCCTGAGTAGATAATGCCCGGGATAAGTTACTTATTAGAACCATAGAGGAATTTCAACCAACACAACTATCATGTTTGATGTGTATTGATCACTTTAAGTAAGGTTTTGTCAAATAAGGTTGCGTTCTGTATTGAAAAGACACATATACGCCTATAACGCTTCCATGACTCTATAGCATATTTCCGGTCGCGTGAAGAAATGATAAAAGGAGTGTTATATGTAATCAGTTAAAAATAATTAATAAAATTTAAACGTGTGAAAAAGCTTATATTCTTAGTTTTTATTTTCACGCTTTGTTTATCGGGTTTATCGTATTCGCAGTGTTCGAATAACAAAGCCTATGACGGGACACCCATTCCAGCAGGCGTAGACATTAATGACGGCGAACAACACCAGATAGCCTCAGGTATTGAAGCTGGTGAATATGTTGAAATTACGGGACTTAATTCGGGAGACGAATACCAGTTTACAAGCAACCGTACGGATACCAACAATCCTAATACCGATTTTATTACCATTCGAGATGGGGCTAATAATTTGATAGATAGTGAAACCTCACCTTTGAATATCAATCCAATAGGTGCTGGAACAATTAAAATTCACATTAATTTGAATTCAGGATGCTCATCTGATACGGAGTTCCATACACTGACTATTCAAAACCTAACGGCTGCAACCTGTAATATGCCCGGTGCTCCTGGAGGTATTAGTTATAAGTCTGATACCCGTATTGATTTTTACTGGAGTCCGCCTGCCTTGAGCACGCCTACAGGTTATGATTGGCAGATAGTACCTTCTGGAAATGATCCGGATGATGACATTAAGGCTTCGGGATCGACAACAGCACCGACGACCAATGCCAGTTCGGGCAGTGTTTTGCTGCCTGGAACATCCTATTGGATTTATGTGCGATCTAGTTGTGCTTCCAATGAAAAGAGTGGTTGGTTTAAGTTTCCCCCAACTTATGTGACCAATACCGTATCACCGCCCGATAACGATTTTTGCGAAGGAGCTATTCATGTTGTTCAGGATATCAATGTGGCATCCGCTTTGCTTGCCACACCAATTTTAGGTAATCTGCAAGGCGGCGCAGGAACTGATGTGTCCGCAGAATCTTGTAGCAGTAGAACTGGTAATGCCCGGGATGATGTTTGGTATTCGTTTTTAGCACAAACGGCAATGGTATATATTACATTGGATCCAACCTTTGATGGGGTATTAACACTCTATTCAGGCGATTGTAATACGCTTAGCTATTTGAATTGTTCAGACGACCCCAATACAACCTTGGCTGACGAGGAGATTATAGCCGGAGGTTTAACCGTGGGGCAAACCTATTTTGTACGGGTATATTACTACGGAACCACGACACCTATTAATCCAACGTTCGACCTGAGGATATGGTCCTCGACATTGGCTATAGATGTCGATATGGATGGCTATGTAGATCATCCCAATGTAGATTGTAATGATAACAATCCATTGGTTCATCCCGATGCAGCAGAAATCTGTGATGGAGTGGACAACGACTGTGATGGTTTAATTGATGATGACGATGACGATTTGGATACTTCTGGGCTAGTTACTTTCTATGCCGATACGGACGGGGACGGTTATGGCGATGCCACATCCACTATTCAGGCCTGTTCGGCCCCGGTGGGGTACGTAAGTGACAATACGGACTGTGATGATACAGACGACACGGTGTATCCCAATGCCCCCGAATTATGTGACAGTAAGGACAACGACTGCGACGGTCAGACCGATGAGAATGCAAAGACCACTTATTATGCGGATACCGATGGTGACGGCTATGGCGATGCCACTTCCACTATTCAGGCTTGTAGCGTTCCTAGTGGTTACGTGACTGATAACACAGATTGTGATGATACAGACGACACGGTGTATCCCAATGCCCTCGAATTATGTGACAGTAAGGACAACGACTGCGACGGTCAGACCGATGAGAATGCAAAGACCACCTATTATGCCGATACCGATGGTGACGGCTATGGCGATGCCACATCCACTATTCAGGCTTGTAGCGTTCCTAGTGGTTACGTGACTGATGACACAGATTGTGATGATACAGACGACACGGTGTATCCCAATGCCCTCGAATTATGTGACAGTAAGGACAACGACTGTGACGGCCAGATAGACGAGGGTGTTAAGACCACCTTTTATGCCGATACCGATGGGGACGGCTATGGCGATGCCAGTAGTACGACGGAGGCCTGTTCCGCTCCTTTGGGCTATGTAGCGAACAGTACCGATTGTGACGACAGTGAGCCCGATGCCTATCCCGGTAACACGGAAGTCTGCGATGGTATCGACAACGATTGTGACGGCCAGATAGACGAGGGTGTTAAGAACACCTATTATGCGGATACTGATGGCGATGGCTATGGCGATGCCAGTAGTACCACGGAGGCCTGTTCCGTTCCCCCGGGCTATGTAGCGAACAGTTCCGATTGCGACGACAGTGAGCCCGATGCCTATCCCGGTAATACGGAGGTCTGCGATGGTATCGACAATGATTGCGACGGCCAGATAGACGAAAATGTAAAGACGACCTATTATGCCGATACCGATGGCGATGGCTATGGCGATGCCAGCAGTACTACAGAAGCCTGTTCTGTTCCTTCGGGCTATGTAGCGAACAGTACGGATTGTGACGACAGTGAGCCCGATGCCTATCCCGGTAACACGGAAATCTGTGATGGCATCGACAACGACTGTGACGGTCAGATAGACGAGGGTGTTAAGACCACCTATTATGCTGATACCGATGGCGACGGCTATGGCGATGCTACCTCTACGGTTCAGGCTTGTTCGGCCCCAGCGGGGTATGTAAGTGACAATACGGATTGCGACGACAGTGATGCTAATGTAAATCCAGCAGCCGAAGAGGTACTGGATAATGGCAAGGATGATGACTGTGATCCAGGGACTTTGGACAGTTCGGCAGATATCGATGATGACGGTGACGGTTATACGGAAAATGAAGGCGATTGTGACGATACCGACTTTGATATAAATCCTGATGCTATAGAAGTATGTGATGGAAAGGATAACGATTGTGACGGCCAGATAGACGAAAATGTTAAGACGACCTATTATGCGGATACCGATGGCGACGGCTATGGCGATGCCACATCCACCATTCAAGCCTGTTCCGTTCCTTCCGGTTATGTAGCGAACAGTACGGATTGTGACGACAGTGAGCCCAATGCCTATCCCGGCAACACGGAAATCTGTGATGGTATCGACAACGATTGTGATGGTCTGATTGACGAGGGTGTGAAGACGACTTATTATGCAGATACTGATGGCGATGGCTATGGCGATGCCAGCAGTACCACGGAAGCCTGTTCTGTTCCTTCGGGCTATGTAGCGAACAGTACGGATTGTGACGACAGTGAGCCCGATGCCTATCCCGGCAATACGGAAATCTGTGATGGCATCGACAACGATTGTGACGGCCAGATTGATGAGGGCGTTAAGAACACCTATTATGCAGATATTGATGGCGACGGCTATGGCGATGCTACCTCCACGGTTCAGGCTTGTTCGGCCCCGGCGGGGTACGTAAGTGACAATACGGATTGCGACGACAGTGATGCTAATGTAAATCCAGCAGCCGAAGAGGTACTGGATAATGGCAAGGATGATGACTGTGATCCAGGGACTTTGGACAGTTCGGCTGATACCGATGATGACGGTGACGGTTATACGGAAAATGAAGGCGATTGTGACGATACCGACTTTGATATAAATCCAGATGCTATAGAAGTATGTGATGGAAAGGATAACGACTGTGACGGCCAGATAGACGAAAATGTTAAGACGACCTATTATGCGGATACCGATGGCGACGGCTATGGCGATGCCACATCCACCATTCAGGCTTGTTCCGCTCCCTCGGGCTATGTGACAAACAGTACGGATTGCGACGACAATGAGCCCAATACCTATCCCGGTAACACGGAGGTCTGCGATGGCATCGACAACGATTGTGACGGCCAGATAGACGAAAATGTTAAGACCACTTATTATGCAGATACTGATGGCGATGGCTATGGCGATGCCACATCCACCATTCAGGCCTGTTCCGTTCCTTCCGGTTATGTAGCGAACAGTACGGATTGCGACGACAATGAGCCCAATGCCTATCCCGGTAACACAGAGGTTTGCGATGGCATTGACAACGATTGTGACGGTCTGATTGACAAGGATGTAAAGACCACCTATTATGCCGATACCGATGGCGATGGCTATGGCGATGCCAGCAGTACTACAGAAGCCTGTTCCGTTCCCCCTGGTTATGTAGCGAACAGTACCGATTGTGATGACGGTGAGCCCAATGCCTATCCCGGTAACACGGAGGTTTGCGATGGCATTGACAACGATTGTGACGGTCTGATTGACGAGGATGTAAAGACCACCTATTATGCCGATACCGATGGTGACGGCTATGGCGATGCCAGCAGTACCACGGAGGCCTGTTCCGTTCCCCCGGGCTATGTGGCGAACAGTTCCGATTGCGATGACACGGATGCCGATGTAAACCCTGGAGCCGAAGAGGTACTGGATAATGGCAAGGATGATGACTGTGATCCGGGGACTTTGGACAGTTCGGCAGATACCGATGATGACGGTGACGGTTATACGGAAAATGAAGGCGATTGTGACGATACCGACTTTGATATTAATCCAGATGCTATAGAAATCTGTGATGGAAAGGACAACGATTGTGATGGTCAGATAGACGAGAATGTAAAGACCACCTATTATGCCGATACCGATGGTGACGGCTATGGCGATGCCAATAACACCACGGAGGCCTGTTCCGTTCCCCCGGGCTACGTAGCGAACAGTTCCGATTGCGACGACAGTGAGCCCGATGCCTATCCCGGTAATACAGAAGTCTGCGATGGCATCGACAACGATTGTGACGGCCAGATTGACGAGAATGTAAAGACTACTTTTTACGCTGATATGGACGGTGATGGTTATGGTGATGCCAATAACACCACGGAGGCCTGTTCCGTTCCCTCGGGGTTCGTAAGCGACAATATGGACTGTGATGATACTGACGACACGGTGTATCCCAATGCCTCTGAATTATGTGACGGTAAGGACAACGATTGTGACGGTCAGACCGATGAAGGCGTTACTACGACTTACTATGCCGATACTGATGGCGATGGCTATGGCGATGCCAATAACACCACGGAGGCCTGTTCCGTTCCTTCGGGTTATGTAGCGAACAGTACCGATTGTGACGACAGTGAGCCCGATGCCTATCCCGGTAATACCGAAGTCTGCGATGGCATCGACAACGACTGTGACGGCCAGATAGATGAGAATGTTAAGACGACCTATTATGCCGATACCGATGGCGATGGCTATGGCGATGCCAGCAGTACCACGGAGGCCTGTTCCGTTCCTTCGGGTTATGTAGTGAACAGTACCGATTGTGATGACACGGATGCTAATGTAAATCCAGCAGCCGAAGAGGTACTGGATAATGGCAAGGATGATGATTGTGATCCGGGGACTTTGGACAGTTCAGCAGATACTGATGATGATGGCGATGGTTATACGGAAAATGAAGGCGATTGTGACGATACCGACTTTGATATTAATCCAGATGCCATAGAAGTATGTGATGGAAAGGACAACGATTGTGATGGTCAGATTGACGAGAATGTAAAGACTACTTTTTACGCTGATACGGACGGGGACGGCTATGGTGATGCCAGCAGTACTACGGAGGCCTGTTCCGTTCCTTCGGGCTATGTAGCGAACAGTTCCGATTGCGACGACAGTGAGCCCGATGCCTATCCCGGTAATACAGAAGTCTGTGATGGCATCGACAACGACTGTGACGGCCAGATAGACGAGGGTGTTAAGACCACCTATTATGCCGATACCGATGGTGACGGCTATGGTGATGCTGCCTCCACGGTTCAGGCTTGTAGCGTTCCCAATGGTTACGTGAGTGATAATACCGATTGTGATGACGCGGATGCCGATGCCTATCCCGGTAACACGGAAATCTGTGATGGTATCGACAACGATTGTGATGGACAGATTGATGAGAATGTAAAGACTACTTTCTACGCTGATACGGACGGGGACGGATATGGCGATGCTACCTCCACGGTTCAGGTTTGTTCCGCTCCGGTGGGTTATGTAAGTGATAATACGGACTGTGATGATACTGATATTACTGTGTATCCTGGAGCAGAAGAGATACCGGACAATGGAAAAGATGATGATTGTAATGGATTTGTGGATGACGGATCTTTAAGCACAAATGAATTTACAATGGAAAAGATAACTATATGGCCGAATCCATTTAATTCGGATATTTTTATGCAAGTGCCTGATCTTTATGATCATATAGCGTTCAGTATTGTTTTATATGATTTAAACGGACGTATCATAGTGAAATATACCTTGAAACCTTACAGAGGACTCATGACTATCAAGGATTTGGGTAATTTGCAACAAGGTATGTACTTACTTAAGTTGGAGGCGTTAAGTAATGGAAGAAAGGCCATTAAACACTTTGTAAAATTTTAAGATCATTTATATACAGGCACTATAGTTAGGAATAAACCCTTTTTAGGTTATTCCTACTATTGTGTCTTTCATAAACACGCTTTTATCTGATGATCAATTTTTTTGTAACAGTACGTTGACCATCATGTGTTTTTAAAAAATACATGCCTGTAATTAAAGATGAAACATCCAGTTGAACCTGGTTGTTTTGAAGACTTTTGGAAGTGCTTAAAATGGTTTTTCCCTGAATATCATACAGATAAATGGCGATATTATTGTTTGTTATTTTATTGAATTTTAAATGAACAATATCTTTTGCTGGGTTGGGGAACATGGCGAAATTATTCTTTATGTTGAGGTCTTCAACACCCAAAGATTCCATAGCAATGGCGCAAATATTGAAGGCCCCGATTTGGTCTTCATAGGTAGAGGGAAAAACTCTTATGAAAAGTGTTTCATTTCTTCGGTTTGTTAAAGTTACTTTGGAAAATCCGTCATCAGTTCCGCTGTCATCATCACATCCTTCTTCGGTTAAACTACCACAAGAACCAGAATAAACCGCAATGGCTGTATCGAAAAAAGCTGAACCAGTAACTTCTGAAGTTTCAATAACTATATCATAAAATTTTTGATTGTCAATATCTATTTTAAACCATACGTCATCACCTTCAATATTAATACATGAAGGGTTTGCTTCAGCTGAGAGGCTGGCTTGAAAGTTGGTAGCTAAAACAGGTGAGCAGTTAGTTTCTAAATTTAAGTCTATAGGAGCATTACATTCGTCATTTGTAGCAATTAAAGGAACGTCGATCTTTACGAGGCAAATATTAAAATCTCCACCTCCCGAATTATCCCGATCCCATACTCTGAATGTAACTTTACTTCCGGCAGGTCTTACAATTTCTATTTGTGGAAAGAATTCACTATTGGCCCGATCAGGATTTCCATTATCGTCACAATCGAAAGAAGTTAAACTATTACAATCATCACCATAAAATAATTCGATTGCAATGTCATAAATACTAGACTCAAAAGAGGCAATAATTCTAATGGCTCCAGTATCTGGCATTGTAAAGGAATACCATAAGTCGCCAGTTATGGGAGCCGCACAACTAGGGCTTCCTACATTCGAGTTGGTCTCATATCCATTAAAAGATAAAGTTTGATTGACACAATTTCCATTATTATTAATGGATGAGGTTAAATCAATAGCATCGCATGGAAGATCATTATCAGGAGGAGTTTGAGCAATACTTGCCGAAGTAATCATTAGCAGTATTGCAATAAAAAAGTAATGCGTAGTTTTTTTCATAATAGAGTGGATTATAGTTGCTTAGAGACTGCTTGAAATTCACCTTTCGGTTTTGTTACGCCTCTTTTTTCACCACTTTTCGTTATGAAAATCCTCATTTAGCGCTGCTAAACTCCGGTTTTAAAGCCTTAATTGGCAAAAAAATGACCTATAACAAATTTCAAAAATGAATTTTAAACAGTCTCTTAAATTTATGAAAAAACTAAGTTAAACCGTTTTTTTTCAGATTAAAGGGGTAATTATCTGGTTTAAAAGTGCCTCGGTTCGTGAAGAAAAGTAAGAATATTCAAAAAAAAGCAATAGTATTGCTTAAAAACGGGAAAACCGCTATAAAAAAGTGGGATGTTCTTCAATCTAAAACGGGTTCGATACGAATAGTTTTTAGAATGTCACATACTACGCTTTTTTAGAGCGGTTTTATTTTTTATGGTGATAGTTGTTTTACTGTCCCAAGAGTTCCCGCATCCGTTCTTGCATCAATTCGGGATCTTGCATAGCTTCCCACCCAAGTGTAATAACCATCGAAATAACAAAAATTAAATACAAGGCACTAAGGGTAATACCTATATAGGCTAAGATTTTACCAGTTTTTACATTTTGATAACCTGTATATAGCTCGGGATTTGTGGTATACAGTTGCGTGGCTTTATTTGCTAGTACTATGGTAACGATTCCAAGTATTAAACCAATAAAACCGTAACAACAGCAAGTTAGTATAGATAAGATACCGAACACTAAAATAAGTGTTGAATTGGGTAGTTTTTGTTGCTCCATGGGTTTATTGTTTAGTTAATCTATAAAATTTTTTATTAGGAAACTGCCAATAATGATAATGGCATTTAGTATAGCTAAAGTAAGAATTATTTTATTGGCGTATTTGAAATTTTTGAAGGTATTAAAAACTATGACACCAAAAAGGAGTATAAGTGTGTATATTGCTGGATACATATAGAAAGCTTCGGTGAAATGTCCCTGTAGGATTAAAGAAACGGATCGCTGCATACCACAGCCCATGCATTCTATTCCAAAAAGCTTTTTATTTAGGCAAGGAAGCATATAATCTTCTATATACAGCATCATTTATTTTTAGTTATTCAAATTTATAAAATAGTAATAGGTTTTTAGCCAATTTGTAAAAGTTTAAATCACTTCAATGTCGCTTTATTGTTTCTAAGATGATTTATGTTGTATTTTTGAACTAATATTTGGGCGTTCCATGGGTTTTTAATGAATTGTACAAGTTATTAGTTTTGTAATTTACAGATAGCGTGTAATTACTAAAATTTCAACGCGTGAAAAATTTATGTGATACTAAACTTAGCTTTATAAAAAGAATAATCTACATGAAACGAGCATTAAGAAATTTTAAAAATTACTTCACAAAAGGAAATGTTTAAAATTTTTAATGAGAGAACGAGTGTAGGGAGTGGTTGCACACGTTCTTAATTTTATAATTACAATAAAATCAATTAATTACTAAAATTTAAACGTGTGAAAAATACTATTTTAAATTATGCATTACTTATAGTTGGTGCTGCGATAGCCTTATATGCAAATGCTGACGAAGATCAAAATGAGTATATCCTAATTCTAGGTATTGTTGTACTTATGTTAGGGGTTTATAGGGTTAGTAGAACCATTCCTGGCAGGAATGAGGAGCGTGATGATGTTAATGATGAATTGTAGTATATGAAGTTTAAGGTAGGGGATCGGGTTTTAGTATTGGATGAAGATATTACTGGTATTGTAAGACAAGTAGTGGGCAAGGACATCACAATTGAAACTGAGGATGGATTTTTGCTCGCTTTTATGGCAGATGAATTGGTTGTTAGTGAAAAAGGGAATACGCTTAAAAATGAATTGTTTTCCACTAAAGCTATCGATTCTGTTATTATAGAGAAGGAACAACAATTCAAGAAAAGGCAGCCAAAGATAAAGGCTAAGGAACGTTACGAACCCATGATGGAAGTTGATTTGCATATAAATCAGTTGGTGCGATCTACAAAGGGCATGACGAATCATGATATGTTAACGCTTCAATTGGACACAGCCAGACGGCAATTGGAATATGCAATGTCTAAGCGTATACAAAAAGTAGTATTTATACATGGTGTAGGTGAGGGCACTCTTAAACTTGAATTGGAATACCTATTTGGGCGGTATAATAATGTAAAGTATTATGATGCCAATTACCAAAAATACGGACTAGGGGCTACCGAAGTTTATATTTATCAAAATGTGCCACCTAATTAATTGAAAGTGGGGGTTTCTTTTCTACTTGTATTTAATGAGCTATGCTCTAAAGTTCCAAAATCAAGAGCATCCATAGAAATAATAGGTTCCAATTTAAAATTGGTGATGATTAGTGAAACAATATATTTTTCAAAAATAGTATGCTCTCTATAGGATGTTGCAGGAGGTGTTTCGGTATTGGCTACATCTTTGTTCAAGTAATCTGGTCCAATGTCGCTGTTTGTAATATCATTTCCAGGGTTGTTATCTTGTGAATCATTTTCTTCATCCCGTGTGTCAATACCATCACCATCATCATCACTGTCTAAGTAATTTGGGATGCCATCAGCATCGGTATCTAAGGCATCATCAAAAACATTATCACCATTAGGATCGGCTCCTTCATCTTTGGTTAGAATATTATCACCATCGTCATCAATATCCAAATAGTTGGGTAAGCCATCACCATCGGTATCGTCATTGTTCAGATCGCCATCACCATTAATATCTTCCAGTTCGGCAGGAATTCCATCGTTGTCATCTTCAATGAGTGTTGTCGTTATTATCGCTTCTCCGGCAGTGCTCACATAATCTTTTGTAATATCTATTTCGGAAGGCGGAATATCGTTACAGAACAAGTTAGATGGTAGTTTTTCGTTACTATAAGTTCTGTAATTAAGCGAATTGGAAGCACTTAATGTAATGGTAGTTTCTAATGTGTTATCATCTCCAACCTCTAAGAGATCATCGAGTGTTAGACCGCTAGGCGATGCTATTCTTAGAGATAAAGACTCCGAAGGGTCGTCTTTTGTTTTATATAAAACTAGGCCGTTATTTCCGCAAGCTTTAAAAGTATCCCCGAAACTAATTTCTACGGTAATAATATCACCATCATCACAGGAATAAGAACACAATAAACTTAATGTAATAAAGACTAAAAAGAATCGACGCATTGGGTTTGTTTTTTTGACAAAAATAAAGGAATTGTAATTTATAACGTATCATATTGATAATAATTTTATTTCAAGTATTTTTGAAGTTTAAAAACAGTTATTCAATTACTTTAATGTGGGACGTTATTGTTCCGCAGCAATATTTTTTTAATGAAGACGGTATATTTTGATAATGCAGCAACTACCCAAATGCGTGACGATGTTGTTAAGGCGATGGTTGATGTTATGAGTAATAATTATGGGAATGCTTCATCTTCGCATAGTTTTGGACGATCGTCTAAAACCTTAATTGAAAAATCTAGAAAAGCGATTGCTAGTTATTTGAATGTTTCGGCAGGTGAGATTGTATTTACTTCTGGAGGCACCGAAGCAGATAATTTAGTATTAAGGAGTGCCGTTAGGGATTTGGGGGTTAGCCATATTATAACATCAAAGATAGAGCATCATGCTGTGTTGCATACCGTGGAACAGCTTAAGAAGGAATACGGTATAACGTTTGATTATGTTGATGTTAACAATGATGGTAGCATAGATTATCCACATTTGGAAGCGTTACTTAATACTTCTAAGAAAACATTGGTAAGTTTAATGCACGTTAATAATGAAATAGGGAATTTATTGGATATAAAGCGTGTAGCAGATTTATGTAAAGCGCATAATGCCCTGTTTCATAGTGATGCTGTACAATCAATAGGGCATTACAACATGGATTTACAGGATGTTCCAGTAGACTTTTTAGCAGCTAGTGCACATAAGTTTCATGGGCCAAAGGGCGTGGGGTTTGCTTTTGTTAGAAAGAATTCGGGATTAAAGCCTTTAATTTTTGGAGGAGAACAGGAACGAGGACTTCGCGCAGGGACCGAGAGTGTTCATAACATTGTAGGTTTGGAAACTTCTGTAAAGTTGGCTTACGATAATTTGGAGGCAGATAGTAAAAAAGTAAAAGCTATTAAGGGTTATTTTATTGAAAAATTAAAACAAGACATACCCGGCGTTATTTTTAATGGCAGGTCAGCCGATATGGATAAGAGTTCTTATACAACCGTGAATGTGTGTTTGCCTGTACCACCTAATAAATCGGCAATGTTGTTGTTTCAATTAGATTTAAAAGGGATTGCTTGTTCTAAAGGGAGTGCATGCCAGAGCGGTAGTTCACAAAATTCGCATGTGCTCGCCGAAATTCTAAGCGAGGATGATTTGCTAAAGCCTTCTATTCGCTTCTCCTTTAGCATTTTTAACACTAAAGAAGAAGTCGATTATGTTATTGCTGTTTTAAAGGACTTTGTGTGAGTATTAGTCGGTGGTAACTTTACTTTGCCACCAATCTGCATTAGGTTCAAAGTCTTTCGATAATACCTTCATACGATCCTGCTCCAGTTTAGGCATGAATGTGTTTTTAAGGTAATCTTTTCGTTTTTGAGCTAAGGCTTCGTCATACTCTAAATCCTTAGAAGGCTTATTGGCCTTTACAGAATCCAACCAAGTATTAAGCTTCTCGTTGAGCTTTTTGGTTATATCTGGGTTTGAACTAGCAACATTGGTTTGTTCTTCTGGATCCGATTGCAAATTGTACAACTCATTGCGTCCGTCTTCCCAATAATGGATAAGTTTCCAATTACCTTCTCTAATAATGGATGATGGTTCGCCGCCTTGATTCCCGTAGTGGGGGTAATGCCAATATAGAGGTCTTTCCGTTAGTGATTTACCTTCTAAAATAGGTTTTAAACTTATACCGTCAACATGTTGATTAGGTAATAAGTTTATATTAGCTAAATCTAAAATAGTAGGATAAAAGTCGGTGCCAATTACGGGGTAATTGGTTGTTGTGCCATTTGATTTAAGCCAAGGCACCTTTATGAAATACGGTTCACGAATACCGCCTTCCCACTGATAGCCTTTTCCGCCGCGCAAAGGCAGGTTGGATGTAGAATAATTATCGCCAGAAGCAACGCCTCCGTTATCGGAGGTAAATACTATAATGGTATTGTCGTCTATTCCCAATTCTTTTAGCGTGTTTAAAACATGACCTACGGCATCATCCATGCTTTCCACTAATCCTCCATAAATGGGGTTGTCTTGAACTTGCCTTATAGGGAGTACGCGTTCCATCTTATAACCCTTCTCTTGAATGCCTTGTTCTTCGGCCTTATTTCTATATTTGGTCCATTTTGTTTGGGTAGTTTGAATAGGCCCGTGAACGGCATAAAAAGATAGAAAAGCAAAAAAGGTGGTGTCTTTATGGGTTTTTATAAACTCTGCTGTTTCTTTTGCAAGTCGCATGGAGAGGTTTTCTCCTTTTGTTTTATTTTCCAGTTTCGGATTCTTCCATGGAGAAAAATAACCACCGTTGGGGCTGCCAACTTTCCACCCCCCTTTGTTAATGTCAAACCCATGGTCTTCAGGGTAGGAGCCTTCTTCTCCTAAATGCCATTTTCCAGCAAAGAATGTTTTATAGCCAGCAGATTTCATAGCTTCAGCAATTGTAATGTCTTGTTTAGGTAATACGTGTTCGTAATTAGCTGGTAGCAATTTATCATGTCTGTTATGTTTACGCCAAGCTTCGCCATGAGCGGCACCAATCCAATCGGTTATACCATGTCTTGCTGTAAATTTTCCGGTCATGATACTCGCTCTTGAGGGACTACAAACCCTACTTGCAGCATACCCTTGATTAAACACCATGCCTTCGTTAGCAATTTTATCGATATTGGGCGTTTCGTAATAGTTACTACCTGTACAACTTAAGTCTTTATAGCCTAAGTCGTCAACTAAAATAAAAAGTACATTGGGTTGTTTTTTAGTTATCTTTTTAGGTTCTTTTTGTTGGCAGGATGTAATTATTATTGTGAGAGCGCATAATAAAAATTTTATACGGAATAGGGAATTTAAGGAATTGTGCATAGTATTTAATAATTTAGGAGTGCTATTTTAGCGGTAAGCGTCAAAAATATAAAATATAGCAATAAGTTATTTATGTTTTTCCAAATTAAGAGAAGTTACTTTGCCGGTTTGGTTTCTTGTGGTTATTTCTAGGGAATTGGAATTTTTAAAAGGGGAGCCCTTGGTAATTAAATCACAAATATTCAATTCAGAAAAGTTAAGGTCGTTTACTTTTAATATTTCATCACCACTACTTATTTTGCTTTTTAGCGTATCATCCCAAACAATACCTACAATTAACTTGTTGTTTTTGATAGTTGGCGTAAAACCAAAGTGTTTTTCAGTGAGATCGTTTTCTGAATCATAGGCTCCAAAGTAGAATTGTTTATCCTTAAAATTGATTGTAATAGCACCATATTTTAGAATTTCTGAACCAATTCTGGAATTTGAATCACTAGAGGTTATAGTTGATACATTTTTGAAATCATGACCAGCTATTTCTATAGTAGGTATTTTTATTTGGTATTGTATCTGTTCTTCAGATGTACCCAACAAGCCGATACTTGAAGCCCCTCGGCCCGTGGCAAAAGGTTGTACAACATTGTGCTGTTCTAAAACGGCGTAGTTCGTTTTGCACATATCATAAAATCCACTAGCTCCAGTATCAATAAGTACTTTTTCATTAGCATTTTTGTGTCCCTTTATTTTAATGTTAATATAGGGGCTACTTTGGTTACCTTCCAACATTAAGTCAATACTTTTGCTTTTATTTAGTTCTAGTTTATTGCGGTTATTTGTTAAAATGATAAGATGTTTTTTGGGGAGGATTTGAATAACAGATTTACGTAGGAGGTTGCTCCCTATAATACCATCAATCGCGTAGCAGTCGAACACCAGATTATTTGTTCTGTCGAACACTAGGGCACTCGTATTTTTAAAAGTTACTTCCCCAATAGTTAAGAGCGGTATTGTAGTGAGCTCCATGTGTTGTTTCTTTAGATTTGCATCAGAAACAGAAATCGTAGGATTATTACTTTTGCCGATAGTACTCGCTAAGGTTGATGAAATTAAATTGGGTGCTCCGGTATCAAAAAGAAAGCGATAGGTTTTCTTATTAATAACAACAGGAATGATTAGTTTACCATTAATATTTTTATAGTTAATTTGGGTGTAATAGTTTTTTGTTGTTGGTCTACCTGTTTTAAAAGTAGTTTTTTGTGAATAGGTGGTGATGGTTAAAACAAAACAAAAAATGATATTAAGAATTTGTTTCGTCATTTTATGTGGGTTAAAATTTCATAGTAGTCCTTACATTAAAAACACGAGGTGTTAGGTAGTTTGGTATGGCGTATTGGCGTTTGCTGTAAACATCGCGTACCCAAGTGTTGGTAATGGAATTCTGAACGTCGAATATATTAAAGATTTCAAAACCAAAGGTGAGTGATTTAAAGGGTTTTTTCCAACCACTATCGAATTGTTTGTTGGCGTCTACAATTACAAATTGCAGCCCTAAGTCAGCACGCTTGTAATCGGGTAACCTATTTTGGTATTCGTAGGGGTTTGCGTAGCTGGGAGAACCACCCGGAACACCTGTATTATAGACTAAGTTTAGGTACATTTTCATACTTGGTATGTTGGGAACATAATCCTGAAACAAGGCAGCAAATTTTAAACGTTGATCTGTCGGTCTTGAGATGTAACCTTGGTTGTTTATATTTTCTTCTGTTTTTAGGTATCCAAAACTAAACCAAGATTCGGTGCCCGGAACAAATTCACCATTTAGACGCATGTCCAATCCGTACGCATACGCTTTGGCATTATTACTAGCACTGTAACGAATACGCACATTTTCTAAGGTATATGGATTAACATTGCTTAAGTGTTTATAATAAGCCTCGGTTGTTAATTTAAAAGGACGATCCCATAATTTAAAGCTGTATTCGTTTGCTGTAACCACATGAAACGATTTTTGTGCTTTTACATTGGGTTTAACAGCTCCTTCAGCATCTCGTAATTCTCTATAAAATGGTGGTTGATAATAGAGTCCGCCAGATATTCTAAATAACATATCCTTGTTCCAATTGGGTTTTATGGCAAATTGTGCACGCGGACTAAATACAGTTTGGTTGGACGTTTCTATGTGAAGGCCTTTAACCGACCAGTTGTGTGCTCTAATACCAGCATTGTACCAAACATCACTTTGCCCTATGGTAGATCGTTTACTCCATTGGATGTAACCTTGAAGTCTGTTTATTTTTGTGCTATTAGTAGCTCTTACATTTTGAAATGGGACTAATGGCCCTTGGTAGGGCTGGTAAGGTTGTTCGTTAATAGTATTTGACTTAGGAGGGTTAATGGAAAAACCGGCAGAATCAATAACTTCCCATTCTACTAAGCGGTCACGAATATCTTCATTAGTGAACTTTACGGACCATTCAATGTTATTTGATTTTATTTTGAAATTCCCTTTGTGCTCCATAGTTGCAATAAGGGCGTCCAGATCGTTTCTACCATGATTCAGTTGGCTACCAATGCCCTCACTAAATTCTACTTCTCCTAAATTTTCATCACCTATATTGGTGTTTACTTCGCCAAGGCTATATTGTGCTAAGATGTCGAAATACTCTTCTTCTGTAGTGTGGTAGGTAGATGTTATAAACTTTAAGTTAAGGGTTTCATTTACCATATAATTCCCGCTTAACGCGCCAAAAAGGGTTTGGTACGCATCTTTTTCCCTTCCTTCATAATATACAACCAATGCCAGAGGGTCACTTAATGTTCCGAAGTTGGTTTGACGGCTTTGAGGTTGGTAATTATATTTATTTAGGGAAGCGTTCCCTAAAAAGTTTAAATGGAACTTATCCGATACTTTATAAGTTAAATATGTTTGAAGGTCTGCAAAGGTAGGATCGAAATTTGTTTTAGTTTCTTTAGCATCAACTAATAAGCTGTTATCGCGGTAACGAATACCTGCAATTCCAGTAAATTTGGAGTCTTTACTAATATTTTCAATAGAAACACTGCCGCCAAGCAAGCTTAAATCGGCATTAACTTCAAATTGGTAAGGTGTTTTATACGTGATGTCCAGTACAGAAGATAACTTATCACCGTATTTTGCTTGAAACCCTCCAGCTGAAAAATCCACATTTTGAATTAAATCGGCATTAATAAAACTCAAACCTTCTTGTTGGCCGGAACGGATTAAAAAGGGGCGGTATACTTGAATACCGTTTACATATACCAAATTTTCGTCGTAGTTGCCTCCTCTAACCGAATATTGTGTGCTTAACTCATTGTTGTTGCTTACGCCTGGTAAAGTTAGGAGTAGGTTTTCTACTCCTGCATTGGCTCCTGGTATTTTTCTTATCGTTTCTGGGCTTAATGTAATAATGCCTTCAACTTCTTTTTGACGTTTTCCGGAAATGACCACTGTTGCAATTTGTTCTGAAGAAATAGCCATTACAGGGTTAAATTCAAGGGATTCACCATTCTTTAAACTAAAAGTGCTAATGACTTTTTTGTAGGATAAATGAGAGAATTCAACTTTAACAGGTTGATTAGCTGGTATTTTTAAAAGGAAAAAACCGTTTTCATTGGTCCGTGTTCCGTTTGTGGTGGATTTAATATTAACATTGGCTATTGGGGTGTTATTTTCGTTAAGAATAATACCTTTAACAGTTGCTGTTTGGGAATACCCTAAGCTAATCGTTAGTAAAAATAGAATTCTAAAATAGAATTTAATATTCAAGGCTTTTAAGTTTATTTTCTATAAAACAGCGCTTCAAATGTAGAACTATTTCCGACATTATCGATAACAACAACCTTTAAATTGTTTTTTGTGTCTGTAGCAATTCCATCGTTAAAATCGTAAGTAAGCATTTTTGTTTTATAATCGTATTCCATTAAGATCCACTTTCCGTTTATTGTAGCTCTATAATTAGAAATTCCGGAGCCTTGATCGTCAATTTTTACTTTTAAGTACCTGTATTTACTGAGCCACTGTTTGTTCTTAAAGTTGAACGGTGTGATATTGGGTTTTATTGTGTCTGTAGCTATGGCAAATTTCCCAAGTGTTTTGGAAGAAGCAGTTAAGTTGTTGCCATTTCTTTTAGTATATAGATACGATGGATAGTCTTTATGGCCAACAAGTTTGGCTATATACAGTTTCTTTCTGTCTTCATTTGAGTAGGCGCTAGCGTCATAGCTAATAGTAAAGCTTTTTTGGGTGGGTACAACGTCCTTATGTAATGCCAAAGTGTCGTTCCTTACTTGAAAGTCTATATAGAAATCATTGTAGAATGTATTGTTGTAAAAATTAACAGAAAAATTACCTTCTTTTAATTGTTTTGAATGGTTGGCGTAAATATAGTAGGGGGTAGTATTTGCTGTTTTTGGTTTTGATATACTGTTACCACTACCAGATATATGTACCGTAACCCATGAATCGTTATTTTTAAAATCCGAAATTTTTATTTTATAAACAGAACTGGTACTGTCCCTAACTGTTAGTATGCCCTCGTTAATAACAGATTTGTAAATGCTAAGGGGGTTGTTGGATCGAAAAAGCTTTTGAACACTTTGTTTGCTTTGAGTATAATGCTCATAGTCGATTAACTGATTAATGTGTTTTGTTTCATTAAAGGCAAACTGCTTAAAATCCAATTCAAAATTTTTAGTTCCATTAAAGAATGTCTGAATATTGTAAACCCCATTCTTATTTGCGGCAAGATCTTGTCTGTCGTTGGTTTCAATTCCGAATCCAATACTGCCAATGGCTTCAATGTTTTCGGTTGTAAAGTTTCCGTTACCTATTGGTATTAAACGTAATTTCTGTTTGGTATTCGATTTGTTTACAAAGGATGTTCCGTCTAGGGGATACACATATAAACTATTAATAATAGGACTGGTAGTATCTTTGGTATCTATTCCAAATAACATAGGGTTTATTGGGCGTTGTGACTTGTCTCTTATCTCAAAGTGTAAATGAGGGGCTAGTGAGCCACCACTGTTACCACTATATGCTACAATACTGCCTTTTATAATGGGAAGGGTTTCGGCTTTGGGGAATAATTCAACTTCGTAGGATTCTTTGTTGTATTGATGCTTTTTTACGTAGGTCTCTATATCTGGAGCGAACTTCTGTAAGTGTGCATATACGGTTGTATATCCGTTTGGATGTGTAATATAAAGTGCTTTACCATAGCCATAGTGCGATACCTTAATGCGGCTTACATATCCTTCGGCAGCGGCAAGAACTTTAAAGCCCTCACGGTGTTGTGTTTTTATATCCATTCCGGAGTGAAAGTGATTAGATCGTAGTTCGGCAAAAGTTCCTGCGAGTACAATGGGAATTTCTAGCGGACTACTAAAATAATTTTGGGGATACCTGTTTTGGGATGAAGCAAAGGTTGATGCTATTAAAAAAATAAATAGGTTGAATCGCATAAAAATGTATTGCGGCTAAATTAAAAATTTGCAGTTTAAAAGCAAAGAAACAAACAAAAATCAAGCCATTGGCCTGAAAATGAGCTATAATTACAAACTTAAAATTTTATTAGAAAACAATTGTAATTTATACATAGGTATCTTAACTTTGTGTGATAAGTATTGGATTTTGTAAATGGGTAATATTGAAGATATTGTAGATTCTCTGGAAAACAAAATTAGTAAAGTGCTACACAGACTTGAGCTTTTAAGGCAAGCTAATTTAAAATTAAATGCAGAACTGGAGATTTCAAAACAAGAACTTCAAAACCAAATATTGCATGTTAAGGCTTGGGAAGAAAAGTACGAAACCTTAAAAATGGCAAATACAATACTTGGTAGTGACGATAATAAAAAAGAAACTAAGCTTAAAATAAACGCATTAATTAGAGAGATTGATCATTGTATAACACAATTATCTGATTAGTGTAACATAAACTCAATGTCAGAAAAGCTTAAAATAAAGCTGTCTATAGCCAACAGAGTCTATCCTTTAACTATTGAAGCAAGTCAAGAGGAGGGATTACGTAAGGCGGCAAAACAAATTGAGGTTATGATTAAGCAATTTGAACAAAGTTATTCTGTAAGGGATAAGCAAGATGTATTGGCCATGTGCGCTTTGCAGTTTGCTTCTCAGGTTGAACAGAAATCTATAGATAAAGCGAATGTGAACGAGCATGTAGAAGAAAAACTGAACGCTCTAAACGATTTGTTACAAACACATTTGGTTTCTTAACGTTCTTTAAAATAAACAAAAGTTACTGCCTACATTGGTTATTTTTTTTGATAAACTCAACATTAATTCTTTAAAAAGGGTGAGTTTAAGCTGTAAAAGCATGCTGCATAAACTGAATTAGTTTCAGTGCTTATTAGCAGATCCTTGATCAGTTTGTTAGCCCTAAACTTATTTTTAAGGAGTTTATACAAAACTTTATACCGGTGTAGGCTTTTTTTATATATAATTTAATTTAACATAATGGATAACTCAATTATACTAATAGGTGGGGGCGTTTTACTGGGGCTCATAATAGGTTTTATAATAGCTAAGACTATAGAGAAAAATAATGCGTCAAAACTCGTTAAAGAAGCTAAAAAATCGGCTTCATTAATATTAAAAGAAGCTAAAAGTGAAGGCGAATCCATAAAAAAGGATAAAATTCTTCAGGCGAAGGAAAAATTTATTGAACTTAAGTCGGAGCACGAAAAGGTAATTCTCTCTCGTGACAAAAAAATGGCCGAGGCTGAAAAGCGTACTCGGGATAAAGAATCTCAAGTCTCTAGTGAGCTGGCAAAGAATAAGAAGCTTAATGAGAGTTTAGAAAGTAAAATAAAAGATTACAATCACAGACTAGATGTACTTGATAAGAAACAGGACGAACTAGACAAGTTGCACAAAAACCAAGTGCAGCAGTTAGAGGTTATTTCAAGCTTATCGGCAGAGGAAGCCAAAGAACAGTTAGTAGAGTCTTTAAAAGGAGAAGCTAAAAACGATGCATTGGCATTTATCCAAAATGCTATGGAAGAGGCTAAATTAACAGCTGAGCAGGACGCAAAGAAAGTAATTATAAATACGATACAGCGTATAGGAACAGAAGAGGCGGTAGATAATTGTGTGTCTGTTTTTAATATTGAATCGGATGATGTTAAAGGGCGTATTATAGGACGTGAAGGAAGAAACATTCGCGCAATAGAAGCTGCAACTGGTGTTGAAATTATAGTAGATGATACACCGGAAGCTATCATACTATCGTGCTTTGATTCCGTACGTCGCGAGATTGCACGATTGTCATTACATAAATTGGTAACAGATGGTAGAATACACCCGGCACGTATTGAGGAAGTCGTACAAAAGACAAAGAAACAGATTGATCAAGAAATAATTGAAGTAGGTAAGCGTACCGTTATAGATTTGGGGATCCATAATTTACACCCTGAGCTGATTAAGGTTGTTGGTAGGATGAAATACCGTTCTTCTTATGGTCAAAATTTATTACAGCACTCGCGAGAAGTCGCTAAGTTGTGTGGTGTCATGGCAGCCGAATTAGGCTTGAATCCTAAGTTGGCAAAGCGTGCCGGATTACTCCATGATATAGGAAAAGTGCCAGATGCAGAAGCAGATATGGAAACACCACATGCTATCTTAGGTATGCAGTGGGCAGAAAAATATGGAGAGAAAGACGATGTATGTAATGCCATTGGAGCGCATCACGATGAAATTGAAATGAAATCCTTATTAGCACCAATTATTCAAGTATGTGATGCCATTTCAGGAGCAAGACCAGGGGCACGTCGTCAGGTGTTAGATAGCTATATCCAACGTTTAAAGGATTTAGAAGATATAGCATTTGGTTTTACCGGTGTTAAAAAGGCTTACGCAATTCAAGCGGGTAGAGAGCTTAGGGTAATTGTTGAAAGTGAAAAGGTAGACGATCAAAAAGCAGCTGATTTATCGTTCAGTATTTCTCAAAAAGTCCAAACCGATATGACTTATCCTGGTCAAGTAAAGGTAACCGTGATTAGGGAAACGAGAGCTGTAAACATAGCCAAGTAAAAACTTTTTGGGTTTTATTTCTCTGAAATAAAGTATTTTAAGAGGGTTCAGTTGAACTATTTGTGTAAGTTAAGTCCAGTGTAATAATCTGGACTTTTTTTTGGTTTATAGTTGTTATTTTCTAGGGTGGTATAGCGCTATTGTCTTGGCTAAATGACTGTTATCCATATGTACATAGACTTCGGTAGTAGTTATGCTTTCATGTCCTAGCATTAACTGGATGGATCTTAGGTCTGCATTGTTTTGAAGTAAGTGTGTCGCAAAAGAATGTCTAAAAGTATGGGGAGAAATATTTTTTTTAAGTCCGATTTTCTGAGCTAATCGTTTAATAATGGTAAAGACCATAGCTCTGGTAAGCTGTTTGCCTTTATAGTTTAGGAATAAGGTATCTTCATGCCCCATTAGAACGGGGATTTTTGATCTAACCTCATTTAAATAAATGTTAATAAAGTCTTGGGTTGCTAAAACAATGGGTACAAAGCGTTGTTTGTCTCCTTTTCCTGTTACTTTTATAAAACCTTCGTCAAAATATAGGTCGGAAAGTTTCAGGCTAATTAATTCACTAACGCGTAAGCCACAACCGTAAAGCGTTTCAAGCATGGCATAATCGCGTTTGCCAATTGGTATATTTTTAAATGTTTTGTTGGTGTCAATTGCACCGATAAGCTTGTTTATTTCGTCTACACTTAAAGTATCTGGTAATTTCCTACCAATTTTAGGAGATTCTATAAGTTCTAAGGGGTTGTCGTTTCTATAATCCTCAAAAATCAAATAGTTAAAAAAACTACGCAGTCCAGAGATCAATCGCGATTGGGTCCTAGCGTTAACGGTTTTTGCTATTTCATAAATAAATTGTTGGACGGTTTCGGTGGTAATTTTTATTGGAGAAACACTAATGTTGTGCTGTTCTAAAAAACCAATAAACTTTTTAACATCAAGCGCATAGTTGTCGATCGAGTTTTTTGATAAACCCCGTTCTATTTTTAAATATAGCTGATAGTCTTTAAGGGCATGTTCCCATTTCATGGCAATAAAAGTAAAACATTTACACAACATTTTTATGATTAAATTTCAGGGAAACTACGGTGTATTGTTTTAATATTTAGTAATCTGCTTATCATGACCGTAGGAAAAGTTGGTTTTAAATTGTAGTTTTTTCTTTTTTTATATCAATTTAAGTTTTATGTTTGTTTCATTATAATTTTAAAAGATACAATCAAAATGAAAAAAATTTTTTTATGTGCAGCCATTGCTGTATTAGGACTTACAAGTGTAAATGCCCAAGGAGAACCAAAGGTTGGTGTAAATGCTGGTCTAGTTGTTGGTGATTTTAGTGATGGTTATTCTTTTAACCTAGCTTTGGATGTTGCTTACTTGTGGGGATTATCTGATCAAATTGAAGCTGGAGCAACTGTGGGTTATTCGCATTCTTTTGGAAAGGATGTTGAAGGGTTTAAAGTAGATGATGCCAGTTTTTTACCATTGGCCGCTTCGGGACGATTTAATGTGTCTGAAGAATTTGCCTTTGGTGTAGATTTAGGGTATGCCGTAGGTATTGACGAAGGAAATGATGGTGGATTTTACTATGCACCAAGGATACAATATGGTGTAAGTGATAATCTTGATATTGTTGCAGCATACAGAGGTGTTAGTATGGATGCTGGCCCAGTTACTTTAGGGTTTAATACTATTACATTAGGTGTTGAATTTGAATTGTAGAATTAAATGAATTTTTTATAAAAAGGGAGCTAACGGCTTCCTTTTTTTATGCCAAATTTTTAATACTTTTACTGCATGAAACGAACATTAATAAATTTTAAGCATTTTTTCACAAAAGGGAATGTTTAAAATTTTTAATGTGAGAACGAGTGTAAGGAGTGGTTGCACACGTTCTTAATTTTATAATTACAATAAAATAAATTAATTACTAAAATTTAAACGTGTGAAAAAACTAATCATAATAAACGGGCCTAATTTAAATTTATTAGGGAAGCGCGAACCTACTATTTATGGGAATTTAACGTTTGAAAATTTTTTAGAAACCTTAAAACAACGATTCCCTGATGTTGAAATAGACTTTTTTCAATCTAACATAGAAGGGGAGCTCATCGATAAATTGCACGAGGTAGGATTTAGTTATGATGGTATTGTATTAAACGCTGGGGCGTATACTCATACGTCTGTTGGTATAGGCGATGCCGTTAAGGCTATTGAAACCAAGGTAGTAGAAGTGCATATTTCCAACACGTTTGGGAGGGAAGCATTTCGTCATCAATCCTATATCTCACCTAATGCCTCCGGAGTCATTCTTGGTTTTGGTTTGCAAAGTTATGAATTGGCTATCCAGAGTTTTCTCTAAATATATGTATTTATAAAGGCTTTTAGCTTTGTCCAAGTATCCAATAGTTCTAAACCTGTCCATCCGTGTCCGGCTTCTGGGTATAAGGTAAATCCATGGGCTACTCCCAAGCTCTGTAGTTTGTCCCTTAATGCAGTGCCCTGTGTAGTAGGAATAAGGGGGTCTTGACCTCCATAAAACAAAATGGTTGGTGGCGCAGTATTTGTTGCTTGATGGTAGGGACTCACTTCCTCTAAATAGGTAATAGGCGCATCGGATCCGTACGAATCCAAGAGTTCTTGTAAATTTGGATTCGTATTATTAAGATATGCAGGATCTGTAAAATTCGTAGGGCCAACGATGCTACATACCATAGAAACTTGTTTTTTTGTATCAAAGGCATAACTCCAGAGTAAGGCTAGATGAGCACCTGCGCTAATTCCTATAAAGCCAAGTTTATTAGATATGGTGTATTTGTCTTTGTTAATCTTTAAATGTTCAACAATATTGGTTATATCATTTATTTGCATTGGATATGGGGCATTATCATCATCTGCTAAGCGGTAATTTATATTAACAATAGCAAGGTTAGGCAAATCCAATCGTAGTAAATCTTTAATTGCATTCATTTCGCTCTTGTCCCCGGCTGACCATCCGCCGCCATGAACAAGTACTATAATTTTAGTGTTTTGGGATCTGTTGGCAGGTAAATACAAATCGAATGTTTGGTCGGGATCTTGGCCATAAGCAATATCTAGCTGTTCATAATATAATGACGGGTCTAAAGTATCAATGATTTCTGCATCTGTTTTTTCATTCGAACAGCTGCAAAGGTTTACAAATAGCAAAATAGTTAATAAACTATATTTTAAGGACTTCATAAGGAAAATAATAGTTAATTTGTATTTATAAATATACGAATATATTATGGCTGAGTTAATGCGCATATATGAAGAAAACCCTAACCCTAGGGAAATAAGCAAAGCTGTTAATGTGTTAAAACGTGGCGGACTTATAATTTATCCTACGGATACAGTTTATGGCCTAGGTTGTGATATCACAAACGTTAAGGCATTAGAACGCGTGGCTAAAATTAAGCAAGTAAAGCTTGAAAAGTCTAATTTTTCGTTTGTATGCCATGATTTAAGTAATTTAAGCGATTATGTTAAGCAAATAGACACATCTACCTTTAAGATCTTAAAACGGGCACTTCCTGGACCATACACTTTTATTCTACCTGGTTCTAAAAATTTACCCAATCCTTTTAAAAAAAGAAAAACAGTGGGGATTAGGGTGCCTAAAAACAATATTGCATTGGAGATAGTTAAGCAATTAGGTAACCCTATTATTTCGACATCTATTCGTGATGAAGATAGCATATTGGAGTATACAACTGATCCTGAACTGATTTTGGAAAAATGGGATAATTTGGTAGACTTGGTAATAGATGGCGGATATGGAGACAACCATGCGTCGACCATTATTGATTTATCACAGGGGAAACCAGTTGTAGTAAGAGAAGGAAAGGGGAGTTTAGAGATTTTATAAATCTGCTTTGTTGAGCGAATAGTTCGTTTCAAAAAAATATTTAAAATTATAGCTTTCAAAACTCATAAAAAAAGCCCAGCCAAAATGACTGAGCTTCTTATATTATTTATAAAGCTAAGTTATTAGTTACTAGCTTCAAGATTTTTCATTTCTTTTTCGATCATGTCGTAAAACTGGTCAATTTTAGGAAGTATTACAATACGGGTACGTCTGTTTTTTGATCTGTTCTCTGCTGTATCGTTATCAACTAGTGGCACATAGTGGCTACGTCCAGCAGCGATTAATTGACTTGGGTTAACATCTAAAGTTTCTAAAACTCTAATAATTGAGGTAGAACGTTTAACACTTAAATCCCAGTTGTCTAATAAAGGCTCTTTTCTGTAAGGTACATTGTCGGTATGACCTTCAACCATACATTCAAAATCAGGCTTGCTATTTACAACTTTAGCAACTTTAGCTAATACGTCTTTAGCTTTTGATGTTACGTTGTAGCTTCCACTTTTAAATAATAACTTATCAGCGATAGAAATAAATACTACTCCTTTTTCAACATTTACTTCAATATCTGGGTCGTTAATACCTACTTCACGCTTAAGACTTGTAACAAGTGCTAAAGTAACACTGTCCTTTTTAGTGATAGCATCTTGTAAACGAGAAATCTTAAGATCTTTTTCCTTAATACTTTCTAAAGTTTTTTCTACGTTGCTTGCACCTTTAGCCGATAAAACTGTTAAATTGTCATTTGCTTTACGTAAATCAGATACTTGCTCTTCTAAGGCTGCTGCTCTGGCTGTTGCAGAAGCTCTGTCTTCTAAACAAGAATTTAACTTAACGGTAGCAGAATTAAGTAAGTCTTGCGTTTCTTTGTGTTTAGCTTCTAGATCTGTGAATTGCTTTTTAGATACACATGAACTTAGTAAAAATATTGTTGATAAACTAAGTAATACTACTTTTCTCATAATTAATTGAAATTAAAATTTAGGCTTAATGAATTTGCACAAAAGTATGTAAAAAACCGTTTAATTTAGTACACTTAAGGAAATTTTTAATAACTATTTAAAAACTTTTGTAAAAGGAGTTCTTTTTTACGAAATAATCGAAGGCAATCGATGTAATTTGATAATAATTCAAATCTTTTTGAATATTTTTCCGTTGTTTTAAAAAAATACTTACATTTTTATAGAAATTGAAATGTGCCTTAACAATGGCAAAGGTATGCTTAAGCTTTAGTTCTAAGAGAAATTTAATGCCTGCCAATCCGTCTATAGCCAATCTCATGATAATTAAAGCCAATATATTACCGTGTACATTTTTTGTTAGCATAAATAAACTGTTTCTAAAGTTGAGATAGGTCTTTTGGGGGTTTGACGCATTAAGTGTCGCACCACCAACATGATAAATGGTAGACAATCCAACGTATTTAATAGTATATCCTAGATGTTTAGCACGCCAACATAGGTCTATCTCTTCCATATGGGCAAAGAATCGCTCATCGAATCCATTCAACTTAAAAAACACATGGCTTCTAATAAATAAGCAAGCACCTGAAGCCCAAAATATCTCCGTTGTATCATTGTACTGCCCATTGTCCTTTTCAATGGTGTTAAAAATACGTCCCCTACAATATGGATACCCATATTTATCTATAAATCCTCCTGCGGCTCCAGCGTATTCAAAATAATCCTTTCTCTTATAGTCTAAAATCTTAGGTTGAATAATAGCAGTGCTGGATTCTTCTTTAAATATTTCCAAAATAGGAGGGAGCCAATTCTCGGTCACTTCTACATCGCTATTCAATAAGCAAAAAATATCAGCTTCTATACATTTTAAAGCGTCGTTATAACCCTTTGCGTAACCACCGTTAACCGTGTTTTTAATGATTTTTATGTTGGGATATGTACGCTTTATAAAGTTAATGGAGTCATCAGTAGAAGCATTATCTGCAACATAGATATCCGCTTGTTTTGAATGCGATATAACGGATGGTAAAAATTGTTCTAAAAGTGCTTTACCGTTCCAATTAAGTATAACAATGGCAATTTTCATCTGTTTAAAATTTTATAGTTTTCTGAAAAATGAAGAAACTAAAAATTTCTGCACATTCAGGAATTCGCATAAAAAATTTAATCATGTTGGTGGGTATGCAATGATGAAATTTGTTTATGCTCATTTCATAATTTGTAATTAGGGATATCTTTCAAAAATATATAGCGTTCGGCTTTGAAATCCATTTGACAATAGTAATGATTGAATCCATTGGTAACCATTAAGTAATCTGCATTTAAAACCAGGTTGTAACGTGCAATTTGATCAAAAGTATTTTGGCTTATGGTTATATTGGGGGCTTTACATTCTATTATTAAATGAATTGTACCATTGGGGTTAAAAACAACAATGTCGTAGCGCTTTTTTAAGTCGTTTACAACCAACTCTTTTTCAACATTTATAAGGGATTTTGGAACGCTTTTTACATGCATTAAATAATGTAAGCAGTGTTGTCTTACCCATTCTTCGGGTTGTAAAATGACAAACTTTTTACGTATACTATCAAAAATAGAAATTTTATTTTCGCTACTTTTGAATCGGAACGAAAACTTTGGAAAGTTAAGGTCTTGCATGTATTGCTCGTATAATAGTTTTCAAAGTTAAGTCACAAAGTATAAACATACAAAACTCAAATTTTAAAAGCTTAGTTTAGCTGTTGGATTTTTGGGTTAATTATTTTGAAATGTTAAAGAATCTTGGACGAAGTAAAGCAATTAGTTACAGACATAAAGAACAGAAATTTAAAGCCCATTTACTTTTTAATGGGGGAAGAACCTTATTACATTGATAAGATCTCGGATTTTATTGAAGATAATGTGTTGGCTGAGGAAGAAAAGGGATTCAACCAAATGGTTTTATATGGGCGTGATATAACTATCGATGATATTGTTAGTAACGCAAAGCGGTATCCAATGATGGCAGAGTATCAGGTGGTCGTGGTAAAAGAAGCTCAGGATTTATCACGTACCATTGAAAAATTGGCCGATTATGTAGCCAATCCGCAACCTTCAACTGTTTTGGTTGTTAACTACAAGTATAAAAGCATAGATAAGCGAAAAACCCTATATAAGACATTAAAAAAAACAGGTGTTGTTTATGAAAGCAAAAAGCTTTACGAAAATCAGGTAGCCGATTGGATTCGTCGGGTGTTGTCACCCAAAGACTATAGTATTACGCCAAAAGCAGCGCAGATGTTGGTTGAGTTTTTGGGTACCAATTTGAGTAAAATAAACAATGAGCTAGAAAAGTTGCAGATTATTTTACCAAAAGGAAGCCAGATAACCCCAGAGCTTATTGAGCAGAATATTGGTATTAGTAAAGATTTCAATAATTTTGAATTACGTAAAGCCGTAGGGGAGAGAAATGCAGTAAAGGCTTATCAAATTGTAAAATATTTTGCAGACAACCCTAAGGACAACCCAATGGTCGTTACTGTTTCGTTGCTATTCAATTTTTTTTCCCAATTACTTCATTTTCATGGTTTAGAGGATAAATCCCCACGAAGTGTAGCATCAGCATTAAAGATTAATCCCTATTTTGTGAATGAATACATTTTGGCAGCTCGTAACTATCCAATGCGAAAGGTGAGTGAAGTGGTGGCTATATTACGTGAATTTGACGTTAAGAGCAAAGGAGTTGGATCCAATGCCGTACCCCAAGGAGATTTGTTAAAGGAATTATTAGTTAAAATTTTAGCTTAAGCTTCTAAGAGACTGTTTAAAATTCGTTTTTGAAATTTGCTATAGGTCATTTTTTTGCCAATTAAGGCTTTAAAACAGGAGTTTAGCAGCGCTAAATGAGGATTTTCATAACGAAAAGTGGTGAAAGGGGCGTAACAAAACCAAAAGGAGGAATTTAAACAGTCTCTAAGAGTATAGCGCTTTAGTTTGCATATGCAAAGATGGTTAACATTAGCATCGTAAATAGTGTTAATATGATAACTAAGGGCATTACAAACTTTAACCATTTGTCAAAACCTACTTTTACTATGGCCAACGATGCCAATATTAACCCAGTAGGGTTTATAAAAGCAAAAAGCCCCATACCATATTGGTAGGTGTTTACAATCATTTCGCGCCCAATACCAACCCCATCTGCTAATGGTGCCATTATAGGCATTGTTAATACAGCCATACCAGATGATGAAGGAATAAAGAAAGAAAGACCGCCAAAAACAAACAGCAGGGCATTGGTGAAGACACCTTTGTTCATGCCATTTGTAATGTTACTGGAGTAATACAATATGGTGTCACTTATTAGTCCGTCATCCATTAGCACAGTAATCCCTCTGGCAATACCAATGATTAAAGCTACACCCAATAGATCACTGGCTCCTTTAACGAAAATGTCTACAAATAAAAATTCTTTAATTTTTGCAATACCACCTATTAATACCGCGCCAACAAGAAACACGCTGGTCATTTCAATAAACCACCAGTCCAAACTTGAAACACCATAGATCATAATCACAAAGCACATAATAAAAATAAAGAGTATGAGGCGTAACCGGTTTGAGAGTTTAAGACTCGAGTGTGTTGTATTGCCAAAAAGTTGCTCAATGGCCTCCTTTTGGTCATATATAATGGATTTACTAGGTGTTTTTTTTACGCGACTGGCATAGCGTAAAATGTAGAACAAGCAGATGGTGGTACACAAAACAAGCATAAGCAACCTAAAGTTTAGCCCTGTTGTCCAGTTTATGCCAGCAGCATCCGAAGCAATAATGGAGCTAAATGGATTTGTTGTTGAACACATGGTGCCAACACTAGAGCCTATATAAATGGAAGCTAAAGCAACCATGGCATCGTAGTTGGCCGCAAGAAATATGGGGATGAGAATTGGGTAAAAAGCAATGGTTTCTTCGGCTAGTCCAAATGTAGTCCCACCAATAGCGATTAAAAAAGTAACCGAAATTATAATCAAATATTCCCTTCCTTTTAAAACTTTAGCAATCCAAGCTATACCGGCTTCAAAGGCACCAGTATGGTTCATAATGCCAATAAGTCCACCAATAATCAATACTAAAAAGATAATGTCAGCAGCTTCTATTATGCCTTTAATTGGGGATTTAATAAAGGATGCTAATCCTTGCGGGTTAGCTTCTAGTTGGTTGTAAGTGTGCGGAATGCTAATGGGTTTCCATATATCGCCATTAGTAAATTTTTCCAAAGGAATTTTTATTTGTAAGCTATCCAAAGTTTTTTGGCTGGCAGGAAGTGTAAAAGAGCCGTCGCTGGTTATTTTTGAAAAGGTATTTTGAGTTTTGTTGTAAGATAATGTATGGTATTTGCCAGCGGGAATGATCCAAGTTAAAAGAGCAACAAAGCCGGCAATTAATAATAGTATTGTTTGGGCGGTCGGGAATTTTAAGTTTTTCAATCGTATCAATTTTTGTAAGATTAAAGATAGTATTATTTTAGTTCGATTTTTAGAAATTATAAAAAATGGATGTAGCGATAGAAGAAAGTTGGAAAGATCATTTAGCGTTTGAGTTTATTAAGCCTTATTTTCAAGACCTAACACGATTTATAAGTCAAGAGTATGGAGCTTATACGTGTTACCCTCCAAGAAAAGAAATTTTTAATGCTTTTAAACATTGTCGTTTTGAGGATGTAAAAGTGGTGCTTATCGGTCAAGATCCGTATCATGGCGTGGGGCAAGCCAATGGTTTGTGTTTTTCTGTAAAAGAGGATATAGCACATCCTCCCTCACTTAAAAATATTTTTAAAGAAATAGAAAGTGATATGGGTATACCTTATCCAGAGAGTGGTAATTTGATGCGATGGGCAGACCAAGGTGTATTGCTGTTAAATGCGACATTAACAGTGCGGGCACATCGGGCAGGAAGTCATCAAAATAAAGGATGGGAGACTTTTACGGATGCTGTTATTAAACTTATAAGTAAAGAAAAAGAAAACATTGTTTTCTTACTTTGGGGAGGTTACGCAAAGAAAAAGGTAAAGCTAATAGATACAGCTAAGCATCACATATTAGCATCTGGACACCCTTCACCTCTAAGTGCCAACAAAGGGCACTGGTTTGGTAATAAGCATTTCAGTAAAACTAACTCCCTGTTGGTGCAAGCTGGCCTTCAGCCTGTTTTATGGTGATTTCGGGTCTAAGTACAACAGGTTTTTTACTGGCTCTTTTAGGTTTACTGGTCTTGTTGCAACTAAATTTTAAGAGCAACAAATTAACAATTACTAATACCGAAAGAAAAATAGTAATTTTTAATAACATAGTTTTTGGGGTTTAATTCGTTATAATACAATTAATGTGGTTAAAACGCATATTTCATCGGTTAAGGTTAATAGCTTTGCAAAAGTAATAAATAAAATACTACAAGCCAAGGAATTTGACCGTTTTTTTCTTACAAGATGATAAGATAGACTGCGTTTTTAGTCAAGTAACCATCTTTTAAAGTGCTTATTTAGTGCATCTTTATGAACCATTATAGAGATTGATTTTAATTTAAAATAAGCTACACTCATATAAATATAACCATCATTGCCTACACGTTTCGAGTTTTTGCCCCAAGAGTTTTTTACTTTATAATAAGTAGTGCCGTTTTGATCCTTTAATAAACCAGTAATGTGCATTAAATGATCATCGGTAGTATTGTAGTTCTCAAATTCTTCTTGCCTTAATGTTTGTGTAATTGTTTTTTCGGTAGAAATTGAAGTTAAAGCCTGTAAATAATCTTGTCCGTCATTTGGGATTATTGCTAATCCGTATTTTGCAGAAAATGTTTTTTCACTTACATCACAGTCCAGTTCAACAGTAAACCCCTTTTCTAATGCATTATTGACAATACTTACCATATCATCAAGTGGCACATTATAAAACGATCCATTCGAAAAATTGTCTGGGATGTTTAATATAAAATTAGTGTAAAAAGGTTGGTGGGTAAAGGAAGTTATGCTAATATAATCATCGGGATTTATTTTGGTCATTTTTAAAAAGGACATAGGTGTATATGAAATGCCATCATAATTAAAATTGCTTATGTTTTCCCCAACTTGAATGTCTAAAATATTGGTTACATCTTGTTGCCAAGTTGATTTGTACTGTTTGGGAGCCTTGATAAACTGATTCAATGTTATTTTTAGTGTATCAATTAGTTTCGAATGGTTAAAACTGCCTTTTTCATCCAATACGGCTTTAAAAGCAGTATCAGGAACTAATCCATGTTGACTAACGCTGTTTATAACGTCATGCGCTAAGCCGCCCTCACTAAATTGGGCTTTGCCTTGTCGCATTACATAATTCCAGGCTTTTTTAGGGTAGGTATTGCGGACAGTATACATTTCAGATAAATCTATGTGCTTTCCTGTAAGTCGCATAATCTCACTTTCTAAAAATGAAGAAGTAGAAAAACTCCAGCAGGTTCCTGTATTGCCTTGACTAATAACTTCGGTCGCATCAAGATCTATGATTGTTTTAAATTCATAGGATTGAGCATTGGATACTAATGATATACAAACTAAAATATAACAGAGTATATTATTTTTCATGATGAAGTCCCTATTTTATGAAATAAAATTTATTTTTGGCTAAAATAAAGAAAATGGAGCAAGCAAATTGGGTAACGGCTAAGGAATATGAAGACATTACATATAAAAAATGTAATGGTGTTGCCAGAATAGCATTTAACCGACCAAACGTTAGAAATGCCTTTAGACCAAAGACAACAAGTGAATTGTATGATGCTTTTTACGATGCAAATGAGGATGTAAACATAGGGGTAGTTTTATTGTCTGCAGAAGGGCCTTCAACAAAAGATGGAGTTTATTCTTTTTGTAGTGGCGGCGATCAAAAGGCCAGAGGGCATCAAGGTTATGTTGGGGAGGATGGATACCACCGCTTAAATATTTTAGAAGTTCAGCGCTTAATACGCTTTATGCCTAAGGCTGTTATTGCTGTGGTGCCCGGTTGGGCTGTAGGAGGTGGCCATAGTTTGCATGTGGTATGCGATTTGACTTTAGCCAGTAAGGAGCACGCTATTTTTAAGCAAACTGATGCCGATGTAACAAGTTTTGATGGCGGCTATGGTTCTGCCTATCTGGCAAAAATGGTCGGACAGAAAAAAGCTAGGGAAATATTTTTCTTGGGCCGAAATTATTCTGCTCAAGAAGCTTACGAAATGGGTATGGTAAATGCTGTTATTCCCCATGACGAATTGGAGGCAACGGCTTACCAATGGGCTCAGGAAATATTAGCGAAGTCACCAACATCAATAAAAATGTTGAAATTTGCCATGAACTTAACAGATGATGGCATGGTTGGCCAGCAAGTGTTTGCAGGTGAAGCTACCAGATTAGCCTATATGACCGATGAAGCTAAGGAGGGACGAAATGCCTTTTTGGAAAAGCGTAAGCCTAATTTTGAAAAAAAATGGATACCATAAATGAAGCAACTCTCTCTTTGGATTTCTACAATGCGTTTAAGAACGCTACCATTATCTATTTCCGGAATCATTTTAGCTTCATGTTTTGCTGAATATAACGGTGTTTTTAAATGGAACATTTTTGTTCTTGCTATTTTAACTACTTTAAGCTTACAGATACTATCTAATTTAGCAAACGATTATGGTGACGGTGTAAAGGGTACCGACAATGACGATAGAATAGGTCCCGAACGTGCCATACAAAGTGGTAAGATATCACCAGAAAGTATGTTTCAAGCCATTAAGATTAATGTTCTAATATCTATAGGTTTGGCATTTTTTCTTATTTTCTGTGCTTTTGGGGTGCGCCATTTTTTTTTAACCTTAATATTCTTTTTACTGGGCATTGCTTGTGTTGTGGCCGCCATTCGATATACTATGGGGCATAATGCTTATGGCTATAGAGGACTGGGGGATCTTTTTGTTTTTATATTTTTTGGGTTAATTAGTGTTGTTGGTTGTTATGTGCTATATGCAAGGACAATAGACCATGTTGTGTTTTTACCGGCATGTACCATTGGGCTTTTAAGTGCTGGAGTACTCAATTTAAACAACATGAGAGATATAGAATCCGATAAAAAATCCAATAAAATAACTTTAGCGGTTAGGTTGGGGGCTAAGAATGCCAAGTTATATCACCAGGCACTGGTTGGTTTGGCTATCGTGCTTTCTGGGTTATTTGGGGTTTTATATTATACATCGCCATATAACTTAATTTTTGTTATAGCTTACATGCCTTTGGTTAAGCACCTTCTAACTGTAAAGCACAATACAGAACCCAAACGATTAGATCCGGAATTAAAGAAATTAGCTTTAACAACGGTGTTGCTGGCTGTTTTAATGGGGATTGGCTATCTGTTATAATACGTTATAAAATTTTATGAGAAAACTACTGCCAGTTTTTATTTTTCTAGTTGTAATCTTTGGGAGTTTTGCCCAAGATAAAACGGGATTGAACGTTTTAGAGAGTCTAGAATTTCATGATAAAGTAAAATCTAGTGAAGTCATAACAATGCATAAATCGGGATCAGGGTTGTTGGGTGTTGTTAGAAATAGCTCCAGAAACCTAATGTTTGATGTGTTTAATGAATCGTTAGATAGAGTTCAAAATAAATTGGTTGCAATAGAACGAAAAGAAGAATATTGCGGTCAGTTGGCATATGGTAGCTTTATGAAAGTTTTTACAGTATTCGCTCCTTCAAAAAAAGAACGCATTTTATTTTGTTATGAGTTTAATATTGAAAACGGCACTCATACAAAAACGGAACTATTTAAAGCGGATGTTGAAAGGAATCAGAAGTTGTTTTCTGGAGCTAACAAGCGTCAAACAGGATTTGCAATTTCTAATGATGGTGCTTATTTTGTTATTTCAACAGATAATGTAAAAAAGCATTCAAATTCCTATACCGTTAGAGTCTATAATTCAGCAGATTTAGCCATAGTTTACACAAAAGCATATCAAGAGAATACAAAGAAGTTTTATGAACCTAACGATATTTTTATTGATAATGCTGCGAATGTATTCTCTCTAGGGAAATTGTATCAAGAAGGAAGGGCTCAAAAAAAAGAAGGAAAAAGTAATTATGACTTTGTTTTGAATAAAGTCACTCAAGATGTAGTAGCGTCAACTGTTGTAGAAATTAACCAAGATGAACATATCAAGTCCTTGGTTTTTTCGAATAGTGAGAGTAAATTAAGACTATTAGGATTTTATTCAGAGAAAAAGGTAAACAATATAAAAGGTGTTTTACGCTATGATGTCGACACAGAAATGCTTAAAGTTAGCAAGAGCAAATCTGTTTTCTTACCAGAGGATGTATACAAAGATTTATATAGTAAGGACGCATCAGAAAAGAAGAAGGATAAAGAATTGTCTAGTTATTATATAGATTATGTTTTAAATGATAAGCAAGGGAATACCTATTTATTAGCAGAAGAATTTTTTGTAACAAATGTTTATGTTGCTACAGGAATGAACGGGGGCGGTTATTGGCAAACCGTTTACCATTACGATGATATATTGGTTTTAAAGTTTAATACTGAAGGGACTTTAGAATGGGGTAGAAGTATTTTTAAACGTTCTGGAGCGCCATCATATAATGCTTTTGTAAAAAAAGGAGAGCTACATGTAATACTTAATTCGGGTAAAAATTTAAAGGAAAAGGAAGATGGTCGGGTAAAAGTTTCTAAGGGATTATTTGAGTCTTCCGCCCTTTATGATATTACTTATAACGAAGCAGGAGATGTAAAGTATAATAAAATTCAAGATAATAAAAAGAATAAATATTATTTGCCATTTTATGGTATCTTTAATGCAGAACGTTTTATAACCATTAGTGGAGGTTTAGAAAAGAAATTTTTAATATTGGAATAAAAAAACAAACGAACTCATGAAAATAACATTTTATGGTCACGCAAGTTTGGGAATACAGGTTAACGATGTTAATATTCTTGTAGACCCTTTTATTACTGGGAATCCGAAAGCATCTGGTATTGATATAAATTCACTTAAATCCGATTATATCCTTGTAACACATGCACATCAAGACCATATACTGGATGTGGAAACTATTGCAAAGCGCACAGGAGCTGTTGTTGTTTCTAATTTTGAAATTGTATCACATTTTGAAAAACAGGGCATTGAAGGACACCCTATGAACCATGGAGGGCAATGGGATTTTGAATTTGGTACTGTTAAATATGTAAATGCCATCCATACGTCTTCATTTCCCGATGGTAGCTATGGCGGTCAACCAGGTGGCTTTGTAATTAAGGGAGAACATAAAAACATTTATATCGCAGGCGATACAGCTTTGACCTTTGATATGAAACTAATTCCCATACAAACTAAATTAGACCTTGCCATTCTCCCTATTGGCGATAATTTTACCATGGGTATAGACGATGCCATTGTTGCAAGTGATTTTATACAATGTGATAAAATATTAGGCTATCATTTTGATACTTTCGGTTATATAGAAATAGACCATGAAGTAGCAAAGCGTAAATTTTTTGAAAAAGACAAAGACTTGATGCTATTGGAAATTGGTGATTTTATAGAGTTGTAAATGATAACAGCATCTTATAAAAAGTATATATTACATTTTAAGCAAGCCAGTGGCACCTCCCGGGGTATTTTAAAAACAAAGGAAACGTGGTTTGTTATACTTAATTATAAAGGGAAGCAGGGGATTGGTGAATGTGGATTGTTTAGAGGACTCTCTGCTGATGACAGACCAGATTATGAAGAAAAACTACAATGGGCTTGCCATAACATTAATTGTGATTTAAATTATTTGTTGAACGAATTAATAGAATATCCCAGTATCCAGTTTGGATTGGAGGTAGCCTTTAAGTCATTAGAAAATCAGGATACATTTGAATTATTTCCATCAAATTTTACAAGAGGTAAAGATGCCATTCCCATAAACGGATTGATTTGGATGGGTGATGATACCTTTATGAAACAGCAGATAGAAGACAAAATTACTTCTGGATTTAACTGTATTAAAATGAAGATTGGTGCGATCGATTTCGATACAGAAATCAATTTGATTAAGTCCATCCGGGATAGCTTTCCTGCTAATGAAATAGAGATACGCGTAGATGCCAATGGTGCATTTTCTGCTTCGGAAGCATTAGAAAAATTAAAGCGATTGTCTGAATTGGACTTGCATTCTATCGAACAACCCATAAAACAGGGACAAGTGGAAGCGATGGCTGCACTATGCGCAACAACCCCCTTACCAATTGCATTAGATGAAGAGTTAATAGGGGTGTTTCCAGTAGCAAATAAGCGAGAATTACTACAAACCATAAAGCCGCAGTACATCATTTTAAAACCAAGTTTAATAGGCGGGTTTAAAGGTAGTAATGAGTGGATCGCAATAGCAGAAGAAAATAAGATAGGTTGGTGGATAACCAGTGCTTTGGAAAGTAATGTTGGACTTAATGCAATAGCACAATATACCTATACAAAACAAAGCAAATTGCCACAAGGCCTTGGAACGGGAGGACTGTTTACCAATAATTTTGAAAGCCCTTTACAAGTCAAAAATGGTACATTGAGATATGATAATTTAAAAAAATGGAATTTTAATTTATAATGGATTATATACAACAAGTTTATAAAGGAAAAAGGGAATTATGGATATTTATCTTAACATCTATCCTAATTTCAGGAGTATTTATATTAAATTTTATAGCGTATTTGTTTACCTCTAAAGAGGATTTGGATAAAGCCTATGATTTAATGAAATCAATACCTTCAAATTTATCTTTAATTGTAAACCTTTTGCCCTTTGTTTTCTTATTAGGATTGCTTTTTGTTTTTGTGAAGTATATTCATCAAAGGAGTATCTTATCGCTTACAACCGCTAGGTCAAAAGTCGATTGGGGACGAATTCTCTTTTCATTCTCCCTAATTGTTGTCATAACGCTTATATTGTTTGGAGTTTCATATGTATCTGATTCCTCTCAAATAGCGTTGCAGTTTCAACCTGTTAAGTTTGCTATTTTGTTAATTATTAGCTTGTTGCTTTTTCCATTTCAAATTGGACTCGAAGAATATTTGTTTAGAGGCTATTTTATGCAACACATTGGCGATTTAGTAAAGAATAAATGGTTCCCGTTAATTGTAACGTCTGTATTTTTTGGGATAGCTCACAGTGCAAATCCAGAAGTTGCCGAAATAGGTTTTATAACCATGGTGTTTTATATCGGCACAGGGTTGTTATTAGGCATTATGACTCTAATGGATGATGGACTAGAGTTAGCTTTGGGCTTCCATTTAGGAAATAACCTTTTGGCAGCACTTTTGGTAACTAGTGACTGGTCTGCATTGCAAACAGATGCAATTTTCAAATATACTGCAGAACAAGCAACAAATACTGTTCTTGAAATTATAGTTCCTGTTTTAGTTGTGTATCCATTAATACTTTTGATTATGTCAAAAAAATACAAATGGGCTAATTGGAAAGATAAATTATTTGGCAAAGTGATTGAACCAATAAGTAGTGAAGAGTATAAAACTTTAGAATAATACCTAATATTCCTATGAATTACTATGAACTTATCGGTTGGGTTGGAGCTGCTTCGTACTTAGTGTCCTATTTTTTGTTAAGCATCAATAAATTAAGGCACAATAGTATAACCTATCAAGCAATGAATGTGCTTGGAGGATTATTTCTTGTAATTTGTGCTTACGATACTAAAGACAAGCCTAATTTGTTCACCAATTTGGTGTGGATGTGCATTGGGGTAGTAGCATTGATATCAATTGTTAAGAAGCGAAGACGGTGAAGGTTTCTGTTTAAAGTTTAGCATTTGTAAAGCCGCTTGTTTGTAGCGTTCCGTTTTCTCTATATACGTTTTATCATTAGTATCAAAAAGCGATAGATAATAATAAGCACCTTCAACCAATACAAAAATTAGCTCAGCAGTTTCTTTTGAATCAGTAACATCTATGATGCCATCCTTTTTAGCATCTTCAATTATTTCTGCTAAAAATTCCCTTAGAGAATCATGTAGGTCTTTAAAAGCTGTTTTAATATTGTCATCCCTAAAAATAAGGGTATAACAGCTATAGAAAACACCATCATCAATTAAATTGTTCCAATCTCTTGAAAACAAATTATCAATTGTTTGAAGCAGCTTAACATCACTACTCTCATCAGTGTTTATAGTGTAAAGAGACTTATAGTTCTCTAAAATATAATGTATCAAGCCAAATAACAGTGCATCCTTAGATTTAAAATAATGCAGTATTAAACTGGTGTTTATACCCATTTCGTTAGCCACTTTGGCCACCGACGTATTTTCTAAGCCTTCCTGTTTAGCTACAATGTAGAAAGCAGATATTATCTCTTTTTGTCTTACACTTTTTAAACTTTTTCTACCCATAATGCAAACATAGTTAATTTTTATTAACGTATTGCCTTACGGTTTTTGATCTTTTTACCATACCAAAGACATAGTTAATGATTATTTAACAAAAATAACATAATAATTTAAATTGACTGACTGTTCAATCAAAAAATATTTTTATATATTAGCAGCCATCAAATTAACCTAGTCAAACAAATAATTAAAAAAAACCGAATGAAAACATTAAACTTTTTGATTCTTGCAAGCAAGAGAACAAAGGGTTGTATTGTAAACAAACGAAAATTAGCTGATAGTTTATTAGCCTTACTGTTTGTGTTTATGATTAACCCAAGTGTGTTTGCTCAAGAAAGAAATTTAACCGGAACCGTTGTTGATGCAGAAACACAAGAACCATTACCGGGTGCAACAGTATTAATTAAAGGAACATCGAAAGGAACTTCTACCGATTTTGATGGTAACTTTTCTTTAACAGCTGATTCAAATGATAAACTATTAATAGTTTCCTATGTAGGGTATAAGACACAAGAAGTGTCTTTAGGCGGTAAGTCCAATTTTATTATCAATCTTACTGTAGATTCTAATTCTTTGGAAGAAGTAGTGGTGGTAGGCTTTGGTACACAAAAACGAGAAAATATTTCGGGAGCTGTTGTGCCTGTAGACATGAAGAAATTGGAAGACAGACCTACGGCGAATGTGTCACAAAGTTTACAAGGAACCGTAGCAAACCTAAATGTAACTTTTGCCAATGGAGCTCCGGGTGGTTCTGCATCCATTAATATTAGAGGTGCTGCTTCAATCACAGGGGGTAGTCCATTAATTGTAATAGATGGTGTACCTTCCAGCTCAGGAGATTTAACGCGGTTAAATCCAGATGATGTGGAGTCTATGTCGGTATTGAAGGATGCTTCTTCAGCAGCCATTTATGGAGCGCGTGCAGCCTATGGGGTGTTATTGGTAACAACCAAAAAAGGAAAGAAGAATAAAGTAACTTATTCCAATTCCTTTATTTGGGGGAAACCAACTGTAACACCTAACCCTATTACAGATCCTTATATTTTCTCAAGATTGTTGGATATTTCAACCAGTAATACCCCTTGGAACTATGTAAGTTATGACGAAGACACCTATGCTTGGGCAAGAGCGCGATCGGATGATCCTACCGTGCCCAATGTAAGATTAGATCCAAATAATCCAACGCGTTGGCAATATATGGGAGATAATAATTGGAACGATTACTTCTTTGATAAAGTATCGTATTCAGAAAATCATAATGTATCGATTAGCGGAACAAAGGATATTGTTAGCTATTACATCTCTGCCAATCACACAAAAGAAAATGGATTGAATCGTTTAGCGACAGATGATTGGACGCGAGATGCCCTACGTTCTAAAGTAAATGTAGAACCATATGAATGGATGGACTTTGAGAACAATACGTTTTTATCTTTAACAGAGCGCAGAACACCTACCTATGGTTTAACCAGTGTATATAATTTAAGACCGACCGATGTAGCAAAGAACCCTGATGGTACTTGGGCTAATACAGATGCCGGTAGAGCAGCAGCACGTATGATCGATGGTGGAAAGACAATAGTTGATTATACAACGGTACAAACAACGAATAAGTTAAACTTATATTTTTTAAATAAAGACCTGAAGTTAACAGGTGAATATACCTTTAAAAAGGAATATAATAAAGATCACTGGGATGGAACAAAGTATCAAATTGGATACGGGCCAAACGACGTGCGTGAAAATGAAAACTCAGATTACGCATACGAGCGCATAGGAATCAATAAATATTCGGTACTCAATGTCTATGCAACATACGACAAAACCTTAGGGAGTCACAAGTTTAATGCGGTCGTAGGTTATAATAAAGAAGTTAATGAATGGGAGAATTTTTGGGCACAGCGAGAAGGCTTAATTACTTCGGTTCCTAATATTGCATTAGCCTCTGGGGACCAAACGGTAGGTTATGGTTTTAGTGATTGGGCGGTACAAGGGATATTTGGACGTTTAAATTATATATATGACGAACAACTTGTACTCGAATTTAACGGTAGACGAGATGGTTCTTCACGATTCCCAGAGTATGGGCGCTATGGGTTCTTCCCATCAGTATCGGCTGCTTGGATTGCTAGTAAAAACTTTAGCGAATCACTAAAGAAAACTGTAAACCATTTTAAGGTTAAGGGGTCTTGGGGATCACTAGGAAACCAAAATGCAGGCTTATATAGATATTACAGTCCACTTGGACAAGGACAATCAGGTTATCTTATTGGAGGAGATTACCCTAAAGCAGTATATGCTCCTGGGTTGGATATCGATCCAACCAACTATACTTGGGAGCGTGTTGTGACAACAAATGTTGGAGTAGAGTTTGGGTTCTTTGATAATTTATTAAGAGCAGACTTTGCTACTTATTACAGAAACGTTTACGACATATTACAACCAGGGGTGGAATTGCCGGCTGTATTGGGAACATCAGTTCCTCAACAGAATTCAGCAGATCAACGCACAATAGGATGGGAAGCCACTATAGATTATACAGATAGTTTCAATGTTGCAGGAAGCCCTCTAGAAATTAGTGCTTCTTTGGTTTTCTCAGATAATCAAACAACCATTACGAGATACAAAAATGATAATAAGGTGTTTTCTGGATGGAGAGAAGGTCAGAAATTAGGAGAAATTTGGGGCTTAGAAAGTGATGGCTTCTTTAAAAATCAAGAAGAAATAGATAACTTAGATGAGACCGCTATCATACCTTGGGGGGCGCTAACCATTGTGCCTGGCTGGCCTAAGTTTGTAGATCAGGATGGCGATGGTAAGATTTTGAGAGGTAACTCGGAGTTAGATCCAAAAGATTTAAAGTTAATTGGTAACTCGTCACCACGTTACAACTATGGATTCAATTTAAATGTATCGTGGAAAGGCTTCGATGTTAGTGGGTTTTTACAAGGTGTAGGGAAAAGAGATTACTATCCAAGACACTATTTGTTCTGGGGGCCTTACCAACAACCCTATGCCAATGTATATCCACATTTATTGAATTTTTATCGTGCGACAGATGATAGTCCGGCTTTAATGGCACAACATTCGCAATCGTATATCGATGCTGGATTAGCCAATGCAAATACCACCAACGTAGAATATCCAGTTTTACAGAGTTGGTTGGCTGATAGAAACTATGGTTCTGGTTTAGCAATACCTAATACCAAGTACTTATTAAGTGCTGCTTATTTAAGGTTGAAAAATGTAACTGTTGGGTATTCTGTGCCAGATAAATTGTTAGATAAATTACACATTTCAAAATTAAGATTCTTTGTTACCGGTGAGAATATTTTTGAGTGGTCGGACATTAAAGGTTTTGTTGATCCTGAGGCTACAGGAGCCGAAGGTTATGCTTATCCGTTTCAACGTAAACTTTCCATGGGCTTAAATGTTACATTTTAATAGAAAAGAATGAAAATTATGAAAAATATATATGGATTAATACTAATCGTTACGCTGGCCTTTGTTGGTTGTAGTGATGATTTTTTGGAGACACCTCCTCAAACACAGATTGTAAAAGAGAATTATTTTACTTCTGAGGAGCATTTACAACTGTATTTAAATGGATTACATTCTTTATCCGGATATGGGTTGTTTTTGAGTGATCAAGGGACTGATGATATGGCAACCACAGGTGCTGTTGAAATAAAGAATATGATGGTGGGAACACCAACAGCAGAGAATATTGGAGGCGGATGGAGCTGGTCGTACCTTAGAAATATCAATTTCTTTTTAGAGAATTTTGACAAAGCAGATATTAATGAAGAAGATAAAAGGCACTATGAAGGGGTAGCTAGGTATTATAGAGCCCAATTTTATTTTAGTAAGGTAAAACGCTTTTCGGATGTGCCGTGGTATGGGAAAACCCTATCGACTACAGATGAAGACCTATACAAGCCAAGAGACTCACGTACGCTTGTGGTAGATAGCATCATTAATGATATTCAATTTGCATCTGAGCATATTAGAGAAAACGTTGCTTTAGGAAACATACACAAATGGGCAGCAGTGATGTTACAAGCTAGGATAGCTTTGTACGAAGGGACTTATAGAAAATACCATCCAGAATTAAGCTTAGAAGGTACAGCGAACCGTTTCTTGCAAATAGCAAGGGATGCAGCCAAAGAACTAATGGATTCAGGTGAGTTTTCTATACACAATACAGGAAATCCTGAAACAGATTATTATACTTTATTTAGTTCAGAAGATTTAACAGCAATCCAAGAAGCTATATTGATTAATGTGTATGATACAGAAAAGAACCGATTTAGCGGAAATGGGACAGTCTTTGGTAATTACGAACAAAGCCCATCAAAATCGTTGATTAATAGCTATTTGATGACTGATGGAACACGTTTTACAGACCAATCTGGAGCTAATACGATGACTTATGTTGAAGAGTTTCAGGATAGAGATCCTAGGTTGTCACAAACCTTTGTTTATCCAGGATGGATCCAAGCAGGAAGCTCAACGCCTTACATTTCTGAATTTAATCGAAATTTTACAGGCTATCATCAAATTAAAGGCTATAATAATACAACAGAAGGAGCTGGTGTAGATGTAGCCGTTTATCGTTATGCCGAAGCACTATTGACCTATGCCGAAGCAAAAGCCGAGCTAGGTGAGTTGGCTCAAGGTGATTTGGATGCATCGATTAACCTTTTAAGAACTAGAGCAGGCCTTCCGGACTTAGATATGGTAGCAGCTAACAGTGATGTAGATCCAGTAATGGCTGCACGGTTTCCAAATGTATCCGGGAGTAATCAAGGTGTTATATATGAAATAAGAAGGGAAAGACGTGTAGAATATGCAGCCGAAGGTGTTAGGTTTGATGATATGATGCGCTGGGCAGCTGGAAAGGAATTTGAGAATTTACCAGTAGGCATGTATTTCCCAGGTTTAGGAAATTACGATATGAATGGAGATGGTGTTGACGATATTGCTATTATAGCCAGTGGCGAAGATATTCCTTCTCCTAAAGAGCAAAACTCCCTGGGAGTAGATTTAATATACTATAAAGCAGGGCCTTTTGGAGATGCAGGAGCTTCTATTTACTTATCTGAAGGGACTTCTGGTAATATGGTTACAGAGAATACTGTTAGAACATTTATAGAGCCTAAATATTATTATAGACCTATTCCGCAACAGCAAGTTGATTTAAATCCAAATCTTACTCAAATCATGGGGTGGTAAACTACTGCTATACTAATTTTAAAATATAGATAATGAAAACATTAAAATATTTATTTATTCTAGTAACAGCCCTATCGTTTGTAGGCTGTGAAGAGACACCAACCCTTTATGATTTTGAGAGGTATAAGTTCGTGTCCTTCATCAATGAAGATGATTCGGCTTTGGAAAACGAAGGGGTACATGACATCTTTTTAAGATACGACGGCAGTACATTGGAAGAGGACTTTACGGTAACCTTGGCTGTAGTAGGTACGGCTCAAGAAGGGGTTGATTATAATATCGATTCCAAAACCGTTCTATTTAAGGCTGGTGAAGTAAAATCCGAACCGTTTACAATTGAGATTATTGATAATTTATTAGATGGAGCAGAAGACTTAAGTTTGGATATTTCAATTGAAAGTGTAAGTAATCCGAATATTGATATAGGTGTTGGGATTGTGAACCAATCCAATAAGGCTATGGTATTTACAATCGTTGATGATGAGTGTCCAGAAGACATTGAAGTTTTTGGAACCCAATTAGTTAATGAAAATGGCAATACACTTACCGGAAGTATCAATGGTAATGTGCTGTCCCTTACTGGAAATATTGCTAATTATGGATCATTTCCAAATGCCAATTTAGAAATTACTTTAACACCAGTTGCAGCAGGTGCTAAAATTGGAAGTGCAACTTTTGATGATTTTGATGCAGGTTTGGCTGGCGATGGCTATGAGTATCAATTTCGATTAGCAGAGGAAGGTACATACGAGGTTTGTACAGGTAAAATAAACGTTAAATTTTGGGTATATTATCTTTCTGGAAAAACAACAGGAGATTGGGTGTATTGGTATACGGTAGATACAGAAATCACAATACCCTAAGTTAAATAATGACCATATAAAATTGGTTTGAATCAATTTTTAGTTTTTTGAATTATTAGTTTTAAGGGAGGCATATGCCTCCCTTATTTTACTTTTTTTTTGTAAAATGGAATAGGCCTGGTAACTTGGATAGGTGTTTAGGAAAATAATTTCAGTGTATTTAACAATGAACTCATCTTGACTTTTTTGATTGAAGTGAAAATTAGCTATTTTGAACTTGATGGAAGGCATTTTTAAGTTGCATAGCAGGGCTACGGAATGAGAAAATGACGAAAAGCAGGCTCAAAAGAGCAATTTTTTAACCAATTGGAAAAAGTCAAGATGAGTTCAATAATAAAATTAACGAATGAGAAAGATAAAAATAGGATTTCTGTTAGCTGTTACTTTGGTAGTTACAGTATTTAACTGCGATAAAACTAAAAAGGAATATGTCGAAGAAACGGAAAACGAAGAAGAGATTACGAAAGCGTTTGATGGAACTTTAAAAGTATTGGCATTAAACATGTGGCACGAAGGCACAGCAGTTAATGGTGGGTTTGAAGCTATTTCGGAGGTTATCCTTCAAACGGAAGCAGATATTGTGATGTTGTGCGAAACCAACAATTATAATGAAACCATTTTTAGTAATAGAATAAAAGATAAAATGAAAACATTGGGTGTGGATTATTATACATTTCACTCTGCAAAGTCTTCAACAATTCTATCAAAATATCCAATCGTTTCAATGCCATCAATAGGAACGTCCTCTTTGACAAAGTGTATAATTAAACTGGACGAGACTACGCAACTGGCTGTTTACGGCGCACATTTGGATTATACCCATTACGCTTGTTACTTACCACGAGGGTACGATGGTATTACTTGGAAGCAATTACCAGAACCTATTTTGGATGTAGATCAAATTTTGGAACAAAATAAAGCGTCTAAACGTGATGAAGCCATCAGTGTTTTTGTAAGCGATGCAGCGAAAGAACAAGAAAAAGGCAATCTGGTATTCCTGGCAGGCGATTTTAACGAGCCTTCTCATTTAGACTGGACCGAAGCAACCAAAGATATGTTTGATCACAATGGAACTGTTGTGCCCTGGCATAATAGCGTAACTTTACAGCAGAAAGGCTATTTGGATGCGTATCGCCATAAGTACCCTAATCCAGTAACCCATCCAGGATTTACCTGGGCAGCTTACAATACCCATGTAGAATTGTCAAAGTTAACATGGACACCAGAAGCCGATGATAGGGATCGTATTGACTTTATTTATTATAATGAGGATGCTCGTGTAACTTTGGAAGATGTTATTGTTGTAGGGCCATCTGGATGTATTGTAAGGGGGCAAGGAGCAGAAGATACTTCTTTATTAGATAAGTTTTTATTGCCACAAGGCAAATGGCCAACAGATCATAAAGGGGTATTGGCAACATTTAAAATAAAATAAATAATATAAAATTCGGAATGGTAATAATCTCAATTTAGAATTAGAGATTATCCTAATTATTAACTTTACAATGAAAAAAGAGCATAGCGAAAACAGAAGATCGGCTTTAAAAAAAATAGGAGTTTCAATGGGCTTAATGGCCATGTCTCCAATAGTATTGTCGCAAGAAACTACAAGCAATAAAAAACGAAAAAGACTTTTAAAAGTAGCGCATATTACAGATATTCATATGCGCCCTGAACTCGATGCGCCTAATAGGTTTAAAAACTGTATGAAAGAGATAAAAGCACACGATGTAGACTTTTTTTTAAATGGAGGAGACACCATATATGCTGCAGATTATGGAGACATTACACGAGATCGAGTATTAGAACAATGGAGTATATGGAATGAACTAAAGAGCGAATTTAAAGGCTATGAATTGCACAGTTGCTTAGGAAACCATGATATGTGGTGGGCTGCACCAGATAAGACTGATCCCATGTATGGTAAAGAATATGTAGTGAAAAATTTAGGTATCCCTAAACGATACTATAGTTTTAAAAAGAAAGATTGGTATTTTTTAATTTTAGACAGTAACAATAAAAATGCTGGATCTTTAGATGAAGAACAACGAGTTTGGTTAGAAAAAGAGTTACTTGAAATGCCTAAAGGGGTTCATGTTCTAGTAATGACCCATTATCCGATTCTAGGGGTTAGCACAATTCCTTACGGTGGTAACCATTCAGATAGTAAATATATTAGTAAATTGTTTTATAAACATAAAGACAAAAACATTCATTGTATTAGTGGTCATATGCATTTATTAGACCAAGCCGTTTATAATGATGTAAACTATTATTGTAATGGTTCAATGAGTGGCTATTGGTGGGGTGATGGTGATGCAGATTCCGCTGGGAAATGTTGGTATCATGAAACACCACCAGGATACTCCATTATTGAGCTGTTTGATGATGGAAGTTTAAAAAACACGTATTATCCTCATGCATATTAAACAAATGCTATGAAATATTTTTGGTGCATCTTAATTTTATTAGCCTTTAGCTGTAAAGTACCACCACAAGCCTTTACTTTTAAAGTTATGGCTTGGAATATATTACATGGTGGAAATGATATTCATAACGGGAGTACACATGTTATTGAAATCATAAAAAATATCGACCCAGATATTATTCTTATGGTTGAAACCTATGGGTCAGGAAAAAAAATTGCAGACTCACTAGGATATCATTTTCACCTAATAGCTCCCAAAGGCACTGCACTGGACGATAAGCGCATCAATTTATCAATCATGTCTAAGTTTCCATTTGGTAAACGAATAGACACTGAATATCCTTTTTACTTAGGAGGAAGAGAAGTGGTTATTAATAATCAAACAATCCGTCTGTTTTCAAATTGGTTTCATTATTTGCCTTGGGATGATGCTCCAGAAACCATGGGAATGACGTCTAAAGAATTACTTATTTGGGAACAAACAGGACCTAAGTACGAAATGATACAAAAAGTGCTACCATATCTAAAGGAGTATACGTCGCAAACAGATGCTATTCCCATGATTTTTGGAGGCGATCTCAACACACCGTCACATTTGGATTGGGGCGAAAACACCAAAAGCCTTCATAACGGCTTAGTAGTACCTTGGTATGCAACCAAAGTATTAGAAGATATGGGCTTGGTAGATACGTATAGAACCCTTAATCCCGATCCGATAACACATCCAGGAATTACTTGGGATACAAAAGGCAAAGAAGACGAACATAGAATTGATTATATCTATTATAAAGGGGGAATGCTTAATGCGGTGAAGTCTGAGTCCTATAAAGCTTTTTTGGGAGATACTTTAAAGATTAATGCTAATAAAATACCGTATCCTTCCGATCATGGCTTTGTTGTAACCACATTTCAGCTTAAAAAATAGAGGAGGTTTTATCAAATTCATAAAAATAGTCTCAATTCTTTTTAGAATGTTTAAACTCGTTTATAGAGTGCAATAAAACCCATTCCATAATTTCATTCTCGCTCTAAAATTCATTAATTTCGGAACGCAAAATTTGTTCGAGCACATAATATTTTGAATATGTGTTTTGTCACCTTTTGCATCTTAAGTTAAATTAATTAAATTATCATAAAGACATGAATTTTAAAAGAGTAGTTGCTATTGGTATTGGCGTTATTAGCTTTTCGGTGTATAGTCAAGAAAGAGATCCGATTACAGATTATAAATATTATATTGAAAATGAGCAGGTCATTAGCGAGAATAAGTTAGACGCACACGCTTCGTTTTCATCATTTTATTCAGAAAATGATGCTATTAACAATGTAAATGCCTTAAAAAAGTCTTTAGATGGAGAATGGGCCTTTAATTGGGTAAGGAACCCTAAAGATAGACCAACTACTTTTATGGATCCAAGTGTAGATGTTTCCAATTGGAAAACCATTAAAGTACCTGCCAACTGGGAGGTTGAAGGTTATGGTATACCTATTTATGTAAATCATCAATACGAATTTGCCGATTACAAGGCCATGGTAGCCGACGATATGGAATTGGTTGATACACGGTATCCCAAAAATCCAGGAGATGTTCCAGATGAATATAACCCGGTAGGGTCCTATCGACGAGATTTTACCATAGACGAAAGTTGGGGTGGTAAAGAGCTGTTCTTGCACATTGGCGCTATGAAATCTGGAGGATTTGTATGGGTTAATGGACAATATATAGGCTATTCCCAAGGAAGTAAGTTACCATCCGAATTTAATATTACTAAGGCAGCCAAACCAGGAAAGAATACGGTAGCCATTCAAATATTCAGGTGGACCGATGGTTCCTATTTAGAATGTCAGGATTTTTGGAGGATAAGCGGTATAGAACGTAGTGTGTTTGTTTATGCCCAACCAAAACTGCACATTCAAGATTTTGAAGTTGTGTCGACTTTAGATGGCGCTTATAAAAATGGGGTGCTAGACCTTTCGGTTGATATTGAAAATAAGCTTTTAAAAGACCAAAAGGGAAGTATTTCCTATAAAGTATTGGATGCAAATTCAAAGGAAGTATTATCTGGAAAGAAAGCTTTAACAATTCAAAAGGGCAACAAGCAAGCCATTTCTTTTAAAGGCACCATAAATGCGGTAAAGCAATGGAGTGCCGAACACCCTAACTTATATACTTTAGTTCTTGAGCTAAATGATAAAAAAGGCAATACCGTAGAAGCCACTTCCGTTAAAATAGGGTTCCGATCCGTAGAGATTAAACAAGGCTTACTTTTGGTAAACGGTCAGCGTATTACCTTAAAAGGTGTTAATACCCAGGAAAACGATCCAGAAACTGGACACGTTATGTCCGAGGAAATGATCATGAAGGATATCCGTTTATGGAAAGAGAATAATATCAATGCCGTACGTTTAAGCCATTACCCAAGAGGAAGACGTTTTTATGAGCTTTGTGACGAACACGGTATGTATGTGGTGGACGAGGCCAATATAGAATCACATGGTATGTATTACGGTAAATACTCTTTGGCTAAGAATCCAAAATGGGAAAATGCCCATGTTGATAGAATGGTACGTATGGTTGAGCGTGACAAAAACCACCCTTCCGTAATCATATGGTCTATGGGTAACGAAGCAGGGAATGGCGTGAACTTCTTTAAGGGCTATGACGCTATCAAGGCTAACGACAAAACCAAAAGACCAGTTCAATACGAACGTCCATACAAGGATTACGATGGTAGTTTGTACGATATGGATACCAATACCGATATTATTGTCCCTCAATACCCTTCGCCAAGACGCTTCGAAGAAATTGGGAAGTCTAAAACAGACAGACCATTTATCCCAAGTGAATATGCACACGCTATGGGAAATAGTACCGGAAACTTTCAGGACTACTGGGATATTATAGAACAGTACGATAATTTACAAGGCGGTTTCATTTGGGATTGGGTAGACCAGTCTATTTGGAAAACCAATGAAAAAGGAGAGCGTTATTATGCATATGGGGGCGATTACGGCACCAACATGCCAACAGACAATTCATTTTTAAACAACGGTATTGTATTCCCAGACCGCACACCACAACCCGGTTTGTATGAGGTTAAAAAAGCACATGAATTTATTAATTTTAAGGATAAGGGGCTTAACAGACATAATGAATTGCGTGTGTTGTTAGAAAACCTATACGATTTCACCAATTTAAAAGCGTTTAAATTTATTGCCAACATAAAAGCAGATGGCAAAGTACTAAAAACAACAAGCTTCGAAGATTTGGATATCGACACCCATACAGGTAAATTGATTCGTGTACCCCTTAACGGCATCGATTTTAAAGCAAATACAGAGTATTTTGTAGAAATCTCGGCAATTACCAAATCCGACTGGGGCTTATTGCCTAAAGGTTTTGAAGTTGCCCACGAACAAATAGCCTTGGATAGAAAGTACCAAGAAGAAATAGCAGGAAACACAACAACATCAAACCTAAAAATAAACGAAACAGACAATACCATTATTGTTACTGGAGACGCATTAAAACTGGTATTCAATAAAGATGCAGGGCGCTTAACATCCTATGAGTTTAAGGGAACCGAATTACTAAAAGATGGTAAGGGACCTAAACCTAATTTTTGGCGCGCTGTAACAGATAACGATTTTGGAAATAAGATGCATTTAAAAAATGTTGAATGGAAAAAAGCATCGTTGTTTTCTAAAGTATCCAATACGGTACATAGTACCTTGGATAATGGCGATGTTGTTTTGAACGTTACCTATACATTACCAGGTGTAGATACAAGCTTTAATTCGGTGTATACAATCAAAAGTAATGGCGTGGTGTTTATAGAAAATACGTTAAATGAAACCAGCTATTCTGCCGATATTCCACGTGTAGGTATGCGTATGCAATTACCGAAGCAGTATGATAATATGACCTATTTTGGAAGAGGGCCATGGGAAAACTATCAAGACAGAAAAGCTGCGGCTTTTATCGATTTATACCAGTCTAAAGTAGCCGATCAATATGTGCCATACATTCGTCCACAAGAAAACGGTTATAAAACCGACGTACGTTGGGTAGCCCTATCAAATAAAGATAATAGCGGTTTGTTGGTAGTTGCTAAGAATACTAAAAAGGGACTTGGCATTAGTGCATTGCATATGCCAAACGAAGATTTTGATACCACACATGGTATCAATTATGGTGGTAGCCAAAAGATTGATGAGACCTATCAAATAGATGGTATTCCAGAAGTAAACTCAAGCAAGCATACAATCGATATTAAAGAGCAAGATTTAGTACAGCTAAATATAGACTTAGAGCAACGCGGAGTGGCAGGAGACGACAGTTGGTATGCTAAGCCACAAGAACAGTATATGATAAAAGCAAACGAAAGACACCAATACAGTTTCTATTTGATTCCTTTTGAAAACAGTACAACAGAAGATTTTATTAAGCTAAGCAAACAATATAAATAAGTTTTATCAAAAAGAATTCCCCGAGGTGCTGTCTCGGGGATACTTCGTTTTAGGAAGCTTGTTATAGATCTATAACAGTTACCATTAAAAATACAAACCTAGTTGTAACAGTTTATTAAATATAAATTTAAACACATAAATTTTAAGAGATGAAGCAGATTATAAAGCATATGGCCCTAACATTGGTCTTGGGGGCTAACTGTTTGCACGCACAAACCTTGGACCCGGTCATTGAGAATCCAGATGTGATCGAAAAGAATAAGTTACCGGCAAGAGCCTCTTTCTTTGCTTTCGACTCGGAAGCACTGGCAGTAGAAAACGACATAACAAAATCTGAGAACTATTTGCTTTTAAATGGCGTATGGAAGTTTAACTGGTCAAAAAATCCAGATTTACGACCTCAGGACTTTTATAAAAAGAGCTATGATACGAGTAAATGGGACGATATTAAAGTGCCTGCCAATTGGGAAGTGGAAGGCTTCGGAATTCCTATTTATACAAATCAGGAGTATCCCTTTAACCCAACCAATCCCAATCCTCCAGACATTCCCGACGGATACAACCCCGTAGGCTCCTATAAAAGAAGTTTTAACGTACCCGCCCACTGGGACGATAAAGAACTGTTCATTCATCTTGGAGCTGTTAAATCGGCCTTCTATATCTGGATAAACGGTAAGAAAGTTGGCTATAGCCAAGGCTCTAAGTTACCTGCCGAGTTTAACGTAACCGACTTTGTACGCACAGGAAAGAATACTATTGCCCTTGAAGTCTACAGATGGAGTGATGGCAGCTACTTAGAATGTCAGGACTTTTGGAGAATATCAGGAATAGAAAGAGATGTTTATTTATACGCTAGACCTAAAGTATTTGTGTCTGATATCGTAGTAAAATCAGGGCTTTCCAATAATTACAAAGATGGTACATTTAACTTAAACGTAGAGCTGGCCGGAGTACTTTCCAAAAAAGAAAAAGGTAACCTTACGGTTCAAGTAAGTACAGACGACGAAACGATTTATGAAGACACCAAATCATTTCAAGTAAGTGCTTCAGAGGATGCGTCTTTAGCATTTGCTACAGACATTCCGAATGTTAAAACTTGGTCGGCCGAAATACCAAATCTATACAATTTGAGTATCGTTTTAAAAGATAAAAAAGGCCTTGTAAAAGAAGTTATCAAAAGAAAAATTGGCTTCCGTACATCCGAAGTTAAGAATTCACAGTTATTAGTAAATGGAAAACCTGTACTTTTAAAAGGTGTAAACAGACATGAGCACGATCCCGTACGCGGTCATGTGGTTTCCAAAGAGGACATGTTAAAAGACATACAGTTATTCAAGCAGTTTAACATCAATGCAGTACGCACCTGTCATTATCCTAACGACCCGTATTGGTACGAATTGTGCGATCAGTACGGTATCTATGTTATAGACGAGGCTAATATAGAGTCGCATGGTATGGGCTATAACCTTGCCAAAACATTGGCCAACAATCCAAAATGGCTTAAGGCCCACATGAGTCGTACCGAACGTATGATAAAGCGTGACCGCAACCATCCGTCAATTATCATCTGGTCTTTAGGAAACGAAGCAGGTAATGGCTATAATTTTTACAACACCTATTTATTAGCAAAAGAAATGGACGACACAAGACCCGTACAGTACGAACGTGCAGGTTTAGAATGGAATACCGATCTATATGTGCCTATGTATGCCGGACCTGATGCAGTAAAACGCTATGCCGAAAGTGATGAATGGGATAAACCGTTGATACAATGTGAATATGCACACGCTATGGGGAATAGTATGGGAGGCTTTAAAGAGTATTGGGATCTTTATGAAAAATACGATAAGCTACAAGGAGGCTTTATCTGGGATTTTGTAGATCAAGGATTAAAAACCGTAAAGAATGGTAAAGAAATTTATGCCTATGGAGGCGATTTCGGACCAGAAGACGTGCCAAGTTCCAATAATTTTTTAAATAATGGATTGGTACAACCCGACAGAAAACCAAATCCGCATATTTACGAAGTTAAGCACATCCACCAAGAGGTAAAGTTTTATGCGAAGGATCTTGAAAAGGGAATCATAGATGTTAAAAATTGGTATTTCTTTAGAAACCTAAGTAATTATAAACTGCAATGGGAATTGATTGCTAACGGCAACAATGTCGAAAGCGGTACTATTAATGATTTAAATATATTACCACAACAGACAAAATCGATTACCATACCGTTTAAAACAGAATTAGAATCGGGAAAAGAGTACTTCTTAAATGTAAAAGCGCTTTTAAAAACTGCAGAACCCTTATTGGAAGCAAATCATGAAGTTGGTTATGAGCAATTCCAGCTAACAGATGGTAAGGTAAATGTGCCAAGTAAGGCCAACTTGCCAGTAACCTTCGTTTCCCAAAATGATACTATAACGGTGTCCGGAACAGATTTTGAAATCCATTTTGATGCTAAAAACGGCAAATTATCGTCTTACACTTATCATAATGAAACTTTAATAAACAAAGGGCCAGAAGTAAACTTCTGGAGAGCACCGGTAGACAATGATTATGGAGCGCGAACCCAAAAACGTTATGCAGAGTGGAAGGAAGCCGGAAAAGCAGAGACCCTTACCCACCACGTAGAACGCTTATCAGATAACGAAATATCCGTAGCCTTTATTAAGGAAATATTTGGAGGAGATGCCACCTACACACAAACTTTTGTTATTGATGGTAATGGTGTTATGCAGGTAACCAACGATTTTAATGCAATAAAAGGAGAACACAGCAATCTGTTTAAATTTGGAAATGAAATGGTACTGCCAGAAGATTATATAAACATTAGCTGGTATGGTAAAGGCCCTTTCGAAGCCTATTCAGATAGACAGCATGCTGCTAAAGTTGGATTGTATAACGGTACGATAGCCGATCAGTACTTCCCTTATATCCGTCCGCAAGAAACCGGAAATAAACTGGATGTACGTTGGGCGACACTAACTAAAGAGAATGGGGCAGGGCTAAAAGTATATGGGCCTAAGCCATTACAAGTTGCAGCACTAAACTTTAGCAAGGAAGACCTTGATTCAGGTCTTAATAAAACCCAAATGCATGCAGGTGATCTTACACCTAGAAAAGAAGTATACCTTAACGTAGATGGTTTTCAACAGGGCTTAGGAAGCATCAACAGTTGGGGAGCTTTACCTTTGGAAGCTTACAGATTACCATACAAATCCTATAATTACAGTTACTGGATTCTTCCTATTAAAAAGTAATAGTTTTAACCGTTGAGACGAAAACCTTAATGAAAATATGATGTATACATACAAAAACGTACACCAAGGTTTTCGTCTTGATGGTAAACATTACAACCTCGAATCCCTAAAAACCTTAGCTATCAACTATAGCAAGGCTAAAACAGATTACTTAAGAAAAGTAGGTGCGTTTTTGTTAGATTGGACAGACAACAATGATTATTTGGAGGTCAAAACATCGGGCTCCACCGGAGTTCCTAAACCTATCCGTCTTAGTAAAGAAGCCATGTGCAATTCGGCATTGGCAACAGGTGAATTTTTCGACTTAAGACCCGGACAAAAGGCTTTACACTGTCTGCCAACAGAATTTATAGCAGGTAAAATGATGTTGGTACGTGCCCTTATGCTCGGCCTGGAAATAGATGTGGTACAGCCAGAAGCGAATCCATTAGCCGCAGTTAATACCAATTACGACTTTTGTGCCATGACGCCCTTTCAGGTAACAGCTTCATTAGAGAACCTAGATACCATCAAAACATTAATTATTGGCGGCGCACCAGTAGGAACAACATTGGTCAAGGCACTAATGGAAAAGAAAGTCAATGCATTTGAAACCTATGGAATGACAGAAACCATAACGCATATTGCGGCCAAACCTGTTAACGGCCCATTTGCCGATAGTTGTTTTAAAGTGCTGCCAAACGTAAGTATTGCACAAGATAATAGGGGATGTTTGGTCATTAATGCACCCCGACTTTCAAAGGTACCTATTGTTACCAACGACATTGTAAAGGTACATACACCAACCGCGTTCGAATGGTTGGGGCGTTACGACAATGTCATTAATTCGGGAGGCATTAAGCTGTTCCCAGAACAAATAGAAGCCAAGCTTCAAGATAAGATCAAACAGCGGTTTTTTATAGCATCAGAACCCGATGAAAATCTGGGAGCACGTGTTATTTTAGTCATTGAAGGTAAAAGTCCTGTCAACGCATCTCAACTTTTTTCTGGTTTAAGTAAATACGAAATCCCTAAGCATGTATATACCATCACAAAATTCGCCGAAACCCCTTCAGGTAAGGTACAACGCAGCAAAACACTGAAACTATTAATAAATTAACCACGCGTTAATGCGAAGCCAGTTTAAGATTAACAATGTCACATCGCGTGTTTTTCGACCTAAGACGAAAAATGTATAGAGAAGTTGTCTGCGAATAGTTTTCGATACAAATTTGTTCGTCCCTCACAAATTCATCGAACTGACCATTAGTTTGTTACATGATTTAGGGCAGGTTTGTTAATTGAACAGCGACCGTTTTTATGTATTCTAATCGGATTCTAGTTAATTCGTTACTGCTGCATCTTAAAATAATAATCCAGCGAGTGCTTGCCCGATCCGTATAAAAGGAAAAATCCACATATAAGTGTAGTAGCAATGGCCAATATAAGGTTGTTGGTATCCATTTCACCAACAAAATTAATGGCAATAGCACCTATTAAAATGGGGATTTGAGCGATAATGGCCCAACGGGTCAGTAAGCCAAAAACAATTAATAAACCACCTATAAAATGAGCAGGAGCCACATAATGAATAGCCAGCATGCCGCCTGCCCAGCTTTCAATAGGCTTAAATAACATGACCAACATTTCACTATCCGCCATAAAATTAATGCCCTTAATAAATAAGAACACACCCAAAGCGATGCGTAACAGATCCAGTGGGATATAAGTATGCAGGTTTGCCCACTTGTTTAGAGATTTTATTGTATCCATAACTTAAATACTATTGATTACCAAAACATTAAGTTACAAAATAAAATTGACTTTTTTAAGTGGTTTTTGAAATAGAGCTTTGTAATGTTTATTTTGGTGAATTATTGTAACGCAGTCCAAACTTCATAAAAGAGACTACCTAAATTACAAAGGTTAATATCATTTTCGACCCGCGGTATACGCGACCCGCATGGTTTATCCTGAACACCAGACGAAGGGTACGGTAGTGTGAGAGGCGCACCGTGGGCTTACCGTTCACGACCGTCTACTCGATTGGCAACTGGCTTTTTATTCCGTTTCATTTATTTTATCAGGGTCTTGCCTCGTGTCAAAAACATTCGCTATTTCGATACGTCTAAAGTCATAATTTATCCAATAAACTATTTTATAATTCTTAAACACTAAATATCGAAATTCTTGTTCTCTATGTTCGAAGCTGGTTTCAACTTGTCCTATTTCTGGTTGCTTTTCAATTCCAATAGTCGAGTCAACGATTCCATTAACTAAATTTTCAGCTACTCTTTTGCTTGCTTTAATTAAATAATAGCAGTAAATATCCTCGAGTTTGTTTTCCGCAAGCTCTAACCAATAAACTTCTAACTCCATTTTTGGATTTTAGCCTTTAAATCCGTTGCTTTTATCATTCGTCCATTTTTTGAGTCTTCCATTGCTTGGTCAATTTCTGCGTTATATTGCTCCATTGTCATAGGCTTGAAGTTCTTTTCAGTCAATTCAGCTTTCTTTTTACGTAATAATTTTTCAAGTCCGCTAACTATTTCCTCATTTTGAAGTCTTAAAAATTCTTGAACAAATGATATTTTTCTTGCTTCTAAATCCATTTCTGTTTGACTTTTTACCTCAAAGATACAAAATTATCAATTTTATCTCTCTGATGTTTTTGAATTGACGAATTTCACGACTTGTTGCCAACGGCTTTGTACATGCTTTCGTTACGTGCACTTGTGTAAAAATAGCAAATAAAGAGGGCCTTTTGTTATTTGTTTATCTTTCTCAACTAATATACAAATTGCGAGCGGATTAGATGTAATGACCGTTGGGGTTTGCCTTTTGCCCGCATTACGTATAGCCATTGTGCCTGTTGCACAACACTCAAATATAGTTTAAAATTTCAAGATCTGCATGAAACTTCTTATTTTTAAGGATGCAAGGCAAAAAACAGTACTAGGAGAAACTGTTCAATCAGTTTCAGTTAAGTGTCCGTGTCCCGGAGCACAATTTCTATCGTCTTTTAAAGGAAATTTTAAACCTTAAAAAATAATTGAAGTTCATAGAAAAGCGCACCAAAAGTGGGGCTGTAAGCTCCCCTTAAAACCGAACTGTTTAAAAGTGTAAAAAAATATTAACTTTAAACAGTAATTATGAGAAAAAGTAAATTCAGTCCGCAGCAAATAGCCAAGATTTTAAAAGAGTTCG
>NZ_JAELVQ010000020.1:59422-72249 GCF_016428595.1 Snuella sedimenti | reverse complement strand
GGCAAAACGAACATTGGACAGGCTTGTCGCCCTGGCTAATTCGGTTCGGTTTGTGCCATCGATTTCGGAGTCATTGTGCCATTGATTTCGGTTTAAACCGTGCCACATATTTCGGTTCGATTTATGCCAATTATTAATCAATACTTTAAAAGCCAGCAGATAACAACGACAACTGTTGCACAACCCCATAGTTTTTATAAAAACACCCACTTAAAGAATGCTTGTTTATGTTGGATACCAATAGTGAAAGACAAAAATTCCTTCTTGATTAAAGATTTAAAGCCTTACCCCTCTTTACACGTAAGAATATTATTTATATTTGGGTAGATATACTGGAAATATAGTTGCCAGGGTAACTGTATGTAATTGTTGGCAATAATTTAAAAAACAACCAGCTAAAAATTAAATATGAAATCAAAGCTTAAAATAATACTGCTTTTTATTGTAGGAATAATTTCAATTACAGCAATTAACGTATTGAGAAAAGATTCAGCAGAACATGATAAAAATAAACTAATAGATAACTTAATATCAGAAGACAGACAAGAACAAAAACAAGAACCCTTTGCGAATTATTTACAAAAAGTATCGGATGACACAAACAAAAAATGCCCAATTACTATTAATAAATATACAAGGTTAGACAACACACATATTTTATCTGGTAACACAATTCAATACAATTACACCTTAGTTGACTTTGAAAAAGGTGAAGCTGACATAAAATTGATTGAAAAAGAGTTTACAAATACCATTTTAAATGATGTTAAAACTAATCCAAAACTTAAAATTTTAAGAGATAAAAATATAACTATCACATACTATTATAAAGACAAAAACGGAGAGTTTCTTTATAATTTCAAAGTTACACCTAACATGTATAAATAAAAAAAAATTGTACAACATTGGTAGCCGTCGCACAAGGCTTTAATTTTATAAAGACATGAAATACAAACACCCATTTAAAGGGCGTTTGTTTAGGCAGGCCTACCAATTGAGAGCTACAAAGCCATTGATATAGCTTTCTTTTTTAAAGATTTAAAGCTTAAAACCCCTCTTTACATGTAAGAATTTCATTTATATTTGGGTATGTATAATGGAAATAACAATCATCGAAAACCTTTACAATCCTGTTTTACAAAACTTTATTGATGGTGATCCTAATAACTAGATAAAATGGTAAGGAAAAGTTCCGATGGCAATAATATTAACCATGTTAAAAATGAAAAAAATTAAATTTTTAAGCTATCTACTATTTATCCTGACATTACAAACATCTTGTTCGGATAATAACGATGATACTACTAATAATAGTGAAGCTATTTCTAAAACTTACTTAAGTAAAGTAACTATTAAAGCAGGTAGTGATTATTATTATTCTCCAAATTCGACAACATCTTTTACCTTGAATTACGATTCTAGTAAAAAACTCACCTCTATAAACGTTCAAAGGTCATTAGATGAATCTGGGGTTATGAAAACTTATAATGCTTCATATATAGTAGAATATGTAAATGATCAAATAAAAAAGGTATATGCCGATTGTGCAACCAATGATTGTGAATGGAATTTTATTTCCCATACCGAGGGCTTTCATCAAATCTCATTTGAATACGGTGAAGAGGATAATTACAAAAGCGTTATTGCTTATGAGCAAATTGTAAATACAGAAGGAACAATAACTTACTCTACTGAAATAGAACGTTATCTCTTGAATACAAATAACCTAGTAAAGCAAGTAGAGGGAACCACAGAAATTATTTATTCTAATAATAATATTATTGGGATAAAAAACACTTCTTCTTATAATGATGGACTTAAGTACCATGACTATGATGATAAAAAGAGTGTAGTAGTTTTTACAGATGACACACATATTATGGATATTAACGATTATTTCCCACGCCTTATCCTGGATTTAAAATATTCAAAAAATAATTTTAGAAAATTAGATTTTCCTTGGAGAGGCCAATTACAATCAATTGACTTCGAATATGACGGCAAAAACAGACCGATTAAAAGAACTGTATTAAATAAAGATGTTTTAAATTATACAGAAACATTTGAATATTTAGAATAATCTATTGCCTATAAATTTGAGAAGAACATCTAAACATGGTTAATCATGTTATTATTTAATCCGCTTCCTCAACTTTCTACACAGGTTAGCATATAGTTTTATGTAGGTGGGTTCATCTATAGTGGTGCAATCCTCCCACTCTTCCAGATCTTCGGAGATGTCCTGCCACCTGGAAAACTTAAAAACCATAAAATCTGTAGTAACAGATTTTACAAGACTTTCCAAAGACTGCTCATATAAAGCCATGGCATCTTTATTGGACGCTAAAAGGTATATTAGTTTTGAATGGCCTGCCATAATTACCGGAAATTAACATGCATAAAAAAGGGTTAACATCAACAAACAACATTAACCCTAATTAATCGCCTCAATAGCAATAATCGCATTGATTATAGCTTCTCTCAATAAGGTTCATGTAAATAGCTATTCACAATACAAATATACAAGTATTTTCTTTATTATTAAAAAGATTTTACGCACATAATTTCATTATCCTATGCTCGTATTAAGTTGAGGAAAATCCCATTTATGGCTTAGGTACAGGTATTCCATTGGGAAGTTGTACTTGTAAGCTTCCCAATAATGCTAAGCTTATTCTATTTTCTTCCGGTTATTTATAATATACAAAAATCAACTCCTTCTATTGGCTAACAATGGCGGTGGCTCCCCATTAAACGGGTTCCACCTGCTTATGCTTTTGGCGGACATACCAGAAGCTCTTATTACCGCTCGGTCTCCATAACGTTCCCGCATCTTGTCCAAGGCCTGGTAAAGGCTTATGGTTTTATCGTCGTCCTCAAACAAATCGATCTGATGGCCTCCCTCTACCAAATGGCTAAACTTGACCCCAATCAACCTAACCAACAAACGCCTTTGGTACAGTTTATTATAAAGCCCCAACACCACGGGGATGATGTGATGGTCGGCAGCACTATAGGGAATCCGCTTTTGCTGTGTATAGGTCTGGAAATCGGAGTACCTTATTTTAAAGGTGATACATGCGGTTAACTTATTGCCCCTGCGCAATTGATAGGCCAGGTTTTCGGCCATGGCAATGATGATGCTCTTCAGTTTATGGACATCAGTGGTGTCCTTGTCAAAGGTGCGTTCGGTTGAAATGGACTTACGCTCGTGGTACTGTACCACGGGGCTGTTATCGATGCCATTGGCCTTTTTCCAGATGGAAATACCATTCTTGCCAAAGACCTTGTACATCATTTCCATCGGCATCTTTTGGATGGTATGGATGTGCTTGATACCCAAATCGCACATGGCCTTGTAGGTGACATTGCCCACCATGGGGATTTTTTTAACGGATAACGGGGACAGGAATGGTTTTTCATTGCCCATGGGTATTTGTATCTGGTTATTGGGCTTGGCCTCTCCCGTGGCAATCTTGGACACCGTTTTGTTGATTGACAGCCCAAAGGAAATGGGTAGTCCCGTTTCCTTAATGATCCGTGACCGGATTTGTGAGGCCAACTGCAAACAGCCAAAGAACTTGTCCATACCCGTTAGGTCCATGTAGAATTCGTCGATTGAGGACTTCTCGTAAAGCGGCACGCTTTCCTTGATGATTTCGGTAACGGAATTGGAAAATTTCGTATAAATGCCCGAATTGCCCCTTAAAACAATGGCCTCGGGACATAACTGCTTGGCCATGCGCATGGGCATGGCCGAGTGTATGCCAAACCTACGGGTCTCATAGCTACAGGAGGCCACTACGCCCCTATCGGACGTGCCACCGATCAATACGGGCTTACCGATAAGCTTACTGTCCAGGAGCCTTTCGCAGGACACAAAGAAGGTATCCAGATCCATATGTACTATTGATCTCTGGTTTGTCATAGGGCCAAGGGTTTATCGGAATATCTCGGGTCTTCAATAATGGCCAGGCGTTCCATTTTAGAGACTTCAATGGTTATACAATCGAATTCTTCCATGACCTTTCCGGAAATGGTGTAAATGCCCTTGCCACGAAAGGGGTATTGCTTTGCTACTGGCGGAAAATGTACCGTATCGATAAAATCGCCAGCCACATCCAAAAAGGTACCGAAGTACATGGTCTTGCCATTTGAGGTTGTCGTCCGTTTTATGGTCACCAAATAGCCCTGTACGGTTACCGTATTGCCAATGTTGTTGATCAAATCAAATGCCCGCATCGGATCCGTTAACGGCTCCAACAACAATTCAAACGGACTGCATAGCGAGTACCCCAATAGCTCTATTTCATCAAAGGCATCCTCTAAAGTACTTTGGGGGAGTTCTGGAACGGTAAAGGCTTTGCGTTGGGGCTTGAACAATGTCATGTCATGTTCGTCCCAAGTGGTCTTGCTTACTTTCATATGCGCTTCCCATAGCAATGCCCTTTTGTTTTTATTGGTGAATCTAAATGCATTTATTTTAATTAGAATTAAAAGCTGTTCAATGCCTATGGCTATACGATCAATAAAATCATCCAAATCAAAGAACAATCCATTCGCTTGACGTTCCTTTACAATAGTGCTGCCAATTTTATGCTCAAACGAATGCAGGAACTTAAAACCTATGTATATGGATTTCCCCTTAATGACCGTATCGACACCACTGTTGTTGACACAGGGCGCTTCAATGATGCCGCCATGCATGCGCGCTTCATGGACATAGTATTCCGTTTGGTAATAACCACCATAGTTATTGATGGTCGCCACCATATATTCCAATGGGAAATAAGCCTTAAGGAAGAGGCTTTGGTAGCTTTCCACCGCATAGGAAGCGGAATGCCCCTTGGCAAAGGCATAGCCGGCAAAGCTTTCTATTTGACGCCATATCTCCTTGGTGAGATCGAAAGATTTATTGGCCTTTTTACAGTTCATAAAGAATTGGTCCTTGACCTTTAAGAATTCGTCCCTTGACCTGAATTTACCCGACATACCCCGGCGGAGCATATCTGCTTCCCCAAGGTTCAGTCCCCCAAAAAAATGGGCGACCTTGATCACATCTTCTTGATAGACCATAACGCCATAGGTCTCGGGCATGATATCGAGCAATACGGGATGGGCATCCTTCCTGCGCTCGGGATAGCGGTAGCGCATGATATATTCGCGCATCATCCTCGACTTGGCAACCCCAGGGCGAATGACCGAACTTGCAGCGACCAAGCCCAAATAGTTATCCACTTGAAGCTTTTTTAGGAGCATGCGCATGGCTGGGGACTCTACATAAAAACAACCAATGGCCTTAGCGTTCCTTAACAGGTACTTTATCCGCTCGTCTTGTTTAAACCGTTTGATGTCATGGATGTCAATTGGAGGCTTATCAGGATGGTTGTATTTTACGATTTCAACAGCATCCTTGATCTTGCCCAAGCCCCGTTGGCTTAAAATATCGAACTTGTACAGACCTATATCCTCGGCAACGACCATATCAAACTGCGTTGTCGGAAAGCCCTTTGGCGGCATAAAGGTGGACGTGTAATAATGGATCGGCTTTTCGGAAATGATAATGCCCCCGGCATGGATACCCAGGTAATTGGGGAAGCCCTGTATGCGCTTGCTGTAGGTAACGACCAACTTGGACAGATCGTCCAGTGTATTGTAATTGAACGTTCCCGAGGTCAATGTGTCAATTTCCTGTTTTGGCAACCCGAACACTTTTCCCAGTTCGCGAATGGATGCTTTGTACTTAAAGGTATTGTAAACGGTAATCAGGGCCGTGTTCTTAAACCGTTTGAATATGAATTCGGTAACGTCATCCCTATCGGTCCAGGAAAAGTCGATATCAAAATCGGGTGGGTTCTTTCTATAGAGGTTAATGAACCGTTCAAAATACAGGTCCAGTTCTATGGGATCTACGCCGGTAATACGCAACAGGTAAGCCACAACACTGTTGGCACCACTACCTCGGCCAACATAGAAATAACCTTTGCTACGGGCATACTTTAGGATTTTCCAATTGATCAGGAAATAGGACACAAAGCCCTTTTCCCTGATAATATTAAGCTCTTTACTGATACGATCCAACACCTTGTCACCAACGGTATCGTATCGGTAAGCTATGCCCTGATAGGTCAGCTTCCTGAGCAGCCTAAAATCCAAATCCGTATTGCCCGTATAGGATTCTTGGTTGTTTGGCCTTTCCTGGGAAAAATCGAAATCAATGTTACAGATCTCTATCAATGCTTTGGTATTGGTTACAATCTCGGGAAAGTCCGCAAACGCACCCATAATATCATCCAATGGTTTTACGACCTCATGAGTTGTGCCCTGTTCCTCTAAAGGAAGCTTACTTAACAAGGTATTGTTATCGATGGCACGTAATAAACGATGGGTGTTATAATCTTTCTTGTTTGTAAAGGACAGGGTTTCAAGGATGACCACTTTATCCAAACGGTTCACCAATTTTGAAAACCTAAAGCGGTTGAGATCCTTTATGGATACGCCGATAAACTCATCTTCTCCAGATGGTTCTTCCATATGGTTGCGATAGGGGTAAATGGTGATCGTATCTTGAATGTATTGCGGCCTTTCAGGAAACGGCAAACCATGGTGCAAATGATGGGACAGGTACGTATTGATATGCATAAAGCCCTTATTGTTCTTGGCGAGCAACACAAACTGTTGCTTTGCGCCATTTCTAAAATCGACCCCAAGGATGGGTTTTATATTGTAATTACTGGACAAGCGTACAAAATCCAGACAGGCCGAGGTGTTGTTGATATCGGTCAGTGCCATAGCGTTAGTGCCATAGTACTGCCCAATTTTAAGCAGGGTTTCCGGTGCTATGGTACCGTAGCGTAAACTGTAATATGAATGGCAATTGAGATACATATAGTAACAAAACACAAAATTAACTACAATATGTAGTTATTATTGCTTAATTTTGTAGCAATATGAGTTATTTTGCTATCAATTTTAAGCATTTAAGAACCCTAAAGGGGTTCTCACAGGAGCAAATGGCCGAAGAACTTGGCATTACGCGCTCCAGGGTCGGGTCGTACGAAGAAGGTCGGTCTGAACCGCCCTTGGATTTATTGTCCAGGATCTCGGATTACTTCAAGTTGCCCATTGATGCCATGGTGAAGAACAACCTTAGCAAGGTTTCCGACACCTCGTTTATCAATATTGGCAACCAAAGGATCCTGTTCCCCATTACCGTAAACGAGGAGAATGAGGATCTGATCGAAATTGTTCCCAATAAGGCTACGGCTGGTTATTTAAACGGTTACGATGACCCGGAGTATATCGAACAGCTCGAAAAAATCAAACTGCCCTTCCTGCCCTCTGGTAAGCACCGTACCTTTCCCATAAAGGGCGACTCCATGCTTCCCGTAAAGGATGGCTCTTATATTGTGGCCCGTTATGTAGAGGACATCCAGGATATTAAAAATGGAAACACCTATGTTATTTTAACGCTAAACGAAGGGATCGTTTATAAACGCATCAGATTTACTGAAAATCCCGAGACCCTCATGTTGCATTCCGACAACAGAAACTACCAACCCTACGAAATACACAAAAAGGACATCTTGGAACTGTGGGAGTTTACCTGTTGCATCAATACCCAAGAGTATGACGAGAGCGAACTGAAGATCAGCAGTATTGCCCAAATGTTACAGGAATTGGGCGTGGAACTGGAGCAGCTTAAAAAGTTATAGAACTAGAATAAGGTATCCTTATCCAGAGGTGCAATAAACTCGGGCTTGTTAGTGTCAACACCCTTTTTATATAAATCCCTCGTTACGGGATGTGCCCTAAAAGGTCTATCACTAAAACCGGTTGCCATGAGTTCATTAAGCTGCGGTTGATTTAATCCATCATCCAACCAATCTTCATAAAAATGATCTGCCAAAACCAAGGGCATCCGTTTGCGCTTGTTATGGATCTCAGCAAAGAACGGATTGGCCTCCAGTGTTAAAATGGTGGCCGTAAACTGGGCATCATCCAATTCGTTGTACAGTCCAGCAAATAAAAACAGGTCACCTTCGGGATGTTCATTTGAAGGCTGAAAACAAAAATAGGGAATGGACACCCCATTTTCATGGTGGGGCTCAAAAAAGCCATCGGCCAAGACTAAGCAGCGTTTGTCCTCGGCGCTGTCCTTATAGGAAGCCCGCTCAAAAATATGTTCTGAAGTTGCATTGAGCGTGTTACTCTTTTTCCAAAAGGCTTCGGGATCATGTGTGCCCCAATCGGGTACCAGTCCCCATTTGGCAGGGTAAATAGATTCGGGTTCATCCATTTTAATGATATAGAGGTTGCCATGGGTAAAGCCATTTAAATGGTAATAGGGATCGTAATCCAATGGATCTTCAAAAGTAGCCCCTATTTTGTTCAACAAGCGTTGCTCAATTTCTTCTCTTTTTTTCCGTAACGAGGTAGCATAGCACATGTTACTAATTTAATAAAAAATAGTGAGCTATAACTTTTTGCCCCTTCCCAAACATAGATCATTACGTCCCGGACGTATTGAACAGGGACGAAATTTCCTTATGGATCTTTATAAAATTACTTTCCATTTCCAAAGGTGCAACCTTTAAAGGGGTAGGCAGCTCTCTTTGTATTTCGGGATGTTTAAACAGCACCTTTCTATCCTTACCATCGGCAAACACGACAAATTCTCCCTGCTTCAACCTAAAGAAGGTTTCTGCCCTACGTTTGGGCACTTCCCGTTCCCCTTTTGTAATTCTAGCCTCCCAGGACAGTCCCGTCCCTTTGCTTATGCTCCGGGTCGGGTTCTTGATGATCTCGAAAAAGCGTTCGTAATATTTGGCCGTATCGGGATCGTTTACCTTCCCAAAGAACTGATAGGAGAGGTTGCTCAATATGGCTTTACTGGCCTTCTCCCCGTAGAGCATATCGTTCTGTACCTTGTCCTGCATCACATAAACCGTAGCAATGTCATAGCTCCGTAGTGTCGCTGGAACACGGTGCATGTTGGGCAATCGTATGGTCGGGGCTTCTTCCAACAGTACAAATGAAGGCAATTGGTTGCGTTCGCTCATCTGTTTGGTAATGGTGTGTACAATAGTGGCAATGACCGGGGAAAGCGAGGCATCCTTTTTAGGGTTATTGACTATGGATATGACCGCCGGGTTTTCCGAACTGTTCACGTTTAACGGGATCTCGTCTGCCGACAGTGCCATAAATATCTTCTTGGTGCTGATCTTCTTAAAGGCATTGGCCAGGGTACTCTTCACCCCTGCCGTTTGCCGCTCCGATCCTACCCCACTGATAAACGCATCGGCCATGGCCCTGGAGGTCATATTACCTTTTAGGAATTTTACAAGGCTCTTCGTATTTACTTGTTGGTAAAGGGCTATCAAATGAGGGATCGTACAATAATCGGGATAGTCGGTCTTTAACCGCCATATGAGCCCACTGATAAGCCCCTCCACGGCATCCTTGAAAAAACGCGAGGTACTGTTGTCATCTCCTTCCTTAGTCTCCAATAAATTTTCCAAGAGTACCCTGGACACCTCATAAACGCTTTCCTCATCGGGCAGGTATCTCGGTGCTATGGGATTGACCCTGCAATAGATGGGATCAAAGGATACAATATAGAATTTGTGACCACTGTTTCGAAACAAGGGATAGGCCATTTCGGTAATCTCAAAGTTCTTATAGTCATGGATCACCCCGCAGAATTTATGCTTCTTAAAATGGGCCATTAAACTGTAGATCACACTTTCGGTCTTGCCACTCCCTGCAGCAGCAATTACCGAGATGCCCCTGCGTATGTTTTCCAACACCAGATTGCTCCCCCTGGTCTTCATAATTACTTTATATTCCTTTCTAAACTTTTGGCCTTTGGTAATACCGTCTCGATAGGCATAACAAATCACATTGGTAAATTGTAATGGCAAAACCATTAGAAGCAACCCTTTCAGCCCTGATCGAAAACCTACCCCGAGTCCTATAATGGTTAGAGATAGCACCAAACACAGGGCTATCGTAAAAAAGCCCCGTCTTGCATACTTGTTGGCAGTATAAACTATAAGCCCGCCAAAGATCCATGAGGCAATAAGAATATGTAATTGAACGTCTATCATAATTTTTGATTTAAATACCTATGGAACCTGAGTTAATAGCCACCTCTACGCCCCTTTTAAGTTTCATCAGGGCTTTATAGGCCACCTGTACTTTATTGGTCGGTATGGTCGGCACCTTGACGCCTGCCTTAAAAAGCATTTTAAAAGCGGCCTGTTTCTCCGTTGTTGGCAACCCTGACAGCATCGCCAAAAAGCGTTTGGGATCTTTGTCCAATGCATTTCTTGCCCTATAGCTTTCCACAAAGTTCCGGTTATACTTGAAGGTCTTATCAAAGGTCTTTTCGGCTGCCTCGTAAAATTCATCCCTATCAAAGCCCTGCTTTATGGTTTTTCCATTTAAAGTGGTCTCGGCAGCTTTGTGTTGTGACAGTGGAGAGAGTTTAAAGCTATTGGTCACGTCCTTATGGCTCACGATAATATGGACATGGTTTTGCATGCCTTCTTTTTTCATGCCCCTTACGATGCGTTTTCCATTAATTTTATGGGGCGCATCCCTTTCCAAGCGGTCGATTTCCTTTTTAATACGGTTTACATTGCCCTTTAATTCTCCCCTTTCTATATCCCTAATCTCCCGTTTGAGTTTCAATATTTTTGTAGCGTAGGGCTGGTTTTCACGGATTTCTTTGTCCGTTCCCTTGAAAGTGCGCTCCCGCTCTATCTTGGCATAATACTTTATATCGTCCACAGTGACTGCTTTATTCCTATGGAATGAAGCTGCATAATCCTTCATGAGCTCCCTAACATACTGACGGAGCTTTTCCGGGTCGTTGCTTATGGCTTTCAGTTCACTTTGGGAGGGGCTGACCACCATGGAATAAAACCTGGGCTCTTTCTTGTTCAGTTTTTTAGTGTTCTGGTCGATCTGGGAAATGACTTCCTCTGCACCTATTTGGTCATGGTACTGGTCAAAGAAATGCTCTTGAAGGTCGGGATGCACCGTTTCATTTTCTTTTTCCAGATAGTTCACAAAATCACGGACGCTACCCTTAAAGTTTTCCCCCTGGTGCTGTTTGGAAATGGTTATATACATTCTTATGAATTTTTAATGGATCGTTTATATTTTTCGACTTCATCTGGAGTGAGTTCCAGTTTCAAATAGGGCTTCCCAAAACTGCTCCTGGCTTCCGTCACTTTACCGAGCACATAACTAAAATCCGATTTAAGCTGTTCCATTTTTTCTTCCAGCCGATCGTATCGGATTTTAGGAACGGTAGTTTCCTCCGGCCATTCCTCCTCACTTCCAACATTCTCAAATTTCTTTTCAATAAATTCAACATCGTCATCAAAATAATCTTCTTCTTTTTCATGCTCCAATTGTTGCTCAAACAGGGATTGCAACATGGCAACGGTTGGCAGAGTCTGGCTTTGTTCTATACTTTTTATAATGGCTATGGCATTGTTTATCCTTCGTTTGATCCTTATCTCAAGGGAACTTAAGCTACCGTCTATAGAATCTGTTGGGGACAGTTGATGGATCTCGAAAAAATCCAGCATAGCCAGTAACCCCATGGACTGGGATCTTGAAATGGCCTTGCAGTATGCCCTGAATTTTTTAGCTACCGAAGTTTTGATTTTCAGGCCTTCAAACTGTTCTTTTTCGTATCCTTTATCCATTTTTTCATAAAAAATCAACGGTTCTATTGGGCTGAGCGGTTTTTTTCATAAAAACCCACTTTTCCTCCTTTTGTAAAAATTCCAAAAACCCTTATATAATGGGGCTTTGCGAAGCAAACGAACTATGTAGCGGTGCGTGAGCACGCTACCCTCTTGCTTTTCCTTTTCGTTCGCCCCAGCGAACAAAAATCCAAACCACATGATTGCACCAATCAGTGGCATTCTATTTTAACTAGAATTGATATGTATGGTCAAAGGGAAGTCAAATCAGTCCCGATAGCCATCGGGAGGAACAACCATACTAATCCTATTCAAAGGGCTTGTTTAAATATACCATCCTTTTAACAAAAATGAAAATGAAATTCGGTATCAAATGAATACAATTAACCTCAATGGAAATTAAAATGTCAACATTTGAGATTCAAGGCGTCAGATTTGATGGAACCAACCAATAAAAAAGACCCGTTTTCAAGAGCCTTTCGACAGAATAATTCAACGATTTTATGGAAACCGTTCTTTAGAATATTCAAACTTGAAAATCCACAGATCAATTATCAAATGGAAGGATCTGTCCGAAACTCTTGGATGGGCGCTTTCTTGGTTTTGTGATTTTCTGGCCGGAATCTCCAGCACTCTTTTTACTCTTGTTTCCATAATGTAAAATTTTTAATTATCAATTATTTTACCGGAGTACCAGTTCCCCTAAAAATTTCATCTCAAAAGGAAACGGAATAAAAAGTGAGCATGCGAACGGCTTTATGCTGTAGTCTTTTGAAGGGAATATTTTTTAGGGACTATCTTGCGGTCAAATGATGGTAATGCCACCCTTGGCACTCCCCTTCTTGGCAAATGGTCACGTCCCGAATTGATTTTTAGGGGTTCGATCCTCTTAAAAATCAAACTGCCTTTTTTTAAGCTTACCTGCGTCTTTTAAAGGTATTGTTTTCAGCGGTAACCGTGAAGCGCCATTTGTTGTTTTGGGTTCATTCTGTTTGATTTACAGGTTTAAAGGAAAATGGAACGTCAGATTGGAGGTTAGACTGCAAGGTAAAAGGAAATTTGGACATTTAGTTTGTCTTACTTGGGTTTTGTTGTTTACCGCGA
>NZ_JAELVQ010000020.1:56845-59412 GCF_016428595.1 Snuella sedimenti | reverse complement strand
TCCTAAGCTGTTCCCCAAATCGTTTTTCCACATCCTTTTTGGACATGTTAAGCAAACGTTCTTGGGTAGCTTCATCGAGGTTGTTATAATTTAAATGTACCATTGTTCTATTGTTTTAAATCATAGATCCCCGTTATCTGCAAAGCTATAGTACTCTCCATTCGGGGCAATAATCAAATGGTCAAGTACCTTGATATCCAAAAGTTCTGCTGCCAATTTGATTTTCTTTGTCAGTTTGGTATCGGCTTCACTGGGTTTTAGTTTGCCGCTTGGGTGGTTATGCGATAAAATGATGCCCACCGAAAGTGTTTTTAACACTATGGCAAACAAAATCCTGATATCGACAATGGTTCCCGTAATGCCTCCTGTAGAGAGTGGATAAATCCCCTTGACTTTATTAGAGTTGTTTAACAGCAATATTTTAAAGGTTTCGTTAAGTCCTATGGTCTGTTTGTTCCAATTGCCGAACAGTAATTTTGCTGCATCTTTAGAGCTGCTTATGGAAGCGGATTTTGAAACGCTCAATTTTTCTCGATAACTTATTCTTATTTCGTTAACTTTGTTCTTCATTGTTCTAGATTTTAAAGTGAATGATGACAAAGAGGGCAGAACTTTAGCGAGAATGCCCTCTTTATATTTTTAGATTAATTGTTATTTCCCAACAATAGGATTTCCGATACGATGACCTCGGTTACATGGCGTTTGTTACCGTCCTTGTCATCATAGGCTCTTGTGCCCAGCTTTCCCTCTACGGCAATTTCCTTGCCCTTGGTTACGTATTTTTCAATAATGTCTGCTGTTTTGCCCCAGGCGATAATGGTGTGCCAATTGGTGTCGGTCTGCTTTTCGCCCTGTCCGTTCTTGTAATGTTCATTGGTCGCCAATGAGAATCGGGCTACTTTCTTGCCGTTTTCAAGGTTTGTAATGGTAGGCTCTAGTCCTACGTTTCCGATTAACTGTACTTTGTTCTTTAATGTACTCATGATAAAAGATTTTAAATGTCCACCTTTGGCAGACGGGTTAATAATTTCCCTTTCTCGATTTAGGTTGCTCTAAATTTTAAGGGGTGCGTTGTATGATTTCTTTCGTGCGCAGCACAATAAACGAAGTGGGTTTTGTCAAGACTTTTAGGGAAAAATCAGGAGTGTCTGCTACGTCGTTTTTACCGAAGGGCTAAAAACAAGGTGGTAGAAACCTTATTTTTTTCTAAAACCCGCCATGGTCTTGACAAGTTCCATAGGGCATTAGCAGATTCTTTTAAGCCTGCCCGCAAGGGAGCGTACGGGAAGTTAAGCGAACGCAGTGGATGAGGCTTGAACTAGAAATGCTTATGCACTGCCTGTTTTTCGATGCCCCGAAAAACAATTAAGAGCCAGTTTTGCTATATGTGGTTAGAATTTTTATAGGTCATTTTTGATGCAATATGAGGCAACATTTTTAAGCATAGCCTTAGCTATGGTTCAAAATTTTAACAAAATAGTGCGCAAAAAGGGGCATAAAAAAATAATTGGCATATAGCAAATCAGGCTCTAAGGCTTCTTTTATTATAAAACCCCTTAAAATTGTCCTAGGCAAAATCCGGATGTCCCAGCGGTATCGAGCAAAACCCCAAGATGGTTTTGCCGATACTGCGGTTAAGGCCATTTGGGTTTTGGCTTTCCGATTACCTTTAACCCTTGTAATCAATTGAAAAGGGATTTTTGCTTAGCTTCGGGAGCTTCTGGTTCCTTAGGTCTATTGTTCTTCATGGATTCCTTTAATGATTTGCGCCGTTTTTCATAGATCCAAATCCTTAAATGCTTTAATAGACCTTGTTCATAGTCCGAGAGTGTTTTTGGTGCTATATCTGCCATAGCTTCTACCATACTTTTGCTTTCACTATTAAATTTCGTGGCATATTGCAGTCCACACCAGGTATAGATATTGCACCATTCTGAAGACATGGGGGCTTCGAAGGTTCTTGGCATCATATAGGCCACTACTTCCGTAATGGATGCCATGTGTTCGCCTTTCATAAGGCATAGCATTCGGCTTATCGTGATTTTCTTCAATAAATCTTTTGGTATGGCGTCTTGCCATGTGGTTTTAAAAACGATGATTGGGCTTGTTAGACAGTCAATCAGATCAAAAACATAATTGTCCTTTTGCTTTTTATTGGGCTTTACTATCTGCTTGCCAACTGGCATCGGCTTACAATCAAAGCCAAAGTCCAATTGGACAGTATTTAAATTTTTCATAATTGTGGATTTTAGGATTGGACATCATTTAAAAAGCCACCGATTGCCGGTGTCGGGCAACCAGTGGCCTGGATCCTTAGGATTTGACGGATCTTTTGAGTTTGGCTATCCGTTCCTTTTGCCGTTTTATACGCTGGTCGGCAACGGCCTGCTGTTCCTTTTCAATTTCATCTATTGGGACAGAACCAAAGCTTTCGGCCAACCGTCTTAGGGCTAGGGCCTCACTATAGATAGGTTGGGATGATTTAAACGAATCAAAAACTAAGCAAATTTAGTAGGGTTGGATAGATATCACTCCGGGATCGGGATTCTGCCAACCGGCTTTCGAAA
>NZ_JAELVQ010000020.1:0-56835 GCF_016428595.1 Snuella sedimenti | reverse complement strand
AAAGCTTTCGGCCAACCGTCTTAGGGCTAGGGCCTCACTATAGATAGGTTGGGATGATTTAAACGAATCAAAGCCAACGTTGTTGATGATTATGGCCATATCTCCCATCGACAGCTCTTCCAAACGTTTTAACAATCCGATCGGGCCTTCTTTATCATATTTATTCATTTCCAGTAACTTCCCGAAATGTTGCTTTTTTGGCCAGCCCAGTGCATTCCACAGCACCAGCCTGCCCATCAGTTCCGTTGCTTTGCAATAATTATGCCTCCCGGGAGCGGTCAGCTCTTCGGTTTCTGCCATGGCCTCTATGATCCTCTTATGGACTTTTTCTGCATCGAGCTCCAGCATCCGCTCTGCCCTGGTATTGATCTTTTCGATTTGGACAGCAACGCCTTCCTTGCTCTTTGGATCCAATGCCCTGACATCTTTTTTCGTGGACAGCATAATGGGCACGTATTGTCCCTTTTGGTATCCACTAACCCAAAATCCCATGATCTTGTTCTTGCGCTTATCCCTGCGACGGACGGTATCGAAATCATCGTACTCGGTCAAAGCCCTTATCTTCAATTTTTTCAGCTTGTCCGCAAGGCTATCTTCAATATCCTGATGTTTGGGCTTGATAAGGTATACGTTTTCTGCACCACTAATGATCCCATCTATTTCGTTTTGGATATACTTCTGGGTCTTTATATTGAAGCAGCTCTTGTCAAAGCACCTGTCATTTTCCTTTACGTCCGGGAACAAGGAACAGTTCGCTCCCGAACGTTTCGGGCAATTGGGGCATGCGCCTGCTTTCATTATCAGGTTTTCATCCTTGGGGTCAAACAGCGCTTTTGACAGTTGTGCCGTAATGTTGGAATCTATATAGGCCTGCAATTGCTTGGTGGACTTTATCCCGCCTTGCCAATCCTTGGCTACCTGTGCCACCTCCTTTTGGTACTTCTTTTCCAACCGGGCTATGATGAGTGCCTTGGATAGGTTCACCACTCCTTTTAGGAAGAGTTTCTTCCATTCGGCATTCAGGTTGTTCAAGCTCAGGCGTTGGAGGATGAAGGTTTCCGATCTGGCAATCTTTGTGGCGATATCCCCAATATTGTAATTGCCCTGCTCCAACATCAGTTTGAAAGTTTCGGCTTCGTCAATTGGGTGCACATCCTCCCTTTCAAGGTTCTCCACGATCTGGGCCTCTAGGGCTTCTTGGTCGTTCAGTTCCTTGACCTGTGCGGGGACGGATTCCAAATTGATGAGCCTACATGCCCTTAGTCGTCTTTCGCCACATACCAGTTCATAGCCCTTGGCCGTAGGCCGTACCAGTATTGGTTGCAGCAGCCCATTTTTCCTGATACTCTCCGATAGCTCCCCTATGGATGCATCATTGAACTCCCTCCTTGGATTGGTCTTGCCGATGGATATTTCGACCAATCCCACTTCTTTTAAATGTCCGGTAATTGTTTCCATAATTATTGATTTTGATTAAACAATATTTATGGGCAGTCCAAACAGAAGACAAAATTTTGGAGTGGAAAGGAAACGGAATAAATAGGCACGGCTAAGGCAATGGCTTTATGCCGTCCCTTTTCCGATAAATATTTTGCGACGTTTAACTTTCGAGAATATTGTGTGTATATTTATACTGAATATATAAATGAGAAGACATACATAATCTAGAAAACCAAAACCTTATATTTTACTTGAACGAAAACGAAATCATTTAAGGTTCGCTAAAATTAAGTCAGAAAATCAGTTAATCTCATTTGATTTAATTTTCAAATCACGGTCTTTTATCACACTCCTTAGTTTATTCATGTCTTCACTCACTTTTCGCTCAATAACCCGTGCATAAATCTGGGTAGTAGCAATTCTGGTATGCCCCAAAAGCTTAGACACGGTTTCAATAGGCACACCATTACTAAGTGTTACCGTTGTGGCGAAAGTATGTCTTGCCATATGAAAGGTGAGATTCTTCTTTAAACCGCAAGAATCAGCAATTTCTTTTAAATAACTATTTAACTTTTGATTTGATATCTTAGGCATCAATTTTCCAGAATTTTGGGTTCTAGCATGACTTTTATATTTCTTTATAAGGTCATTTGCTTTAGGCAGTAAAGGAATTTTTACAGGAATCTTTGTTTTAGTTCTTGCTGTCATGATCCATTGATTTCCATCAATTCCTATTACAATATTATCACTTGAAAGTTCTATAATGTCTATATAAGACAATCCTGTATAACAACTGAATATAAATAAATCTTTAACCACTATTAATCGTCCAATAGTAGAATTAAAACCCAAAACTCGTTGGAGTTCATCTTTAGAAAGAAACTCTCGTTCCTTTTTTTCAAACTTAAGTTTAAACTTAACAAATGGATTTCGATCAATCCATTCTAAATGATATGCAAGCGTTACCAATTTTTTTAATCTCTGAATATGCTTCATAGCTACATTATTGCTAATCTCACCTTGACTTGGCCTTGACCGATATGAACCAAGAAGGCTTTCAAATCCTATAATAAATTTGTAGTCCAAGTTTTTAAGATACATATCAGAAGTTTTATACTTTTCAGTAACGTAAACGAAAACATATTTTTGGGTAGTTTCAAATTTACCCATTGTACCTTTAGATAATTTATGGGCCATTGTTTGGTTATGGTACTCAAAAATATCCCTAAGGGTATATATTCTTTTATCCTCTCCTAAATACCTTGCCTTAACAAGTTCGGCTGAAGGAAGTCTTAATTCCTGCTTTAAGTCTTGATAGCATCGATGGATATCTGACTTAATCCTTGCTAACTCTAAGTTCAACTTTCTGGAAGCTGCACCTGAACCTTTCATTTTTTGGTTTTTGGCATCCCAAGCATTTACATCTACGATTTGCTTTAAACTAATGTTGCTTTTTTTGCCATTTACTGTAATTCGAACATAAATATTGGTCTGATTGCTTTTGGCTCGTTTAGCATATATCCAAAAAAGTACTGAAAATGTTGTTGAGGCACGCATAGCTGTCGTTGTTAGATTGTTAAACATTCTTTTAAACGAAAGTCAAATCAACTATGTGGGAAATCAATTATTGGGTTAAATAGAAAACTGTTGACGATTAAAAAATGACTGTTGACGATTTGTGAACTTTTAAAGTTAAAAAATATTCTTTTAACTATTTGTTCAAAAAAGACAAAACCCCACTAAATCATATATTTAGTGAGGTTTTGCTTCTTTTTGTGCTTTTACTAAGCGGTCTGGACGGGACTCGAACCCGCGACCTTCGCCGTGACAGGGCGACATTCTAACCAACTGAACTACCAGACCGTTGCATTATTGCGGTTGCAAATATACATGGCTTTTTGAATATCTCAAACGTTTTTTTGATTTTTTTTTGATTTTTTTCGTTTTACAATTTTTAAACAAACTTTCTACGCTCTATCATATAGGTCGTGAGGATGTTATCAAATTTTTGGTTTATATCTGCTTCAACATATTTTATTTTATATTGTGCGCATTTTAAACGCAAAGCTGTAAAATAATCGCTAACCGCTTCATTGTAGGCTCCCTTAATTGTATCGGCATACAAATTAATGTATGCGCTGGTCTCCACATCAACAAAACGTTTTGGCCGGTTGTCAAAATTAAAGTTCAACTCTTTAGACTTGTCAAAAACATGAAACAATATAACTTCATGCTTATTATATTTTAGATGCCTTAACGCTTCAAATAACTTACTGTCATCTATAGTAGTTTGAAACATATCCGTAAACAAAAAGACCATAGAGCGCCTATGCATTTTCTCTGCTATTTCGTGCAAATAAGTATATGTTTCCGTTTCTTTATTTACTGTCTTTTTGGTAACCATGTCACTTAGTTGTTGCAATAACATTTGATGGTGCCTTTCACTGCCTTTTTCTGGCGCATAAAAATCATATGCGTCACTATAAATACTTAAACCAACGGCATCGCGCTGCTTTTTAAGTATATACATTAAAGATGCAGCAGCCAATACTGAAAACCCTATCTTATTAAGACTATCGATAGAAAGTGAAGTTATTTCTGGATAATGCATCGAACTGCTATTATCGATAATGATATGACACCTCAGGTTTGTTTCATCATCATAACGTTTGGTATACAGCTTATCTGTTTTAGCAAATAATTTCCAGTCTATATGTCGTGTGCTTTCTCCTTTATTATATATTTTATGTTCAGCAAACTCGGCCGAAAAGCCATGAAACGGACTTTTATGCATACCTGCAATAAAACCTTCTACTACTTGTTTAGCAAGTAATTCTATGTTTTTAAACCCTCCAGCTTTATTAAGTTCGTATTGTATGTTCACAGTAAGTCAATTTACTAAAGAAAATTCATGTTGTTCACGACATCTAAAATAAAAAAAGGTTTGCCATTTACAGCAAACCTTTCAATTTTCTTATTTACATCTCTTCTATAAAAGCGAATCTATAGCATCGGTATAAGCATTCTTAGGAGCTACCCCTACTTGACGCCCTACAACTTCTCCATTTTGGAAAACTAAAACTGTAGGTATGTTACGTACACCATATTTAGCTGCAAACTCCTGATTTGCATCTACGTCTACCTTACCAACAACCGCTTTATCACCGTATTCCTCACTAATCTGTTCGATGATTGGCCCAACCATTCTACAAGGCCCACACCAAGCTGCCCAAAAATCAACTAATACGGGTTTGTCACTTTTTAATACGGTTTCTTCGAACGTTGCATCTGTTATCTCTAATGCCATAATATTTTATTTTAATATGTTGTACTTCTTTTTAATGCTACAAAATTAGTCAAAAAAAACTCTTGACCTTACAAGCTTACAATTTGTTTTGTTTATAGCCTTATTGTTAACAATTATTTATGTTTTCCACCTGCTTTCAAAGCTTTAAATATCAGTTAAGTTTGTAATTAACATCCTGTTCTTGCAAAGCATAAAGTAATTCTTGTGATATTTTTACTTTTTGCCTTCTACTAGACATGTTTAGTTTTATCTGTTCTTTGGTATCGTATATTACAAAACTAAGATGACGGTCCCCTTGATGCAAACCTATCAGGTCTTTTAATTGCATAATCTTTTCCTCTTTTAAATCCTCAATATTAAGCTGAACGGACAACTTTCTTGCATAGGCTTCCATAACATCGTGCAACAACTGAAAACTATTAAATTGTAATCTAGGATCACTTTTTTTACCAGTATCCTTGTTAACCCAACCTTCTCTAATTAACACCTTAATAAACACAAAATTGTTTTTCATTAAAAAATGTCGGAATTTTAAATACTCTTCACCAAAAATTCTAAATTCATAACTATCGGTATAATCCTCTACGGTGAACAAAGCCCAGCCTTTCCCCTGTTTACTCACACGGTGCTGTACATCGGTAACCACCCCGCCAAAGACTAGTTCTCTATTGACATAAGCTTCCATATGTTTGAAAAATGCCAAAGTCGCGTTACAAAAGGTCGTCATTTCAATCTTAAAGTCATCTAATGGATGCCCTGAAATATAAATCCCCACGACCTCTCGCTCTTGAGCTAACTTTTCCATGGTACCCCACTCTTCACAAGGTGGCACAGTGGGCTCTTCTATTTGCACATCACTCGCTTCACCAAACAAACTCACTTGAGCTGAATTTTCATTCTCTTTATGTTTATGAGCATACTTTATGGCTTTTTCCAAGAAGGTAATGCCATCACCTTCATCATGGAAATACTGAGCACGATGTGTATCACCAAAACAGTCAAACCCTCCTGCCAACGCCAAATTTTCGAAAGCTTTTTTATTAGCTGCCCGTAAATCGATTCGCTTTGCCAGATCAAAAATAGACTTATACGGCCCACCTTCTTTCCTGTTATCCACAATAGTCATAACGGCACCATGCCCCACGCCTTTAATAGCTCCCATACCAAACCGAACTGCATTATCCTGATTTACAGAAAACTTGTAATACGATTCATTAACATCTGGCCCAAGCACGTTTAATTTCATTCGTTTACATTCTTCCATAAAAAAGGTAACTTGCTTAATATCGTTCATATTGTTAGACAATACTGCTGCCATGTACTCCGCCGGATAATGCGCTTTTAAATAAGCTGTTTGATAAGCGATCCATGCATAACATGTAGAGTGCGATTTATTGAAGGCATAACTTGCGAAGGCTTCCCAATCTTTCCACACTTTTTCTAAAATCTTAGCATCATGACCATTGGCACTGGCCTGCTCAATAAACTTAGGCTTCATTTTATCGAGTACGGCTATTTGCTTTTTACCCATTGCTTTACGCAATACATCGGCTTCACCCTTAGTAAACCCTGCAAGTTTTTGTGACAACAACATCACCTGCTCTTGATAAACGGTAATTCCATAAGTCTCCTTAAGGTACTCTTCCATGGCAGGTAAATCGTATTCAATTTCCTGATCGCCGTGCTTTCTCCTAACGAAACTCGGGATGTATTCCATAGGCCCAGGACGGTACAAGGCATTCATGGCAATTAAATCTTCGAAAACCGTAGGTTTTAAATCGCGAAGGTGCTTTTGCATCCCAGGCGATTCGTACTGAAACACGCCAACTGTTTCTCCACGTTGGAACAAGGCATAGGTTTCTTCGTCGTCTAACGGAAAGTTTTCAGGATCCAGTACAACACCATGCTTCGCTTTTACAATTTTAACGGTATCCTTTATTAGGGTTAATGTCTTTAAACCCAAGAAATCCATTTTCAACAAACCAGCCTCTTCAACTACCGAGTTATCGAACTGGGTAACGTACAAATCGGAATCTTTGGCAACCGATACCGGAACAAACTTTGTAATATCATCGGGCGTAATAATCACACCACAAGCATGAATACCGGTATTTCTAACAGAACCCTCTAAGGTTCTTGCCATGTTAAGAGTTTCGGCTTCCAACCCAGAACCATCCGATATGTTAAGTAGCTCGTTTACTTTTTCCAGCTCTTCTGCCTTGAATTTTTTAGCAAGTTCCTTTTCATCTAAGCCAAAGATTTTATGCAACTTAGACATGGCTGGAATTAGCTTGGCAATCCTATCGGCATCAAATAAAGGCAAGTCTAAAACACGTGCTGTATCCCGAATGGACGACTTCGCTGCCATGGTACCATATGTAATAATTTGCGCCACCTGATTGGCTCCGTACTTTTCGATTACATAATCCATAACGCGGCTTCGTCCTTCATCATCAAAATCAATATCGATATCGGGCATACTAATACGATCCGGATTTAAAAAACGCTCAAAAAGCAGGTCGTACTTCATCGGGTCTATGTTGGTAATCCACAAACAATAGGCTACTACCGACCCAGCTGCCGATCCACGACCGGGCCCTACCGATACATCCATATTCCGGGCTTCCCTTATAAAATCTTCTACAATCAAGAAGTACCCTGGATACCCTGTGTTTTCTATAACACCCAATTCAAAGTCAAGACGTTCCTTAACCTCATCACTTAAAGGTTCTCCGTATCGTTTTTTCGCGCCTTCGTATGTTAAATGTCGTAAATAAGCATTTTCACCTCTTTTACCTCCATCTACCAGATCCTCCTCATGCCTAAATTGTTCTGGGATATCGAAAGCTGGCAACAACACATCACGTGCTAACTGATAAGCTTCAACTTTATCTACAATCTCCTGTGTATTGATTATAGCTTCAGGGATGTCCTTAAATAAGGCTTTCATCTCATCTGAAGACTTAAAATAGTACTGTTGGTTGGGCAATCCATAACGGTATCCACGACCACGACCAATGGGTGTCGCTTGCTTTTCACCATCCTTTACACACAACAAGACATCATGCGCATTTGCATCTTCTTTATCACAATAGTAAGTATTGTTGGTCGCCACCAACTTTATATTGTGCTTTTTGGAAAACTCAACAAGTACCGGGTTAACACGATTTTCATCCTCTTGGTTATGGCGCATCAATTCAATATACAAATCGTCACCAAATTGTTCTTTCCACCAAAGCAAAGCTTCCTCTGCTTGGTTCTCACCTATATTCAGCACTTTACTAGGCACCTCTCCATAAAGGTTTCCAGTTAGCACAATTAAATCTTCTTTATATTGTTCGATAAGTTTTTTATCGATTCGTGGTAAATAATAAAAACCGTCAACAAAGGCATGCGATGATAATTTTGCCAGATTATGATAACCGTTTTTATTTTTAGCGATTAAAACAATTTGATAACCATTATCCTTTCTCGACTTATCGGTATGATCCTCACACACAAAGAACTCACAACCTATAATAGGCTTTATTTCTTTAGCCTTAGGCTCTTCACCCTTTTGAATTGCTGCTTCGTTTTTTGCCTGAACTGATTTATTATGATTATTAACTGCTTTTACAAAATGAAAGGCCCCCATCATATTGGCATGATCGGTTAAAGCTACGGCAGGCATACCATGCGTTGCAGCCGCATTGACCAAATCGGGAATACTAATAGTAGATTGTAATACAGAAAACTGTGAATGATTATGCAAATGCACAAAATCGACATCTGCTAAATCCGCCACATTTTGTTTTATTTCTTCTGAAGAAATAGTACTGGTTTCCTCCTTTTGAATACGCTCACGAATCTTAGCACTTTCTTTTTGTAAATTAATGTGCTTTAAACCTATGAGCTGAATGGTTTGCGGATTGGCTTCTTTAAAGTTTTGAAAATACTCAGGGGCAACATCCAATTGCTCCTTGGTATATTCTCCCAAGCGCACCAATTCAAAGAAACAACGTGTAGTAGCTTCCACATCGGCTGTTGCATTATGAGCTTCGGCAAAAGGGGTATTAAATAAAAATTCGTGGAGTTCGGTAAGTGTTGGAAGTTTAAACTTCCCCCCCCGACCACCAGGAATTTCACACAAACTTGCTGTGTGTTCGGTACAGGTATCTAAAACCGGTAGTTCTTGTAAGGCATTGGCAATATCTTCACGTACAAATTCGGCACCCATGATATTTAAGTCGAACTTTACGTTTTGCCCAACTACAAACTTCGTTTTATTTAAAGCACTATTAAACTTTTCCAGAACTTCAACCAATGGTACGCCTTGCTCTTGCGCCAATTCAGTTGAAATACCATGTACTTTCTCTGCATCATAGGGAATATTAAACCCATCGGGTTGCACCAAAAAGTCTTGATGTTCGATACAGTTTCCCATAGCATCGTGCAATTGCCAAGCTATCTGAATACAACGTGGCCAATTATCGACATCGGTAATTGGTGCATCCCAGCGTTTGGGTAATCCGGTAGTTTCTGTATCGAAAATTAAGTACATAAGTAACTGTCTATCTGTTGATTTATTTATTTGTTATACCCTAAAAACGAAGTGTATAAAAATACATAGATTTTGCGCTTTTCAACAATGAAGTTATAAAGAGTTTTAAACATAAGAAACGAGCATTAAGAAATTTTAAAAATTACTTCACAAAAGGAAATGTTTAAAATTTTTAATGAGAGAACGAGTGTAAGGAGTGGTTGCACACGTCCTTAATTTTATAATTACAATAAAATCAATTAATTACTAAAATTTAAACGTGTGAGAATACTTTGTTTAACAAAAATAAGCTTATTATACACACACCTGCCTACCACTAGTAATTAGACACAAAGGTTACGCAGCCAACAATTATTTCTTGCCAATCTCCCTTGTTCCTACTCCTGACTCTATCCCCACGTTAAGATCTCCCAATTCCTTACGGGCAGCCTGAACAACTTCCATGAGCTCTTCTACTTTTTCGGGGTAATATTCAATAACATTGTACTGTTCTCCCGGATCACGCATCATATTATATAGTTGTGATGTTTCAACTTTCATTTGCTCCCTTGGGCCGCCACGTCCATCCGTTCCCGGTTTCGTATTATACGATGCCCAGGTATGTGGCAAGACCAGTTTCCAATTGCCTTTACGTACTGCATTCAAATTATTCTTACCATAATAAAAAAGCACCTCCTTACGCGGTTTTAAATCGGTATCACCTTTCCATAAGTCGGTAATATCCACACCATCAATTTTCAGTTTAGGCTCTTCGGCACTTGCTATTTTAGCAAAACTTGGGAGAATGTCTATGGCACAAGCCAACTGGCTACAAATAGAGCCTGCCGGTGTAGATTTAGGCCATTTAACAATAAACGGCACACGTTGGCCTCCTTCCCAACTGGTCGTTTTACCTTCTCGCAAACCACCGGCTGACCCTGCATGATTACCATAGTTTAACCAAGGCCCATTATCGGTAGTAAAAATAAACACTGTATTCTCCGAAATACCATTTGTCTGTAAAGCCCTTTCAATTTCCCCAACACTCCAATCGATCTCCATCATTACATCTCCATAAAGCCCTTGCTCACTTTTTCCTCTAAATTTGTCTGATACTCCTAATGGAACATGTCCCATACTATGTGGCAAATACACAAAGAAAGGTTTATCGGCATTGCGATTAATAAAATCGACCGCCTTTTCAGTGTAAAGTGTAGTTAATTTATCCTGTCCTTCTAGGGTTGTTATATACTCAGCAACTTCATTGCCCTCAATTAAAGGCAAATCTGGATGTTTTCCAGCACCCTTTCCAACAGGATGCCGTTTCCCATCAACACCAATTGGCCACATATCGTTTGAATAAGGTAAGCCTACATATTCGTCAAAACCATGTTGTAAAGGCAAGAATTTTTTATGGTGTCCCAAGTGCCATTTTCCAAAAATACCAGTAGCATACCCCTTTTCTTTTAACATCTCTGCTATGGTTATCTCATTAGGATTTAATCCAGTATCACTATGAGGGAACAAGGCTCCCGAAATACCTATTCGGTTAGGGTAGCACCCTGTTAAAATACCTGCCCTTGACGCACTACAAACTGGTTGCGCGGCATAAAAATTAGTAAAACGCATTCCTTCAGCAGCCATTCTATCCAAATTGGGAGTTGTAAAACCCGTAGCCCCATAACAGCCTATGTCGCCGTATCCCATATCATCAACAAAAACAATCACAAAATTTGTTGGCTTATCGACTTCCTGCTTTTGCTTTGTCTTCGATGCACATGAAACAACAATAGTTGTATTTAAAATCAGTAAAACTTGGAATAGAAACTTCATATGGTATGGCTTTTTAGTTTAAAAAATCGTATAATCACTATTATGTTAGTATAAAAACCGTTGTTCAAGAATTATATCTCCCTTGAATAAAATCAAAAGTTTGACAAAATATCTCGACTTATTTAGCAAGGTATTTTAAAGGAAAATATAGTTTCCTTTCAACCAATGCTCGATGTGACAATTTTGAACCCCTACTAACACAATAGTGTTTAATCAATAAATATAGTTTTTTATTTAGAGACTGTTTAAATTCCACCTTTTGGTTTTGTTATGCCCCTTTTTTCACCACTTTTCGTTGTGAAAATCCTCATTTAGCGCTGCTAAACTCCGGTTTTAAAGCCTTAATTGGCAAAAAAATGACCTATAACAAATTTCAAAAACGAATTTTAAACAGTCTCTTAGAACCGAGATAGTTTTTGAAATACTAACAACTTCATCCTTCTATCGGCAATTCTAACAAAATCCATAACCCTTAGTTTTATAAAGATTATTATCGCTCCAAAATTATTTATACTTTTATGACCAATCAATCTGAACACTATGAAAATCAAATTAGTTTTTATATGCCTAGCAACTTTGTGTCTTACAAATTGCTCAATCCCTCATTCATCTTTATATGTCGGCACTTATACATCTGGTGAAAGCGAAGGTATTTACAAGTTTCAATTTAATACAGAAACGGGCGAACTTAGTGAATTGCAACTGGTCGCCAAAACAGAAAACCCATCGTTTTTATCGTATTCTCCCGATCGAAATTATATTTACGCAGTTAATGAAAATGAAAATGGTTCTGTTTCCGCTTTCAAAATTGACACGAACGGCATGCTTTCACATTTAAATACTGTGGACAGCAATGGAGCGCACCCCTGCCATATTGCCATCAATACTACTGGTAATCGTGCCGTGGTTTCTAACTATACAGGAGGCACCGTTTCATTATACGCTATACATAGCAATGGGCATCTGGATAAGGCTTATAAAGTTTTTAATCACAATGCACCTGATAGCATATCGCATGCACACTCTGCTCATTTTTACAAAGACAAACTTTATGTTTCGGACTTAGGAAGAAATGGCCTTTACAACTACCAATTATCTGAAAACCAAGAAGACTATAACTTAATAACACCTTCTATTGTTAACATGACCGAGAATGCCGGGCCAAGACATTTTACTATGACAAAAGACGGTCAATTTATATACATTATCAATGAATATGCTAACACCGTAACCTCAGCCAAAAAGTCTAATGGTGCTTTTGAGCTTTTAGAGCATGTCTCTACACTTAAAGACGATTTTAAAGGTGAAAGCTATTGTGCCGACATTCACCTTTCTAAAGACGAACATTTTTTATATGGTTCTAATCGCGGTGAAAATACAATTGTGGTCTTTAAAAGAGACAAGCAATCTGGCAAACTTGAAAAAATTCAAAATATGGATGTTCAAGGTAACTGGCCACGAAACTTCTCGTTGGATCCTTCTGGCAACTTCTTATTGGTTGCCAACCAGAAAAGCAATAATATTAGTGTTTTTAAAGTAGATAGCGATAGTGGCAAACTTTCCTTTTTGCACTCAGTAGATCTGCCATCTCCAGTTTGCTTGCTATTCTAATCTTTTTGCTAAACCCCGAGGTAGAGCGTTGAGGAATTCTTTTCGATTAACACTAGCTAATTAAAGTGTTGAAAATTAAAAAAATATAGTATCTTTGCACCCTCATTAATAACAGAGGTCGAGAACCTCATTAATTAATTATTATGCCTGTAAAAATTAGATTACAAAGACACGGTAAAAAAGGAAAGCCTTTTTACTGGATCGTAGCCGCAGATTCGCGCGCTAAAAGAGATGGTAAGTACTTAGAAAAATTGGGTACCTACAATCCAAACACTAATCCAGCAACAATCGATTTAAGTGTTGATGGTGCTGTAAAATGGCTGCAGAATGGTGCACAACCAACGGATACAGCTAAAGCAATTTTATCTTACAAAGGCGCTTTATTGAAAAATCACCTTACTGGTGGTGTTAAAAAAGGTGCTTTAACTGAAGAGCAAGCTGAAGCTAAATTCAATGCTTGGTTAGAAGAAAAAGAAGGCAAAGTTGGCGCTAAATCTGAAGACCTAGCGAAGGCTAAGGCTGACGAAAAAGCTAAAGCTTTAGAAGCTGAAAAGGCTATTAATGATGCTAGAATTGCTGCTGCCGCACCTGTTGTGGAAGAAGCTCCTGCTGAAGAAGTAACCGAAGCAAAAAATGAAGAGGAATAAAAAATAATATTTTTTATACTTTTAACCCCGACAAAATCGTCGGGGTTTTTTATTCCCACGAAAGTGGGAATCCCATACAACAGAAACCTAAAACACTTAAGATTCCCGCCTTCGCGGGAATGACAAAAATGACACTATCGATGAAAAAAGACGACTGTTTTTATTTAGGAAAAATTGTAAAGAAGTACAGTTTTAAAGGTGAAGTTCTGGCAAAACTCGACACCGATCAACCTGAAATCTATGAGCATTTAGATGCTATTTTTGTAGAGCTGCGAAACAACCTCGTTCCTTTTTTTGTTGAAGACTCCCAATTACATAAATCAGAATTACTTCGCATTAAATTTGAAGATGTCGACACCGAAGCTGATGCTGATGCCATCATGAAGAGTGACTTATATTTACCTTTGGATTTACTTCCTAAACTTGAAGGCAATAAATTCTACTTTCACGAAGTAATAGGTTTCTCTATTGAGGACACCACTTTCGGAAAAGTAGGCATCATAAAAGGAATAAACGACACGACCGCCCAAGCACTTTTTGAAATTGACAGGGAAGGCACCGAAATTCTAATTCCTATGAACGATGCGTTCATTATAAAGGTAGATAGGGATAAGAAAACTATTCTTGTTAACACACCAGAAGGACTGATTGATTTGTATCTGTAGAAATCACGAAACGTGAAACCATTTAAATTTAAACAATTCGAAGTAAAACAAGATCAATGTGCTATGAAAATTGGCACCGATGGTGTTTTACTAGGCGCCTGGACTTCAATAGGCCATAACCCATTTTCAATTTTAGATATTGGAGCGGGAACTGGTATTATTGCGCTTATGCTGGCGCAGCGTAGCTATGCCGAACTTATTGACGCCATAGAAATTGACGATGCTGCTTACGAACAATGTACTGAAAACTTCGAAAACTCGCCTTGGAACGATCGCCTATTTTGTTATCATGCTTCACTAGAAGAGTTTGCCGATGAAATTGAAGACAAATACGATCTTATTGTTTCCAATCCACCGTTTTATTCCGAAAACTACAAAACCGATAATACACAGCGCGACATAGCCAGGTTTAGTGATGCCATGCCTTTTGAGCACCTACTTGAAAGCACTTCTAAATTATTATCAGAACAGGGTAGGTTTTCTGTGATTGTCCCTTTTAAAGAAAGTGATTTTTTTATTACGCTGGCTTCAAAGTTTAAGCTTTTTCCATGCAGAATATTGCAGGTTAAAGGATCACCTACTTCCGAAATAAAGCGTAGCTTAATAGAGTTTTCATTCAGCAAAAGTGCATCTGTCCAACAAAAGGAGCTCATTATTGAGACTAACAGACATCAATATACCCAAGACTATATCGATCTCACCAAAGACTTCTACTTAAAAATGTAGCTTCTATAATCCGGAAACGATAGTTGCTCCCTCAAGATATGCTTTTAGGCTTTTCATCCCTTCATCTGAAACATTGGTTTTCCATAAATACAGTTTTTGGAGACCTTTTAGCTTTTGAAGGCTTTCTAAACTAGCATCACTTATAGGGTTTCCGTAAAGGTTTAGATATTCCAAATGCTTTAAGGATTCAAATGCTTTTATACCTGCATCGGTAAGGTTGGAATTACTCATTCTAAGGGCTACAAGATTTTCTAACTGCCCTAACTTGGGCACTACGTCTTCATTTAGGGGTACTCCTGAAAAATCCAACCATACAATGTTTGTCTTGGCTTTCAAAAGCATCTCCAACTTATTAGTCGTTATAGGTTCTTTATTATATGATGAATACGTTACTTCCAACAAGGCACTGTTTCCTGATACCGGCTTTATCTTAAAGCCTTCTGCTTGAATTGCCTCAATAACTTTACCATCAACCTTCTTTAAATCCAAGTTTTCTATAAACGTTTTTTTTAGACCAATACCAACATCCCTTAAATAAGCTTTAATGCGATCGGTAAGGTTTAACTCTACAACTTTTTTGTCAAAATGAGCACCCTCATCAATCCACCATTGCACAAGCATTGTTTCTTCATTTGTAAGTGGAGTTCTCCCTTCCGTCGGCATAAACTCTTTATGAGTCGGGTTTAAAGTAACGCGCCTATAAAGTTCACTTTCGTTAGCATTTCCAGCTACAATAACGTTTCCATTTTTACCTCCTTTTAAAATGCTTTCTGCATCCGTTAGCAACAAATCGCCTTTAGCCTTGTCGTTGTTATGGCACACATTGCATTTAGACTCAAAAATAGGATGTATCACGTCTTCATAAACCAAGGCCTCATCTAAATCTGTTACACGCTCCCGAATAGGCTCCATTCCTGCCAAGGCTCTAATAGGATTTGGAGCATGCTCTAATAAATAATCCGATCCATGCGTTAAATTACCTCCATTATGCCCAGCTACAAACAACAGGGCTACAAGTATAATCACCAAAACAGGATAGCTCTTTTGAGTCCATAGGCGGGTTTTCTGTTTTCGCTTCATGAAAAAGAGCAGGAATGCTATCATGGTCATGGTAATCCCCGTCCACTTATGAATATTCAAAGTCGCCTCGTTATACCCTCCATCGGAAGCCAACATTAAACCTAAAACAATGGAAAGAACACCAGATAAAGCCCCTGCTAAAAATGCATAGGAAATTGCCCTGTTTAAATCTATTTTTTTCTTTAGCGCAAGCATCTCAAACACGACGGCCAATATGATGAAGCCAATAGGCAAATGCACAAGCATAGCGTGAAACCTGCCAAAAAACTGATAGATATTAGTTTCTAAAAAAAATGTCATGTATCGTTACTATATTAACCTGGTTCCTACAAATATCTTTTACGCCATTCTTGCATCATATGCACATTAATAGCCCATTGATCGGCTAATGGTTGCCTTGTATATGGCATGGTCCACATATAGTTTGCAGGCCCAAACTCTGTAGTCATAGTTAATGGTTCTCCTGCTTCTTTTTTATAATTTACAACCTTATCCCACCAAGCATAATGTGCGTTGACTGCTCCTTGCCATTCTGGCGCCCTTGGCTCACTTACTTGTGCGCCTTCCTCATGCCCTATTCTCGAATGGATATGAGAAGTACGCCTTAATGCTTTGTTTACAGTTTCTTTTTGATTTCCCAACAAGCTTTCGGATACAACACACCAATGTGAAATGTCTAGAGTTAACCGAAGATCCGGAATGGCATCTATAAAATGACTACAAATATGAGGCGCAAACAACATGCGCCCCCGATGTGTTTCCTGGTAAACCGGTACCCCCGAAGCTTTTGATTCTTGAACAGCAAATTCCATTAACTCTTTACTTTCTTCAAATGTAAAGTAATCTTTTCCGGCATGACAATTAATAAAATCTGGTTCTCTTGAGATTACCTTTCTTAAATTGTCCCTGTAACTTTCTTTATGAGCGTTAAAATCAGCGCCTCCACTACCTGTTAGCGCTCCAAATCGTAAATTGTGTTTTTCCAAAGCTTCGTACAAAGCTTCTTCGTCTGCTTTATTATGTGGAAACCAATCCTCAATACCGTCATAACCTTCTTGTTTTGCTTGTTTGCAAAACGCATCCATAGAACCTTTAAAGCCCCATCGCGTTGCATATATGTTGAGGGAGAATCCTTTTTTTGGCACTACTTTTTCTGGTAAATTCATACTACTTAAAACCAGGCCTGCACTGGCTGCGCTTGCTGTTGTTATAAATTGACGTCTTGTTTGCTTCATCTATGTCGATTCTTTAATTATACAAGCAGGTCTTTAACGACACGACCATGCACATCGGTAAGTCTAAAATCCCTTCCTTGGAAATGATAGGTAAACTTCTCATGGTTTATGCCTAACTGATTCAATATAGTAGCTTGTAAATCATGAATATGTACCCTGTCCTTTACACCGTAATACCCTATTTCGTCTGTTTCTCCGTAAGAAATACCACCTTTAATACCGCCACCGGCCATCCATATACTATAAGCTTCAGTATGATGATCTCTCCCATAATACGGCATAATGCGGCCACCTCTATTCTCACGCATTGGCGTTCTCCCAAATTCACCTCCCCATACCACTAAAGTATCATCTAAAAGTCCGCGTTGCTTTAAATCCTTTACGAGAGCCGCCATGGGTTGATCCACCTCTCCACACTTCGTTTTTAATCCTTCATTTAAAGATGTCGCTTTGCTATCGCCATGCATGTCCCATCCCCAGTGGTATAACTGAACAAAACGCACACCTTGCTCCACTAAACGTCTTGCTAACAAACAATTGTTTGCAAATGACGCCTCTCCTTGTTTAGCTCCGTACATATCGCGAATATATTCAGGTTCTTTAGAGACATCCATAACATCTGGTACAGACACTTGCATTTTAAAAGCCATCTCATACTGAGAAATACGCGACAAGGTTTCGTCATCGTTAAACTCCTTGTATTGCGATCTGTTAATTTCATTAATAGCATCTAGTGACTTTTTACGAATATCGCGACTCATCCCATTGGGATTTGACACATAAAGGATAGGATCGCCTGAGTTACGACATTGCACCCCTTGATATTCTGAAGGTAAAAAACCACTACCCCACGCATTCTTTCCTGCACTTGGGTTTTTCCCTCCCGATACCAGCACCATATATCCTGGTAAATTTTCGTTTTCCGATCCTAGTCCATAGGTAACCCAAGCACCAATACTCGGCCTTCCAGAACGTGGGCTTCCTGTTTGTAGTAACAACTGTGCCGGTGCATGATTGAACTCATCGGTATGCATTGATTTCACAATGGCTACATCGTCAACAATTTCACTAAAATGTGGTAAGGCATCCGACACATAGGTTCCGGATTGACCGTACTTTTTGAAATTGAATTGCGGCCCCAACATTTTAGGTACGCCTTGTATAAACGCAAAGCGTTTGCCTTCTAATAACGATTGCGGACAATCTAATCCGTGAAGCTTTTGTAATGCTGGTTTATAGTCAAACAGCTCTAGTTGTGAGGGGGCTCCAGCCATATGTAAATAGATAACGCGTTTTGCTTTTGGCAAAAAATGAGGAAGACTCCCCGGGTCTAAACTATTAACCGTATTATTACCTCCAAACATATATTGTGGCCCCATTAAGGAAGCCAATGCTATACCTCCTAAACCGGTGCTACACTTCTTAAGGAAGTGTCTTCTTGTAGTATACTCTAACTTTCTCTTTTGCGCTTCGTTGTATAAATCCATAGTTACCCGTTTAGCTTTTTACAATAAATTCGTCCATATTCATCAAAACATTCATCATTATGGTAAGTGATGCCAGCTCTAAATTATCTGTTTTAACCAATTGATATGCTTCTTCTTTATGTGTTTGATAATATGCCTTGGTATCTTCAAGCAATTTTACCAATATCTCCATTTTATCGGGTGAAATCTTTTTACCAATTACCCTTGTATAAGCGGTTTCAACTTTAAGTTTATTATTTCCTTCTAAGGCTTCTATTTGCTGTGCTAAGTGCATGGCTGCTTCAAAATACACTGGGTCATTTAAGGTTACTAGTGCCTGAATGGGGGTATTCGTGTTAATCCGTCGTGATAAACACGATTCTCTTTCGGAAGCATCAAAACTTATAAATGAAGGGTAAGGACTCGATCTTCTTAAATACGTGTAAAGCCCCCTACGGTAAGCATCTTCACCCGGACTTGTTTGCCAGGTATCATTACTATAAACAACTGTCCAAACTCCCTCTGGCTGATGTGGCATAACACTTGGGCCGTACATTTTATCACTTAACAGCCCAGATACGGCCAATGCTTGATCTCGTATTTGTTCTGCCGACAATCGTACACGTGAACTTCTTGCCAACCATCGGTTATTAGGATCTATTTGCTTCGCTTCCTCAGTAATTACAGAGCTTTGTTTATAGGTTGCTGATAGTACAATATTTCGAACCAAGGTTTTCATGCTCCAATTCCAGTCTTTAGAAAATCGCAAAGCCAGCCAATCCAACAACTCAGGATGTGTTGGTTTTTCTCCGAGAGTCCCAAAATCTTCCGAAGTAAGGACTATTCCTTTCCCAAATAATTTAGCCCAAAAACGATTCACCATAACCCGTCCTGTAAGGTAATTATCTTCACTTACCAACCATTCGGCAAGATCCAGCCTATTTTTAAATTCCCTGTTGTTAACATTAAATAGTTTTGGAATATCGGTTTTCACTGTATCTCCTAACACCAACCAGTTTCCACGGTCGAATACTTGGGTTAATCGGCTAAAGTCATTAGGCTTTTCTACCATTACCGGTGTTGAATGTTTAAACCTGGTATTTAACAGTGCATCTATTTTGTTGTAAATCTTCGGAGATATGTCATCATCTGCAACAGGCAACTTTTCTGCAAACAAAAAGCCGTCCAGAAAACATAAATAATCCTTTGCATTACTTTTAAATTGAAAATACAGATCAGCTGTTTTTGCATCTGTTTTGATAGCAATAGGCACATTAGTAAAGTTATTGGACTTATTCAGCGTAGCTTTCCCCACTATAGCCCCATTGATACTGTCCTTTTTTATTAGCAGTCTACCTTTGTCCTTAGTGTATTGCCTATAATTCACATAGATTCTATCAATATTGCTTAAGTTAACGTTCTTAAGCTTTACGAATGCCTCATTATAGACTTCCATATAATCTTGATTCGACCTATTATAATGTATTGTATTGGTCGTTTCATCAAAATCCTCTGGACGAATTTTAGGTTCTTGAATACGAATAAAAGCTTCCCACTTATTTGCTTCATCATTGGAAGCTACCTGAGCAACCCATTTTTTTACATCTTTCAGCTGAGCAGAACTCAAGCTGTCAAACTCCCTATAAATTGGATGTTCCGTAGGCACGTCCCAATCGGCTGCATTATTAAAAAAGGCATAGGATGTATAATACTCTTTATGTTTTATAGGGTCGTAAGGATGGCTATGGCATTGTACACAACTCATTGTTGTGGATTGCCACACTTCCCATGTGGTATTAACACGATCGATTACGGACGATATTCTATATTCTTCATTATCCGTACCACCTTCACCGTTATTTAATGTATTTCTATGGAAAGCGGTTGCTATATATTGCTCCTCTGTAGGGTTAGGCAACAAATCGCCTGCCAATTGCTCTATAGTGAATCGATTGAACGGCATGTCCTCATTAAACGCTTTTATGACCCAATCCCGATACTTCCATATTTCTCTTGGCCTGTCGGCTTCATATCCTTTTGAATCTGCATATCTAGCCAAATCCAACCACATACTAGCCCAATGTTCACCGTATTTAGGGGACTGCAAAAGGGTATCTACCAAATCTTCATAGGCTTTTTCGGAAGGGTTTTCAACAAATGCTTTTACTTGTTCGGCAGTTGGAGGCACCCCAATTACATCTAAATAAAGACGGCGTACCAAGTCATGGGCTTGGGCTTCATCGCTAGGGGACAAATCATGCGCTTTCATTTTGTTAAGCACAAAATAATCTATTTCGTTCACGCCCCAATCTAAATCGTCCACAGCTACTTCAGGTTCTTGGGGTTTTAAATAGGCCCAATGCTCTTGCCATTCTGCTCCTTGTTCAATCCATTTGGTTAGGGTTTCTATCTCCTCTTCACTTAAGGGATCGGCTTCAAGAGGCATGCGCATTTCAGGGTTTTTATGCGTAATCCTCGCAATCATTTCACTCTTGTCCGGATGTCCTGGTACAATCCCTATCTTACCATTAATGGTTTCAGCCAAGGCGTTTTCCCTAAACACTAAACCAAACCCGCCAGATTGCTTAACCCCACCATGGCAGCTAATACATTTCTTATTAAGTATAGGTCTTACTTGCGCATTGAAATCTATTTTATCATCCTTGCAAGAGGTAATAAAAATGAAAACTAATGCATAGCAAAGGCCTATCGATTTTAAAACAAACGTCTTCAAAAACTATTAGATTTTTAAATTATAAAATGATTTCGCAATGTACAGAACTCTTCAATTTTAAAAATACTCTAAATTACCTAATAATGACACTTTTTTTGCCATTGTTTAACTTGCATTAATTAAATTTGAATCCCATTGCGAATTTAATAAAAAATACGCATCAATTATAAGGAATACACATTGCATATAAACTAAAGAGCATGAAATGAGCCATAACAAATCTTGATAATCACCGGGATGATTGTTGGCGAATTGCATCTGACCAATTAAAAACAAATAAAATAACAGATGAAACCAGACTTATTCGAAGCACCGGATTATTACAAGCTTGACGATCTACTTACTGATGAACATAAGTTAGTTCGAGACGCTGCCCGGGAATGGGTAAAAAGAGATATTACCCCAATTATTGAAGATTATGCCCAAAAAGCTGAATTCCCTATGCAAACTATTAATGGTTTGGCAGAGATTGGAGCTTTTGGCCCTTATATCCCATTAGAATATGGCGGCGCAGGGCTAGACCAAATTTCGTATGGCTTAATTATGCAGGAAATTGAGCGTGGCGATTCTGGAATACGTTCTACAGCCTCGGTACAATCCTCTTTGGTGATGTATCCCATTTGGAAATATGGCAATGAAGCACAACGTAAAAAATACCTTCCAAAATTAGCTAGTGGTGAATGGATTGGTTGTTTTGGTTTAACGGAACCTGACCATGGAAGCAATCCCGGGGATATGGTAACTAATTTTAAGGACAAGGGCGACCATTATTTATTAAATGGTGCCAAAATGTGGATTAGTAACGCACCGTTTGCGCAAATAGCCATTGTTTGGGCAAAAGACGAGAATAACCGCATTCATGGGTTAATTGTTGAGCGAGGCATGGAAGGTTTTTCAACTCCTGAAACACATAACAAATGGTCGCTTCGTGCCTCTGCAACCGGTGAGCTTATTTTTGACAACGTTAAAATACCAAAAGAAAATTTATTACCTAATAAATCTGGGTTAGGCGCGCCTCTAGGCTGTTTGGATTCTGCCCGTTACGGCATCGCTTGGGGCGCCATAGGCGCAGCAATGGACTGCTACGACACTGCATTACGCTATAGCAAGGAGCGTATACAGTTTGGAAAACCTATCGGGCAATTTCAATTACAACAGAAGAAACTGGCTGAAATGATAACGGAAATCACCAAAGCACAATTGCTTACGTGGAGATTAGGTGTATTACGCAATGAAGACAAGGCTACTTCTGCCCAGATATCGATGGCAAAACGCAACAATGTAGATATGGCCATTAGCATAGCCCGAGAAGCCAGACAAATATTAGGAGGCATGGGTATTACTGGCGAGTACAGTATTATGAGACATGCCATGAACCTTGAAAGTGTTATTACCTACGAAGGCACTCATGACATCCATTTACTAATCACTGGCCTGGACATTACCGGACTTAATGCTTTTAAATAGTAAAATTCCAGAACTTTAAAAAGGCTGTTTCTAAAAGAGGCAGCCTCTTTAATTACCAGTTACCCATAATTATTAGTAAATTAGGCTAATGAAATATTTAAAACACTTTTTCATCGCAGTTGTTATACTAACATTGGTGCATTGCAGCAAAACCGGTTCTCATCAAAATCGTACTACTGCAATTATGGCTTACTATGTTCCCAATAACGATAGCCACCCAGAAGACCTTCCCTTAGACAAACTAACCCATATCATATTCTCGTTTACTAAAATAGTTGACAATGAAATGGTCTTTACAAATGATGCTTATGACCAAAAGCTTCGTCAGCTTGTTTCCGAGAGGGAAAAACACCCTAATTTAAAAATAATGATTGCTTGTGGAGGCTGGGGATCTAAAGGATTCTCAGATATGGCATATACTTATGTGAACAGACAAAAATTCATAAAAAGTGTTATTAATTTTAACACGAAATACCAATTGGATGGTATTGATATAGATTGGGAATACCCAACCATCCCTGCAGCAAACACCAAAGCACGACCAGAAGACAAACAAAATTTCTCACTTTTAACAAAAGAGTTAAGAGAAGCCCTAAACACATTAAACAGAAAACAAACCTTAACATTTGCTTCTGCTGGATGGAAAAACTACTATAAGAACATAGAGCTCCAAGAAGTAATGAAATATGTAAATTACATGAATATTATGACTTACGACCTCGTTGGATCATCGTCTCCATATACAGGTCATCATACTGCATTAGGGCAAATTAAGGCTGAACATATAAAAGGAACACCTGCAGATTCTATTATAAAAAGTAAAACTCAAAAATCGACTTATGAGTTAAATTCTGCCGAGATGATTGTAGACTACTGTATAAATAAAGGTGTTAAACCTGAACAAATTGTATTGGGCTCTGCATTTTACAGCCGTACCTGGAAAGGCGTTCCCAATAAAAACAACGGCCTTTACCAAACTAATAAAGGCTCCTATGTTGACGCTATAACCTATAGTGAAATAAGAGCAAAATATGAGAAGAACAAAAATTTCGAAAGATACTGGGACACTATAGCTAAGGCACCATACTTATTTAATAAAAAAGATAGTATTTTTATAAGCTACGATGATACTGTATCTGTGAGATTAAAAACATCTTATGTTAAAAAACACAGACTAGGAGGCATTATGTTTTGGCAGCTTAGTCAAGACACTAAAGATAGTAATAGTCTTTTGGATGCGATCTACCAAACCTCCTTAAAAGAGCACTAAGTTCTTTTAAGCAAGTCTTTTACTCCAATATCCCAAATAATTTTAACTTTCAGGAGCCAATTCAACTTCTAAGCCTTCCATTTCTGGCGTAATTGGTATTTGGCAACCCAATCTACTATTTTCTTTAACATCAAAGGCTTCAGACAGCATAGCTTCTTCATCGTCGCTCATTTCAGGCAATTCTGTATCACTCAACACATAACACTGACAAGAGGCACACATAGCCATACCGCCACAAACACCTATTGTTCCCTCAGGAGCTAATTCGTAGGACCTAACTACCTCCATAAGATTCATTGCCATATCGGTTGGAGCAACAATATCGTGTGCTACACCATCTCTGTCTATAATTTTAATATTAACGTCCTGATCCATTATTTAATTTCTTTTCGTAAACTTAATTTAATATTTATTGCCATAAAATTAATTCATGGGAATATAATGTGTTTTATAAGGTATAATTTATGGGAATTTCCAAGGAGTTTAAAAAGCTAGAATTATTAAACTTCAATATTAATAACCTGTTCTATTTGCGGTGCGTATTTTTTGATGGTCATTTCGACCCCTGATTTAAGTGTCATTTGATTTACACTACATCCCACGCACGCCCCTTGAAGCTGAACTTTTACCAATGAACCGTTTTCAATGGATAACAACGAAATATCGCCACCATCACTTTGTAGAAACGGACGAATCTCATCTAAGGCTTTTTCAACATTTAGTCTTAATTCTTCTGAAGTCATCTGCTATTTTTTAACTGCTGAGCAACCAGCCATTGTTGTAATTTTTATTGCTTCGGTTGGAGGCAAACTATCATTTCGTCTTACAACCTCCTGCACCACATTTTGAGTCAACACTTCAAAAGCACGCTCCAAAGGTGTTGCCGTTTGTAAAGCGGCTGGACGACCTACATCTCCTGCCTCACGAATACTCTGCACCAACGGAATCTCTCCCAAAAAAGGAACTTTAAGATCTTCGGCTAAATTTCTTGCTCCTTCTTTACCAAAGATATAGTATTTATTATCCGGTAATTCATCTGGCGTAAAATAAGCCATATTTTCTATAAGCCCTAAAACTGGCACATTAATACTTTCCTGCTGAAACATAGCCACACCCTTTTTTGCATCGGCTAAAGCTACATTTTGAGGTGTACTAACAATTACCGCACCCGTAATAGGAAGGGATTGCATAATACTTAAGTGTATGTCTCCTGTTCCTGGTGGCAAATCGATCAACATAAAATCAAGTTCCCCCCAATGCGCATCAAAAATCATCTGATTTAAGGCTTTTGCTGCCATAGGCCCTCTCCAAACAACAGCTTGATTAGGCTTAGTGAAAAAACCAATAGAAAGCACTTTAACACCATGGTTTTCAACTGGCTTCATTTTAGACTTCCCATCTATATTAACAGCTAGAGGTCTTTCTGCTTCTACATCGAACATAATAGGAATGGAAGGCCCATAAATATCGGCGTCTAACACACCTACTTTAAATCCCATTTTAGCAAGACTTACTGCTAAATTTGCAGTAACAGTAGATTTTCCAACGCCACCTTTTCCTGAAGCTACAGCCACAATATTTTGTATACCGGGTACTGGTTTCCCCTTTATTACATTTTTTGCTGGCTGGGCTGGTGCATCGACTTTTACATTAACTGTAATTTTAGCCTTTTCATAAACCTGTTCGTGTATTGTTTTTAAAACATCTACTTCAGTTCGCTTTTTTGCTTGCAAACTAGGATTTTTTATAGTTAAATCTACAATAACCTCGTCGCCAAAAGTCACAACATTTTTCACAGCACCACTCTCTACCATATTTTGGCCTTCTCCTGGCACCGTAATGGATTCAAGTGCTTTTAATATATCTTTTTTATTGAGCTTCATTTTATGAGATAATGGAAACCAAATTAAAAGGTTTATACTCTAATCGGTTCCTTTTCAATTATTAAGAATCATTCTAAGATGCAAATATATGTAATAAAGCTGGAAGACAGAAGACAGGAGTTAAAAGTTTTATTGATGTAAATATTTGTAAAATTTATCGAACTAAAGAAGTGTTTAATCTTTTTCACAAAGAAGAAAACCAATTACATTTAATTCTGAATTGTTAGAGACTGTTTAAATTCCACCTTTTGGTTTTGTTATGCCCCTTTTTTCACCACTTTTCGTTATGAAAATCCTCATTTAGCGTTGCTAAACTCTGGTTTTAAAGCCTTAATTGGCAAAAAAATGACCTATAACAAATTTCAAAAACGAATTTTAAACAGTCTCTTAAAGTTCCTTTGCCGGATCCCAAAACACCTGATTAAAGTCTTGAATTTGATTATCTATTACCACCACTCCTTCATTCTCCAAAAGTTGTTGCATGAGATTAGTGCCTTCAAAATGATGCTTCCCTGTAAGTAAACCTTTTCTATTAACCACACGATGAGCTGGCACGTCTTTTCCGGCAGATCCGTTCATAGCATAACCAACCATTCGGGCACTCCTAGCAGCACCAAGGTAATTCGCTATGGCGCCGTAGCTCGTAACCCGACCATATGGGATTTGCCTAGCTACTTCATAAACTTTATCAAAAAAATTTAACGTTTCTGGTTTCACCTTATAATTCCTTAATAATATTGATTAAAGTAACTATCGAGATAACACCTGTAATGCCTCCTATAAGGTAATTCATGCTCTTTTGCGACGTTATGGATTTATCTTTAATTTTATCGAAGAAAAAAATATAAACATACAGCATCACAAAGGTTCCCATAGCGGCTCCAGCTACATAAGATATAATGCTTGTTTGGTCAAACTTCAACCAACCAAAAGAAGCCAAAGTAACGGTCATATAAGCTTGATATGGAATAGGAAACACATTAATACTGGACAGAAACAAACCTTGAAAAAAACGACTATGTTTACTTCGTACACGAGGCTCAATTTGTTGCTTAGGTTGCTTTTTGGCAATAAGTAAAAAATATACCGTTATTAAAACAAAAATCACAAAAGCTACACGCTGAAGAATATCTACAATCTCTAAATGACTACTTAAATACCGAGCAAAAATAGCAGCAACATACGTTTGAACTATTACAATTAAGCATACTCCAACCGAAAACATAATACCCCTAACATGCCCTTCTTTTAAACTTATTTTAGCCGCAGTCATATTAAGCAGTCCTGGAGGAATAACACCAATAAGCGCAATAACCAATCCCAAGAAAAAAACTAATGTTAAATTCACTAAGCTTTAATTTTGAATCTAATATACGTAATTGGTTTTTCTTGCTCTAGGTATTGCGTTTCGTAAAAGGTTTGCACGCTCGTAACGTCTTCGGGACTTCCTTCTAGCTTATACACATTATGATTGGCATACAACACTTCATGCCCCGCCCCATGTAACAGGCCTAAGGTATAACCGTGCATAAACTCACTATCGGTTTTTAAATTAACAACGCCCTCAGGTTTTAATATCTTTTTATATCGCTCCAAAAACGCAGCATTGGTCATACGGTGTTTTGTGCGCTTATATTTTATTTGGGGATCTGGAAAAGTAATCCAAATTTCATCTACTTCATTTTCGGCAAAAGCATATTGTATTAGCTCTATCTGCGTTCTCAAAAACGCTACGTTAGGAATTTCATCTTCTACAGCAGTCTTAGCACCTCTCCAAAAACGAGCTCCTTTTATATCTATACCTATAAAGTTTTTATTTGGATACTTCTTAGCCAATGCAATAGAATATTCTCCTTTACCACAGCCCAACTCCAAAACCAAAGGGTTTTCATTCCTAAAAACTGTTGCATTCCAATTACCTTTTAATGCAAACTTTTCGTCAACCAACTCATCTCTTGTTGGTTGATAAACATTTCCAAAGGTTTCATTTTCCCTAAATCGCTTGAGCTTGTTCTTACTTCCCACTTTTATTTAAAATTTTGGTAAAATTAAGGAAATATATGAGAGTGTATATATGCTTATCTTTGAATTCGGTAAAAAGTTAAATAAAGTGTTATCAAAAGATGCTTTCCCCTTTTTTACAAATCGAAAAGGGTTAAAAGGGACAATAAAAGACAGCCATGGGTAAACGAATTTTAGTAGCTCCGTTACATTGGGGGTTAGGACATGCGACGCGCTGTATCCCAATTATCAAAGCGCTATCCGATTACGGCTACACACCAATACTTGCCAGCGATGGCAATGCACTATCCCTCCTTAAAAAGGAATTCCCTAAACTTATAGCAATTGAGTTACCTGCATATAATATTACATATCCCAAAAACGGAAAACACTTTAAATTAAAAATTCTTAAAACAACGCCTCGACTACTAAAAGCGATTAACACAGAGAAACAAATTATAGATAGAATTGTTAACACTTACCATGTAAAGGGCATTATTTCGGACAACAGGCTGGGCGTTTACGGCAGAAAAGTCCCTTCTGTTTTCATAACACACCAACTAAATGTTTTGAGTGGTTACACAACATGGTTTAGCACAAAAATCCACCTGCATTTTATTAAACAGTTTGATGCTTGCTGGGTACCGGACTCCAAAGGTGATATTAACTTAAGCGGAAAGTTGGGACATCCTAAAACATATGAGATACCTACATACCACATAGGCCCTTTAAGTCGATTTGAAACAAAAAACACCCCAATGGTCAACGACATCTTAGTGCTTCTCTCAGGACCGGAACCACAGCGCTCCCTTTTAGAAACAATACTCTTTAAAGCTTTAAACAATTACAATGGTAGAGTGGTTTTTGTAAAAGGTATCATGGAAAAAGAACAGACTATAGAAACGGTGGGAAACATGACCATTTATAATTTTATGACTTCTGATTTGTTAGAAAAAACTATAAATGAAAGTGAATTGGTTATTGCCCGGTCTGGTTATACTACTATTATGGATTTGGCAAAACTGAATAAGCAAGCTTTTTTTATACCTACCCCTGGGCAATCGGAACAGGAATATTTAGCAAAACGTCTAAGCGATCAAGGCTTAGTTGCAAGTTGCAGTCAAAAATCGTTTACATTGGATAAAATTAAACATGCTTCTTCCTATAAAGGCTTAAGCACTATGGAATATAAACCCGATTTTAAGAACCTATTTAGCCTTTTCGAGTGTAAATGAAAATTCACTACCTACACCAAACTCACTTTCTACATATATCTTCTCGCCATGCGCTTCTATTATATGTTTTACTATAGAGAGCCCCAATCCAGAACCGCCTTCTTTTCTAGAACCGCTTTTATCGACCCTATAAAACCGTTCAAATAAACGTGGCAAATGTTTTTCTTCAATGCCTTCTCCATTATCGGTTACCCGTATAATTACCTTATTTTTTATAAGGTTTTCAATACTTACCTCGGTAGTTCCTTTTTCCCTACCATATTTTAAAGAGTTTACAATAAGGTTGACCAACACCTGCTGAATGCGTTCTTTATCTGCTTTAATCAATATAGGCTTAGGATAATCGGTATCAAAAGTTAATGTAATCTTCTTTTTGTTAGCTTTCATCTCTAACATTTCAAAAACACTTTTCACCAATTCAACAATATCAAACGTTACCATGTTTAGACTTAAATCACCTGTTTCCAGCTTAGTGATCATATCTAAATCTTTAATTATATAACTTAATCGTTCAACACCTTTACTGGCACGTTCCAAATATTTTTCCCGAATGTTCTTATCGTTCATGGCACCATCTAACAGGGTTAATATATAACCTTGAACCGTAAACAATGGTGTTTTTAATTCGTGCGAAACATTCCCTAGAAACTCTTTTCTGTATTTCTCTCGTATTTTAAGTGCTTCTATTTCCAACTTTTTATCACGCGCAAACTTATCAATTTCATGAGTAAGGGTTTGCATGTCTGTAGTTATAGGACCTTTGCTAAAGCTCGTGGATTCCAATAGCGTTAAATCATCGTATATTTTCTTTACACGTTTGTAAATAAATCGCTCGACCCTAAACTGAATTACAAAAAATGAGAATAGATATGTCGTAATGGCAAAAACAATTATAGCTCCCCATTTAAACTCAAAGAAATAGTATAAAAAAACACTCGTTAAGAGCGTTATAAAGAGTGTAATATAAAACGATGTTTTAATTGCAAATTTATATGACCTTTTAAATTTTGTCCGCATCAATCAACAAACTTATAACCAACACCTTTAACTGTTTTAAAACTATCGTCACCAATTTTTTCACGTAGCTTACGAATATGCACATCGATAGTCCGTCCACCAACAACTACTTCGTTACCCCATACCGTATCAAGAATATCTTCACGCTTAAACACTTTTCCCGGCTTTGATGCCAATAAAGATAATAATTCAAATTCTTTTCTTGGTAGGACAATCTCTTTTCCTTTTAAAATGATCTTATATTCATCTCTATCGATAACCAGATTACCTAATTTTACGGTTGTATCGTTTTCTTCTTGCTTAAAACGTCTTAACAAAGCTTTGACTTTACTCACCAACACTTTAGGCTTTATAGGTTTTGTTATATAGTCATCTGCACCCGCATCAAAACCAGCTACTTGCGAATAATCTTCTCCTCTTGCAGTTAAAAATGTAACGATGGAATGCTTTAATTCTGGATGTTTCCTAATAAGCTCACAAGCCTCGATACCATCCATTTCCGGCATCATTACATCAAGAATAATTAAATGTGGAAGTTCTTTCTTTGCCTTTTTTACACCTTCATGACCATTCTCTGCCGTAATTACCTGATAGCCCTCATTTGATAAGTTATAACCCACAATCTCTAAAATATCGGGCTCATCATCTACTAGCAGTATTTTAATATCTTTCTCAGTCATTTTATTGATAATTAATGTATGCTTTATTTTTTGAAGTAAAGATAAAACTAATAACACAATTTTGTTAAAATCAAACAATTAATAACATTACCATAACACACACCTTACACAAAGGTAATCTTTCGACGAACCGTATAAATCTTTAACACTTTTTTGGTACAACTTTTGTTAATATTTATTACATTTATATTGTTGAATAGAAACTATGCAAAAAAACTACTTTTTTATTTTATTAATAACCTTAGCATGCTTTACAACCCAAATCGGGTTTTCCCAAAGCAATGCTACAAACCCTTCTATTCATCAAAATATTGATGGTCTTTCAATATATCCTAACCCTGTTAGTAACGGAAAAACCTATATATATATTACATCTAAACGAAATTTGACTAAAAAGGTTCAGTTTTTTAATGTATTAGGAAAACAAATTTACGTAACGATGTTAACAGGCAAAGAATTAAATATATCCCAATTTAGCAAAGGGGTATACATTTTAAAAATAACAGAAGGAACTGTTAGTGAAACCAGAAAATTAGTTATAAAATAAATTTTCAAACATAAACCTTAAAGCGTTACCGATATGGTAGCGCTTTTTATTTTATATACTTTTGTATAACATTACAATACACCTATTTGTTTTTTAATGATAGACCTAAAAAACATTTTTAGCATAAAATCTGAAACTGATTTTGAAACGTGTGCTTTACAAGTTTTCAACTTTCAGTTTAACCATAACAAAGTATACCGTTCGTTTTGTGATTTGCTATTCAAACACCCAGCAGACATAAAGACAATTCAGGATATCCCATTTTTACCAATACATTTCTTTAAAACACATACCATAATAAGCAAACAAGCTGCCACCCAATCTATATTTACAAGCTCAGGGACAACCGGGAGTAAAGTAAGCAAGCACCATGTAACAGATTTAAGTGTTTATAAAGAGAGTTTTTCCAAAGGGTTTCAACAATTTTACGGAGGCATAGAGGAATATGTGACCCTAGCCTTACTCCCTTCTTATTTTGAACGCGAAGGCTCTTCTTTAATATATATGGTTAGCGACTTGATTACTAGATCAGGTCATAAAGAAAGCGGCTTTTATTTAAATAATATCCCAGAATTAATACAAACAATTAAGACACTAGAAGCACAAGGAAGGAAAACACTTCTCATTGGCGTTTCCTTTGCTCTTTTAGACTTGATTGAAGCCCATCAGTTCAACCTTAAACATACAATCGTTATGGAAACTGGAGGCATGAAAGGGCGCAGAAAAGAATTAATTCGAGAAGAACTACACGATATTCTTAAATCAGGTTTTGGTGTTAATACAATACATAGCGAATATGGCATGACCGAACTGTTAAGCCAAGGATATTCTAAAGGTAATGGTTTATTTAATTGTCCGCCCTGGATGCGTATTTTAACACGTGAAACTGAAGACCCATTGAGCATTCAAGATTTTGGTAAGACCGGTGGCATAAATGTTATTGATCTTGCCAATATTAACTCCTGCTCTTTTATTGCAACCCAAGATTTGGGGCGTAGTTACGAAGATGGAAGTTTCGAAGTAATAGGCCGTTTTGACAACTCAGACATTCGTGGTTGTAATTTGATGGTGCTTTAAACAACTTGACCAAAAAATAAATCAACTCTTTTGTTAGGTTTTCAAAACATTTACGACCAACCTTATGCTATAAAAAGAAAAATTTGATTTTTATTTTTAGTTGGTTGGTTAAGCTATAGGCCTGATTTTTTTGATCAGGCCTATTTCTTTTATACCAATTCGACTTTAAAGTTGAATTGGTATTATATGGTTCGTAATACGAAATAATTTTTCTTACCGCGCTGTAGCAACACAAACTTGTTATTGATTAGATCGTTAACAGTTATACTATAACCTTCTTTTACCTTTTCTTTGTTTACAGAAATAGAATTTTCCTTTAAAGCGCGTCGTGCTTCACCATTAGATTTCAAAAAACCACCCTTTTCGGCCAAAGCCCCAATAATATCTAAACCAGATTCTACTTCGGACTTTGCAATCTCCGTTTGGGGCACACCCTCAAACACGTCTAGAAAGGTTTTTTCGTCTAGTAGTCTTAAATCTTCACTAGTCGATTTTCCAAAAAGAATTTCACTTGCCCTTATGGCATTCTCTAAATCTTCCTTAGAGTGTACCATTGTTGTTATTTCTTCAGCCAATCGCTTTTGTAAAGCTCGTAAATGTGGTGCTTCTCGATGCTCTAAAACTAAGGCTTCTATTTCCGACCTTGTTAAAAAGGTAAATATTTTAATATACTTCTCGGCATCGATATCGCTTGTATTCAACCAATACTGGTAGAATTTGTAAGGAGATGTCCTTTCGGCATCCAACCATATATTTCCTCCTTCGGTCTTACCAAACTTTGTTCCATCGGCCTTTGTTATTAATGGCCAAGTTAAAGCATAGCCTTTTCCGGCATCAATACGGCGAATGAGCTCTGTGCCAGTGGTTATATTCCCCCATTGGTCACTACCTCCCATTTGAAGCGTACACTGCTTATCTCTATATAAATGCAAAAAATCGTAACCTTGCACCAACTGATAGGTAAATTCTGTAAAACTCATACCCACTGAAGACTCGGAAGACAGACGTTTTTTAACGGAATCTTTTGCCATCATATAGTTTACCGTAATATGTTTTCCGACATCACGGATAAACTCCAAAAATGAAAATGCTTTCATCCAGTCGTAGTTGTTCACTATAACGGCTGCATTTTCGGCATCACTATCAAAGTCTAAAAAACGTGCCAATTGTGCTTTAATAGCATTTTGATTATGTAATAGCGTTTCTTCATTAAGTAAATTGCGTTCTGCCGATTTCCCCGAAGGATCACCAATCATACCGGTAGCCCCCCCTACAAGTGCCACTGGCTTATGCCCTGATAATTGAAAATGTTTAAGCCCCATAACGCCTACCAAATGCCCAATATGCAACGAGTCGGCCGTAGGATCAATACCAACATAAGCCATACGCATCGTTTCCAGCAAATGCTCTTCGGTACCAGGCATACTATCTTGTATCATGCCCCTCCATGTTAATTCTTCAACAAAATTCTTCATCAGCTATATAATTTTAAGTAAACTACCCTAGGTAATCCCACAAGGTATTTATAGAAAAACATTTTAATTTTGAGGCAAGCCTCAGAACGTTTAAATCTCGATTATCGAGTAAACTTTGGCAAAGATAAAAATCAATGTATAATTACTCATGCATTATGAATAATTCTTTACTTTAGTTGCATGATTTTAGTAACAGGAAGTACTGGTTTAGTAGGTTCGCATTTGCTTTATAAACTTGTAAGTAACAACGAAAAAGTACGAGCCATTTATAGAAATGAACAAAAACTAACCAATGTAAAACATATTTTTTCTACGTATACCCAAAATCACCATGCTCTTTTTGATGCTATTGATTGGGTAAAAGCGGATATTTTGGATATCGACCGACTATCTGATGCTATGATTGGTATTACTTATGTATATCATTGTGCTGCTTTTGTTTCTTTTGAACCTGACAAATACCAATTGTTAAGAAAAATAAATATTGAAGGCACCGCTAATGTTGTGAATCTTTGTATATCATATAATATCAAGAAACTTTGTTATGTTAGCTCCATTGCGACCATAGGCAACTCGACTAACAACACCCCTATTACTGAAGATACGAATTGGAACCCTGAAGCAGACAATAGTGTATATGCCATAACAAAATACGGAGCCGAAATGGAAGTTTGGCGTGCAACGCAGGAAGGCTTAAATGCCATTATTGTTAATCCAGGCGTTATTTTAGGGGCTGGTATTTGGCACTATGGCAGTGGTAGTTTGTTTAAAAAGGCAAGTAAAGGTTTTAAATATTACACTTCTGGGGATATTGGACTTATCGCCATTGAAGATGTTGTTTCCATTATGACAACACTTCTAAACAGTCCCATAGTAAACGAACGCTTCATCCTAATAGCTGAGACGTGGGCCTACAAAGATTTCTTGCAATCCTTGGCACAATCTGTCAATGCCAAAAAACCACTAAGACAAGCATCACCCCTGCTATTAAGTTTGATATGGCGTTTAGATTGGTTAAAAAACAAGCTGACTGGAAAACGAAGATTACTAACCAAACAGTTGGCTACATCCTTACAATCGGAAAAACACTATAGCAGTGAAAAAATCAAAACTGCCTTAAATTATAATTTCAAACCTATAAATGAGTGCATTTTTGAAGTTGGCGACAAATTCCTTAAACGGGATCAATAAGTACGCCTTCTTCTTCTTTTTCAATTAGCTTCTTCTTAGTATCATTTCCAGTAGAATCCTTTAATTTTTTCTTTGCCCGCTCAATAGAATCCTTCGCTTTTTTCTCCTTAAGTTCGCGCTCTGTTTCTTCTTTTAATAGTGTCTCGTATGCTTTCTTTAGTATGTCTAAACTGTCTTCTAATTTTTTATAAATCTCATCATAGTCTTCAATGTGAAACGTGTAATATTCGTTGCTTAATGCAAACTGTAAGCTATCAATATTGTATTTTGAAAACACATAGGTCTCTGCGTCAACTCCTTTCTCGTCTAATATTCTTTTATTCTTACCGGTTGTTGAAGACAATAATTTAAGATCTAAAAGAATATTGACCATTTTATCTTTAGAAATTAAATGTTTAGGCTTTTTAGGAGCCTTATATTTGTAGCATGCCGTTACAAACAACACAATTCCCAGATATAATATTACACGCTTAAAAATCATCTATTAAAAGTTAATCGCTTAGCAGCCTTTACATTTGTAAATTTAGCATTTTGATATACCAAACCACCATTAACAAAAGTATGTGTTATTCTTGATTTGAACGTGGTACCTTCAAACGGCGACCACCCACATTTATACAAAATATTATCTTTTTTAACAGTCCAAGGATTGTTTAAGTCGACCATTACCAAATCGGCAAAGTAACCTTCTTTGATATATCCTCGCTTTTCAATTTCAAACAACATTGCAGGATTATGACACATCTTCTCAACAATTTTTTCTATTGAAATTTTACCTTTATGGTACATTTCCAAAATTGCGGGCAGCGCATGCTGAACCAAAGGCCCTCCAGAAGGTGCTTTGGTATAAACATTATTTTTTTCATCAATGGTATGTGGTGCATGATCGGTAGCTATAACATCTATTTTATCATCCAGCAAAGCTTTCCACAAGGCATCTCGGTCGTTTTTAGTTTTTACTGCCGGATTCCATTTTATTAGTGTTCCCTTATTGTCATAGTCATCGTTTGTAAACCATAAATGGTGCACACAAACCTCAGCAGTGATCTTTTTATCTTTTAACGGGATCTTATTGGAGAACAATCCGGTTTCTTTCCCTGTAGACAAATGAAAAACGTGCAGTCTGGCACCCGTTTTCTTGGCCAATTCAATCGCTTTTGAAGATGACAAATAACAAGCTTCTTCACTCCTGATATTAGGATGGTATTTAATGGGGATGTCGTCTCCAAACTTTTCTTTATAGGCTTCAAAATTTACCTTGATGGTCGCTTCATCTTCACAGTGTACAGCAATCAGCAAATTGGTTTTAGAAAAAATGTTTTCCAAAACCTCAGGATTATCAACTAACATATTCCCAGTAGACGACCCCAAAAACAGCTTTAAAGCAGCAACATTCTTGGCATCTACCTTTAAAATTTCATCTAGATTATCATTAGTTCCTCCAAACATAAAGGAATAATTAGCCCATGATGTTTGTGCTGCTATTTCAAACTTCTCTTCTAATTTATCTATGGTTGTTGTTTGTGGATTGGTGTTAGGCATTTCTATAAACGATGTAATACCGCCAGCGATGGCTGCTTTCGATTCGGTTTCAATAGTCGCCTTATGGGTCAATCCCGGTTCTCTAAAATGCACCTGATCGTCTATAACACCCGGCAAAATATACTTGCCTTCGGCATCTATTACATGTACATCTGCCGATTTGGCACTTATAGATTCACTTACTTCCTTTATATAGGTATCTTCTATTAATACATCCCCCTTAAAAACGGAACCTTCATTTACAATGTGTGCGTTTTTAATCAATGTTGTTTTTAGTTTCATCTTCTTCTTTAATAATTACCTTGTTCCTTTCAACCAATTACCATACCGTTTTATAGGCTAACTTTTAAATAAACTTTTTAATTTCATAGAAATAACACCAAAAATAGCTTCAGAAATAATACCGGAACTCAACTTGGACTCTCCTTTTGTCCGATCTGTAAAAATAACCGGCACTTCCACAATATTAAACTTTTTTAAATAAGCTTTAAACTTCATTTCTATTTGAAACGCATAGCCTACAAACTTCACTTTATTTAAATTTATGGCTTCCAACACATGCCGTTTATAACATACAAAACCAGCTGTTGTGTCATGAATACTCATTCCTGTAATAAGTCTCACATATTTTGAGGCCATATAGGACATTAAAACCCGGCTCATAGGCCAGTTAACCACGTTAACTCCAGTTATATACCTTGAACCAATAGACAAATCGGCACCATCAACACAAGCCTTATGCAAGCGAACCAAGTCTTTGGGGTCATGCGAGAAATCGGCGTCCATTTCAAAAACATAAGCGTAATTTTTGTTGAGACTCCATTTAAATCCATGAATGTAAGCTGTTCCTAATCCCGACTTTTCTTTACGGCTTTCTAAAAACAACCTGCTTGAAAACTCTTTTTGTAGTTCCTTAACCTTTAAACCCGTAAGGTCGGGAGAATTATCATCAACAATCAGGATATGCACATCATTCGATTGAAAGAACACGGCTCTAATGATAGCTTCTATATTCTCTATTTCATTGTATGTTGGAATGATAACAACCGTATCTTGCATCCGCTAATCTAATTGAAATGGTATAATTTTAGGCAAATGTACATTTTTTTATAATCCACATTGGCAAATAAATTACAATACCTATCAACGAAAAACAAAAGACCCCTATAAATTCGATCATGGACTTGCAACAAAAATTTAAAGAACAAGGATGGGTAAAAAACTTAATTTCCTGGCAACTTTGAATGATCTCTTGATTAATTATAGGGCATTTTTAAATTTTTACGATAATTTTGCCACATGTTACGTGATACCACATCAAACGAATTGTTTACCATTTTAATCGTTACAGGGTTAATATTTGTTACCCTGGCTAAGCTCATAGCCTCTAAACGTTTTAATGATCTCATATCCATTGCAGGCAACTTTAAGTACCTTAAAATTTATGGCAGGGAACAAAAATTCCTGGATACTTTTGACGCCCTGCTGTTTGTTAACTTAATACTGTCGGTTTCTGTTTTTGGTTCAATTATTTATCAAAACACAATGGAAACAAAAATTCTCTCGATAAATATTATCATCAAATTAATTATTGGGATTGGTTCCCTAATTTTAATAAAAGTACTTATAGAGCGTTTAATAGCCAGTCTTTTTGATATCGATAAAATAATAGACGCCTATTTGTTTCAAAAGATTAGTTACAAAAACTTTATGGGGCTACTTCTAATTCCGATGAACGCCCTACTGCTTTATTCCATTCCCCCATCATTAACCAATATTTATATAATGGTTATAATACTATTAATTATAAATTTGTTAGGGGTAATGACATCGTTTAAATCGTATCAAAGTTTAATAAAACACAACTTTTTTTATTTTATTTTGTATCTTTGCGCACTTGAAATTGCACCTTATATTATTTTATACAAGGTGTTTATTGCCTAACAAAGAACAAACTACTTGCACTCATGAAAGTAAAAACAATTTTAGTATCTCAACCAGAACCTAAAATAGAGAACTCACCTTACTTCGATTTACAAGAAAAACAAAAAGTAAAAATAGATTTCAGACCTTTTATTCATGTTGAAGGCGTTTCTGCAAAAGACATTAGGCAACAAAAAGTTGACTTAACTAAATACACTGCTATTATACTAACAAGCCGAAATGCTGTAGACCACTTTTTTAGAGTAGCAGAAGAAATGCGATTTAAAGTGCCGGATACCATGAAATATTTTTGCCAGTCGGAAGCTGTTGCTTATTACTTACAAAAATATGTGGTTTATAGAAAACGTAAAATCTATGTGGGCAAACGTACCTTTTCCGAATTGTCTCCATTAATCAAAAAATACAAAGACGAAAAATTCTTATTACCAAATACCGATAAAGTAAAACCTGAAGTTCCAGAAACCTTAAACGCATTAGGCATTGATTGGAAGCAAGCTACATTTTATAAAACGGTTATTAGTGACCTTTCTGACTTAGCAGACGTATATTACGATGTTTTGGTATTTTTTAGCCCTTCCGGAATAGAATCTTTATTCCATAATTTTCCAGATTTTAAACAAAATAATACGCGCATTGCTGTATTTGGAAATACAACCATTAAAGCCGTTGAAGAAAAAGGATTGCGTGTTGACATTGCAGCACCAACGCCTGAAACACCATCGATGACCATGGCTCTGGAAAAATATATTGAAAAAGCTAACAAAGGGAGGTAACAATCCCACAAACTCATATAAAAAGCGCGATTTAATTTTTTAAATCGCGCTTTTACATTTAAAAGGCATAACGTTGCGGGCCACCACGACGGATTTCTTCACTGCAATAGGCTTCAAACTTTTTAAAGTTTTCACGAAAAGCATTGGTTAATTTAAAGGCCATTTTATAATAAGCTTCATCATCATTCCAAGTGGCACGAGGACTTAAAACTCGTGTCGGCACCCCTGGGCATGTTCTGGGCTGTGCAACGCCAAACACAGAGTGTATATGGTAATCATCGTAATTGTACAAACCCAAGTCACCATTCAATACCGCATTGATCATAGCGCGGGTATATTTTAATTCCATGCGCTTCCCAACACCGTAAGGCCCTCCGGTCCAACCTGTATTAACCAGCCATACGTTTACACCGGCCTCAATCATTTTATTGCTTAACATTTCGGCATATTTTGCTGGATGCAACGGCATAAAAGGCGCTCCAAAACAGGCCGAAAATGAAGGTACCGGTTCAACCACACCTGCTTCTGTTCCTGCTACTTTTGCAGTGTAACCTGAAATAAAATGGTAGGCTGCCTGACTTGGCGTTAATTTAGATATTGGTGGTATAACCCCAAAAGCATCAGCCGTTAAAAAGAAGATGTGCTTTGGATTCTTACCTATGGATGGTTGTTGGATATTCTCAATATGATGGATAGGATAACTTACCCGCGTATTTTGGGTAATGGAAGTATCTTTAAAATCAACATGCCCATTAGCGTCCAAAACAACGTTCTCAAGAATTGCGCCTTGCTTAATAGCATCATAGATTTCTGGTTCGTTGTCTCGCGATAGGTTTATAACCTTAGCATAACAACCGCCTTCAAAATTAAACACGGTATTTTCATTAGTCCACCCATGTTCGTCGTCTCCTATTAAACTTCTGTTAGGATCGGTAGATAAAGTTGTTTTTCCTGTACCGGATAAACCAAAAAAAATAGCGGTATCACCTTCGGCTCCCACATTGGCACTACAATGCATGGGTAAGGTGTTTTTAAATACAGGCAATATAAAATTGAGTGCCGAAAAAATACCTTTCTTAATTTCTCCTGTATAGCCAGTTCCGCCAATCAAAGCTATCTTTTTGGTGAAATTCAAAATCGCAAAGTTATGCTGGCGCGTGCCATCTTCATCTGGATTAGCCATAAACCCAGGCGCATTAACAACAGTCCATTCTGGCGTAAAGTCCTCTAATTCGGCTTCCGTTGGTCGCAAAAACATGTTATAGGCAAACAAGTTACTCCAAGGATATTCATTAATAACACGAATATTCAATTTGTAATTGGGGTCTGCACAGGCATAACTGTCCCTAACAAAAACCTCTTTATCCGATAAATACGCCACAACTTTATTATACAAAGCGTCAAACGTATCGGCATCAAAAGGAATATTAATATCACCCCACCAAACACGATCTTTAGTAATATCGTCTTTAACTATAAATCGATCTTTGGGAGATCGCCCCGTAAACTCACCGGTATTAACTGCTAACGCTCCGGAAGAGGCTTCAACACCCTGTCCTTTTTCGATCGTGATCTCATGAAGTTGTTCAGGAGACAGCTGATAGTTTATTTTTGCGTTTTTAATACCATATCCATCCAACGAAATCGTTTTCGTAGTTTGATTGTAATTCACCATATTTTGCTATAAAATTATTTATATCGCAAAATTAAAACATTATTTTAAGTTATGTGTAATTATTACTTGTTTTTGGAATTCATTTTTAAAAAATTCACAAACATAAAGCTCCATGCTAAAATTAACAACAAGCCTCCTATAGGCGTTATAAAAGCAATGTGCTTAAAGTCAAAACCTGTTAAGGAATTTGTAGCCAACCCATAAATGGATCCTGAAAAAAACAACAGCCCAAAAACTGTACAATAGAAGATACGTTTTTGCAACCTTTGCCCAATAGCAGCAGTACTCCCAACAAACAATAATAACAAAGCATGATACATCTGATACCTTACGCCTGTTTCAAATGTTTGCTGTGCTTCCACTGTAATTAATGCTTTGAGCCCATGAGCGCCAAAGGCTCCAAAAGCAACACTTGTTAAACCTAAAAGTGCTGCGGTAATTAATATTGTCTTATTCATGTTCAAATATTTAAAAACGCCTAGTATTTATTACATTCGTAAAACAAACTTACTTAACTAATCTCATTATGCGAAAGATTTTAGTCATTGGTTCAGGGAAATCCACCTCTTATCTATTAAAATACTTATTAGATAAATCGGATTCAGAGAACCTTTACATTACCATTGGCGATCTTAATACCGACCATGCCAAAAAGCTTATTGGAAACCATGAGCGAGCAACGGTTGTTCCTCTTGATATTTTTAACGAAACATTGCGTGTTAAGGCTATTAAAAAAGCCGACATAGTTATTTCTATGCTTCCTGCTCGTTTTCATATAGAAGTCGCAAAAGACTGTGTACAGCTCGGCAAGCATTTGGTCACTGCTTCTTACGTAAGTCCAGAGATGCAAGCTCTGGATAAAGATGCTAAAAACAAAGGCATTATACTCATGAACGAAATAGGTGTCGACCCTGGTATTGACCATATGAGCGCTATGCAAGTGCTGGATAAAATACGTGACAATGGCGGCCACCCTATTTTATTTGAATCGTTTACTGGCGGTCTTGTTGCTCCCGAAAGCGACACAAACCTATGGAACTATAAATTTACTTGGAATCCACGTAATGTTGTTACAGCAGGTCAGGGAAGTGCTGCTAAATTTTTACAAGAGGGCACTTATAAATACATCCCTTACAACCGACTATTTAGACGTACTGAATTTTTAGATATTGATGGATACGGACGTTTTGAAGTATACGCCAACAGGGATTCACTTAAATACCAAAGTGCTTATGGTCTTGATACTGTAAAAACCCTATACCGTGGCACTATAAGACGTGTAGGCTTTTGCCGTGCTTGGAATATATTTGTCACACTAGGTATGACCGACGACAGTTACACTATTGACGACAGTGAAAATATGAGCTATCGCGATTTTGTCAATGCCTTTTTGCCTTATAGCCCATCAGACTCGGTAGAACTTAAACTGAGACACCAACTTAAAATAGACCAAGATGATATTGTTTGGGACAAACTAGTTGAACTGGACATCTTTAATCCCAACAAACGTGTTGCCTTGAAAAAAGCCACACCAGCACAAATTCTGCAGAAGATTTTAATGGATAGCTGGACTTTGGCCGAAGACGATAAAGACATGATCGTTATGTACCATAAGTTTGGTTACGAATTAAACGGTAAAAAACACCAAATTGACGCAAGCATGGTTGTTTTGGGAACAGACCAAACCTATACAGCCATGGCAAAAACGGTTGGCCTGCCGGTAGCGATGGCTACGCTCGCTATTTTAAATGGAAAAATTACCACACCGGGGGTACAGATCCCGATTAGTAAAGAAGTATACGAACCCATATTAGAAGAGCTTAAAACATTTGGCATTGGTTTTCATGAAAAAGAAGTCCCTTATCTGGGCTACAATCCTTTAAACAATTAGCACACAACCACAATAATGATTACAAATTAAAACCAAATAGTTACTTTTAAATTTTAAAATGAAGCCTCCATTAATATGAAGACCAAAAACAAAGTCATTACTATAGATGGCATTGACAAAAAAATACTGCGCGCATTAATGGCCGATGCCAGAACGCCTATTCTTGAAATTGCCCGTAATGTTGGCATTTCGGGTACCGCCATTCACCAGCGTTTACGAAAACTGGAAAAAGCCAAACTCCTATCGGGCTCAAGATTTGTTATCAACCCCAAAGTATTAGGGTATTCAACCATGGCTTTTATTGGTCTTTATTTAGACAATAATGTAAATAACGATTCCGTTTTTAGAGAACTAAAAAAAATCCCCGAAGTTGTAGAATGTCACTACACAACGGGACAATGGAATGTCTTTATAAAAATGCTCTGCTTTAGTAACGAGCATGTTATGCATTTGCTTAACAACAAAATACAATCTATCGTTGGGGTTTTAAGAACCGAGACCCTCATTTCTTTAGATCAGCAAATTGATAGGCAGATAAAAATTTAAAATTAAAGCTTTTTCTTACGTGATTTTTTGTATCATTGCATCCTTAAATCTTAGACATTAAGAAAATGAAAAAAATAACCTTCTTCTTATTAACTTTTCTTGTTTTTGCTCAATCTTTTTCCCAAGATAATGTTAATAGCACAAATACCGATTCACAAAATTTTAATGAATTAAAACTAAACGGACTCTTTTTAATTGCAGGAGCCATTGAAGTTTCTTACGAAAAAACCCTTAACGAAGAATCTGGTGTAGGTGTTTCTATATTTTTGCCTTTTGATGATGAAGTAAAAGATGATATTAACTATTATTTATCTCCATATTATCGATTTTATTTTGGAACAAAATATGCTTCTGGATTCTTTTTAGAAGGATTCGGAATGCTTAATTCTGTTAATGAGTATTACTTTTCTTCAAATAACAATGACATTATAACTGAAAAAAACTCTATTACAGATTTTGCTTTGGGCATTGGCTTAGGTGGCAAGTGGGTTACGAACAGTGGTTTTATAGGAGAATTAAATCTTGGCTTTGGAAGAAATCTATTTGGAGATTATAATGACGAATCTTTAGAATTTGTAGGTAAGGCAGGCATTACATTAGGCTATAGATTTTAAAAATATCCTTTTTAATTAAGAGACTGTTTAAATTCCACCTTTTGGTTTTGTTATGCCTCTTTTTTCACCACTTTTCGTTATGAAAATCCTCATTTAGCGCTGCTAAACTCCGATTTTAAAGCCTTAATTGGCAAAAGAATGACCTATAACAAATTTCAAAAACGAATTTTAAACGGTCTCTAAAAATCCCAAGCATAACACTTGGGATTTAATATACTATGAGAAATGCTGGAATTAATTTAGCATGACAAATAGTGTTTTATTACATCTTCATCAACCAAGAACGCACATCAACTTCTTGCTTGATGATGTTTCTTAAATCATCTATTTTAACACGTTTTTGCTCCATGGTATCCCTATAGCGAATGGTTACCGTATTATCTTCTAAGGTATCATGATCAACAGTAATACAAAATGGCGTTCCGTTAGCATCCTGACGTCTGTAACGGCGCCCTACTGCATCCTTTTCGTCATAACTTACATTGAAGTCCCATTTTAGATCATCTACAATTTTACGCGCTATGTCTGGCAATCCATCCTTTTTAACCAATGGCAATACAGCAGCTTTTATAGGAGCCAAAACGCTTGGTAATTTTAAAACCGTACGGGTAGTCCCATTTTCCAGTTCCTCTTCTTGTAACGAATTAGAGAACACCGCCAAGAACATGCGATCTAAACCAATAGATGTTTCCAACACATACGGCACATAACTTTTATTTTCTTCAGGATCGAAATATTGTAATTTCTTCCCTGAATATTTCTCATGCTGACTTAAATCGAAATCGGTTCTAGAGTGAATACCTTCCAACTCTTTAAAACCAAATGGGAACTTGAATTCTATATCGGCAGCAGCATCAGCATAATGTGCTAATTTCTCATGGTCATGGAAACGGTAATTATCTTCTCCCATACCCAAAGATAAATGCCACTTTAATCGGGTTTCCTTCCAATGCTCGTACCATTCTTGTTGCGTTCCAGGCTTAATAAAAAACTGCATTTCCATTTGCTCGAACTCACGCATTCTAAAAATAAATTGTCTGGCAACAATTTCATTTCGAAACGCTTTTCCTGTTTGTGCAATCCCAAACGGAATCTTCATCCGGCCGGTTTTCTGAACATTTAAAAAATTAACAAAAATACCCTGTGCCGTTTCGGGTCGCAAATACAAATCCATCGCATTTTCGGCAGAAGCACCCAACTTAGTACCAAACATTAAGTTAAACTGCTTAACATCTGTCCAGTTTTTACTTCCTGTTAACGGATCGGCAATTTCCAGTTCTTCAATAAGCGCTTTTACATCAGCCAAATCTTCGTTTTCCAAAGATTTTGCCATACGCGAAAGTGTAGTGTTAATCTTTTCCTGATAGCCAAGAACCCTTCCGTTAGTAGACAAAAATTCCTCTTTATTAAATGCCTCTCCAAAACGTTTAGCAGCCTTGGATACTTCTTTATCTATTTTAGCTTCAATCTTAGCACAGTAATCCTCAATTAAAACATCTGCCCTATAACGTTTTTTTGAATCCTTGTTGTCAATTAATGGATCATTAAATGCATCAACATGCCCAGATGCTTTCCAAGTGGTAGGATGCATAAATATAGCAGCATCGATCCCCACAATATTTTCATGCATCTGCACCATGGCTTTCCACCAATAGTCGCGAATGTTTTTCTTTAGCTCAGCACCATTTTGTGCATAGTCGTAAACTGCACTTAATCCATCGTAGATTTCACTACTCTGAAACACGTAACCATACTCCTTTGCGTGAGAGATTACTTTTTTAAATTGATCATCTTGATTTGCCATCCTGCAAAAATAAAAAACCGCTGAAAACAAATAGAGATGTTTGTTAAAAATTAAGTGCGAAATTGATTATTTTTTTACTTATGTTTACAAGACAGCTTATTTACAATCCATGTTTAAGTCCTTAGTTAATTTATTTTTCCCAAAAGTATGCTACGCATGCCTTAACTTATTACAGGACAATGAAGAAACCATTTGTGTAGATTGCAGACATGCTTTACCTGTTACCAACTTTCACCTTAACAATGACGATACTGTTTTAAAAGTGTTTTATGGTCGCGTAAAAGTAGCACAAGCAACAGCTTTACTACGCTTTGAAAAAAAAGGCATTGTCCAACAGCTTATCCACGGACTAAAATACAAAGGTTATGAGTCGGTTGGGGTTGTTTTAGGGCAATGGCTGGGGAACGAGCTAAAAACCATTCCGGCATACAACACTATCGACATGGTTATTCCTGTACCCCTTCATAAGAGCAAATTAAGAAAAAGAGGCTATAATCAGGTTGCTAAATTCGGAGCCTGTATTGCCGAAGCACTAGATAGCGGTTATTCCGACAATGTGCTGGTAAAGAAAACCAATATTACATCCCAAGTCACTAAAAAGCGATTTGCCCGCTGGCAAAACAACGAAGCGCATTTTACACTTCAAAACACTAAGACAATAGAAAATAAACACATTCTCTTAGTTGACGATATTATAACGACCGGAGCTACTTTAGAAGCCTGTATAACGGTATTAAACCAAGCCCAAAACGTAAAAATAAGTGTTGCTACCATGGCAATAGCTTAATGAGTTAGCCGTTATCTCTTTAAAATTATGTAGGTTTGTGAAAAATTTAAAACTGGTAATGCATAAAGTCCTTTCGAATTTTATTTTAGTTGTTTTTATAGGTTTAATTATTGTGAGTTGTGCCAACCGCGGTTCGCCTGATGGCGGGCCAAAAGATGAAACACCGCCAGTTATTGTTAAATCGGTTCCAGAAAACTACTCTACCCAATTTAAAGCAAAAGAAATTAAGGTTTATTTTGACGAGTTCGTAAAAATAAAGGATCTGCAAAAGCAGCTCATTATATCCCCTCCCATGAAAACGCAACCCGAGATAACACCGCTCGGTAGTGCCAGTAAATTTATTACCATAAAAATTTTCGACACTTTACAACCTAATACAACCTATGCCTTTAATTTTGGGAACAGTATTACAGACAACAATGAAGGCAACCCTTTCCCATATTATCGTTATGTGTTTTCTACTGGCGATTATATAGATTCTTTAACTGTTAAAGGCCAAATAGTAGATGCCCTAAAACGGAAACCCGAAACCTTTGTCTCTGTTGCCTTGTACGAAGTAGATTCTACGTTTAACGATTCTATTATTTACAAAGAAGTTCCTAAATATATTACCAATACGCTAGATAGTGTCACTACCTTTTCTATCGAAAATGTTAAAGCGGGGAAATACATGCTTATGGCTTTAAAGGATGGCAATGGCGATAATAAATTCCAGCAAAAAACCGATCAAATCGGTTTTCATAATACCTTTATTGAAGTACCTACCGATTCGCTTTACACCTTAAAGTTATTTAATGAAGATATTGATTTTAAGCCCGTACGTCCGCGTTTATTTTCTGGTGAAAAAATAGCCTTCGGTTATGAAGGTGATCATAGTGATGTGAAAATTACTATGACTTCTGAAGTCCCCGATGATTTTGACTACAGAATCACCAAAGACGAAAAAGCCGACACGTTATATTACTGGTATAAGCCCAGGCTGGAAGTAGATTCTTTACTGTTTACGGTATCCCACCCCACAGTTAAAAAAGATTTTACCGTGCGCATTAGTGAGCAACCCAGAGACTCTTTAACCTTAAAATCGTTCCCATCGGGAAATATTGGTTACGACGAACCCTTTAAGATCTTTGGAAGCGTTCCGTTCGTTAATTTCGACCCTTCAAAAGTGACCATTATAGATAAAGACTCTTTAAATGTCGATTTTACAACGACTTTTGATACCATTACAAACGCCTATGCCTTTAATTTTAAAAAGGTCGAAGATAATAACTATAAGATACAAGTCCTTCCGGAAGCATTCACTGACTTTTTTGACGACAAAAATGACACGTTAAATTATTCAGTTAAAACTAAAAGGGAATCGGATTACAGTAAATTACGTATTATTTTAAAAAATGCCGTATACCCTGTTATTGTTCAGTTAACAACAGAGAAAGGTGAGATAAAATACGAACAATATGCCTCCGAAAACAAGGTGTTTGATTTTCTAACCGTGGATCCCGGAAAATATTATGCAAGGGTTGTTTTTGATAGTAATGGGAATCAAAAACACGATACGGGGAACTATTTGAAAAAACAACAACCCGAACGTGTTAGTAATTTTGAATTGGATGACGACATGCGTTCTGACTGGGACACCCAACAAATATTAGAGCTCATACCACAGTAAAGGCATCTCTGTCGTTTAAAAACTTAAACTTACTTCTGTAGGCCGTAATGTGTCTCTTTTCCAACGAAACGAGAACCGTTTGCTCTTTACCCGGGCGTGTGTTTGCTATACACGCTCCTAACACATCGTAAACCGCCGAATGCCCCAGATACTCAATATTTACACCATCAACTCCTACCCTGTTTACCCCAATGCAATAACTCATGTTCTCAATGGCCCTTGCTTTTAACAAGGCATCCCATGCTTCAACTCTTGGCTTGGGCCAATTAGCAACATAGATTAAGACATCATAATCCTCGGTGTTTCTTGCCCAAACAGGAAAGCGCAAATCGTAACATATCAACGGACAAATTTTCCAGCCCTTGTAATCCACAATTATTTTTTCTGTGCCTGCCGTATATGTCTTTTCTTCGCCCACCAATGTAAAAGTGTGACGCTTATTGTAGGTTGCAATAGCGCCCGAAGGCTCCACAAAGAGCAGTCGGTTATAGTAATGTCCGCTATCTTCAATTACCAAGCTCCCCATCAAGGCTGCATTGGTTTTTAAGGCCGTTTCCTGCATCCATCTTACTGTTTCGCCATCCATAGTCTCGGCAACCGCTTTGGCATTCATAGTAAAACCTGTCGAAAACATTTCCGGGAGAATAATCATATCAACAGCTTCATGGATAGCTTGTATTTTCTCAGAAAAACGACTGCGATTCTGTTTGGGATCTTCCCATACCAAATCGGATTGTAGTAAAGCTATTTTTAATTGGTCTTGCATAGTTAAATCGTGTTTATGATGTCTGCTGCACGTTTTAAAGTATCATCGGTTTTTGCAAAACAAAAACGGAGTACTTTATTATTTATGTCCTTATTGTAAAATACCGATAGAGGTATGGAAGCCAACTGTTTTTCTTTTACTAATCGTTTTGCGAGGTCAACATCACCTTCTTGGGTGATAGCAGAATAGTCCAATAGCTGAAAATACGTTCCCTTGGAAGGCGTAAAACGGAATCGCGATGGCTTTATTAAATCCAAAAACAAATCCCGCTTTTTCTGATAGAAACCGGACAACTCCATATAATGACTTGGCTCTTCAAGATAATCGGCCAAGGCTTTTTGAGTAGGGTGGTTAATACAAAATACATTAAACTGGTGTACTTTTCTAAACGCATCCATTAAGACTTTAGGGGCACAGCAATAACCTACTTTCCATCCGGTATTATGAAAGGTCTTTCCAAAGGAAGCAGCCACGAAACTTCTTGCTTTTAGGTCGGGAAATAAACAGACACTCTGATGAATGGCGCCATCAAAAACAATATGTTCGTACACCTCATCGCTAAGCACAATAATATTTGTGTCTTTCGTCAAGGCCTGTAACTGCATCAGGTCCTTATCTGAAAAGATAGTCCCTATAGGGTTTTGAGGTGTATTTATGACAATCATTTTGGTGCGATCATTGATCGCTTCTTTTACAGAGTTCCAGTTAACCTGATACTCTGGACCATCGAGTGTTATAGATATGGCCTTACCCCCGTTTAAAGCTATAGCCGGCTCATAGCAATCGTAAGCAGGTCGGAAAATAATCACTTCATCTCCCGGTTTTACAAAAGCTGAAATGGCACAAAAAATAGCTTGGGTTGCACCAGCAGTAACCGTTATCTCGGTTTCGGGATGGTAGCTACTTTTATACAGTACATCATACTTTTTCGCAATGGCTTCACGTAATTCCATATTTCCTGCCATAGGAGCATATTGGTTGTACCCCGAATACATGGCTTTTGTAACCAGATCGATCAACTTCCTATCAGGGCTGAAATCAGGAAATCCCTGCGATAAATTGATAGCATCATACTTTTTTGCCAGATGATTCATGACGGTAAAAATAGTCGTGCCTATATGGGGTAGTTTTGACGGATGTAGCATAGCCGTAAAGATAACTTTAATTAATTCACTCAAACACAAATAAAAACGGACTCTAAAAAATACGAACTGATTTGCAATGTTGAAACAAAATGTAATTGAAACGTCTAAGTAGAAATACTATTCGCTTTTATAAAAATGTACATCGCATATTTCCGACAAAGGAACTTCTAAAGCCTGACTTATCTTGAATAAAGTATGAATCGTGGCGTTAGTTCTTCCCTTTTCAATTCTTGAAATGTTTGTTGTATCTATTCTTGCCTCGATTTTACCAACCAAATCCACCTGAGTTAAACCTTTTTCAAGTCGGATTCTTTTTATGTTCTGACCTACAATTTTTAAAACTTCTGACTTTTTCATATTTGCCATATTTGACAAGTCAAGAAAAGACTTATATTTGCATATATTAATGCCATATATGACAAGTTTTATGAGAAACCAAGAAATAGATTTTTCTAAACTAATTGACAATTGCTCCTTATCTCCAGAAGAATTTGCAAAATACTTAGATTTGGGAGTTGAGATGTTGTTTTACATTGAAGAAGACATTTTTGACAAAAAAGATATTCAGAATGTTGTTTTTACTATGAAAAGAATTGTCGACAACTTAAAAAAATAACAATGAACTTATCTTGACTTTTTTTATTGAAGCGAAAATTAGCTATTTTGAACTTGATATAATAAAATCATTTGATTTCGATACAAAATCCCTTCGGGATTCCACTCAACCTGACATGATTTTCATTCAAAGACTGTCCGTTAACCAAAGCAAAAAACGTCCTTAAACCCATTTAAATTTCTATTATAACCCTTAACCATTTTAATCCAGATTGAAATACACCCCTGCCTTTTCTATAATACTGTCTGCAATGGACAAACAGGCTGTGGCTGCGGGCGAAGGTGCGTTTAACACGTGAATGCTTTTGCCGTTGTAAGCAATCCGAAAATCATCTTCCATACGACCGTCTTTTTTGAGCAGCATGGCACGTACACCAGCCCTTCCGGGTTCAATATCGTCGATAGTCAAAGTTGGTATGAGTCGTTGTAAAGTTTTTAAAAACAGTTTTTTTGAAAAGGCCCTTCGGTATTCATTTACGGCAAACCGGGAGTTATTGAACAACAAGTTCCATGTCCCGGAATAAGTAAGGGCATCCAAAGTATCCTTTATATTAAAATCGGTCTTACCATAGCCTTCTCTTTTAAACGTCATAACAGCATTGGGGCCGCATTCTACATCGCCATTGACCATACGGGTAAAATGTACTCCTAAAAATGGAAATGCGGGATTGGGTATGGGGTAAATTAAATTCTTGACCTTGTCTTTAGCCTGTTCGGTTAAATTATAATAATCGCCACGAAAACCAACTACCTTTTCCCTGAGTTTTACATGGTCTCTTTTAGCCAAACGATCGGCTTGCAAGCCTCCACAAAATATGAGGTGCTTTGTTTGGTACTTATTTTTGTTGGTAATAACCAAACTTGTAGCACTGCCATGAATAAAAGATTCTACTTCCTCCCCAAGCACTATATTACTTTCGGATTGTTTTGCCAAGACCAATTCTGCCAGCTTTTCGGTAGCGCCCTTAAAATCGATAATACCGGTACAGGGCACCCATATACCGCCAATACTTTTTACATGAGGCTCAATATCTTTTAGCTGATTGGCATCTATTTTTTCGATACCCTCGGTATTATTAGCTAAACCATTGTTAAAAATCTTATCCATAAAGGGCAACTCCGATTCATTGACAGCAACAACCACTTTGCCACATACTTCATGTTTTATACCATAGGTTTTAGCAAACTGCACCAACTGCTTACGCCCATCGACACAATTTTTAGCTTTAGCCGAAACAGGCTTATAGTAGAGTCCCGAATGGATAACGCCGGAATTATTGCCAGTTTGATGCGCTGCCAGACGCTCTTCCTTTTCAATGAGCAAAAGCTTTAAATTGGGGTATTTAAGTTGTAATTTATAAGCCGATGCAGCCCCAACAATCCCACCGCCAACAATAGTAATATCATATATTTTTTGAGTTTCCAAAGCAGAGAACATTTACTGCTTGAAAATAGCGATAATTTTAATGTAATCAAGAGACCATTTAAGTTTCACCTACTCTATTCCTTTGTTTATTTCAAGAGATTTCTAATGTTTTACTAAACTTCACCTCCCATTTGTTATTTATTTTCTCTAAAATATATAGATTAACGCCACCACTAATTTTTCCGAAATAATCGCCAACAACTATCGCTGCTCTGGTAAGATTATCATTAAATGATACTTTGGAAAAACTGATGATTCCAGAAATATTAGTATCTGCCTTTTCTTGTCTGCTAATAGTCTGCTTATTCCAAAAAATTAAATCCTCATCGGCACTTTTAATAAGCTTCGCTTTGTCAATCTTCTGCTCTGATTTATCTCTAGACAAACCTTTTACTAATTCCATGTAAGAACTGTCTAAAGCTTTTTCTTCGAATAATTCCTTTGATTTTGCAGGATGAAATCGATTAAAAATACCACTTACATAATCAAAATTAAAATAAACAAAATGATCATGTATTGCGTAAGTGAATTTAAGGGGTTTGAGCTGAGCATAGTTTATGTTGTTTTCTTCCTTAACCTCACTATTAGTTAGTGGCGGCGGAGGTGGCATTAACATTTTAGGTATACGCTTGTAAACTACAGCAATTACATTTAATGCTTCATTTTTAGCTGTTTGGCTAGAAGAACAACTGATAACTAAAGCCAGTAATGTTATCAATAAGAGTTTCATAATTAATCGCATTATAGGCATTTTTTAATTTATTTACGGGTTGAACCAACCGAATTTTATGATATAGAAATCGTTTTTTCATTCTTTACTCTCCACTTCCCATCAACCTTTTCCAACATATAAAGTTTTTCCTTACCAGATAATTTTCCACCATACTTCAAACCTATAACAACCAATGCCTTATCTTTTGTTTTATTAAACCCAACATTGGACAAAAAAACCAATCTATAGTATTCTTTAAAAACGTGCTCTTTATCTAATTTGTTTAAATCGACTATTTTTATGGTATGTCCTAAATTCGTTTTTGTCCATTCTCGGTTAATCAATAAATGATTTTTATTTGCCAATAAATCTTCTCTTGCTGTTTTATAATGTTCAAAACCAAAAATATTAAATGATTTATCGTTATATAATTCCAGACGGTTTGACACAGCAACCTTAAATTTAATCGCTCTCAACGAATCTTTTACACGTTCTGACATTCCTGAATTATCTCCAAATTTTGGTGGGGGCATCAGAGGAACGATTTCCTTGTCTATTACTAAATTGTAAATATCTATTTGATCTTGAGAAACCTTACTGTAACTACATGACGTATTAACAATCAAGATGAGTACAATAATTATATGTTTTAATTTCTTCATAGGGGTATTTTCAAATTATAATTTTCTACATTATCCTATTTAAAGATGCGTTTGACACAACCGATTTCGACGCTATATTCCTTAGGAATCTCACCTAATATGACATGATTTTCAGAAACTTAGCAGGAGGCAATTAAAGTTTAAAACATTAAGGTAACTTCATGCCATCTTTTTTCTGGTCAAAAAGGATAAAGAGTGTATCTCTCTTATGCTGTTGTGACAAACAGCTATGAAAAGGCAAAAGCAGTATGGCAAATAACATAAATTTTTCCATGCGCTTCATCTGTTTAAATCTTATTATTCTTATCCGTTAGATGTAATTGTAATTCGCTATTAAACTCACTGTTGGCACCAAGAATTGTTATGGCTGATTTCATGTCTAATTGCAGTTAGGGCTTTTATTAGAATTTGCCCTGTCCGCCTCATAGCTTATACTGTAATTAGTCTAATTATCTAGATTACAAAAGTTCAAAATCATTATTCTGTTTCTTGCATAAAAACTACTTCAACCATATACAATTTGTTATCTGAAGCTTGCTTTTCTATAACATAATACTTTCTGTTTCCTTTTCTCAAAAAGATAGAATCTCTTTGAATACCATTATAGTTTTTAAGCCATTTTATAGTTTTTACGTTGAAGCCAAGGGTATCTTTTGATGCAATTTGTAATCTTTTAGGATTATCTCCTTTTTCCTTGGGTGTAAAAATTATATTGTCATTTTCAAGCAAATAAATGTATTTCAGACTACCTATACCCTTACTGGTTATTTTGTCATAACCGCTATATTTTTTTGACATCAAGCTATCTTGGGCATTAAAATAAAAATAAAGAGGCTGTTCAATTTGTGATCTTCTAACCATAAAGCTTAAGCTTAACATCACAAATAAAATACTAATTATTAAACAAATTGACTTTTTCATGTTTAGTTACAATTAGGAGTTTTTGTTGAATTAGATTTGGCTGCTTCATAACATATACTATAATTAGCCAAATTGTCTGGGTTACTTAAATACGTCGTTTGTGACTGTGTACCATTTAAGCCTATCCAAGCTAAATTGGTATAAAATGCCTCTAAGGTAAGATCTGGATAACTGTTTACCAAATCGTCAATAAAGATTTGATCGTTTAACCTGAGGTGCACTTCCTGTAAACCTTGGGCAATAAGTCCTATATAATGGTCTGCCATAAACTCGTGCTGCCAATTATTCAGCACCCTATACTCTTCATAAATAGCTGGAAAATCATCAACATCAGGAATGTTAGCTAAATTCCCATTTACATGATTGTAAATCGCTAAATACATATTAGCATGTATGGCTTCATGAATAATAGTTTGTGCTATAAATAAAGTTGGTGTTTGAACGTCATTGATATAATCTTGGTCTATTTTGATAGTAACCGCCCCCTCACTCTTTAAATTGTTTGACGTGCAACCTTCTGGATCACCACTATTTCCACAAGTTAAATTAGGAACAACCTCAAAATACAGATCATATGCTGCATCCTCACCAAAAAAGTCATTTAAAAGCCGTTTAAGTTGGGAATTTTCCAACAACTGCTCGAAAGTACAATTTGCCTTGTCATTATTCTGGAATGTTGTATCTAATATAACCCGTTTGGGAGCAACGGCTTCTGGAGCTGTATTAGTGTAATAGCCACCGCTACCACTCGCATAATAGTTATAGTAGCTATAAGCACTTTGGCTGTAATTACCACCATCGGGATTGCTCACATATACATACTCTGTAGTACTACCATTGTACTGTGTATAGGTATATTCGCTATCGCCATTAGAATATATTTTATACCAATCGGTATAGTAATAGGTTACTACGGGTACATAGCCCCCACCACCACCTCTACAGGGATCCAAGGGGTTACTGTCGCAATCGGGGTCCAGGGAATTACACTTGCTGGTAAGCTTAAGATCCCTAACCACCTTTTGGGCACACTTGGCAGTGGAAAAATGCAATTTGTTTTTAGGAATGAGCTCATTCTCAATACTCTCAACCATTTGTCCATCTTCCCAATATGCAATTAGCGGAAGTTCTCCTTCTAGGTTATAGAAATACAACATCCCACCAAAACTCTCTAAATTAAAAAAACTGTAATCCTGAACAGGACTTTCTTTGTGGGGCTTTATCTTTAATAACGAAACTTCAATTTCATTATTGTTGTTAACAAAGGCTATGACATTAAATATATCATCTTGTAGAATGGAAGACTCCACCTGCCATTTTTCGACAGTTTGTGCTTCAAATACATAGTAGGTAGTACTATCTTTTGTTTGCATGCTTAGGGATTGCCAATCTACAGTTAAATTTCCTTTAAAAATATTACTATCCTGCTTAAGTCGTTGTGCTTCGAACAAGGTTTTTACCTGCCTCACTATTCTTCTTGAACCCATTGTTTCACTTTCTACAAGAGCATCTTTATGGGGTTCAGAGTATTCACAGCTTAAGACTGCACATAGCATTGTAAAAAGGATAAAAAACCTTCTAAAAACAACAATATTGATTTTCATAGTAAATTGTATTATAATTCGCGCAATTTACAAAAAAATTCTATGTGGTAAGTTTTTTCTTCGGTTTAAGTATTTTAATAGTACACCTTGTTAATGGTTATAGTTGTTATCTAAATCAGTTATTATTGTACACAATTGCTACAAAGATCTAAATGAGAATCAAATATCAGGTAGCCTCTTGTTAATAAAGAGTTTCTTGAAACGAACTATCCCCGAGGCAGAGCGAGGAATTCTTTTCGATTAAACCATTTACGACCTAAAATTACTCAAAATAAATAGCGATAATTTTAGAGACTGTTTAAATTCCACCTTTTGGTTTTGTTATGCCCCTTTTTTCACCACTTTTCGTTATGAAAATCCTCATTTAGCGCTGCTAAACTCCGGTTTTAAAGCCTTAATTGGCAAAAAAATGACCTATAACAAATTTCAAAAACGAATTTTAAACAGTCTCTTAATGTAACGTCAAGAGATAAGACTTAAAAACAACACCATTTTCAAATTGAACTCATTATTGTCAATTAGTAGTGATGCGTTTATAATTCATTGTTATTGAATAAATTAGGTTGTTCTTTGAATTTTTGATTGATTTTATTTTCCATAAACAACTCATTTATAGGTGTTTTGTCAAAAGTG
>NZ_JAELVQ010000002.1 GCF_016428595.1 Snuella sedimenti | reverse complement strand
AACAACATCTAATGGATGGGACGGCACCTTTAACGGTAAACGCCTAAGCTCCGACGATTACTGGTTCAAGGTCATACTTCAAGACGGTAGAACCTTTATGGGGCATTTTAGTTTGAAACGCTAAGCTATATTTTACGTAATTTTGCTACATGCGTTTTAAAATTGAATCAGAATTTAGCCCTACAGGGGATCAGCCCCAAGCGATCAAACAGTTAGTTGATGGCATTAATACCAATGAAAAATACCAAACACTACTTGGTGTAACTGGATCGGGTAAAACATTTACAGTTGCAAATGTCATTCAAGAAGTACAACGTCCTACTTTAGTACTAGCACATAACAAAACATTGGCAGCTCAATTATATTCAGAATTTAAACAGTTTTTTCCAAATAATGCTGTTGAATATTTTGTTTCCTACTATGATTATTACCAACCCGAAGCCTATATCCCCGTTTCTGGCGTCTATATTGAGAAAGACTTATCCATTAACGAAGAAATAGAAAAAATGCGTTTAAGCACGACCTCTTCATTGCTTTCAGGGCGAAGGGACGTCTTAGTTGTTGCTTCTGTTTCCTGTTTATATGGTATTGGTAACCCTGTAGAGTTTCAAAAAAATGTTATCACCTTAAAACGGGATCAGGTTATTTCAAGAACAAAATTGCTACATCAATTAGTACAGAGCCTTTATTCACGTACCGAAGGAGAATTTAATCGCGGAAATTTCAGAATAAAAGGAGATACCGTCGATATTTTTCCTAGCTATGCTGATGACGCCTTTAGAATTCATTTCTTTGGGGACGAGATTGAAGATATTGAAGCTTTTAATATACAATCCAACCAAGTCGTGGAAAAGTATGATCGTCTAAATATTTATCCAGCAAATATGTTTGTGACCTCTCCCGAAGTATTGCAAAACGCTATCAAAGATATTCAAGATGATCTGGTAAAACAACATGATTACTTTAAGGAAATAGGTAAGCATCTAGAAGCAAAACGCTTAAAAGAACGCACCGAATTCGATTTAGAGATGATACGGGAATTAGGCTATTGCTCTGGTATTGAAAATTATTCCAGATATTTGGATGGTCGGCAGCCGGGCACACGTCCCTTTTGCCTTCTAGATTATTTTCCAGACGACTACCTAATGGTCGTAGATGAAAGTCACGTAACTATTTCACAAGTACACGCCATGTACGGCGGCGACAGAAGCCGTAAAGAAAATTTAGTTGAATACGGTTTTAGACTGCCTGCGGCAATGGATAACCGTCCTTTAAAATTTGAAGAATTTGAAGCACTTCAAAATCAAGTTATTTATGTTAGTGCGACACCAGCCGATTATGAATTACAAAAAACAGATGGGATATATGTTGAACAAGTTATTAGACCAACAGGACTTTTAGATCCGGAAATTGAAGTACGACCTAGCTTAAATCAAATAGACGATCTTATAGAAGAAATTCAATTGCGTGTTGAAAAAGATGAGCGTACCCTAGTTACCACACTAACCAAACGTATGGCCGAGGAATTAACAAAATACCTCGATCGCATTCAAATCCGGTGTCGCTATATCCACAGTGACGTTGACACATTAGAACGCGTCGAAATCATGCAGGACTTGCGTAAGGGGCTGTTTGACGTGTTGGTTGGTGTAAATTTATTACGTGAAGGCTTAGATTTACCCGAAGTATCTTTAGTGGCCATTTTAGATGCTGACAAAGAAGGCTTTTTACGATCGGCACGTTCCTTAACGCAAACAGTTGGGCGTGCTGCTAGAAACCTAAACGGAAAAGCCATTATGTATGCCGACACCATAACTAAGAGCATGCAAAAGACCATTGACGAAACCGAATACAGGCGTATAAAACAAATTGATTACAATGCAAAAAACAACATCGTTCCTAAAGCCTTAAACAAAAGTTTGGACAATGCACTCACAAAAAATTCGGTGAGCACCTATAGCTATGAATTAGAAGCCCTAAGAGCTGCAGAACCGGAAAGTGATTATTTGAGTAAACCTGAATTGGAGAAAAAAATCAGGGAGAAGCGTAAAATGATGGAGGAAGCGGCCAAAGCCTTAGACTTTATGGTAGCAGCCAAATTAAGGGATGAGATCAAGAATTACCAAACAAAATTAGAAAAGCTAAAAGTTTAAACTTTTAGCTTTTCCAATTTTTAAAAACAAACACTATAATTAAACTTAGCAGAATTTATTATTAATTATACTGCGTTTTAAAAATATCAATCAACACATCTGGTGGTACTATCTTATTTGGAAAACTTTCCATTAAGTATAACACCTTAGTAATAGACTCATGACTTAACCCCATTCGCAAACCAAAATTGTATAACTTAATAACACCTGAAGAACTACTTTCGCTGTCTATATTCAACAATAATACCAATCGGTGAAACTGTACAATACGCTCACTATGTGATTTTAAATGCGTATAGGTTACGGGGTGTTCTATTAAATAATCAAAATCAGAACGACTAATTTCCAACTGTTTTGCTACTCCCAACAAAAAATTGTATTCAACATTATTTATGTCCTTATCATATTTAGCAAATGCTATCATTTCTGATAGAAGACTTAATTTTTCTACCCTATTAATCATCATTAGGAAGGATTAATTAATTATACTATAAAGATACGCATAACTGTACTTTATTAATCGTATATATATTGTCTCTTATCGAAAACCAACCCGTATTTTATCGTATATTTTATTGACTTTATCTCATTAAGAAGAAAAAAAAATCGATATTTAGACAAAACAAGCATAATATTGCTCGCTAATCCCCAATAAAAACAATTATTTAATATGTTGATTTTCAATTAATTAAAAAACACAAATTAATTGTAAACCAATGCTAATTTGAAAATACTTTTAAGTTAATTTTGCAAAAACTATAAAAACGCTAGCAAAAGCGTATTTTATTAATTATTTATGCAAAAAATAATATATTGTTCCCTTAAATTAAGCTTATGACCAATAATGATATTTTAAAGAAACTTCGAGTGGCCTTAAAGCTACGTGATGACGATATAATAAAAATTTTAGCCCTTGTAGACTTTAGAGTTTCTAAAAGCGAATTGGGCGCTTTTTTTAGACGAGAAGATCATCCAAAATATGTAGAATGTGGTGATCAAATTTTACGTAATTTCTTAAATGGTTTAGTTATTCACCTTCGGGGGCCAATGCCACCCAAAGGAGAAAAAAAAGCCCCTAAATAAATTAATTATTTAAGAGCTAGGTTGTACGTTGTTATTTAATGCGCTATTTATGTGCTTCTAACTTAACGGGTATAACATACCGTTTCCCTTGTTTTATTCCTTTTGTTTTTATTTTACTATAATTCAAGTTTGACTTGATGAATGCTTCCAATGCAAATGAATCGGAATCTACAGTTAAAACGACTATCTCGTTTTTTAAGTTTATTGTAAAATAAACTTTGGCTAACACATCTTCTTCAACTACCAAGCTTGATCGGCCCAAAAGGCTTTGTATTTCATTGGATATGCTCTCCGACTTTGGTTTTTCCTTTTTAGGATCGGTATGAGCAAAACCCATATTTGCACATACTAAAATTGCCAGTACTGATACTAATTTAATTGTTTTCATAGTTTTTGTTTTTATTGTTGTTTTAATAATTCCTATTAAATTTCAATTCAAAACTATACAATAAAAAAGAGTAGTGCATTACACTACTCTTAACAAAACTATATCTTATAATTAAGAAAAATTACAACATGTTAAGCTTAAGCTAACACCTGTTGTACTTTATCTGCTGCTTCTTGAAATTCGGTGGCACTCAAGACATCCAATCCAGAATTATCTATTAACTCTTTGGCGATATCGGCATTGGTACCTTGTAAACGTACAATAATAGGAACGTTAATATTCCCCATATTCTTGTAAGCATCGATAACCCCTTGTGCTACGCGGTCACAACGTACAATCCCACCAAAAATATTGATTAAAATAGCCTTAACAGCGGGATCTTTTAAAATGATTTTAAAAGCTGCTTCTACACGTGCTGCATCAGCTGTTCCTCCTACATCCAAGAAGTTTGCTGGCTCACCTCCAGCTTGCTTTATTAAATCCATAGTTGCCATTGCTAATCCTGCACCGTTAACCATACACCCAACATTTCCGTCAAGATCTACATAATTTAAGCCTTTCTCTCCCGCTTCTACTTCAATAGCACTTTCTTCTCGAATATCTCTTAGCTCCAAATAATCTTTATGTCTGTAAAGTGCATTATCATCAATAGTCACCTTAGCATCAACAGCCATTATTTTATCATCACTCGTTTTTAAAACCGGATTGATCTCAAATAAGGAGGCATCCGATTTCACATACGCTGTATAAAGACTGGTAACAAACTTTGTCATTTCTTTAAAAGCCGTACCCGATAACCCAAGATTAAAAGCAACACGTCTAGCTTGAAACGGCATAATCCCAACAGCTGGATCAATTTCTTCAGTAAATATTAAATGGGGGGTTTCTTCAGCAACCGTTTCAATATCCATACCACCTTCGGTAGAATACATAATCATATTGCGTCCAGTTGCTCTATTTAAAAGTACAGACACATAAAACTCACTCGTCTCACTATCTCCTGGATAATAAACATCCTCAGCAACCAAAACCTGATGTACTTTTTTACCTGTTGCAGATGTTTGTGGTGTGATTAAGTTCATTCCTATTATTTGACCTGCAATATCCTCAACTTCTTGAAGGTTCTTAGCAAGCTTAACACCGCCGCCTTTTCCACGTCCACCAGCATGAATCTGAGCTTTAATAACATGCCAACCAGTTCCTGTTTCTTCTGTCAATTGTTTAGCAGCTGCTACTGCTTCCTGTACATTTTGAGCAACAATACCACGTTGGATACGTACTCCAAAACTACTTAATATTTCTTTACCTTGATATTCGTGTAAATTCATAATTTGCTTAATCGTTTAAGAAAGGCAAATGTAAATAATAGCCATTAATTACACTAATATTTTATATAAGAATCCGTATCTGACACTTTTGTAAAAAATTCAATTGTTATATATTTAACAAAATGTTTAATTTGTATAAATTTTGTTTATTTATTTTTTATTAAAGCTAAAGAAATATCTTTGCACAAAAATAGAACATATGACTAATGATCAATTGCTTAAGATAGCACAAGATTATGGAAGCCCTGTTTATGTGTATGATGCCGAGAAAATAGCTGCTCAATACAAACGGCTAACCAATGCTTTTAAAGGTGTTAACACCTTAAAAATCAATTATGCAGTAAAGGCTTTGTCTAATATATCTATATTAAAATTCCTTAATACATTGGGATCTGGTATAGATACTGTTTCTATTCAAGAGATCAATCTTGGATTGGCTGCCGGATTTTTACCTGAACAGATCATTTTTACACCCAATGGTGTATCGTTGGACGAAATTGAAACGGCTGCTAAATTAGGTGTTCAAATAAATATTGACAACCTATCCATATTAGAACAATTTGGAACGAAGCACCCTGACATTCCAGTATGTATTAGGATTAATCCGCACATTATGGCCGGGGGTAACAGTAAAATTTCTGTAGGACATATCGACTCTAAGTTTGGTATTTCCATCCATCAAATTCCGCATTTGTTACGAATTATAGAAAACACAAAAATGACTATTAATGGTATACACATGCATACAGGCAGTGATATCTTGGACATTGATGTATTTTTATATGCTAGTGAAATTCTATTTGAAACAGCAAGGTCATTTAAAAATCTTGAATTTATCGATTTTGGCTCCGGTTTTAAAGTGCCTTATAAGGCGGGAGATATAGAAACCAATATTGAAGAGCTAGGAAAAAAATTAACTGCAAAGTTCAATGCCTTTTGTAAGGAATACGGAAAAGACTTAACACTAGCCTTCGAACCTGGTAAGTTTTTAGTTAGTGAAGCAGGCAGCTTCTTAACACAGGTGAATGCAGTAAAACAAACAACCTCAACCGTATTTGCACAGGTCGATTCTGGATTTAACCATTTAATAAGGCCTATGTTCTATGGCTCGCATCACGATATAATAAACATTTCCAACCCCAAAGGAAAAGAGCGTTTCTATACCGTTGTAGGCTATATATGCGAAACGGATACTTTTGGTAATAACCGCCGCATTAATGAAATAACAGAGGGTGATGTTTTATGCTTTAAAAATGCTGGTGCATACTGTTTTTCAATGGCCAGCAATTATAACTCCAGATTTCGCCCTGCAGAAGTATTATGGTATAATGGCGCTGCTCATTTAATAAGAAAAAGGGAAACCTTCGATGATATTATAAAAAATCAAATAGAAGTTGATTTCAGTAATTCGAAAAAAGAAGCTGTTTTATCCAAATAGCCTATTGTATTAAATCTTAGTTAAAAGAAGTGATTTAAACTTTTACAAATTGGCTAAAAAATTGCCAGTTTGCACCCATATTTTGTCTTTTTATCTGGTCACAAACCCATAAATTTTCGCTTCAATCAAAAAAGTTTAAAGCACTTCAAAAAGTTCAGCATGTATTTGCTGGACTTTTTTGTATAAAATAATGCCTTTTAACTTTTAAAATATTATTTGCTTAACTGTCAGTTTTTTTCTAAATTCACAAACCTAATCCCTAAATCTTGTTTTAAAATTGTAATACTACCAAAAGACAAGATATGACATATATAACTTCTGGATTACCCAGTCAATCAAATACACTTAACAGAAGTTTTTATTCTCAGACCATATACCACTCTAACTGCATTCCTTATTATTGAACTAGTTTCAAATAAACAATAAGACTATTGACCTTTTACTATATACTAACCAAAATAACCAACATGCAACTAAAACAATCTTTACTTATTGCTGCTGCACTAAGTATAATTAGTATAACCTCTTGGGAACTCTATTGGCGTTCACAAGGCTATTATCCTACACTTAATGACGAAAAAGCACTTTGGGCCATAACAAGATCAAAAGTTGAAGATGCCACAAAAGAAGATGTTATTATCCTAGGATCATCGAGAGCCTACTTTGACATTCAGATTAATGAATGGGAAAAATTAACTGGAAAACAGCCCCTCCAATTGGCTTCAACAGGTTCGTCCCCATTACCAACCTTTCACGACATTGTAAATAATACAAGCTTTAATGGCACTGTTATAATAGGAGTAACACCAGGGTTGTTCTTTTCTACTACCTATCCTGAAGCCTCTCCATGGAAAAGACCACAATCCAAAGTAGATTTTTATAAAAACAGAACCTATGCACAACGCCTAAACTATCAATTGTCTGTTCCCTTACAAAAAAAACTTGTCTTAATGTCTGCCGATGAAGAAGAGTGGTCGGATGATATCGACCTAAAATCATTACTAAAAGGGATACAGATTGGACAAAGAAGCACTGACCCCATAATGCCTCCTTTTTATAATTTTGGAGATGTATCCATCCCTAGAAATATTAAAATGATGGAACGCACTGTTACAGATACAGCGTTTGCCAATAGTATTATTAAAGTGTGGCATTTTTTTGGAAAAGGATCGCCTCCTCCTGATAAAAAATCAACTATGTCGTTTTTCATGAAAGATTTAAAACGCTTTAAAGAAAAAAATGGTACCGTTGTGTTAGTTAGATGCCCTTCAAGTGGCGGGGTAAGAATGGGGGAAAATATGGGCTTACCCAAAACCGATTTCTGGGATGAACTGGTAAGTCAAGCAAATGTTAAAGCCTATCACTATGAAGATCTTGAACAATTTAAACATTTAAAATGTCCTGAAGAGTCCCATTTATCTGCTAAAGATGCTCAATATTTCACTAGCGAGCTAGCTAAAATCATGCTTAACGAAGGTATTGTCTCTAATTCTAAATCCAATTAAGTATGTTATTCAATTCATTAAGTTTTTTACTTTTTTTAATCTTAGTATTAATTCTCTATTACACGAGGTTGTTTAGCTGGACGAATAAAAAGCGTATGCTTTTATTGGCTAGTTATGTCTTTTATGGCATGTGGAACCCTCCCTTAGTGATCTTACTTTGGATTTCAACGCTTGTCGACTGGACAGCTGGAAAAAAATTGGCAATAGAAGATAATGAACGTAAAAGAAAAGCTTGGCTCATTTTAAGTATGGTAGTTAATCTGGGGTTTCTGGCTTTCTTTAAATATCGCGATTTTCTATTGGATAATTTCACAACAGTTGTTAATTCATATGGTTATGGTTATCAATCGAAACCTATGGATATTATTTTACCCATGGGAATTTCGTTCTACACGTTTCAAACCATGTCTTACACTATAGATATGTACAAAAGACAAACAGAACGCGCCAAAACGTTTCTAGACTTTGCACTATATGTAACCTTTTTTCCGCAATTAGTTGCCGGGCCTATAGTAAGGGCTAAAGATTTAATATCTCAATTTTATGAAGAAAAAAAAGCCACCGCCAACCAGTTTATTTGGGGAGTGTTTCTTTTAACAATTGGTTTATTTCAAAAAATAGTACTGGCTGACACTTTGTTATCGGGAACAGCAGATACTGTTTTTGGTTCAGATAAACTATTGCATGGTTTGGATGCATGGATAGGCACCATAGCTTTTTCGGGGCAAATATTTTTTGATTTTGCAGGTTATTCAACCTGCGCTATTGGTATTGCACTTATGCTTGGTATTATTTTGCCCGACAATTTTAGGTATCCTTATGCTTCTCTAGGGTTTTCGGATCTTTGGAGTAGATGGCATATATCACTATCTTCTTGGTTAAAAGATTATTTATATATACCGCTTGGGGGTAATCGTCATGGTATCATAAGAATGTATGTAGCGTTAATGGTTACCATGCTGCTAGGAGGCTTATGGCACGGTGCTGCCTGGACTTTTATTGTTTGGGGTGGCTTACATGGTATTTATTTAATATTGGAAAAACTTCAAAAACGCTATGTGCCATTTAAAATAACGGCATGGAATGGAATCCTCTTAGCATTTTTGACGTTTAGTTGCGTAAACATTACTTGGGTGTTTTTTAGATCTCGGAAGTTTGACACAGCTTGGAACATGATCAAATCCATGTTTTATGCACAAACCGAAGGAGCAAAAATTCTGGATACTTTTACTATTGTAAAAGTGAGTGTTTTAATAGCCATCCTATTTTTATGCCATTGGGTTATGAGAGATACAAGCATGAAAGACGTTTCGTTAAAAACAAAACCCTGGGTATTAGGCGCTTTTTGGGGTATCATGGTTTTTCTTATTGTGATTGCCCAAGGTAGCGGTGAACAATTTATTTATTTTCAATTTTAATCTTGACTTAAAGGAATTTTAGAAATCAAGTAATCTCTTTAAATCTATATAAACCAACAAAACATTAAATCTTAGCCATTGAACTCATCTTGACTTTTTTGATTGAAGTGAAAATTAGCTATTTTGAGCTTGATGGAAGGCATTTTTAAGTTGCATAGCAGGGCTACGGAATGAGAAAATGACGAAAAGCAGGCTCAAAAGAGCAATTTTTTAACCAATTGGAAAAAGTCAAGATGAGTTCATTGAGTGAAATATTGCTTTTAGTCATTACAAACCACTTTAATGTCTATTTATATTTTTATAAATTAGCAATATCCTAATTACTTTAAATGTCAATTACCTCGTTTATAAAATCTTCAATCCCCTTTATAATGCTATTAACAATAGCTAACACTTTTTCTCAAGAAGAGGAAAAAAAAGGTTACAAAGAAGAACAACTAACGCACACCAATGCAGACAACAGATACGCTAGTTATAACAAAAGTGGTAAAAAAATTGTTTTTGAATCGAATCGTGACGGTCGCTGGCAAATTTATACAATGGACATTAAGGGAAACCATCAAAAGCCCTTGTTTAAAAGTAGTTTTAATGATAGACGACCAACATGGCATCCATACAAAGACATTGTAATATTCGAATCTAACAGAAATGGGGTTACTGAAATTTACACCTACAACCTGGAAACAAATTCAATAAAAAAAGTTCCAATTGCCCTAGATGGAAATAAATCATTTGCCAGATTTGCCCCTAACGGTGTACAGGTAATTTTTAGTTATCAAACCAAAAGTGACATCGTGGATATTTATATGTGTTCGAATAAGGGTAAACGATTAAAAAAGATAATAGCAAACAAGCATGTCAATTTATATCCACATTTTTCGCCAAGAGGTGACAATGTTATCTATTATTCAAATAAAAATACACAGGGAGAAAGTAACATTATCTATTCCTATAATATTATTACCGAAGATAGAAATAGACTGACTTACTTTAAAGATCATAGTGAGTTCCCCAATTGGTCCAACATTCATGGGCGTAGGGTAACCTACTCCGCTAAAGTTGATGATATGCAGCATTCTGAAATATTTATTATGCGCAATGATGCTAAACGCAAAATCCAAATCACTTATAATGATGTTGAGGATATTCTCCCTACCTGGTCGCCAAATGATGTTAACCTATTGATAACCGGCTATAGAAACGGACATTACCAAATCTGTAGAATTTTATTAAAAAAACCTCTAGATCCAAACAACAGGGTATTGGATTATAAATAGTGCCTCTTACTCTCTTAATTTACCTGTAAAAACGTTTGCTTTCGAGTTAAATGGATTTCCAGAAGCACGCCTCAATAAAACGACTTGTCCACAGTGCCAAACAGCATCCTCAATAGGTCCATTTATGCCATTCCAAAACGGAAACTCACGCTTCCCAAACTTTATTGTATATACAGAAATGTCCTGAGAAGTCCTAAAAATATCTGCAGCTTCCTTAAAGTTTTCCAATGTTTTTTTGCGCTTTTGTTCAAAAGTCATTTTGGCATCATCATTCTTAACATTAACCTTTTGCAATGCCGCATTTAGGATTACATTGCTTAAATCGTAAATATGGTCTATAGTTTCTGCTGTTGTCCGTCCCGAATCACTTGGTTTATAAGCTAAATCTTCATCTCGTAACCCTTCAGTAGCCCAATAATATCTATAGCCCAAGCCATCAACAACCCTTGCAGCAACAGTACCTGCAGTATAAGTTTCGGGATACTCTGGGATTTCATAATACGGTAACACTTCTTTTGACATGTCTTGTGCTATTAATTGATTAAAAAAAAGTATTGAGAGGACAAAAAATACTAGCTGTTTCACAGGTTTAAGTTTTAGTAATTATAAAATTATTTCTTTAATTCGTTTTCGTTTGAAATAGGATTAACACCATATTTATCAAATAAATACACTAAAGCCGTCATAGTAGCCGCGCCTAGTTCCAATTCCCGTTTATTAACAGCATCAAACGTATCATTGCTTGCATGATGGTGGTCAAAATAACGTTGCGAATCGGGGCGTAAGCCTGCTAATACGTTTGTACTTGTTTTTAGAGGACCTACATCGGCCCCACTACCAGCCTTTTCAAAATAGTGTATCAAATAAGGTTTAAACAAATGCTTCCAACTCAATACCTGATTAAAACTTACATCATTACAATCGAATGCAAACCCGCGTGGCGTAAATCCCCCTGCATCACTTTCCAAAGCAAATATGTGGTTTTCTCCTTTCTGCTTAGCCTCCTGGGCATATTTTGTAGCACCTCTTAGTCCATTTTCTTCATTCATAAATAAAACCACTCGAATATTTCTTTTAGGCTTTATTCCAGATTTTTTAAGCAATCTTAAAACATCCATAGATTGTACAACACCTGCACCATCATCGTGAGATCCATCTCCCAAGTCCCACGAATCCAAATGACCACCAACAAGTATATACTCATTTGGGTACTCGCTGCCGGTAATCTCTCCAATAACATTATACGATTGCACATCTTTTAACTGCTTGCAGCTTTGTTTAAAATACAATTGTGTCCCTTTATCCAACTTTAACATGGTACTCAATAACTCAGCATCATTGGTACTAATGGCTGCAGACGGAATACGCTGTTCCACTGGCAAATTATTGTATGTCATACTCCCAGTATGCGGATAATCATCCAACCTTAAATTCATGGAACGTACAATAACGCCTATAGCACCATATTTTGCAGCTTCTACAGCACCACTATAGCGTTGGTTAACACACCCTCCATAGGCCTCATACGTTATTATTAAATCGGCCTGCATTGGTCGGTTAAAAAATACGATCTTACCTTCTATATTTTCCTTACCTAGCGCTTCTAATGCTTCAAAGCTATGCACTTCTACTACATTCGCTTTAATTCCTAATGCTGGTGTCGCTATAGATCCTCCCAGAGCACATATATTTACTGTCGTGGTTTTTCCAGCCGCAGACTCTATATAAGCATGCTCTTTAATACCCCTAATCCATTTGGGTACCATAACAGGTTGCAACCAGACTTTATCCAAACCTAATTTATCAAGTTCTTCTTTTGTCCACTCTACTGCCTTTTGCGCATTTATAGAGCCTGACAAACGCCCTCCAATCTGGTTTGATAAATAGCGTAACCACTCGTAGCTTTGACCGTTAGTTAAAGAAGTCTTATATATTGTTTTTATCACCTCCTCATCTGTTTGGGCTTTAACAAGCACAAAACATAGCATACAAAACAAAAAAGTAACCGTTCTTAATAAGCGCATATTTTTTTTGAGCTAAAGATAGTATTTATTGTAGGCTCGAAATCAAAAAGAAATCTTAAAATTAAACACTATTAACAAAGTAAACTACCTCGGTGCAAGCATACGAGGCATTATAGGAAATTATTTTTTGAATTCGAGGCAACCCTCGAAGCATTTAAATCTCGATTATCAAATAAAGTAAGAGACTGTTTAAAATTCGTTTTTGAAATTTGTTATAGGTCATTTTTTTTGCCAATTAAGACTTTAAAACCGGAGTTTAGCAGCGCTAAATGAGGATTTTCATAACGAAAAGTGGTCAAAAAAGGGGACATAACAAAACCAAAAGGTGGAATTTAAACAGTCTCTAAATTAATCAACATCACACAGTTCTAACTGAGACAAGTAGTTAGAAGTTAAATCTTTTAGACCATTAACGAAGTACGTCTTGATATCTTCAACACTTCTAGTTTTAATCGTTTCTGTTTTATCGACAGGATCAAATACTTCATACTTACAATTACATGTTTCTAGAAGTTCATTATAACTCTTAATATTGGAGGCTAATACTTCTTTATAGGATTTTATAAGCTGTTCTTTTTTTAAATCTAGTTCCTTTTGTTTTTGCTCTTCTATTTTTTCCTTTATTTGTTGCCCTTTTAACCGCAACGCTTCTTGCATTTCCTTTAGCTTATTCTGCTCATGCTGTAGCGTTGCAATATCATCATTTGAGCTTTCAGATGCTACTTCTTCTGTAGCGTTTGTAGTATTTCCAACCGTACATTTATCTAGGTCAATAATACTCTGCTTTGCCAAATCACGAGCCCGTTTAACATAAAACCGTCCATCTTCAAAAGTTTCGGCATTGTCTACATGGGCCAATAATTCAATACTGTCGTAAGCATTATCATAAGCCGTCTCACAATTACAGGCTTTTAATTTTGGCTTGGCTCGTTTAAAAGCCTCTAACGATCGGTTTGCATAATACTTTAAGTGTGTAATATTGTTGGATTTATAAGCAGACTTAACATGTGAATAAGCATAAACAAGATCGGAATCCACATCGTTAAACTGTTCTTGCGCTTGAAACTCTGAATAAATAATAAAGATTACGAAACATAGGTAATGTTTTTTCATGGTTTTTGGGTTAAATTAATAAGTAGGTGTTCCAAAAGTATCAAAAACATAATAACTAAGCTTGCGGTTCATCGAAATTATTGTTTTATTATATTTACTAAATCATAACCAACATTCTTTATCATGAGAAAAATATCACCTCAAGACTTTAAAGTAGATTCACAAATAAAATTAGAAGACCAACCTACATGCTACGATTTAGATACTTCCAAAAAGAACATTGAAGATGCCTTAAAATTTGTTACAAAAAAACTGGGCAAACTTCAAAACACCATGTACGCACATGGTAAATATGCTGCCTTAGTGTGCTTGCAAGGCATGGATACATCTGGAAAAGACAGTTTAATAAGGGAAGTCTTCAAAAACCTAAATGCACAAGGAGTTGTAGTTCACAGTTTTAAAGTTCCCACCGAAATAGAATTAAAGCATGATTTTTTATGGCGACATTATATAGTACTGCCAGAACGCGGTAAATTTGGTGTGTTTAATAGAACCCATTATGAAAATGTTTTAGTAACACGTGTACACCCGGAATATATTTTAAACGAAAACATCCCTACAATTAAATCAGTAGATGATATTAATGATGCTTTTTGGGACAAGCGCTTTGAACAGATTAATAATTTTGAAAAGCACATTACAGAGAATGGCACCATTATTTTCAAGTTCTATTTAAACCTATCGAAAGAGGAACAAAGAAAGCGCTTGTTAAGGCGCTTAAACAAACAAGAAAAGAACTGGAAATTTTCTCCAGGAGACCTAAAAGAACGCAAACTATGGGAACGTTATCAAGAGTGTTATGAAGACGCTATAAACAGAACATCTAAGCCCCATGCGCCTTGGTACAGCATACCAGCGGACGATAAAGCTACAGCTAGATACATTGTTGCCAAAATAATGTATGAAACACTTAGCAAATACACCGATATACAAGAGCCAGAGTTAGATGATGATATTAAGGACAATTTAAAGCTTTATAAAAGCCAGTTAGAAAGCGAATAACTCACTTTTATAAAAATCAATTCCTTTTATAACTATAGTAGTATGAAGAACTCCATTGCCGAGCGCGTATGCGATTTTTTAATAAGTTACCCGCCTTTCGATAAGCTCAATGAAAATGATTTATTGGAAATAGCCAAAGAGGTTAACATAATGTATCTGGAAAAGGGTGATATTGTATTCAGCAAAGATGATACGTACCATAACTATTTTTATATCGTCCGAAACGGTGCTGTAAGTTTATACCATCGTACCAATGACAATAAAATGAATATGGTAAGCATCAATGACGCAGGTGATATCTTTGGCGTAAGACCCTTAATTATAGAGGAAAATTATAAGCTTACGGCTGTTGCCAACGAAGAGTCTATAGTTTACGGTATTCCTATAGAAATTTTCAAATCGGTTACCAATAACAATGTTAAAGTATACAAATATCTCATAACGTCATTTGCTTCTAATGCCTACGATCCTTATACAGCAGAAGAAAATGAAAAAATATTTATAGACTACCTCCCTAACCAATCCAACGATATTGTTTTTTTCCAAACTGCTAATTATACGAAAAGACCAATTACTTGCACTTCAAAAACCACATCACAAGAAGCTGCTGTTAAAATGAGTAAGCACAAAATTGGATGTATCATAGTGGTCAATAATAAAAAACAACCTGTTGGTATTATTACCAATAGTGATCTTAAAAACAGAATTGCAACTGGTTTATTCCCTATAAACACCCCTGTTGCAAATATTATGACAAGCCCTGTTATAACAGACAGAAAGGATATAACTGTTGCCCAAGGGCAATTACAAATGATTAAGCACAGTATTGGACATTTATGTATTACTAAAGATGGCACAGTAAATTCAAAACTAATTGGTGTTTTAACTCACCATGATATTTTGGTTGACCTAGGTAACAATCCTGCCTTTATATTAAAAGAAATAAAGCGTGCTAAACGTACAAAAACACTAAGAAGTGCCAGGCAAAAAACCAATAGCTTATTAAAAAGTTATCTGGATCAAAATATCCCCTTATCGCATATTTTAAAATTAGTTTCAAAAATTAATGATGCTGTTACTGTACGCGTTATAGAATTATCTATTGATAAAATGCCTTCTCCTCCGCCTGTTAAGTTCTCTTGGCTGGCCATTGGGAGTCAGGGAAGAAATGAGCAACTATTGTTTACCGATCAGGATAACGCGCTTGTATTCGAGGATGTAACGGAAGACAAATACGAGGAAACACAAAATTACTTTTTAGAACTTTCAAGGTTAATAACCAAATCTTTAAACAAAATTGGATTCGAGTACTGTGAAGCCGACATGATGGCCAGTAACCCAGAATGGTGCAAATCATTATCCAAATGGAAAAGGCAATTTACAGATTGGATACTTAACCCTAATGAAAAAGCTATTTTACTATCCTCCATTTTCTTTGATTACAGCAGGATTTATGGCGATAAAAACCATGAAGATAAATTAACAGAGACTATCTATAAAACATTAGGTAATACTTCGCTATTTTACAGCTTTTTAGGTAAAGATGCCTTAAAAAGTCCGTCGCCATTAGGCTTTTTCAAACAGTTTTTAGTAGAACAAAACGGTGAGCAAAAAAATCTTTTCAATATAAAAAAAAGGGCGCTTATGCCACTTATTGATGCTGCACGACTACTAACTTTAAGCAAACAAATTAAAGGCGTAAATAACACAGCCGAACGCTATGAAAAATTAGCAGAATTAGAACCAGCCAATAAAGAGTTATTCGAATCTTGCTCCTATGCGTTTAAGGCTTTACTTAAATTTAAGACCAAACAGGGCTTAATGCATAATGATTCTGGCAAGTTTATTAAACTGGAATCGTTATCGAAAGAGGAAAAGTTAAAACTCCGCCGGTGCTTTAAACCTATTAACGAAGTACAAGAGTCTATTAAACTCCGTTTTAGTTTAACCAATTTTATGTAGATGAAGTTACCTTGGTTCAATAAAAAAAGAAAAGAATATCCCGACTTTTGGAATACCTACGTTGATAAATTTAATAAACACCCAAAGGAAGCCATTCAAAATACAAGATTTGTTGCACTTGATACCGAAACCACAGGATTTAACATAAAGGAAGACAGGATACTATCCATTGGAGCTGTATCTTTTACCAATAAAGTCATTCAAGTAAACAAAAGTTTAGAATTGTACTTAAGACAAGCTATTTTTAAACCAGAAACAGTAAAAATACATGGTTTAATGAAGCATAGCGATCTGGAAAAGATTTCTGAACTGGAAGCCATAAAAATATTTCTAGATTATATTAAAGATGCGGTACTTATTGCCCATCATGCTAATTTTGATAGAAACATGATTAACGAAATGCTCTTAAGGCATAACTTAGGAAGTCTAAAGAATACGTTTATTGATACAGGTTCCTTATATAACAAATCGAAACATATTATCTATCAAAACCATTTAAACCATTATACTCTAGACGATTTATGCAGAGAACTAAACGTTCCTAAAGTAGATCGACATACCGCCACTGGCGATGCCCTTATTACGGCTTTTGTATTCTTAAAAATACTGGCTAGACTTGACAAGAAAAAGGAATTAAAATGGGACTATCTACTCAAATCGTAAATAATCCCATTTTTATGTTTTTTAATAAAAGTTAGTTACTTAACATTATCCATAATGTCTTGAACCACTTCAGGGTTCAATAACGTACTTGTATCTCCCAAATTACTCGTATCGCGCTGTGCAATTTTTCGCAATATACGACGCATAATTTTTCCCGACCTAGTTTTAGGAAGCCCTTTGGTAAACTGAATCTTATCCAGTTTTGCTATTGGTCCTATATGCTCTGTAATAATTTGATTGATTTCTTTTCTTAAGTTGTTATGGTCACGATATTCCCCTGTATCTTTCAATATCACATAACCATATAAAGCATTCCCTTTTACATCATGCGGGAAACCTACTATAGCCGATTCTGCTACAGCTGGATGTTCATTGATTGCATCTTCTATTGGTGCTGTACCTAGGTTGTGCCCTGAAACAATAATAACGTCGTCTACACGACCTGTAATACGATAATACCCTACCTCATCTCTTAAGGCACCATCACCTGTAAAATATTTATTTTCAAATGCTGAAAAATAAGTATCCTTATAACGCTGGTGGTTACCCCAAATAGTTCGTGCCATACTTGGCCAAGGGAATTTAATACACAAACGTCCTTCTACTTGATTACCTTTAAGTTCCTTACCGTTTTCATCCATTAAAGCCGGCTGAATCCCTATAAAAGGTAGCGTTGCATACGTTGGTTTGGTAGGTGTTACAAACGGAATTGGTGTAATCATGATACCTCCTGTTTCTGTTTGCCACCAAGTATCTACAATTGGACTTTTCTTTTTCCCAATGTTATCATTATACCAGTGCCAAGCTTCTTCGTTAATAGGTTCACCTACCGAACCTAATACTTTAAGTGACGTTAGATCGTATTGCTCTACCAATTCCATCCCTTGTTTTGCCAAAGCACGGATAGCTGTCGGAGCAGTATAAAATTGATTGACCTTATGTTTTTGAACAATATCCCAAAAGCGTCCGAAATCCGGATAACTTGGCACACCCTCAAACATAACAGTTGTAGATCCATTGGCTAAAGGTCCATAAACAATGTAGCTATGTCCTGTAATCCACCCTATATCTGCCGTACACCAATACACATCGTTCTCCCTATATTGGAACACATTTTTAAACGTGTAAGCCGTGTACACCATATAACCTGCTGTTGAATGCACCATGCCTTTAGGCTGACCAGTAGATCCTGAGGTATATAAGATAAACAAAGGATCTTCGGCATCCATAACTTCTGCCTTACAGCTTGTAGAAGCAGCATCTAAAAGCGGTTGTAACCATTGGTCTCTTCCGGCTTTCATATTGATATCTGAATGAATGCGCTTAGCTACCAAAACATTGGTAACACCAGGACAGCTTTCTAAAGCTTCATCTACAATACCTTTTAAATCAATAGCTTTAGCACCACGATACGATCCGTCGCTAGTAATAACCATTTTACAATCACAATCGTTAATTCGAGTTGCCAAAGCTGTAGATGAAAAACCTGCAAACACTACCGAATGAATAGCACCTATGCGTGCACATGCCAATAATGATATTGCCAATTCCGGAATCATAGGTAGGTAAATACAAACACGATCACCACGTTTTACCCCTTGATCCTTCAGTACATTAGCAAACTGATTTACACGTTCATGCAATTGCTTGTAGGTAATGTGCTCCGCTGTTTCACTTGGGTCATTAGGTTCAAAAATAATAGCTGTTTTATCACCTCGTGTGGATAAGTGTCTGTCAATACAATTCTCTGTAATATTAAGCTGTGCACCTTCGAACCATTTGACTTCTGGTTTACTAAAATCCCAGCTCAAAACATTATCCCATTTTTTTTGCCACATAAAATGCTCTTCGGCCACTTCTTCCCAAAAATTCTCGGGCTCCCTTACCGATTTTCTGTATACTTGATAGTACTCTTCTAAATGCTTTATGTGATAATTACTCATGGTTTATGTCTTATTTTTTAGTTTAAAGTTAATGATAAGGCTAATATAACAATTTTACAAAACAGCTTTGATCTCTTCTATAAATCGTTCGGCTAAACTATCGGCACTGCTTTGTGAGGTGCTTTCTGTATAAATACGAATAATTGGCTCTGTATTAGATTTTCGTAAATGTACCCATTCCGCATCAAAATCAATTTTAACACCATCAATGGTACTAATATCCAAATCTTTATATTTGTCAGCGATCGCTTCTAAAACAGCATCTACATTAATTTCGGGAGTTAATTCTATTTTATTTTTACTCATAAAATAATTAGGATAGCTTTCCCTTAAGGACTTACATGACATGTTTGATGTTGCCAAGTGTGATAAAAACAGTGCTACTCCTACCAAAGAATCTCTTCCGTAATGTGAAGCTGGATAGATAATTCCTCCGTTTCCTTCTCCTCCAATAACGGCATTGGTAGCCTTCATCAGGGTAACAACATTTACTTCACCAACAGCACTTGCTTGATGTTTTCGTCCGTGTTTCTCTGAGATATCCCGCAACGCCCTTGAAGAAGATAAATTAGATACGGTATCTCCTTTTGTTTTCCCAAGAACATAATCGGCACAAGCCACTAAAGTATACTCTTCACCAAACATAGAACCGTCTTCACAAATCAACGCTAAACGATCCACATCGGGGTCAACAACAATTCCAAAATCAGCTTGTTCTTTCACTACCAACTCCGAAATATCTGTTAAATGCTCTTTTAAGGGTTCTGGATTGTGGGGAAAATGACCATTAGGTTCACAGTATAATTCCACACATGTAACACCTAAAGTATCTAATAAAGCAGGAATGGCAATACCTCCGGTGGAATTAACAGCGTCCACAACCACTTTAAAGTTGGCCTTTCGTATGGCTTCAACATCAACCAAGTCTAATTTTAAGACCGCATCGATATGTTTGTTGATATACCCCTTTTTCTTAACATATGTCCCTAAAGCATCTACTTCGGCAAAATTATAAGCATCTGTTTCTGCTATTTCCAAAACTGCAGCACCATCTTCTGCATTTAAGAACTCTCCTTTTCCGTTAAGTAGCTTAAGGGCATTCCATTGCTTCGGGTTATGGCTTGCTGTAATAATAATACCGCCATCGGCATTTTCTAAAGGTACTGCGACCTCAACGGTAGGGGTTGTTGACAACCCTACATCGGTCACATCTATACCCAAACCAACCAAGGTATTACAAACCAAACTACTTACCATTTTACCAGAAATCCTGGCATCCCTTCCAACAACAACCGTTAGTTTTTCTTTATCTGATTGATTTTTTAGCCACATACCATAAGCAGCTGCAAACTTAACCGCATCAATGGGGGTTAAATTGGTATCTACTTTTCCTCCAATTGTACCTCGGATTCCCGAGATCGATTTAATTAACGCCATTTAAATATACTATTCTACTCAATTAAAATATCCACCTAACAAAAGCCTCCATTGCAGCATAGCGAGCCATCCCCAATAGATCATATAAATCGGCGGTTTCTTTATTTCTGTCTTCTGCACGTTGCCAGAACTCTCTACTATCAGCCCCTTGGAACACAACGCCATCTTTTTGCGATTGGTGCTTAAAGATCCCGTGACGCTTTTCTAGAACTTGATCTGGACTCATCGGAACAGCCATTTCAATCTCTTCTACGCCCCACTCTTGCCAAGCGCCTCTATATAACCACACCCAACAATCCTTCATAAAGTCTTTGTCTTTTAAGCGTCTAACAGATTCAAAAATAGCATCCAAACATACTTTGTGGGTACCGTGCGGATCGGCTAAATCGCCAGCAGCATAAATTTGATGTGGCTTTATTTTCTCTATAAGCTCCATTGTTAACTTAATATCATCTTCTCCTACTGGGTTTTTCTCAATAGTTCCCGTTTCATAGAAAGGCAACTCCATAAAGTGGATATTTTCATCTGCTAACCCAACAAAATGGCTGGTAGCACGCGCCTCACCTTTTCGTATTAAGCCTTTAATATATCTAACCTCAGGAATATCGATCTCGCTATTCTTTTTCTCACTTAAAAAAGTTAAGGCTTTTTTGTAGATAGCATCAGCTTCTGGACTTTCAATTCCAAACTTTTCATTGTAATCACATACAAAGTTTGCAAAACGTAACGCTTCATCATCCGCTACAGCAATATTTCCTGAAGTCTGATAAGCTACGTGTACATCGTGCCCTTGATCTTGTAAACGTTTAAAAGTACCTCCCATACTAATGATATCATCATCGGGGTGCGGACTAAAAATTAGTACGCGCTTTCTAGCTGGTTCTGCTCGCTCCGGACGATACGTGTCATCTGCATTGGGCTTCCCTCCTGGCCATCCAGTAATGGTATGTTGAAGGTCATTGAATATCTTAATATTAATTTCGTAAGCTGGCCCTGAATCTGCCAACAAATCGCTCATACCATTCTCGATATAATCGGCATCGGTAAGCATTAAAATAGGCTTCTTTAAATGAAGTGCTAAACCTAAAACAGCTTTTCTTATTAGTTTATCTGTCCATGTTACCTTTTCAACTAACCAAGGTGTTTTGATACGTGTTAACTTGGAAGAAGCTTCTTTATCTATAACAAACGTGGCATTATCATGTTCCTGCAAGAAAGATGCTGGTACTTGATTCGTAACAGGCCCTTCAACAGATGCTTTAATGATATTGGATTTTCGTTCACCCCAAGCCATTAATATCACACGTTTGGCTTCCATAATCTTTTTCACACCTAGCGTAATAGCGGTTCTTGGCGTATTACTTAAACCTGAAAAATCACCACTAGCGGCTACTCTTGTAATGTGGTCTAAAGCAACTAAACGGGTTTTGGAGTTTTGAAGCGATCCCGATTCGTTAAAACCGATATGACCATTTCCTCCAATACCTAATATTTGAAGATCAATACCTCCTAAAGCTTCAATTTTAGCTTCATAATCATTACAGTAAGCAGATATCTCTTCTTTAGACAGTGTACCATCTGGAATATGTACATTTTCTGGCAAAATATCAACTTGATTGAATAACAATTCATGCATAAAACGCACATAACTGTTAACTGAATCAGGCTCCATTGGATAGTATTCATCCAAATTGAAAGACACAACATTTTTAAAGCTTAATCCTTCTTCTTTATGCAAACGTACTAATTCTGCATACAATCCTTTAGGTGTCGACCCTGTAGCCAATCCTAAAACGCACGATTGGTTGCTACGCTGCTTTCCTATTATTAAGTCAGCAATTTCTCTTGCAACAGCTTTAGAGGCTACCGATGAATCTTCAAAGATAACGGTACCTATATTCTCAAATCTCCTTTCAAATCCTGTGGATTTGTCTACACTACTTTTTAACATGGGTTCTGTTTTTGTAATTCCCTTTTACTTACTTTGATTAAAATTATGATCGTTTAAGTGTAAAAACTTAATTAGTTCTATGTTTAATTTTTTGTCCAGCTTTTTATCTTATGTCCCCATAGAGCAAAGAACAATATAATGGCATAACATGGAATCAATATCCAGTAACTACTTGTTGATGCCGAAGCCAATGCTTCTACCTCTTCAACACCACCAGTCATTAATTTATGTTTACCGGCATCTACCATTCTTCCATATAATGGTGGGATAATAGCACCACCAGCGATAGCCATGATTAATAAAGCCGAAGCTGTTTTTGTAAACTTCCCTAAACCTTCTAAGGTTAAAGGCCACACCGCCGGCCATACCAATGCGTTGGCAATACCTAAGGCTGCTACAAATAACACCGATGTAAATCCAGTTGTAGACAATATGCAAATACTAAATACAATCCCTAAAGCAGCACTTATCTTTAATGCCGTATCCTGCTTAAGGTATTTAGGTATTAAGAATACACCTAATGCATATGTAGCCACCATGGCCATTAATGTAAATGTGGTAAAAAACTTAGCATCTTCAGCAGTAAAATTAAGCGATATTCCATAAGCGATAATCGTATCACCTGCTATTACTTCGGCACCAACATACACAAACAAGGTTAAAACGCCTAACCATAGATGTGGAAACTGGAAGATACTTGTTTTTGTAGTTTCCCCTTCTGTAGATTCTTCTTTGTCCTCAGCTTCAACATGTGGAAGTGGCGCCTTTCTTATTAAGAACGCAAAAACAAATAAGACTATTGCCATGACAACATACGGTGTAAATACACTATCTGCCATGGTATCTAACAATTGCCCTTTTTCTGCCTCTGATACACTTCCTAATTTTTCTTTCACTTCATCGATTCCAGATAATAAAAGCGCTCCAAAAATTAATGACCCAAGAGCTCCCGCTGTTTTATTGGCTATACCCATTATTGCCATCCTTTTAGCACCACTTTCAATAGGGCCTAAAATGGTTATATATGGATTGGCTGCTGTTTGACATATAGTCATCCCCATACCTTGAATAAAAATAGCTAATAGAAACACCCCGTAGGTACGAGCTTCTGCTGCAGGAATAAACACCAAAGCTCCAACAGCCATAACTGCCAAACCTAAAGACATTCCTTTACGGTAACCAATTTTATTTAAGATATATGATGCAGGCAATGCCATGACCACAAACGATATGTAAGATGCCGATGCTACTAAATAGGATTGCGCTTCGGTTAATTCGTTTATGGTTTTCATAAATGGAATTAAGGCTCCGTTAATCCAAGTTACAAATCCAAATATGGCAAACATTCCAGCTATAATTGCTATGGCTACCGTATTACTACTTTTAGGTGTTTGTGTCATAATTTTAAGGTTTTAATTATTAATTAGTGTATTACTGCAAAATTTAACAATATTATAAAAGTCTGGAGTTTATCGGGTTCAAATATCTGTCTTAAACGTATAAACTTTCAACCATTTAATTTAATACTTTACTTCCATTTGTGCGACCATACTATCTATAAGCTTAAACTGATTTTTCGCCCGATCCAAATTATGCTCTGGATACTTTGTTTTATAATACACGTCGTTGTTTAAGTAATCGATTAAAAATCGTAAAGCCATAATAAAGATCATGGTTTTTGCGGCCAATGGCAATGTTTCAATTTCCAAAGGCGATAAGGCCGATTCAACCTTTTCCAAAAACCCTTTATTATAGGCATTAAAAAATTGCACATTAAAGTTTACCAAATCCAAATTCGTCTCATCTTCGGCTGCTGTATTACAAATGGTCCTAATAGCATCTCCAAAATCGTAATGTACCACTCCGGGCATCACAGTATCTGTATCGATCACACAAAGTCCCTTGTTATGTTCATCAAATAAGATGTTGGAAATTTTTGTATCGTTATGCGTTACTCTCAGTTTTATTTTACCAGTTTCTTTTAAATTCTGGATAATATGCATCTCCTCCTTAAGTCCTGAAACCTTATCTAAGTAAGCTTTAGCTTTTTCCTTTCTTTCTTCAGAAGCCACTTTTAAGGCTTCTTCAAACTGCCAAAAACGGAAAGACATGTCATGAAACTTCGGAATGACATCAATTAACTTTGAAGCATCAAAATCACTTGTTAAATTTAAAAACTCCCCTGTTAATTTTCCTCCTTCATAAGCTATTTCTGGATTGGTAACCGTTTCATAGGTTACACTATTTTCAATAAACTGCATGACATTCCAGTAATTCCCATCTTCATCCTGATGGTAATACACGCCATTTTGAGCTTCTATAAACGTAAGCACATTTCGTTCCAACTGCTCTTTTGGAAGATTAGACAACTTAGCTTTAATATGATTGCTCACATACACCTTATTAGCTACAAGTCCGGGTACATCCTTAAACACCTCATGATTGATGCGTTGTAAAATATAATACGGTTTTTGCGTGGTTTTAATTAAAAAGGTATCGTTAATATGTCCTGAAGCCAATTCTTGATAAGACTCAAACTGAGCACCGTGCTGGAATTGATTGAAAATATATTGTAATTGCTCGTTCGTCATGCTACCAAAGATTTGTTGGGTAAATATTATTTTTCTTTAACTCGCCAATAGCTGCCTTCACTCTTTCCTTATCTTCTTTATAGGTTACCCCAAACCACTTGGCATCAGACTTTAACACTTCAACCGTAGCAATACCCGATTTTAAGATTTCGTTTACAACCGACGGGATATAGAATTCTGCTTTTAAATTCTCTTTATTTTCTTCTAAAAACTTTCCAAACAACTCTGTTCCAAATTCAAAACATTTAGGTGTGAAACCCCAAAAGTTCATTGAAACTACGGTATCCTCATCAATTGGAATAAACTCCCCATTATCATCTTTTCGCTTTAACTCACCATCAATTTTTTCAATATGCGTACGCTCGGTAACATCTGTTAAAAAACCATTTTCATCTACCTGGCACTCACCTCGAGAAACAAAGCCGTAATCAGAAACGGTATTCTTTAATAAATATGCCATTGTATTAAACTGATAGGAATTCTTATCTTTTTCAGATAACGACTTTGCCATCACCTCAAAAGCTTCTCTACCATAAAAATCATCTGCATTTATAATAGCAAAATTCTCTTGCACTGCATCTTTAGCCATTAAAAGCGCATGTCCTGTTCCCCATGGCTTTGTTCGCTCCGGATTAATATAAGCTTCAGGAACACAATCTAATTCTTGATATACGTAATCAACCTCTGCTTTCCCTTCCAGTTTTTTATTAAAGATTTCTTTAAACTCTTTTTCAAAACTCTTTCTAATAATAAAGACAAATTTTCCAAATCCCGCACGAAGTGCATCGTACAGTGAAAAATCAATTATCGTATCACCTTCTGGTGTAAACGCATCTATCTGTTTCAAGCCTCCATAACGACTTCCCATTCCTGCTGCCAATATAACTAGTGTTGGCTTTGTTTTTCCCATTAGTTTAAGTTTTTTTTTCTTATTAAACACCCTCTAAAATCCATGAACCCAGCCACTTTTACAAAGCAAAACCCATGTTATCATTCTAAGAATTACACAAAACTACACTTTTTTTTTAATTGACAAGGGAAAAAATTAAAATAATGTGCTCGAACACACAACAACACACATACAAATTAACTTTTGTATATTTGAGCCCATATGAAAAAATATACAATAAAGGACATTGCTATCATGGCAGGCGTATCAAAAGGTACTGTAGACCGTGTAATTCATAACAGGGGAAAGGTTTCTCCAGCCGCTCTGGCTAAAATTAACGCAATTCTTAAACAAATAGACTACAAACCCAACCTGCTAGCAAGAAATTTAAAGAACAACAAAATATACAACATATCTGTTCTCATGCCCAATCCAGACATAGACCCCTATTGGCACCCTTGCCTTGAAGGTATTGAAGAAGCTTTTGAAGAATATGCACCATTTGGCATTACAATGGACCTATTATACTTCAATCCTTTTGACAAAACCAGTTTTATAACACAGTCTGACATCGCTTTGAAAAAGCAATGTGATGGCATTGTACTCGCTCCCCTATTTCAAAAAGAATCGCTAAATTTCTTAAAGACTTGCGAACAACTGAACATCGAATACTTTTTATTCAACAACAATATTAGGGATACTAAACCCCAGCGCTTTATTGGTCAAGATCTTTATTTAAGCGGTAGGGTTGCTGCTAAACTCATGCATACTGTACTAGAAAACACGAGCAAAATTGCTATTGTACATATTGACGAAGTCTTTAAAAATGCGCGGCACATGCAAGATAAAGAAAAAGGGTTTAGGTCGTATTTCGAAGATTTAAACGATAATAACTTTGAAATTGAAACATTCAAATTAAAACACAGAAACACTAATAATTTAAAAAAATCCGTAAAATACTTTATTGATATGCACCCTGAAGTATCGGGTATTTTTGTTACCAACTCCAAGGTTCATTTGCTTGCAGCACTTTTAAATACACAATCACAAAAAAAACATGTTATTGGTTACGATTTACTAGCAGAAAACATACAATATTTAAGCTCAGGAAGTATTGATTTTTTAATTAATCAAAATCCAAAAGAACAGGCACAACTTAGTTTTTCTGGTTTGGCAGATTACTTGCTTTACGCCAAGGAAACCCCAAAGCAAAATCTACTGCCCATTGACATTGTAAATTCAGAAAACGTAAAATCTTATATTAAAACCGAAGAAGAACCAGAAGTCCAACAAGCTTAATTCCATTCCCAACTTAAAGCTGTAATCCAGTTATCCTGTTGTGCTTTTTGATGCAATTCTGTCAATTCAATTTCTATGACGTTAATAAATGGTTTTGATAAAAAGTTTGCTTTCTAGCTCAAAATACACAACGGGTTCAGTTAGCTTTATTTTACACCCGCTGTTTTTTTACCATTTTTCCTTTTCGGAACCAACGTATCCCTTAAATAATTTTGAAATAGATTTAGCCTCTCCAAGTATGGTAAGAATATCGTCTTCCTGCAAAACAGTAGAGCCATTGGGCGTAAAGGTTTTATTGTTTCGTTCTATCAAGGCTACCAAAACATCTTTAGGTAACTGTACCTCCATTAATTGACGACCAATCATAGCACTCTGTGATGTGCCCTCTAATAATTTTACGCTTACAAAATTCTCATTTTGCAACAGATATTCCTTAATCTCCCTATGGCTATCCATAGCTAATATTGCTTTTACAACATCCTCTCTTTCCAAAATATCAATCAACCTAGACAGCATGCGCAACTGTTGCTTTGGCTTTTCGTCGGTGTTAATCAGGAAACAACAAATATGTATTGGCGATTTTACTTCGTTATTTTTAAAAGGAATTTCTCCCGAAATGGCAGTTTTTGAAACAATGATTTGCATAGAAGGGTTTAAAACATTTTTATATTTTACATGAAAAATCAAAACTCCGGGCAATGTAATTACAGAATCATCGAGTAAAGACTTTACAAACCTGTCTTTTATGCTTTTTTTATCCTTCTGCAATTCAGCAGCAAAATAGTCAGACACCTTATCTAAAACCTTATCGATATCTGCTGGAGTTCTTAGCATACCTATTTTGGACTTTATCACCGTTTCATCAAAGGGGTCTCCTTGCCTCAGTCCTTTTTCTTTTAATATGGTCATTAACTCATTTTCCAATTCATCATACTGGTATTTCCCCAAAAGAGCAAACCAATGAAATATAGCACCTTCTCGCTTTACTTTTCCCTGAGCATGAAAACGATACCAAAGTAGTGCCATAATTACAATTCCTGTTGTAAAAAGAATCGGCATCCAACCCAAATAAATAATTAATATAAACGATATAACAATTCCAACGATTTGCATAAATGGATAAAGAGGAGACAAGTAACCAGGATCGTACGATTCTATTTTGCTTTTTCTAAAAACAATAACAGAAAAATTAATAAATATAAAAATTAGCAATTGGAACGTACTAGCTAGCTTAACAATACCCTCTTCAGACAATAACAAAATAAACAAAATAATAAATGCTGTCGTGAAAAATATAGCTACCACTGGCGTGCCTTTGCCACCGATTTTTGATAAAATAGCAGGCAACAATTTATCTCTTCCCATTGCAAAAGGATACCGTGAAGCAGACAACAGCCCTGCATTGCCTGTTGAAGCAAATGCCGCAAGCGCAGCTATAGACATCAATAAAACGCCCGCATTATCGGGCAACCAACTAAACATTTGTGATGCTGCAACAGCAGCAGGAGCCATCTCGTTAGCAAATGTTTCCGGCTCAATAATAGCAACCATAATAAAAACCCCTAAACCATAAATAAGTCCTGTTACAATTAGGGACAACACCATTCCCAAGGGAATGTTTCTTTCGGGGTTTTTAATCTCTTCTGCAACACTTACAATCTGGGTTAGCCCTAAATATGAAACAAAAACAAATCCAGCAGATGTAAACAGCCCTCCGACCCCATCTGAGAGGAATGGTGAAAACTGCGTATCAAGCGCTTGCTTACTTATTAAATCCCCAACGTATATTGAATAAACACCATCAACAATAAAAGTAATTAAAATAACCAGTAAGAACGTCACAAATACTTTTTGGAATGCCGATGTTTTTTTTGCGCCTATAAGGTTTAAAGCCATAAAGAAAAGCGTCGCAACGATGGCTACTGTTTTTGTTGGGATCTCCCAAAATATAGCTGCATAGGCACCAATACCTATAATCGCAAATGCCGTTTTTAACATTAAGGCAAAATAGGTTCCAAGCCCACCAATGGTACCCATTAAAGGACCAAGGCTTCTGTCTAGAAAAAAATAAGCACCTCCCGACCGCGGCAAGGCTGTCGAAATTTCCGCAATGCTAAACATAGACGGCAATATTAAAACCCCTGCAAGCATATATGCCAAAAATACCGATGCACCTGTGTAGTGAGACGCAATACCGGGCAGTAAAAAAAAACCAGAACTAAACATAGCCCCAGTGCTTATCGCAAAAACATCAAATAATCCTAACTCTTTTTTTAATTTATTTCTCATGGTCGAACATTTGAAACAGTTATAATTATTGCTAATCTGTTTATTAAGATAAGAAAAAGTAATTTACTTACGTTTGACAAAACAATAATTTATATCGATTTAAACCAATATTGCTTCTTATAATCTACTCAACCCACCTCTCTTAATGCTATTGAACTAATCACAAATGACGCTAATTAACATAAATTACCTAGAATATTTGAATCAATATTATAGAATCAAAAAAAGTCGTTAACCAATACCCTAGTTGACGACTTTATTTTTTATCTAAAATACTTTTCTTTCTAATCTTGGCAAAGGTTAAAAACTCCAAAAGCAGAAGCGATATGAAAATCTGGAGTTGGTGTTTGGGGGTCTACCCAGGATATCCAGGTAGGCTCATAGCTTGAATCGGGCTGCTTATTGTATTTAGCCCTAAAGACACCTGTTTCTATTTTATTGTTTTTTAGCAACTTTAAATCGCTTAGCGATTTCAAACTGATAGCGCCTTCAACGGTAAAAAACCTATCCTGAATATCCGATTTAATGGTAATATCTTCTTGAGGCCAGTTCCAGTTAAAATCGAAATTCCGATTTGGATACGCCTTAAAATCCATTAATCGTGGCGATGGATCGATTTCTAAACAGTAATAGGGGCTCAAATTAGTATCCGACCTAAAAAACAACTCTACCCGATCCGATTCATTAATACTAGCATTCGTATCATCCGTTTTATCAATATGAACCTCTCTGTCATAAACTTTAAATAAGAAATAGAAATTATCATCATCATAAAGCGCTTTAAACTCGATTTTCTTTACTGGTTCTGGATCCCATGCCGAAATAAAATCACTTAACACAACAGCCTTTTCCCAAGCTGTATCTAATCCTTTTCCCGTAAGCTTTACCACTGTGTTAGCACAATGCTTTACATCATATGTTTTTAACCCCATAGTTTCTTAAAATGCTTAATTGCTAATTGAAAATTACTGCAACAAAGTTAAACTAAATCATTTTTGCCAAAAAACACAAATGCCTAAAGATTTTAAAAATAGAAAAATGAAGCGTCAAAAAGGCAAGCACACTCAATTTTCTCCTAAACGCATTAAATCTCCAATCTTAAAGAGACCGCTAAAATTCCTTCTTTGAAATTCAAACGGTCTCTTATAGTTTATACTTTCTCAGAGTTTATTCCTTTTCTAACACAATTTCACGAATCATTAGATTATTCCCTTTTGAAGCTTTCGCTTTTAAAATCAACTTCCCGTCATTACTATCCTCACGCATCACATGGAATTTCACCCATTTACCTCCTTTAGCATTGTGACTTCCCAACTGCACTTTCCGTCTTTCAAATTCCACAAAACCTTCACGCCCCTGATTGTTCCAGTCATCGAACAGCACATAAAAACTCCCCAACATACCCTCTGGACACTTTAAAGTTAGAGTCATTTCTTTTCCTTGCCAAGCAGCGCCTTTAGCATCTTTCCATGTGCCATCACCTTTTACCGTGTATTGTACGGCCTCTTCTACTAGTATTTTATCATTTTCTTTTTTCCAAGGTATATTTTCATTCTCGATTTGCAACCTTTCCGCTGCCTTCACTTGTAAAATAGCATTCTCAAAATCTCCATCAACATTCACATTTTCAACTTTCGGGATTAAAGGAAACATTTTTTTAAGAGAAGTTAGATTTATAGGAGTTTCTGGCGCAAAAGCATCCGATTCCATATACGCTTTAAGACTGTAAAGCAATTGTTTTGCTACAGGCGAATCGGTACCTGCTATATCAAAACCGCAGACCAACAATTTTCCCTTACCAACTTTTAATTCAAAAATAGCCCCTTCTTTATTATTTCTATGAAAATCGTCCACTACCTGAGCAATTGGCTTGTATTCCTTGGGCATTTCATTAAGAATAAAAGCTTTAGACCCCTTCATTATGGTCTCCCATTGCCAATCGCTATGATAAGAAGTTACAAACGCATTAAAAGCAGGGTGTTTATCTTTTAGCAACAGACCTATATTAGTTTTGCCCTGTCCCGGAAAAAAGGTAAGCGACCAATACAAAGGGTAAAAATTAAGATCTACACTACTTTGCTCTGCCCCCAAGTTACTTGCCAACAGCATGACCTTCTTTCCTGACTCCAAAGCAGATAGTGTCTTATCATCCAACATTTTCGAAACAACCACCTCCTGGGTATTGTTTTCTGGCAATTGATTGGGATATACCCAAATTTGCCATGTGTTCTTAAACGCTGTATTTTCCAGAGCCACCGAAACGGTTAACTGCTGTGCCTTATCCACAATATCTAAAGGCAATATAAGCTTCCCTACATCGGTTAGGCTCCCCACTTTTATATCGTTTAAATTCCAATTTTCAATCTTTAACACTTGACCCGATGTTGTTGAAACCTTAGCAACCAACTTTCCTTCCTTAATTGGATACTGACCGTAATGTGATAATTGAATACGGCCCTCAAAAGTTTCATTAGCTGTCCAAACAAACTTTTTTATACGGAGCAAGGGCACTGTTTCATTGTAGTGCTGTTTGAATTTTTCAGGAGTTGTTATCCCCTTACTATCCCAATGGGCATCAAGCCACCCAATAAGTGCCTCACCCTGACCCTGATAGTCTTGCATGCTCAACAGTTGCACCCCAGCACAGCTTTTTGTCCTTAGAAAAGACTCGGTTTCATATTTATACATAATTTGATTCAAAGCGCCTGAAGCCATTTTAAATGCATCCGCTTGGTCTGCGATACCATTCTTTTCTGCAGCGGCCTTGAATTCCTCAAAATTACGAGCTTTCAACACCCCGGTATACTTATCTATTTCACGCCACGAAGGATACACTGGCCATTGACCTATTTCGTGTGCAATAATTGGAATATCCATCTGACTATACACCTTTTCAAAATCCCAATCGGTATGGGGGCCGTTCAATCCACGGGTACGCCCTACTCCTTGTATGTAGTGCGTTGCCATATAATCGTCAACTTCGGTCACTTTTCGAGCCGTTGAAACTGCATACAATCTACGGTTATCTTTTTCCTTTAAAGCTTTTACCCACTGTTGCATCACATCAAAATCGGAATTTCCCAACTCGTTACCAATACAAAACATAGTAAATGACGGATGGTTACCATAATAATTGACCACACGGTTCATTTCTTCAACTACAAAAGCATCCCGAACAGGATCTTTACCAAGCCCTTGGGGATAACCTTTAGTATCCATCTCTGGCCTTCCTCTTAGCTTCATATCCTCGCTCATCCACCAATCGATCCATATAGAGGCCTCGGCCTGCAAATAGATACCTACCCTATTAGCCGCTTTAAAGGCAGCTTCTGGCGGACACCAAGAATGGAAACGCGCATGGTTTAGTCCGTAGTCCTTATAAACTCTAAAAATCTTAACCCAATCCTCCACATTGGCAGACGGGTAACCAGTTAACGGAAAATGCACACAATCCAAATTGCCCCGTAAAAACACAGGAGTATTGTTAACAAGAACATGTGTACCGTCGTGGCTAATTTTCACATAACCAAACTCCGTATCTTTTACATCTCTGTACTTTCTGGTTTTGAGAGTTGTGGTTAAAACATAAACCGTCGGATCGAATTCATTCCATTTCTTAAGTGCTCCATTCAGATCTAAAACCACCTCTTTCTGTTGTTTACCAGCAACTAAGTTATAGGACACTTTAAAGCTTTTCACAACCGATTGGCTAGCTACCTCCCGTATTTCCAAATGAAGGCTTGCACTTTCTTTTTTAGCAGCTTCAATAGCAACTTCAACTCGCAACTGATCACTATCTAATAATGAAAAGGTACGTACATTTGCTATAAAAGTAGGATCTTTAGCTATAAGCTCCATGCGACCAACAACACCATTCCAGATGCTTTGTGTATACGCTCCGTATGCATGACCTTTATCACCAATATTATGGATCATATCATTATTCACTTTAATTGTCAAGCGATGTTTCCCTGGCTCCAACACACCCAACTCATGAATATGCGGCGTTCCCAAAGCATCTTGTGTACTTATCTCTTTTCCATCAATAAATACTTTTGATTGCCACAGCACACGTTCTAAAAAAATTTGAAACTGTTTATTTTTCCAGGCCTTAGGAATTTCTATATCCCTTTCAAACGTAGCGATACCCAAATACTTATACTCTGGTGTTAACACACCAAAATCAGAACCAATTGTTTTTAACCCATAACCTTGTTGCGCCAATGAAGATGGCAGATTAATGGTTCCTTCTCGCTTATAATCCGTTGTATTCTCGATATGAGGTCGTTCCTCACTTAAGGTTACCTTCCAAGTTCCTGAAAGATCTAGAACAGCTTCCTGAGCCAACAAACAAATATGGCTTGAAATTAAAGTAATTAGTAATACGATGTACTTATACATAATAGCTATTTTTTTATTACGTGAAAATTATATAATGTCCTCTCTTCTAACCAAGGCCAAATGAATATGTGCAGCCATGTGATAACAATCAAGAGCTAATGCCTTTTTAAATGCGATTTCGGCCGCTTCTCCATCACCCAGCCCCAGCTTTCCTAAACCTATTAAGTAATTACAATGAATTTTATTACGCACCTTTAAGTCCTCTTCCCATATTAATAGATCCGGTAAAGAAATAGCAAAGTAATCTAACTTTACATCATCATCCATATGGGATTCTCCATAGTTTATTAAGTTATTAAATCGGTGGTTTGCTGCTACCTTGTCATCCAACTTAAGTAAAGCCATCCCTTGGTAAAATATGGTATCTGGTTGCTGATCGTTATAGAACATGGCAGGACTTGGATCGCTTAAACCTTCAGAAGCTGTTCTCCAACACGCCTTAGCCTTTTCAGGTTCACCTAATTTATCATACACACATCCCAACCAATAATAAATATTATTCTCCTGAGCACCAAACAACTTCCCTTCCCCTAAGTTATGCGGATAAACCTGAGCGGCTTCTAAATGTGCAATAGCATCTGAATACTTCCCTTCGCCAATGCATTGTTTAGCCAATTCTATATGTACTGTAATATACTGAAAAGGCACTTTACCTTCCCCGCCTTCCCAAGGATGGAATTGCCGTTGCTGAATATGACTTAAAGCAACCTCATGATCACCTTTAAAGTTATTTAATGTTACCCATTCCAAATACAGGTCATCACGAGATTTTACTAACTGTAAATTGGCTTCCAATAGTTCCAGACGCCCTTCTACAGAAACGTTTAATTTTTTATACAATTGATCTAACTCCATTAACAAACGGGCATCTTGACCATCTAACCGAAAAGCCTTCTCTAAATGCATCCGTGCCCGTGTCTTTTCGTTTGTTTTATTGAAATATAATAAGGCTAGATTACGATGACATATGGCATTAGCCTCATCTAAAGCAATTGATTGTTCCCAGCATTTCTGAGCTTCACCGTACTGCTTAAAAGCGTACCAAAAATTACCCAAGTAATAAGGCGCCATAGCATCCTCATGATTTTGGCTCATCGCTGCCTGTAACACGATTACTTCTTCCAATCGGTTTGGAAAACAATAATCATTAGGCATTTTTGAAGCCTTTACATAGTGCGCTTTAGCTGTTTCTATCTCACCTTTTTGTTCGTAATACCAGCCTAAAAAATATCTTACCATAGGGTACACCTCTACTTTATCTTCTAAATGAAGTTGCAATAAGCTAATGGCTTCTTCAAACTGACCGGCCTGTGCATAATCCAAAGAAAACTCGATATAATTATGTGGATTATCACGTAATAAGTTTTTTAAATGCAATAAATCATCTTGACTACGACTCAACAAATGCTTCTCATAAAGTACCCCAAAATTAAAATTATCAATTGCTAAAGAGTCTTCAACTAACCTATTGGCTTCTTGAACATTGCCCAATTTTCTTAACAAGATAACCTTTAGGTGGCGGGCTTTGTGATTATGCCAATTTTTGATGAGTGCCCTATTAACCAATTCCAAAGCTTTACCGTCATTTCCCTTACAACAATCTATTTGAGCCAAATTAAAGTACCCTGCATCTTGCCAAGCGGCATTCCAACAGGCTTTAAAAAAGGCTGCATACGCTTCGTCCTTTCTATCAAGGAAATTAAGTGCTAAACCACGATTAAAATACGGTTCGCCATCGTACGGATTAGGGTTTCGTTCTGTTAATGTTTCAATAGCTTTATCAAAATAAACCAAAGCCTCTTTAAACTTAGCACGCTTTAAATACCAAAGTCCCATAGCATTATTACAACGTACGTCGCCGGGTTCACGAGAAAGGGCTTCCAAATAATATGCCGTAGGATCGTAAGTAGCATGTCGGTATTGTTCCAAATGCAGCCCTCTTAAATACAACTGTTCGATACTTTCTATCTCATCTGGTTGTTTAGCTGCTTTAGCCGGCTCGGGAATCTCATTACCCTTTGCCATCTCAGGTGACCAAGACACCAAAACGTTTCCTTTTGCATCTGTTAGTGTTGCTATTAAATCTTCGTATTTGGTATCTTCAATAGGAATGACTTTTTCAAACCCTTGTTCTGGACTTAAGTTCTTTATTTCCTCAAAAAATAATACTTTAGGCGTTTTAAGCACTACTTTACAATTGTTATAAACCGCCGTTACATGAATCTTTAGTATAGCTTGTCCGCTTTCAACTTCTAGATTCAACAAGGCTTCTTTGGTCGCATTCTTTACAACACCAACATTGTAGTAGGGCATGAAATACTGTTTAAAGCTTTTTTCTTCGTAAGGGTGCATCCAGGAAAAATCTGGTTGATTATCGGTATACACACCACACATTAACTCTATATAAGGACCGTCTTCGTCGGTTAAATTTCTATCCCATGCTCTTCCAAAATCCCCGTTACCCCATGTCCACTGCTTTTTGCCTGGTGATATGTGGTGATCGGCCACATGTAACAAACCGCCTTTGGTATCTTTTTCGTAGCCACCAACAAAATCATAGTCGGATGTAATCGCCATATAAGAAGTTGGCACTGGGATATTTTTATAGCGTGAAATATCAGTTCCGGGACTATAATCAACTTTATAATATTCGCCCTTGGCTATAGGAAATTCTGAAACGTCACGCTTACCGTGATCGAAAACAGCATTCACATCGGGCGGGAACACCGATTGGTAATGATCGTTTACAGCAACCGCCGGATTGGCCCACCACAAAAAGGTTTGCGGATGCGGTGTACGATTGTATAACTGAGCCTTTATCTCTAAATAAGCCTTATCAGGATACAAGGTGAAACCAGCCATACCTTTTGTTCTAAACATGCGCTCTACCTCACTAACCCAAATAGTTTTACTGCCATCTTCATTTTCTTCAATATAAAAATCAGTTGGATCGTAAGTACTCGGACGGTGGTGCTGTGGCCAATTAAATTCGATACCTCCAGAAATCCAAGGGCCAGTCAACCCTACCAACGCAGGCTTAATAACCTGATTGTAGTACACAAAATGGCGTTCTCTTATTTTATCATAAGCCATCTGGATGCGCCCTCCCAAACCAGGGATCACCATAATTTTCACATACTCATTTTCAATAAAAACAACGTCCCATTCCTTATCTGTCTTTTCATCACTTATCGATTCGATTACAGGGTGCGGGTATACCACACCACTACTGGCCTGATACACACGCTTATCGAGAAATACGGGATACTTTTCAGGTTTACCAACTTCATAGGTTGGTATCACAACCTTGTCTTTCCAAGCCTTTACTTCGCTCATTTTCTAATTACGTTAATTTATTCTTGATTTTATATTTATGCAGTACCTTTAATTATTAAATAGACCTCTAACACTTTCTGCTGTCAATGCTTCTTTGGGATTAAATTGCTCGCTTAACATATATTTTTTCACACTATACAGCAACTGCCTAGCCTCTGGCCTATCTTTCAAATCGGAATGCAGATCAATACCACTAAACAACAATTTACCCTTACCTACTTTAGCTTCAAAAATTAAGGCCAAGCGCCTGTTTGTAAACCAATCGTCTATGACCCTTACTATAGGTTTTAAATTTAAAGAAAACGCATCCAAAATAATGGCGTTAGAATGACTCATAGCATCCCACCATTGCCAATTGGAATGGTATTCAGTTGGAAATTCCGCCAATAAAGGATGCTCTGGATTACACAAAACACCTAAAGTATGGGGCTTTTGACCTCTGGTCCAGGCTGTATTCCAAAAAATACTGGAAAATCCAACGCCTATGGCACCTCCCATTTCGGGTTTTATAGTTCCTTGTTTTGGACTCAATAAAACCTTACCGCCATTTATTAAATATTCAAGCGTCCCTGCATCCAAACCTTTAACCATTCTCATAGTCTCTGTACTCTCTATTTCCTCTAATTCTAACGGATAGACCCAAACATCCCAACTATTAAAAAAGCCTTCCACACGAACCGTTAACGTCAGTTTCTGAGGACTTTTTATTCCTTTTAAGTCAACTTCTACCGTCCCTAACTTAAAACCATTTCCTATCGGGATGTTGGTTATTTGAAAATCCCCTTCAGAAACAACACGTTCCATATTGGAAAGCTCCCAAGTAACTTTTGGATTGTTTAATGCATCACTACCAAAATGAGCTATTTCGATGAGGGCTGTAAAAATTTCATGATTATTAAAAACACGCTTTTCTAAACGAGCAAGAGGCACCGTTTCATTACAAAAGCGACTGTATTCCTCTGGTGTTATATACCCTTTTTCCTCCCAAAAAGCATCCAAAACACCAACCAAAGCCGTACCTTGTCCTGGAAAATCGTGTAAGTCCAACAACTGAAATCCCGCAAAATTCCTGGTTCGCAAAGCAGCTTCTATATCTGCTTTATAACACAAGGCTTGTAGTTTCCCCGAAGCCAACAAAAAACTATCAGCCAGATGTCCCATATGGTTTTCCTCCAAAGTCTCTTTAAATATTTCAAAGTTTTTGGCTTTTAATACACCTGTATATTTTTGAATTTCTTTAAAGTTAGGATAAGCACACCACTGCCCTATTTCATGACTTACATATGGCATGGGCGTTTTATTAATAATGTCGTTGTAGTCAAATACAGTTTCAGGAGGTCTGCTATTAATCACACTCCTTAATCCCGCTCCCCATCCTTGAATACGAGGTGCTGCATTATTATAATAATCTTGATTTTCTATATAGGGCCAACCTGCACCACCAGTATAAACTCTACGATTATCCAAATCCTTAAAATGAGAAACAAATTCACTTAAATATGCTTTTTGATTTTTACCTCCAGGCTCATTACCATAAGCCATCATAACAAAAGAAGGGTGATTACCATATGCGTCCAAGATACATTCAGCTTCCCTATACAACCACTTGTCTATTGGCAAACCATTACCTATCGATGAACTCACATTAGCCCAACTGGACACCTCCACCTGCAAATAAACCCCCAATTGATCTGCAGCTTCAAAAGCTGCTTCTGGCGGACACCAAGAATGAAAACGCATATGATTCAACCCATGCGCTTTGCAAACGTTCAAAATCCGTTTCCAAGTTTCTACATCTGTAGCCGGATACCCAGTTTTAGGAAAAATGGCACATTCCAATGTCCCCCTTAAGAAAACAGGTCTTCCATTGATTGCAAAACGAGTACCATCTACTTTAAATTCACGCATTCCAAAAGTCACTTGCTCTGTATCCGTTCCTAATGGAGATTGCAAACTAAGATCCATTGTATATAAATTCGGGGTAAACTCATCCCATAGTAATGGCTTATCCCCCATGAGATAATCTATTTCAAATTGACCAACTGTATCTATGGTTACTTCCTTACTTATTACACCAAGTGACTTCATTTGGTCGGCCGATTCTTTTACCTCCAACTTAAGTTTACATTTTTTAGAATCGCCTGTATAGTTATTGATTCTTGCAGCAACTTTTATCATCTTGTTTACAACGTCTGGATATACCCTAACGTTATCCAAGAACAACTTACCCCGCTTTGTTAATTGTATTGTTCCTGCAATTCCATTCCAATTACTCTGCGTATGATCTGTAATACTATGCGAATTTAACCCAGGGTCAATATCGTGAATACTATTATCAATACGAATAGATACAATATACTTCCCAGGCTTTAAATCTGTTAATCGGTATACATGCGGCGTACCCAAGCTATTCTGCTTACCAACATAATTACCATCAACCCATACCTGGGTTTCCCAATGAGGACGCTCCAATCTCAACTCTACAACCTTGTCCTGCCATTCAGATGGAACTACAATTTGTTTTTGATACCATGCAGCCCCTACATAATGTATTTCTGGTTGCAGCCAAAAAGGTATCTTAACATTTCCTGGTTTTCGGTATGCAGCATATTTACTGGACTTAAACCAAGCACTATCAACTATTTGCCCTGTCCACTTTGTATTTACAGAAACCTTGTCCCCCTTACCGTTTTCAGCCATAGATCCAGGTAACATAACTACATCTTCAAATACCTGTACATACCATTTTTCAGAAACACCTACATCTAACGAATCCATTTTAAAATGCCATTCTCCAGACATATCCAATGACTCAACATCACCATTTACACACGAAAACAAGCATACGCCCAACATAACCATAACGGTTTGCGTCAAAATTCTCATAATATTATTTTTAAGCTATTGTTGTGAATTACTTTTACAAACTCTTTTTCCACACCTCATAAACAGCGGTCATCTCCTCAACTATTTCTGGGTATTTATCACTTAAGTTATTCTGCTCTCCCGGATCAGTTTCCAAATTATACAGGTAAGTACCGGCATCTAAATGAATGGTTCTAAAATGATTGTCCTGTTTTACAACATGCAACTTCCACTGACCTTTTCGAACAGCCCATTCTTTGCCTGTATCCCAAACCAAATTTTGATGATGCTTACTTTTTGGATTGTTTATTAAACCTAAAAGGTTCTTTCCATCTAATTTCAATTTACCTCGTGTTTTAGAAGCTATTGCCGTTAAACACGTTGGCAGTATATCCATGTGGGAAACAGGTGCATCAATAACCTTAGCTTTCTTTATCTTTTGCGGCCAACTCATGGTAAACGGGGTGCGAATCCCGCCTTCGCGTAAAATATATTTATGACCATTCAATATGCCGTTATTCGCATAAGTATTTTGAGAGCCCCCATTATCAGATATAAAAAAGATAAGGGTATTATTCCATTTTCCTGTTCTTTTTAAAGCCTCCAACACCTTACCTATGTTATCATCCAAACAGGCCAAGTTAGCCAAGTACCGCTTGCGGCCATTAGGGTCCACTTCCTGTAGCCAACAGGTACGGGCATGGTAATCTAAAAACGGTTCTTCTTCAGGATTCCACTCAGGAAACTTTTCAATACCAAAACGCTCCAAATATTTATCTGGCGCTTGATATATAGGGTGATGAACGGCGTTAAATGACAATTCCATAAAAAATGGCCTGTCGTCTTTTTTTCCTATTTGCTTTACCGCTTCATCTCCAAAAATATCGGTAGTATAACCTTCAAAATCCTCTTTAGTCCTGTTTCGCCACAAAGGCCCAAACTGGGACATCCTGTCATCGTCAGGGTTTTCCACCCAATCATCAGTTGCTTTTAATTTAAAATAATCGTGGCGATGTGCGCAGAACCCCAAAAACTCCTCGTAGCCATGATTCAATGGAAACTCACGATATGTCAACGGATCTTCAATTTTTACATTGTTATCCAATATATCCGCATAATGAGTTTTTCCTATTTTTACTGTTCGATATCCTTCATTCTTTAAAAACTCAGGTATTGTTTTAACAGAATCAGGAAATATCTTTCCCCCATAGTAAAAAGTTTCCCAACGTTCTTGATAACTTCCTGTTATAATCCCTTGACGCGAAGCATTACAAACTGGAGCCGTTGCATAACCATTAGTAAAACGCACACCATTTTCTGTAATTTTATCCATATTAGGCGTAATAGCATCTGGTGCACCTCCATAAGCACTATAATCTGCATAGCCCTGATCATCTGTGATAATAAGAAGTATGTTAGGTTTCTCTTCCATATATTCTACTTCTTGACAAGATAGTAGCATATGGATCCCAATCGTAAAGAAGACTATTCTAAGCAACATAATGAATACTATTTTTCGGTTAATTCTACTTCAATTTCTTCCAAACTCTTTCCTTTGGTTTCCGGCAAACGTTGTTTTATGAATAAAAACCCGAGTACACATATTAAACTATAGACCCAAAAAGTACCATAGGAACCTAATAACTCATTCAAAATAGGAAATGTAAACGTGAGGATAAAGGAAGCTACCCAAAGAGAAAATGTTGCAATTGCCATAGCAACCCCACGTAATCTATTAGGAAATATTTCTGAAAGCACCACCCAGGTAATGGGCGCAAGGGACATGGAATATATAGCTATGGACGTAATCACCAAAACCAATACGGGCCAGCCTTTAAATTCAAAATAATAAGCAGCGCCCAAAACAGCATATACTACAGCCAATCCAAGAGCTCCAAATAACATTAACTTACGACGCCCCCAACTATCAACAGTTCGCATGGCCACAAAAGTGAATATTAAATTAACACTTCCGGTAATAACGATATTGAACAACATATCCCCAACACTATAACCTGCTGCGGTAAAAATTTCCTGAGCGTAGTTAAAAATAACATTGATTCCGCACCATTGCTGAAATATAGCTAGGACAACTCCTATAATTAAAATAGGTAATACCTTAGGATTTTTAAGCTCTGCTAAAGAAATATGCTTTTCAGCTACATTTTGAAACGACTGTTGAATATTCAACATTTCATTTTTAGCATAGGCCACACCTCCAATTTTATTTAAAATAAAACCTGCCCTATCCACCTTATTTATTTTAACCAAAAAACGTGGACTTTCTGGCACTAAAAACATAAACAAAAAGAACATTCCCGCTGGCACCAACTCTGCCCAAAACATAATTCGCCACCCCATTTGGCCATTCCATGATACTAATATTTGTTCAGCATCCAACGAATCGGCTATAGGTTCGGCTATCAACCAATTAATAATTTGAGCAGCCAGAATCCCTATAACAATAGTTAACTGATTAATAGCCACAAAACGCCCCCTAAACTTTGCCGGTGCAATTTCTGCTATATACATAGGAGACAATGTAGACGCCAAACCAATACCTAAACCACCTATTAAACGATACCAAATAAATGGTGTAAATGCATTTGCATAGCCCGTTCCAAAAGCAGATATAATAAATAACAATGCGGCTAGTATTAAAGATTTTTTTCGACCTAATCTATCGGCAATAAATCCTGATAACACAGCGCCAAAAATACAACCTATAAGCGCACTGCTCATCGCCCAACCTTGCATTGCGGGTGCATTAGCTATATCAAAGTAGAGCTCATAAAATGGCTTAGCGCCACCGATAACAACCCAATCGTACCCAAATAGCAAACCTCCCATAGCCGATACAAAAGCTATAGACAATATATATTTGAAATTAAATTTTACCGTATTCATATATTCAGTTATATAGTTATTGAAGTCAACTCGATTTTTTTATCACTCAAAAGTTTCAGCCAAATTAATCCTATTTTTCCATTAAAAACATAGACAAATACAAGCATATACATGGACAATATTATTTTATTCAAAACCAAAGTGCTTGAATGCAACACATATGCATTAAACAACATTAAAAACACCAAACAAAACCTTTGATACACTACTAAAACAAGGCTATTTTTAATATATAAGATTAACAAACAACATATACATTAAACCCATTTATATTTGTACAGTTTTTTTAAACTTAAAATAGATATCTTATTTTTGACAAACACAAATTGACAATCAAACACCTAAACTCCTTACTTTTAACACATTCTCAACAATAACTCAAAAAATCAACACTTTGTTCAAATAAAATAAAAGTCAATTTAAAACGAAGCTATTATCACTATAAAACAGCCAAATCACATACTACCAACAAACATGGACGAATACACTTTAAAAGAGGGTTTTTTAGGACAAAAAATGATTGTCCTCCCAGATGCTATAAAAAACAGGGTTAAAAACAACCCTATATCGGGCAATTTCTACGTTACAGATCTTGGTTATTTCCCCAAAGCACACCACCACTTTAGAAAACGCAAAAAAAACCATGGGGACTATATTTTTATCTATTGTACAGAAGGTCGCGGGTGGATTACAGTTGAAAAGGAAAAAATAGAAATCTTCCCAAACCAATACATTATCATACCAAAACAATTGGCACATAGCTACAGTGCATCTGTCGAAGATCCCTGGAGCATTTATTGGATGCACTTCAATGGCTCCATTGCAGAAGACTTATACCTAAGATATAAAACAACTCATGAAAAAAGTGAAACGATTCCTTTTGTTGACCATCGCTTAAAATTATTTCATCAAATTTTCGATCTGCTAAAAAGCAATTACACCGACTACCAATTAGAATATGCAAACATATTAAGCTTAAACTTTATAAGCACCTACATCTTTAGCAAAATAGACATCCCTTTCACGCATCAAAATAAGGACAACCTCGTAGGAGCCATTATCGATTTTCTAAACAACAACATTAACAAAACGTATAAATCTAAAGACATTGCAAAAGAGTTTAAACTTTCGCCATCATACTTACATACCATATTTAAAAAACGAACTGGTTATTCACCAATTCATTTCTTTAATCTCAAAAAAATCCAAAAAGCCTGTGAATATCTTAATTTCACCGATTTAAGCATTAAAGAGATAAGCTTTAAAATTGGCATCCAGGATCCCTTGTACTTTTCAAGATTATTTAAAAAATACATGGGAACCTCCCCAAAAACATACAAAAACAACCAAAACCACAAATAATTAACCTAAACTTAACCTAAGATTTAGTAAATTAACCTGTATAGTTATTTTAGGACGAATCAAAAAAGCTACTCCTTCACCTTTCCTCCATATTTCCTTCACCTTTACTTCATATTAAAGGCATAGTAAGGGCACCACAGCACTTACCAAAACAAAACAATCCAGTTACCTCAGAGCAAGCCAATCTCGCCCTTAAAAAGCAACAAACTCATTCTAGCGAAAAATGCACTATTATTCAACGGATTACCCATACAAACACTTAGTAAAAATGTATTTCATCGTATTTTTTATACATTTCATGGATGATTTTTAATTTTTTTGTATTATATTCGTCCCGTATATAGATAAACTTATTAGCCATTTAACCAAAAACAAACACCATTAACAAATAAGCCTTTATCCATAAACAGATGTTAATTAATTCTAAAGTAAAATTTTATGCCCCTACAAAAGAATAAAAAGGTATTTCAACGAGTATTTTTGCTACACGTAGACGGTAGCCTTAATTTTACACATTCCCTCATAGAACTGGTTAATAGCACATTAAACTAAAGATTTTGTTGTCTTTTTGAAAAAAATATAGACGACTTAATATGTTGTGCAACGCCCTAAATATTAACTGATTATGAATAAGAAAATTACGTACACCAAAATTATTTGTACTCTATGTATATTGCTGTTTGGTAGCTATGTATTTGCTAACGGTATTTTCCCAAATAAAGCACAGCTCACAACAAACCCCTACACGCCTTATTATGGCGTTATTTCCGACTACGCGAATCTTATTAGTAGTGAAGCGGATTTAAAAACAATAAGCAACCTGTCCCTTATAGCAACTGCCCCTCTGGCTGATACTGCTGGTGATTACAAATCTAATGGAACCGGAGGAGGAGACTGGACTAACCGTAATTCATGGCTCTACTATGATGGTTCCTCTTGGGCTACACCAACAGCATTAATAGGTTATCCCGGCGAGAACGCAGGGACTAATGATGTTACTATTGAAGCTGGGGATACAATAAGTATTTTATCAGATCTATCTACTCAAACTATGGGTGATATTACTATAAGTGGCACACTAATATTAGGTGATGGTACGTCAAGTCAGCATACAACTACTTTAAGCACCCAGCAACTTACTATAGTCACAGCATCTCCTGATATTGGAAGAATTACATTTAACGGGCCAAAAGTTAGATTAAACTTACCAAGTAATGCATCTTTAATAATAGAACCTTCATCTTTAATTGATGGAAATTGCACAAACAATGACGAAATATACATAGACAATCAAAAATACGCAACATGTGTTGGTAGCGGCTCAACAACTTATTCTTTTGGAGAGCTGCTTGCCGCAGGTGGTTCTATTAATGCAGAAATTACAATTCCCCCATCAAATGATACAACTGAAGTTTGTTCCTTAGTTTCTTTAGAAGGCAATCATACAGGTTCTACTACAGGAACTGTCAATCATAAATGGAGCTTGCTTGACCCAGACGGAATTACAATTATATTAACATCTTCACTTTCAGGTAACACATCCACATCTAGTTTTACCCCAATAAAGCTAGGTGATTATCTTGTTTCATTAGAAGTTAGCGATGACGATTATACCAATGTAGAGACAAGGACGATTACAATAACCGTAGATGTTACAGACCCGACCATATCTTGCCCTAGCGATATTACCGTAAGTAATGATGCAGGTGCTTGTGGGGCCGTTGTTAACTATACCACTCCCGTTGGCACAGACAACTGCCCAGGAGCAACAACTGCCCGTACTGCAGGTTTAGCCTCTGGCGCAACCTTCCCTATTGGCGCAACCACAGTAACTTATGAAGTTACCGATGCCGCAGGGTTAACAGCAGACTGCAGCTTTACCGTTACTGTTAACGATACTGAAGACCCGACCATATCTTGCCCTGGCAGCATCTCAATTAACACTTCCGATGACGGTACCGGTAATTGTACGGTTAACTACGCAGTTGTTACACCTACCTATGGTGATAATTGTAGCGGTGTTACTTTATCTTGGACGATGACAGGAGTAGTAACAGACAGTGGAACAGGCCCTGTTGGAAGCTACACCTTTCCAATTGGTAAAACGACTATAAACTATACCGTAACCGATGGTGCTACTTTAACAGCCACTTGCTCTCAAGAAATAACTGTTGTTGATAATGAAGACCCGTCTATAAGCTGTCCAGGGGATCAAAATGTTAATTTCGATGCCAATTGCCAGTTCACCCTAGCCGATTATACAAGTATGGCTACAACTTCCGATAATTGTGACAACAATGTGGACGTGACACAAAGCCCAGCGCCAGGAACAACACAGTCTGGAGCTTTGACTGTAACTTTAACGGCAACGGATGATTCTGGCAGAACAAACTCCTGTACATTCAATGTCGTTCCATCAGATAATAGTGCACCCGTAGCCAATTGTAAAAGCATTACAGCAACACTAAGTGCAAACGGCACCGTAAATATTGCGGCCTTAGATTTAGATAACGGATCTACAGACAATTGCGGTATTGCTAATATGACCGTTTCCCCTAGTTCTTTTAACTGTGACGATGTAGGTGATAATACCGTAACATTTACAGTTTTCGATAACGCTGGACTATCAGATACCTGTACCGCTACGGTTACAATAGTAGATGATAAAGCACCTATCATGCAGTGTACAAATCATGTAGTCGTTATTGATGCCATTACAAGAGAAGCGACTATTGACGCTTCAGATATCGATAATGGTTCTAGCGATGCCTGTGGTATAGCTTCATTAACTGTTTCTCCAAATGTGTTTAACGAAGACCCCAATGGTAATGTATACACAACCACAGTAACACTAACGGCTACCGATGTTAACAACAATACGAATACCTGTACAGCAACTGTTACTGTTGAGCCACCTAAACACCAAGAAACCTATTTGGTTGGGGAAATTATAGACCCAATTCCAGATAATCCGCAACCACCTAGTGCGTTAATTGAAGCTACAGCTTGTCCTGGCGGATTAAATGAACCCAAAGACGTACAATTTAATTTACAGGCTATTGCTCCTTATGTTTTAAATGCTTCCGATGTTAATTATTGGGAATATTCAGATGATTATGGAGAAACATGGACTACAGCTAGTCCTAATGGTGCTGGCCAATTAACATATACCATGTATAACATTACTTCCGATAGATTTGTGCGTTTAAACATTACCGACAATTCAACTACTCCGCCTACGGTGAAGACCTCAGCAGAGGCCTATGTACGTTTCCTTCCTCCAGATGAACCTCCAATTGTAGTGAGTCAGTCTGCCCAAAGTATTTGTTTGGGAGAAAGCGTGACAATTGTTGCCGAAAGTTTCTTTGATCAGCCCAATGGCCAATTTGGAGAAGGCGGTGAGTTTAACTATGCACAACCCGATGGTTGGCGCGTTGATGGTCAAGATGGAGAATTTCCAGCTAGTGGAAATAACACCGAAGAACCTACATGGAAAGAATCTAACTCAAATAGCACCAATAGAGACTTTAGCGGTATAAATTATGATACTGATGATAATTCAAAGTTTGCCATGGCAAATGGTGTAGGAAACTATACCACATTAGAAACTCCTGTATTTAGTACTGTGGGCATGACATCTAGTGAAGCTATCTTAACTTTTGATACAAGTTTTTATTTTTGTAATGGGGGTTATGGTGAAATTTGGCTATCCTTTAACTCGGGGAACCCTGGCACTTATACTGTTAAACTAGATACAGTTGAAGGATATGATTTAGATTCAACAGTTGGAGGTACCACCACAACAGGCGTAGAATTATCAACAGGCCCAGGAAACAAATGTTTAGGCACGACTAAAACAGACCCTAACGCTCCAAGACTGAAAACTGCTACTGTAGATTTAGGGGCTTATGCAGGATTATCCGGATTGCGTATAATGTTTGTGTTTAATGGTAGTACAACAGACTGCGGAATAGTTGATGATACCACTTTTCCTGATAATATTCCTAATGACGGTAATTGTAAAAGTAATAGCAACCCAAATATTCTAGCAAGCGGTTGGTTAATAGACAATGTTGGCTTTGCTTACGCACAAGTAGATGATGAACTGGAATGGACTGATGAAGATGGTACCGTGATTCAAAGTGGCACAACTTTAACAGTTACACCACAAACTCCTGGACAAAGGGAATATGGTGTAACCACTTTAGTAAATGGTTGTAGAACCGATAATGACGCTGGAACCAATTACGTAAACGTAAATACAAGCTTAGCCTATGCAGGTCAGAACTACACACCACTAAACAGTGAGTGTGGAGAAAACGCCTTACAGCTAAATGCTTACGACAATACCAGAAATGCAGCTTATAACTATAATAAAGGTGCTTGGGAAACCAACTTGTATGTGGTTCCCGCCGGACTTGATCCAGTAGATGCCAATAACACCCCACAACGCTATATAGGTACAGGTGTAACAGGACTATGGTCTGTTTTACCGGGAAGCACGAATACCTCTTGTGGTAGCTCTGCTACATTTTCTGACCCTAGCAGTCCTGACGCTATTTTTACTGCCGACCCAGGTACTTATACCTTACGCTGGATGCTTCAAGATGGTAGCGGTTGTTATGATGATATCACGGTAACAATAGTAGATTGTCCAACCATTGATTTCGATGGTACTGACGACTATGTAACCTTTAAAAATAACTATAACCTAGATAACGCTAACTCCCCTAACGGCTTTAGCATTGAAGCATGGGTGAAGCCTAATGCCGTAAACGGCACAAGAACGGTTTTCTCAAGAAAAGATGCCGGAGACAACACCAACGGATATGATTTAAGCATTGTTAACGGACAAGTACAATTTAATTGGTATAACGGTTCTGGTTCTGGATCAGTCACCACTGGAGGCGATACGATCGGCACCGACAGATGGTATCAATTAGCCCTTACTTTTGACGGAACAACATATACATTGTATGTAGATGGTATTGCATTAGGCACAAGTGCTGGTAGTGCACCTGCTGCTACAGCCGCTAATATAGAAGCCCTTTTAGGCGCAATGGATCAAGCTCCCCCCAATGATCCTACAAATTATTACCACGGTTGGGTTGATGAACTAAAGATATGGAACAAAGCCATAACTGTTGAGCACATCAGGCAGATGATGAACCAAGAAATAGAAGCATCTGGAGCCGATGTATCTGGTGTTGTTATTCCTACCAAGATTTATGGCCCCGATTACGACAATAATGGTACCGAAGACGACCTGCTACTCTGGAGCAATCTTATGGGGTATTACCGTATGAATGTTGCTTGTGGTGATTTAGCACCTTACGTAGGCGTAAGTGGTAGATTAAGGAATATAACCACTAGTCAGCAACAAACCGCCCCACTACCCTATACCACGAGGGTTGGAAACCAAACTTGGAGCACTGATAATACTTGGACCTATTTTAGTGTTTGGGATACTCCAAACAGTAATGGAATTAATGGAGACCCTATCGATTGGAATATTGTAAGCATTTCACATAATGTAACAGCTAATTCTAAGGATTTTGTTGTATTAGGTCTACTAGTTAACTCTGGCGAATTAACCGTAACGAATTCAGGTACACAAGATGAAACCAATAATGGGCATGGTCTATGGGTAACACATTACTTAAAACTAAATGGTATCTTAGATTTAGTTGGCGAATCACAATTAGTACAAAAGCGGTATTACGTTAGCGGAGCGACAAGCCAATACAACGAAAGTATTTTAGATGTAGATAGTGGTGGTTACTTAGAACGCGACCAACAGGGCACCAATAATCCGTTTAACTATAATTACTGGGGATCGCCTGTAGGGCCACAAACGATTGGATCTAATAACAACCCAAGAAGTATAGGTGGCATTATGCGTGATGGCACTAATACGGATTTACCTAAAACAATAACCTGGACAGCAACCTATACCGCTCCTGCCACAGATCCAATATCTATAAGTACGCGATGGCTCTATGCTTTCGAAAATTATACCACTAACACATATGCCGCTTGGCGACAGGTAGGTAGCGGTAGTACGTTTAACGCTGGACTCGGCCACATCATGAAAGGAAGTGGTAAAAGCTATGTTCCTGGAACTGAGGCAACACAAAATTATGTTTTTATAGGCAAACCTAATAATGGTACGATAAGCACACCTATTACTGCAGGAAATGAATCCTTAGTAGGTAACCCTTATGCTTCTGCCATCGACTCTAAAGAATTTCTTATTGACAATGGCCCTAGTGGTACAAACAGCATCTCTGGCGCCTTGTACTTTTGGGAGCACTACGTAGGCAACAATACCCATGTTTTAAGAGATTATTTAGGTGGTTATGCTGTTTTAAATTTCACTGGTGGTATTGCAGCTACAACCCCACCCCCTACTGCCGAAGGCTATATTATTGCTGGAGGAGCCGGAACTAAAATACCCGAACGTTATGTGCCTGTAGGCCAAGGCTTCTTTGTTAAAGCAATCACCACAGCTTATGGTACTGGAAATGGTGGACAAGTTGTATTTAAAAATAGTCAACGTGTTTTCCAAAGAGAAACAGTAACTGGCATTAACGATGGTTCTATTTTTATAAAACCAGGCAATACCAAAGGAAAAAACAATAAACCTCCAAAAACAAATAATATCTATGATGATATAAGCCGTTTAAAGATTAACTTTAAAACGCCTGAAGGCGCTAAAAGACAATTGCTCTTAGGTTTTACACCTGACGATAGAGCAACCGATGATATTGACTATGGATACGATGCGCCCAAGTTTAATGAATTCCCAAATGATTTGTCTTGGGATATAGACAACAAACCTTACGAAATCCAAGGTGTTGGTTCTTTTGACGATACAAAACAATACCCTTTAAGACTTACTTTAACGACTGGAGGTGAGGTAGCAATCAGTTTAGAAGCTTTGGAAGGCTTTGCCCCTAGTACCAAAGCATATATTTACGATTCGTTATTGGGTACTTATTCAAAAATAAACAACATGCCTTTTGAAACAACTTTAGATCCAGGAAATTATCTAGACAGGTTCTTCTTAACCTTCGCTAAAGATAATAACGCACTATCTGTTGCAGATGAACAGTTAAACCAAATAATGGTAAACTACTTAAGAAACAGTAAAGAGATTTACATTAATACACCTAATGGTGTGGACATAAAACAAGTTTTATTAATTAACATGCTTGGACAAACTGTTAAAACATGGCATCCATCAAACGCGTCTTCGTACTCTAACGAAATGAAAATACCGGTTAACAGCAGTATATCTGATGGTAGCTATATAATTAAAGTTACTACTTCTTCTGGAACAATGAACAAAAAAGTAATTATCAATCAATAATATTTTATTGAATAGATAAACTTAAGGAGGTCGTCTAAAAAGTAATTTTTAGGCGATTTTCTTTTTTGTGATTTATCGTGAATAATGGATAAAGAGTTTATGTAAGTTTGAGTGCCAAATCTGTGATTTGGTGTATCGAAAACAAATAAATTCCTTACTAAAAGTACTTCTCAATAGCTCTACTGAGCATCTCGATAAACTCGATACGGGCTTTGTCGAAGTACTAAATTCTTCCAGAATTTCACTCGAAAGAGACATTATGGCTCTTAAACATTATTCACTTAATTTATATTCTAACGGAAACTAGTATACTTTGATATTATAACGTACGAAGCAAAAGTTGTTAAGCTGTCTTATAAATCTTGATTAAAAAAACCTGAATTCTATTTTAAAACGATTGATTTTCAATCTATTGACTAATTTTGTTATGAAACTATGTTCATTCCGAACCAGAAACGGGAAGAAATCCCATTATTTGTGTGGAGCTGCAAGATTTCACGTCGCTCGTCGCCCGTCCTGTCGAAAATAGCAAACCACGGCTATTTGATGTTTTAACTTTTAATAATCGAATTCAAATCAAAAAAAATAAGTTTAAACTTACATTTAATTACATTTCATCGATTATTATTGTATTTCATAGATATTTTGTATTTTTTTTTGTATGTTTGATCCAGAAACCAGAGCCACCAATAACCCTGAATCCGATGAAAGCAATTACCAATTTATGTGTATTACTAATATTATTTGCAACTGTAAATAATTATAGTACCAACAATTCGTCACAAAAAGGATCTTTAGCCTATGCCTTCGATAATATCCAGCGGGTACGCATTGATTTTACAATGCCCAATGGCTATGTAAGACATCTCATGATAGGATTTACGCCAGACAATGCCGCAACAGATGGTGTTGACTATGGTTATGATGCTTTAAATATGGATACCTATCCCGACGATCTAAATTGGATGATAGCAAATGAGCGCTATGTCATTCAAGGCGTTGGGAATTTTGACGACACCAAAAAATACCCTTTGGGACTTTTTTTAACAAATTCGGGAGATGTAAAAATTGATTTGGACAGGCTAGAAAATTTTGAAACACCCATCGACGTTTTCATTTACGATGCTTTGCTGAGCACTTATACAAAGATCAATGAAAACAGTTATGCTAATACTATGGCTAGTGGCGAATACCTAAATAGATTTTACCTTGCCTTCAAAGAAGATAATGATCCTGGAATCTTTGCTAAGACACTAACCACAGAAGAAGTCTCTTTAAAAAATACACAAATCCGTTATTTAAATAACACTAAAGAGCTATACGTAAATACCAACAATACGTTCAATATTGAAACAATTACTATATTCAATATTCACGGACAAAAGCTTTCGGTTAGTCCTAGAATAAACAAGTCAACTGTTAAAATCCCTTTAAATTCTATCAGAACAGGACACGGCATAGTTAATATTACAACTAATCATGGTTCGGTAGCGAAACAAATTCTAATTCAATAAATACCCCCTATCAATAAAAGACAACCAAAAAGCCTTTCATATTTTTAGTAATATTTTAGTTAGTTACCCCAAAACCTAGCACCATACTTAACCTACATTTACCAAAGTCCTAAAGCTTGATTTAGGACTTTTTTATTTGATTTATTAAAGCATCTAGGTCGAGTGTAGACTGTTCTCCAGACACCATATTTTTTAAGGTAAACTTATTCGCTTGCATTTCCTCTGCGCCTACCAAAATAACAAATGGAATTTGACGTTTATTGGCATGGTTCATTTGCTTTTTCATTTTAGCACTATCAGGGTATAACTCAGCATGAATACCGCTCGCCCTCAACTGCTTAATTGCTTTTAGACTAAACAAAGCCTCGGCATCACCAAAATTTATAAATAAAGCATCAACAGATTTCGCAACTGTTTCGGGAAACAGCCCTAAAGATTCTAAAACCAGGTAAATTCTATCCAATCCAAAACTAATACCAACACCACTTACATTTTTTAATCCAAAAATACCTGTCAGGTCGTCATAACGACCACCGCCACCAATAGATCCCATTGCTACTGTTATAGGAGCAGCTACTTCAAAAATAGCCCCGGTATAATAATTTAGCCCCCTGGCTAACGTAACGTCCAATTCTAAAACTGCTGTTTCCAGACCAAGCGCATTGATTGCCGTATCGATAAATACTAATTCTTCAATTCCCTTGATCCCTTCTCCAGAAGATGCCAAGATATTTTTTAACGTCTTTACCTGTTCATTAAATGTACCTGAAAGCGAAAATAAAGGTTGTAATTTATCAATCCCACCTTGCGGGATACCCTTGCTCAACATTTCCTCCTTTACGTTTTCTTCACCAATCTTATCCAATTTATCTAGTGCTACGGTAAAATCAATCAGTTTATCACCAGCACCAATTACCTCTGCAATTCCAGACAGTATTTTTCTGTTATTTATTTTTATGGTAACGCCTTCAAGTTTTAATGCCGAAAACACGGTATCATATAATTGTATAAACTCGACTTCTTGCCATAAAGAATCAGATCCTACCACATCGGCATCGCACTGGTAAAACTCTCTAAAACGCCCCTTTTGAGGCCTATCGGCCCTCCAAACAGGCTGTATCTGGTAACGTTTAAACGGAAACTCGATCTCATTTTGGTGTTGAACAACATAACGCGCAAAGGGAACCGTTAAGTCGTAACGTAGGGCTTTTTCTGAAATTTTTGGTGTAAGCTTTGTCGAATTTTTTTCTGAATAAATCGTTTCATCAATTTTACCCAAAAAATCTCCAGAATTCAAAATCTTAAAAATCAGGCGATCTCCTTCCTCTCCATATTTCCCCATTAGGGTATCTGAATTCTCAAAGCTTGGCGTTTCAATAGGCTGAAAACCAAATGTTTCAAACGCCTGCTTTATTGTGTTAAAAATATAATGTCGTTTTGCTACCTGTTCTGGATTAAAATCTCTAGTACCTTTAGGAATACTTGGTTTTTGAGCCATAATAACTTCCTGCGATGGCAGGAACCTTTTTACAATTAATAAAATAGTTTAAAAAGCGGATTCCACACTTGCTGCGGAAACCATATACTTTTGTTTTACACAAAAATAAAGAATGAAAGCATCATTGCGCACTTTTTCACAAAAAAAGCGAGGTTATACTATTTTCAACTTCATATAAAATATTCAGCTTGCTAATTAATTTATTAACTTATCAAAAAAATTAAATAGATCGCCTTTTGTTATAACTGCGCCTTGTTGGATAAGTTTAAATTTATCCAGATTTCTATCGTCAGTATAATCTTTTTTGGCCTGTAAAAACTCCACACTGTCATCCATCAAATTTTCACGCAGCCAATTATACCCTTCGGTTGTCGTTAAATCTTTATCTACATTAATCTTAACGGCAATAACATGCATATTATCATCATTCAAGCTAAATAAATGCATTTGGTTAGGAGATATATGCTCTAGGTATTTTGCTGCATTTAATGCACCCTCCCATATTAAATCACTAAATACGTCTAATTCCATTTCTGCCATTTCCGGTTTATTGGCTTTAAGGTTTACCCATTCGTCTGCTGTAATAGACTGGGTTGCCAAAAAATTAATAAACTCCTGGTGCAATTCTTCAAACTGTTCTTTTGTAAGTCTACTGTACTTCATTACATTTTAACTTTAATCATTTCTAATTGAAGCATAAAATTCGCAAATAAATAAAAAAACCGTTTAGAATTTATCTAAACGGTTTAGTCTTTATAGGCATTTAAAATTAGTTTGCTTGTGCAACAACTTCAAATTCTAGATCGACAGATACTTCTCTATGTAAACGTACAATGGCATTGTATTTCCCTGTACGTTTAATGTTTCCACCAATCACATTGATAAACTTTTTATCGATATTTTGACCTTCTTTTTCCAAAGCGGCAGCAACATCAATGTTATTTACAGATCCGAATAATTTATCTCCAGATCCTACTTTAGAAGCTATTTTAATCTCTAATGCTTTTAATGCTTCAGCAATTTTATTAGCATCATCAATAATCTTCTTTTCTTTGAAAGCTCTTTGCTTTAAGTTCTCAGCCAATACTTTTTTAGCCGAAATTGTTGCTAAAATAGCTTTTCCTTGAGGAATTAAAAAGTTTCTACCATAACCGTTCTTAACCGTTACAACATCGTCTTTAAATCCTAAATTTTCAACGTCTTGTTTTAATATAAGTTCCATAGTTATGCTTATTTTATTTCAACAAATCTGCCACATAAGGCATTAATGCCAAATGACGTGCTCTCTTAACGGCAACAGACACTTTTCTTTGATACTTTAATGAAGTTCCTGTTAAACGTCTAGGTAAAATTTTACCTTGCTCGTTTACAAATTTCAATAAGAAATCAGGATCTTTATAGTCTATATATTTAATACCAGACTTTTTGAAACGACAATACTTTTTAGTCTTGTTTGTTTCGATGTTTAACGGAGTTAAATATCTAATTTCTCCGTCTTTTTTTCCTTTAGATTGTTGTTCTATCGACGACATAATTAAGCTTTTTGTTTAAGTTTATCTCTTCTTCTCTCTGCCCAAGCCACAGCATGCTTATCTAACTTAACCGTTAAATATCGCATAAAACGCTCGTCACGTCTAAACTCAACTTCCAGTGCATCAATTGCTTCACCAGACACAGTGTACTCAAATAAGTGATAGAAACCACTTTTCTTGTTTTGAATTGGGTAAGCTAATTTTTTTAAGCCCCAATCTTCTTTAGCTACCATCTTAGCCCCTTTAGAAACAAGAAAATCTTCATATTTCTTTACTGTTTCCTTTATCTGGTCTTCAGATAAAACGGGATTTAAGATGAAAACAGTTTCATAATGATTCATAATTAAACCTAATTTATTATTAAAAATTGGGTGCAAAAATAACCATATATTTCCTATATTGCAAGCATATTCCAAACAATTATGCTGTAATGTTTTATATGTTAAAAATATGTTAAAACAAACACTTTATCGATGATTTTTGGTTTTTAGCCGAATTTTTTGTACTATTGTCGATATCTTAACCGAAATATTAAAATGTTATGACTTTAAACTGTGTAGTAGTAGACGACTCCGCAATACAACGTCTCTCGATAGTTAAGCTGGTAGAGAACCACCCTTCACTTAATTTAATCGCAGAGTACAGTAGTGCATTAGAAACCAAAAACGGGTTGAATACGCACAAAGTTGATTTAATCTTTTTAGACATTGAAATGCCAGTGTTAAATGGGTTTGAACTTTTAGACGTATTAAACAACAAGCCTCAAATTATCTTTGTAACCGGTAAAACCGAGTACGCTTTTAAAGCATTTAATTACGATGCTACCGATTATTTACACAAACCAATTACAAAAGAACGTTTTAACACTTCTGTTGAAAAAGCCTTAGAACAGCATCGACTAACTTTGGATTTCAACGAAGAAGAAGGCGAGCACATTTTTGTAAAAAGTAATCTTAAAAAGCGAAAGGTTTATATTAAAGATATAAAATGGATTGAGGCTTTGGGTGATTATGTAAAACTCGTAACCGAAGAAACAAGCCTTGTAGTATTATCTACAATGAAAGCGTTTGAAAAAGAATTACCAGAAAACAAATTTTTGAGAATTCACAAATCGTATATAGTTAACCTAGACAAGATAGATAGGTTTAACAGTAAAAATGTTGAAGTTGGCGCTTACGAGATTCCTTTAAGCCGGAACAAGAAAACCCAACTTGTAGATGCTTTAAATAACATTTAAACCAGTTAAAAGTTATCGACATTTAAAATTACCCTAACTGAACGAAAATCTTTTATACTAGAGAAGCTATTATTAATTTTAATGATAGCTTCTTTCGTTTTAGACAAAGATTGCTTTTTTGGTATCTTAATAAGAATATTTTTATGAAACTGATTCCTAATTCTGGAAACAGGTGGTGACTCAGGCCCCAAAACATAAGAATCGAATACATTTCGTAACGATTTTGCCAACCAATTGGAAGCCGAATCAACCTTATTATAATCTTTATGCTTTAATGTTATTTTAATCTGTTTATAAACCGGTGGATATTTAAAATTATAACGATCGTTTATTTGCTCATTAAACATCTCGTTATAATTATTGGTGGATACCTGCTGTAAAATATTGTGGTAAGGGTTGTAAGTTTGAATAAGCACTTTTCCCCTAATGTCTGTACGCCCTGCCCTTCCCGCAACTTGTAACAGCAATTGAAAACTACGCTCATGTGCTCTAAAATCTGGAAAATTAAGCATGCTATCCGCATTCATGACACCAACCAGTTTTACATTTCTAAAATCCAATCCTTTAGTTAGCATTTGGGTACCTACTAAAATATCTACTTCTTGCTGTTCAAAAGCCGTGATTATTTTTTCATAACCATACTTCCCCCTAGTAGTATCCAAATCCATTCTTGAAACTTTCCTACCTGGAAATAGTATTTTAACCTCTGCTTCTATCTGTTCGGTCCCCAAACCTTTACGATCCAACTCATGGCTTCCACATGCCATACATTCACGCAACATTGCCATTACATAACCACAGTAATGACACCGTAATTGATTGCGGTATTGATGGTAGGTTAAACTTACATCACAGTTTGGGCATTGGGGCGAATTACCACATGTTGCACATTCTACAACAGGAGAAAACCCTCGTCTATTTTGAAACAAAATAATTTGGTGTCCTTCCTCTAAGGTTTCGGTCATCTCCAAAACAAGCCGCTCACTAAAATGCCCTTTCATTCGTTTCTTCTTTCGGGCTTCCTTAATATCGACCAACTCAATATCGGGCATTAAAACATTATTATAGCGTTTGTTTATTTCAACGAATCCGTATTTGTTTTGTTTCGCATTAAAATAACTCTCTAAACTTGGTGTTGCGGATCCTAACAATACATTTGTCTGCCAAATATTCGCCAAGACTATTGCTGTGTCGCGCGCATGGTATCTTGGTGCTGGATCAAACTGTTTAAAGGACTGCTCGTGCTCCTCATCCACTATAATCAGTCCTAAGTTGGTAAAGGGTAAAAAAATTGAGGAACGCGCCCCCAATACAATCTTCGCTTTGGCTTTACCTTCTAACACATTATTCCAAACCTCAACACGTTCATTAGAAGAATACTTAGAATGGAACACTGAAACCTGCTCTCCAAAATAATTTTGTAACCTCGTAATCAATTGGGTCGTCAAGGCTATTTCCGGTAACAAATAAAGCACTTGCTTTCCTTTATTAATAGTCTCTTCAATTAACTTAACATATACTTCTGTTTTACCAGAAGATGTAACACCATGTAATAACGTAACATTATGGGAAGCAAACGATTCCTTAATCTCCTCTAAAGCCTTTAATTGGTATTCATTTAATTGCTTACTTGATTCATTTTCAGCACCATCATATTGAACACGATCTGTTTGAATATAATATTCTTCAAGAATACCTTTATCTATTAGCGATTTTACAATTGCTGATGAGGCTTTACTTGCTTCTGTAAGCTCTGAGACTTTAATTGGTTTCTTTGTTTTAGACGAAAGCATAAACAAGGTCATAACCACCAAATGTTGCTTTGGCGCCCTACTCAAACTTTCCAGCAGATTTTGAAGTGCTTTTTCTGAAGTAAAATTGGAATGTAACTTTACATAGCGTACCAATTTGGGTTTATACTTCTCGTATACCTCTTCCTCTAAAAAAATAGCCTCTTTCTCTATCAGCCGCTTAATTACCGGTAATACATTCTTTTTGTCGAGAATGTTCATTATGTCATGAATTTTCAATGATGTCTGGTACTGTAACGCTTCGAATACCAAAAATTCATCATCTTTCAAAATGGACTCATCAATGGTTTTTGTTTTATTTTTAGATAGTATCGTTTCGCTTTCCAAAATAAAAGCACTTGGCAAAGCTGCCCGCATTATGTCACCGAGGGTACACATATAATAACTCGAAATCCACTGCCAAAGTTTTAATTGACTTTCAGTTACGATAGGAACATCATCCAAAATCTGGTGAATTTCTTTGGCCTCATAAGCCAATGGTGGAACGGTATGGATTTTTGCAACAATACCTGTATAAATTTTTGATTTACCAAAGGGTACTGCTACGCGCATACCAATTTTTAAAAAGTCGGCCTCAGAAATGGTTATACTGTAGGTAAACAGCTTTTTAAGTGGAACAGGAATAATGACATCAATAAAATATTGCATACGCTAACACCTTTTACGCAGTTTATTTAACGCTGCATTTAATTCATATCCCAATAATAAAATATTTGCGTTCAGCCATAAATAGAACAACAAAATCAGTAGTGCTCCTATAGAACCATACAACTTATTGTACTGTCCAAAATTCTCAATATAAATTCCAAATAAATAGGATGTAACAATAATTAATATAGTAGTAAAGAGTGCACCAATTGAGAAAAAATTAGAATGTTTCCCTTCTTTGGTTCCAAAATAATACAGAGTAGCCGTAGCCAAATAGGTCATAACTACAAAAAACACATATTTGGCTATATCGAACCAAAAAACACTGCTAGTCTCTACTTGGTATCCTCTATCTTGTAATGCTTCCAGAAATTCCTTAACCACATAAATTTGGAAATACCCCAATACAGCTATTGTCACTATTAGCAAGAACGCCAATATTAAAGCAACTCCCATAGCATATAAATACTGTCTAAAAACATTACGCGTTAATTGCTCGTGGTAGGAATTCTCGAAACCAGAAAACACCGCATTAACACCATTAGCCATTAAGGCTATGGACAATATAAAAACAGAAGACAATAAACCGCCTCGTTGTGAGTCTTCAATATTTTTAAAAATATTCTGAAAGAAAAAATCGGATGTGCTTGGAGGTAAAAAAGATTCTAAGAAATCCATAAACTCCACTTGAAAATTTTCGATAGGAATCAATGGAATAACAATTAAAAGAAACAATAGAAATGGAAACAAAGCCATAAAGAAACTAAAGGCTATTGCACTTGCCCTGGTTGTTAAAGCCCCTTTTACAATTCCTATAATGTACAACTCCAATAAATCGTAAAACGATAAACCTTCCAAGCCCGGTAATTTTAATCGCTTAAGCAAGCGCACTAAGATATTGAGTATCGGTATCTTATTAAGCTTGTCTTCAACGGGCTTAGTCATTGACAAAAATTAAAAATTAATTGAACTAAAAGATTTGTTTTGAGCTTAAATCTATTTTATAGCCTTCAAACTTAAATCCATATTGTGAACTGAATGGGTCAAAGCGCCGCACGAAATATAATTTACACCGCACTCTGCATAATGTCTAATGGTAGTTTCATTTATATTTCCCGAAGACTCCGTTAAACATTTATTACCTATCATTTTAACGGCTTTACGAGTGTCTTCATAATCGAAATTATCTAACAAAATACGATACACCCCGTCACTTCTTAAGATTTCCTCAACCTCATGTAAATCACGCGCTTCTACCATGATCTCCAATTCCTTACCCGTTTCTCTAAGGTATTGCTTTGTTAGTTCAATAGCTTTGGTGATACCCCCAGCAAAATCGATATGGTTATCTTTAAGCATAATCATATCATAAAGCGCAAACCTGTGGTTCTCTCCGCCTCCTAACTTTACTGCCCATTTTTCGAGCACACGAATGCCAGGTGTTGTTTTACGCGTATCGAGTACACGTGTTTTTGTTCCTTTAAGCAGATCTACAAAGACCCTGGTTTTGGTAGCAATAGCACTCATGCGCTGCATGGCATTTAATACTGTACGCTCTGCCTTTAAAATTGATTGTGAAGGCCCTTCAACGTACATCACAACATCGCCATAGGTAACTTCGGAACCGTCCTCTATTAAGGTTTCTATTTTTAAACCTTTATCAACATAAGCAAATACCTTTTTTGCAAAATTAACGCCTCCTATTATTCCTTTATCCTTAACTAAAAGCTTTGCTCTACCTCTCGCGTTTTCCGGAATACAAGCCAACGAACTGTGATCACCGTCACCAACATCTTCCCGAATAGCATTAGATATTATATGTCGTACCTCATTATCAAATTGTTCTTGTGTTATCATACGCTTGATTATAGTTTGCTGCTAAAATAAGAAATTGATTTGCTATATTAAATTTTTAGATTCATGAATTTTACACTTTTGTTAGACAAATTTTTAATTCATTGATTAGGAAATACTAATTTCGTAACATGACAATAAAACTACTTGCTATAGGTAAAACGGACAGTAAGTCCCTCCAGTTACTTATTGATGATTATAAAAAACGTTTAGGCTTTTATATTAAGTTTTCCCTAGAAATTATACCAGATCTAAAAAACAGTAAAAACTTAAGCGAAGCACAGCAAAAGCAAAAAGAAGGTGGACTTATTCTAAATAAACTGTCTAGTACAGATGTTTTAATTCTACTTGACGAAAACGGTAAACAGTTTGATTCTGTTGGCTTTTCGGAGTATTTACAAAAACATATGAACTCTGGTATTAAACAATTGGTTTTCGTTATTGGCGGCCCTTATGGCTTTTCACAGGATATTTACAATAAAGCAAAAGGGAAAATATCATTATCTAAAATGACATTTTCCCATCAAATGGTAAGATTATTTATTATTGAGCAGCTTTATAGAGGCTTTACTATTTTAAGAAACGAGCCCTACCACCACCGTTAATTTAATATACCTTAAAAACTTCCTTTCGCTTTTGAAGTTGGTGGTCCAATTCTCTAATAGTCTTCTTTACGGCCAATTCGAAATTGCGTTCATTGGATGTCGCAAAAATACGCGGACCTGGTAAACTTAATTCTATACTACATATTTTGCCTGAGTCATGTTGCTTACGATCTTGTTTAAAATGAACGTCTGCACTTATTAAAAATTCATACTTGTTAAATAGTTTTTGTAATTTGTCTTCGGTATAAGCAGAAAGTGTTTCACTTATATCCACATGCACATATTGAATGTTAACTGTCATAATATTGAATTTTTAATGGTTAATACTTAAAACTTATTTTTTCTATTAATCAAATTTAATTGGAATATAGACAAAAAGAACTGACATAAATCATACGAATAAAACTATATATTAATTTTTCTTTCATTTTTTAGCGCAATCCACTTACTCATAAATTTGGTACTTTGCAAAGCATGATGCTGCAACATTTGTCCTGTGAAATTATGTAGCCTGTTTTCTTTCATATTTACTATTGCTGCTTCTATTCGCTTAAAAAATAGATCTTCAAAATGCTCCTTATTGAACCGCTTGTTTATAATTTTAAATCCATTTTGTTGCATATTGTCCCAAAGGGTTTCGTCACAATATAAAGACACTGCCTTTTGTACAAAATCTTCTGGAATATCTTCAATAAAACCATTAGATTCATCAGTGCCGTAAAGTCCTTCAGCTCCAATGCTGGTCGTAACACACGGTGTTCCGTTTAGCATGGCATCAACCAATTTTCCTTTTAACCCCGCTCCAAAACGAATGGGAGCCAAACACACTCGGGTTTGCTGCATAGCCAAATTCACATCATCAACAAAACCTTTTATAAAAAACCCGTTTTTAGGACTATTAAGCTGTGTTACTTTTTGCGACACATAAGCACCATAAACATGTAATTCCGTATTAGGCAACAACCGCCTAATAAGTGGCCAAATGGTCTCTTTTAAATACAATACTGCATTGTAATTAGGTATATGCATAAAATTACCGATCGTAATAAAATGCTGCCGCTGTTCAAACTTCGGGAGTTTCTTTATTACTTCCTTTTCTATTGCATCCAATAAGAAAGGTAAATAACATAGTAATGAATCGTTAACTTTGAATTGTGTTCTAAGAATATTCATTTCAGCTTCCGAAATAATCAAACTCAAATCACTTCTGTAAATACTAGCTATTTCCCGCTTCGCTATATCATTAAACAAATAAGATAAATCAAACGGTTTTCCCTCTTTAAAAGCTTGCTGCCTTCCTTTTCGCAAACAATGTAAATCTTCTGTATCTAAAATCCGTAATGCTTCCGGACACTGTTCTGCCACGCGCCATCCAAATTGCTCTTCCATCATAAACCTATCGAACAACACAATATCTGGATTAAAGTCCTTTACGAAAACATCAAAACTAGAATCATTTAGCACTATCGTTTCTTGAGAAACTCCTATATCTTCAAGATCGAATGCATTATCACTCTTGGCACAGGGACTCGCAAAAGTAATTACATATCCTCGCTTTTTAAATGCATATATAAGTTGCATCATCCGGCTTCCGGCAGCAGAACTTTTAGGCTCTGGCCATACAAAACCAATTATTAATAGACATTTTCCCATTTAATTATTATAACCTAATTTGTAAGATGTAGTCTTTGCTACTCTGGCTTCTTTTCTAAACTATACTTAAGACGTACTTTTCTTGCCCAATCAACAATCAAATCAATTTGTTCTTTTGTTAACCTTGCCTCTTTATGTGTCCATGTATACGACTTTAAAGGCATGTGCTTTTCTTCTACCATTTCTATAAGTTCTTCAAACTTATGGTCCTTTCGCTTAATGGAATTTCCCTGCCATTTGGATACATTAAAATGTTTCTTTCCGTCTTTAACATGTCCTGCCATCCAATAATTAACAGGTGTAATGTTATTATACCATGGGTAACGCGTTACATCACTATGACAATCGTAACAGGTTTCCTCCAATATACTCTTCACAGTATCTGGCGGATTGGTTTCCAACAGAAAAGGGGTAACCGAAGCTAAATCGCCTTCGTTTATTTGAGGCTCGAAAAACTGAGCAATGATTATTACTGCCAATACAATTAATAGTAATCTTTTTTTTCTATTCACAAGTTTAAAATTTGTTAAGTTCGGTTCTTTTTAGATATTTTAGAGTTCTAAAAATAATAAAATTAAGCTATGACTTTAGAAGAACTTTATAAAGCTTTAAGTTTTATCAACGCATCACGTGAGCATCGGTTAAAGTATGCTAACATGGTTTTAAACGACATCAGCCTCTTTCCCAAACTATTAGCCATTCTATTTATGACAGATGACAAGACATCCTGCCGAGCAGCATGGGTTTTTGAGTTTGTTTGCGCCAAGTACATTTATGCCATTGTGCCATATCTAGACACTTTTACGGAAAACCTTCATAAAATCCATCAAGAATCTGCCATACGACCTGTCTCAAAAGTTTGCGAATACATTGCTAAGGAGAACTATTCTAAAACGCAAAACACAATAAAGCACCTGCTTAACTCCAAACACAAAGAACATATTATTGCTGCATGTTTTGACTGGCTAATAAATGACGGTAAAGTTGCTCCTAAAGTATACGCTATGGAAACATTGTTTCTATTTGGAAAAGACAACGCATGGATTTATCCCGAATTAACTCAAATTATTGAACGCGATTTCCAAACACAAAGTGCAGGTTTTAAAGCCCGTGCTAAAAAGACTTTAAAAAGAATGAAACAAAATTTAGTACCTGACAAAAACTAAAACAGCATACATAAAGCCTTTATTTTTTAAGATATTTTACACCTAGTTCTGTCAGGTTTTAAGAAGTGCCTTGACCACTTTGCAGAAAATAACGAATTCCCTGAAATTCTGTTATTTTGATTCCCTTCTGAAATAAATTCAGCACAAGCTACTAAATGACAGTCCTGCTTACCTGTCTTGAAGGCTTGTTCTTTAGATTAAACTTTCAAATTAGTTTTTACTTCTAACTTCCTTGTTTTAACTTCGGACTTTTAACTTCGCAATTCTAACTTTCTTTCCTATCTTTGCACCTTTAAAAATCACATCATATATGTCTTTATCATCACTTAATGCCATCTCTCCAATTGATGGGAGATACAGAAATAAAGTTAACGAATTAGCACCTTATTTTTCAGAAGAAGCCTTAATAAAATACCGTGTTTTAGTAGAAATAGAATACTTTATTGCGCTATGCAACATCCCTTTACCACAACTAAAATCGGTTGACAATGGATGTTTTGAAGATTTAAGAGCTATTTACAAGACATTTTCAGTTGAGGATGCTCAAGCCATAAAAGATATTGAGCGTGTAACGAATCACGATGTAAAAGCGGTTGAGTACTTTATCAAAGAAAAGTTTGATACGCTAGGCTTATCCCAATATAAAGAATTTATCCACTTTGGATTAACGTCTCAAGATATTAATAACACTGCTATTCCACTAAGTATAAAAGATGCTGTCGAGCAGGTTTACATTCCTGAGTACAACCATGTTTTAAACAAATTAAAAGTACTAGCACAAGATTGGACAGCTATTCCCATGCTTGCAAGAACACATGGCCAGCCTGCTTCTCCTACGCGATTAGGCAAAGAAATTGACGTTTTTGTAACACGCTTGGAAGCTCAGTTTAACATATTAAAAACCACACCTAATGCAGCCAAATTTGGAGGTGCTACTGGTAACTATAATGCGCACCATGTCGCTTACCCTAATATTGACTGGAAAGCATTTGGGACACAATTTGTTCAAGATACTTTAGGCTTACATCATTCGTTCCCTACAACACAAATTGAGCATTACGACCATATGGCAGGCTTATTTGATGCCTTAAAAAGAATCAATACTATTATCGTTGATTTAAACAGGGACATATGGACTTATGTATCCATGGATTATTTTAAACAAAAAATTAAAGCTGGTGAGGTTGGCAGTTCGGCTATGCCCCATAAAGTAAATCCAATAGATTTTGAGAACAGTGAAGGTAATTTAGGAATTGCAAATGCGGTTTTCGAACACTTATCGGCTAAACTTCCTATATCCAGATTACAACGCGATTTAACCGACAGTACCGTATTAAGAAACATAGGTGTTCCTTTTGGTCATACACTAATTGGTTTTAAATCAACTTTAAAAGGTTTGGATAAACTACTTTTAAATAAAGCTAAATTTGCAGAGGATTTAGAAAACAATTGGGCCGTTGTTGCCGAAGCCATCCAAACTATATTGCGTCGCGAAGCATATCCCAACCCTTATGAAGCTTTAAAAGGCCTTACAAGAACCAACGAAAAAATAAACCAGAACTCTATCGCTAACTTTATCGACACCTTAGAGGTTTCCGATAGTATTAAAGCCGAATTAAAACAAATTACACCTGGTAATTATACCGGGATTTAATTACAGCATGTTAAGCGACAAACAATCTCTCATACTATGTGGCATTACAGCCTTAAGCATTTTTTTGTTTGGGATATTGGGAATTCTGGACAATTTTATTGTTCTAACGTTCCTTAGCATAGTCTTCTTGTCTGTTATCGCTAATTTGCTATTTGTGCACTCTAAGTCCGAAACTGAAGATGAAAGCGAACAAGACGAGGACCAGGACATAAAATAAAAAAGGGCTGTCTAAAAAATCAAGACAGCCCTTTTTTATGAATTCTATTTTATGTTCATCATTTAAAGAAATCCATGACACCTTGTAATTGGGCTTCGTCAAAATCGGCATCTTTCATAGTCCCCACTAAAGTAGCCATTTTTTGAGGATCAATATCGTTACCCAGTATACGAACAATCCCAAAACCAATTGTTTTAGAGCTTCCAAACAACACTACCTCATCTGCCCGTTCATCAGTTCCTATATACTTTACAACTACTTTTGTTCCTTTATCACTAAATTCTATAAGATCGTTATACTTTTTATGCTTTAATATGGTTTTAACCTTATTCAATTCTGCATTATATGTTTCCATATCTGTTTCCTTAACCTTATATCCCAAAAAATTTAAACGCTTTACTGAATTGTACGCGATTTTTTGATCTTCGGTGAATTGCGACTTGTCTATGTCTACCATCGATAAAGGAAGGTCTACCGATATAAAATTACTTGTCTCCTGATGGTCTACAAAATAACGCTGTAGACTAGGTCCTTCATTACAACTAACCATAATTAGTGCTGTAACAAGAACAAAGGTTATATTTTTGATTGTTCGTTGCATGATTGATAGAATATTTATTTCTTTTTTTCTAATTGTTTCCCGCCAGGGATATTCATTTTATCGGTGAGTTTTGAAATCTCGTTTAAATTGATGTTACCAGTAAGTGATACAACAACAGTTTCAACATTTCGTTGCTCCCCATTAATCTCAACCCCATTACCTTTCATGGCCTTGTCGATACCGCTTACAAAAATCAAAAGTTCCTTAATATGATCGGCATCCTTGCCTTCTTTAACATAAAACTTTACTTCGGTACCACCATCTTTAACCTCCATTAGTTCTTCCAAAGAACGAGAATACGACTTGACCCATTTCGAAATATCTGCAGAAATACTACTTTTATCACTTACAATGGTTTTAAAGCTAGTAATACTATTAACCATATCCATATAAGCCTTAGCTTCAGGATCACTAACATCTATCCCTGCTTTTGCAATCATTTGGAACATCTTAGGTTGAATGTTTACATAAGTTACTTCTGAACTTTCACTATATTTATCAAAAATATCTTTTTGTGCCAAAGCAGTTAATGGCAGTAGCATAATTGCCATTACAAATACTATCAATCGTTTATTCATTGCTTCTCTGTTTATAATTGTTATTGTTTTCATGTGTTCATTTATTTAATTGTTGCTCTTAAAAATTATTTGTGTAGTATTTTCAATTTCATTGAGATAACCCAACGTAGCTGTACCTTTATCTATTTCATTGAGATAACCTACAGTTGCTGTTCCTTTATTTAAACTTTTAGAAATCATCTCTAAAGATTTTGATACTTCTTTAAAAGCCATTTCTGGATCTTTTATGGTTCCAAGATTATTGGTCGAGGCCATTTTAAAATAAACTCCCAGCATAAGAACAGCTACAGCTGCAACAGAAATCCATTTGTAATTAAATTTACGTGTAGTTTTTAATGGAACGTCTTTGGTAAATTGTTCTTGCTGATTTACCATAAAATACGTAAACATGGGCTTGTACACTTCCAGGTGGGGTGCTACTGTACCCTGTAAAAAGTAGTTTTTCAACACTTGCTCCTCCTGTAAGGTCGTTTCTCCGTTCTCGTATTTTTCAAGTAATTTTTCTATATTATTTAATACCATAATTATGTGTATTAGTTAATTTCTCCCGTATTGTTTTTCTTGCTCTTGATAGACTTACGCGTACTGCCGTATTGTTCATATCCAGCATGTCTGCTATCTCGTTAAAATCATAACCTTCTATATCCCGTAATTGAATTACCATACGTTGTTGTTCTGGTAACTCTTCAATAATTTTAGACACCCAAGATACACTGTCGTGTAATTCAACCTGCTTCTGTAAGGGCAAATTCTTTTCTTCATAATTGCTATGTACAATTTTTAAATTTTGGGCTTGCTTCGATTTAAGTTTGTCAAAACAAAAATTCTTGGTCATTGTCATAGAAAAAGCTTCCACGTTTTTATATTCTTGAATCTTCTTCTTATTGTTCCATAATTTCAATAAAACCTCCTGTGTTGCATCTTCTGCCTCCTCGGTCGACACCAGTAATCGCTTTGCTAAGCGGTACACCTTATCTTTAAAAGGCATTACTGTATTTAAAAACTCTTGCTGAGTCATGCTTGGTTTGGTTTAGTTGAAAATAACTTCTCTTTGCTATTTGGTATTACGACGAACCACCCTCCTTTTTGTTACAAATTATTTTAAAAATGAAATAATGTAAGTACTTTTAGGGTTTTATAGACTATGTTTATAAAAATATTTTGAAAAATAATTTTATATAAAATAAGCCATTGCAATTCTTGGCAAGAAAAAACAAAGCATAAACAAATGAAACTTTTAAAAGCCCCTATAATTTTATTTGTAGTAGCCCTACTGACAATAAGCTGCTTTGAAGATAACGATGACAACACAATATCAGTTAATCAAATTAATGATTTTGTCTGGAAAGGCATGAACTTATGGTATTTTTGGCAACAAGATGTTAATGACTTAGCTGATGATAGGTTTGATTCGAATGAAGAGTATGCGTCTTTTTTGAATTCTTTTTCTAACCCAAGAGACTTGTTTAATCATCTAAAGTTTAGTGAAGATCGCTTTAGTTGGATTGTTGATGATTATTTTGAACTTATAAATTCATTAAATGGCATATCTAAAGCCAATGGTATGGAATTCGGGTTAGCTCAAATCTCAGGAAGCAATAATCTTGTAGGCTTTGTCGAATATATTTTACCAGGAACAGACGCAGAAGCAAAAAGTTTGAAAAGAGGAGATTTGTTCACTGGAGTTAATGATACAACTATAACTATCGACAATTATCTAGATTTACTATTTAGTGATGTTGACAGTTACACTTTGAACATGGCAGAATATAATGGCAATACACTAGAATCCAACGGCATAGATATCACTCTCAATAAACAGGCTTATACGGAAAACCCAATTTTAATAGCTAAAACTTTCGACTATTCTGGCAAAAAAATTGGTTACCTAATGTATACTCAATTCATTAACAATTTTGACGAACAATTAAATAATGCTATTGGGAACTTTAAATCAGAAAGTATTGATGAATTGGTTGTTGACTTAAGATACAACCCCGGAGGTCACGTTTCATCTGCTATACATTTATCGACCATGATTACTGGACAATTTACAGGAGACCTTTTTTTTACACAAATATATAATGACAAAATTCAATCTATAGTATCCGAAGAAGACGTAAGTATTTATTTTCCTACTACAATTTCTGGAAATACTCCAATAAACAACCTTAATCTTAACAAGGTTTACATATTGGCCCAAGGTTCTTCTGCATCGGCAAGTGAGCTGGTTATAAACTGTCTTAACCCTTATATTAATGTTATACATATTGGAGACACAACAAGAGGTAAAAATGAATTTTCAAGAACAATATTAGACGTTCCTTCTTGTGGTTATTTATTAGGCAATGGTTGTGACGAGGAGCCTAATCCGAATCATACTTGGGGCATTCAACCCTTAATAGGTAGAAATGCAAATGCTGATGGTTTTTACCAATACACTGATGGTCTCACCCCAGACCAAAATCTTGTACTTGAAGAGAACATACTTAATTTAGGGGTTTTAGGAGAAACTGATGAACCCCTATTATCTAGAGCTTTGCAACATATTTCAGGTAATGGAAAAATGACAGACCTAAAGCAAGAAGAAATGCGTTTTAAACCGATTACTTCATCCAAACTGCACACTTTAATTCGGGATAACATGTATATAGATACAGTCCCTAAGGAAGTTATGAATGTCATAAATCGATAATTTAAAACTATTCATCTTATGCGATAAATATGTTATATACTACAAAAAAGTAAGAATATTATTTTTATTATGTAAGTATTTTTTTAATTTTGTTTTTAACTTAAAATCATACTTATTATGAAAAAACTGCTACTTGCTATTATATTATTTGCTTCTCAATTATCAATTGCCCAATTAGGTTCTAACGCACCTGTTCATGATGCTACCAATTTCGAATCAACTTTAAAATATATTTATACATCTAAACAGGGTGCAGGAGATTGTTATAACTATATTAATGCAGAAGTTTCTTTTGTTTCGCCTTTACCTGTGAATCATTCAGGCCCCACTTCTTCATTTGGATATTATAGATATGAACTAACTTTCTATATCTATGGAATAGATAGTATGGGCAATGAAACCTTAGTAAAAACAAAAACAAGGTATCGAAATGATTATGATGGTTACCCAAATACATCTAAATATGGTTATACTTATTTTTTAAATAAAGACGCAGAAACACCATTTTTTGTTGGTGATTTACCGTATATCTCATACTATACAAAAATAAAAATAACAAAGATGGTAACAAACAATGACCCCGGCTATCTCTTTTTTTATCCAGAGGTCCATTGGGAACAGAAAGACATATATCCTCAGCCTATTTGTGGAGGAAATGCTTGTGCTACTAATTTTGCAGGTAGGTTCATAGTTACTGACTGCTTAGGCGGAAATGATGATGGTGATGATAGTAGTGGAAGCAATGATACTGATCCAAATACTAAACCCAACCTAACACTGTCTAAATTTACCGTTAAGGTAGGCTCAACCACCTATGACACAACAGCATCAACAAATAACATTCCAATACTTAAATATGGCGAAAATCACACTTTTAATATCACCATAAAAAATGACGATGATGGCAACGCATCATCTTCAAATTATAAAATATTGGTTTCTGAAGAAAATAAATATCCAGCTATTGGTTCAAAACCAGTGTATGAATATCAATCTAGAAATATTGGTGACATTAATGGAAATTCTGAGGAGTCGGATTCTTTTTCAGAATTCATCTATTCCAATATGTCATCTTTAAATTTAGAAAACGATAAAACCTATTATATGTTTATTGATATTGACCCAAATGACAATGTTGATGAATCGAATGAGAATATAAATGATAACGTTAGTGTAATACAATTTAAATATAAAAAATCTATTACAGGAAAAATCGCTTTAAAAATAAATACAAGTGGAAGCAAAATTGATGTTAACTATGAGTACTCCAACAACACCAATAATCTAAAAATACGTGATTCAAACTATAATTTAAGACATAATTCAAACATTTATGGATCCTCTACCGAAGTAAACATATCTTCTTACCCTTCTGGATTATATGCCATATATGTTAACGATAAATACATAAAAAAGATTGGTATCACAAAAGATTCAGATCCAAATATTATACGTTACCCTGACGAACCATAAAAAAGAACTTCCCTTTGGATATTACATAGGCCAATATTATTATAAACTCATAATATTGGCTTACTTTTTGACTACAACTTATATATTTGTGGTTAATTAAATTCTCATATGCTTATATCTAAAAACAAAACCTACTTTAATTGGAGTACTGGCAAGGACTCTGCTTTGGCATTATACCACCTATTACAGAATCCGCATTACGAAGTAGACGAATTAATTACCACGGTAAACAGCCATTACAACCGTGTTTCTATGCACGGTCTTAGAAGGGAGTTGCTGGTTGCCCAAACCAATGCTATGAATATAAAATCTAGTTTTATTGAATTACCAGAACAACCCAGTATGGAAGTATATGAACAAAAAATGGGTGAAACGGTAACACGACTAAAAAATGAAGGTTTTACACACAGTGCCTTTGGCGATATTTTTTTGGAAGATCTGCGAACTTATCGTGAAAAGCAATTGGCACAACAAGGCTTTAAAGCAGTGTTTCCTATTTGGAAACGGGACACCAAAGAACTGCTACACCAGTTTTTAGATTTAGGCTTTAAAACCATTATTGTCTGTGCCAATTCCAAACACTTTAATGAAGACTTTGTAGGAACTGTTATAGATAAAGACTTTATTGACAACTTACCAGAAGGTGTTGATCCCTGTGGTGAAAATGGGGAGTTTCACACCTTTTGTTTTGATGGCCCCATTTTTAAGAGCCCAATTCCTTTTAGCATCGGTGAAAAAGTATACCGCGAATACAACAATCCGAAAACAGATGATTCAGTATGTAAAGGGGATAAATATGGCGTGTGGTATTGTGATTTAATTCCATAAAAAATGCCACTAAAATAGTGGCATTTAATAAAGTAGTTTAAGTGGCAGAAAACCGACTTTCTATAAAGTCAGTTGAAATCCTAATCTAACATTACGCCCTTTAGTAACGTAACCAGGTACATCTTCGTAATCTTCGTTTAAAATATTGTCAATTCCTCCAAAGAATTTCACTTTATTTTTAATGGCCGTATGGCTTAAATAAAAATTAACCAAACTAAAGCTATCAAGAAGTGGAACGAAACTATTTTCAAATCTTTCATGTGTGTAATGATACGATAACGATGCAAATGTGCTTTTAGAAAAATCGTATCCCAATTGTAAATTTCCTTTATGCTTTGGAATTCTACGAGCTAAACTCTCGTTATACTCGGTAAAGGCATAATTTGCAGAAACAGATACTTTTTCTATTGGAGTTGCACTAAGCTCTACTTCTACTCCCCTTGCGTGTAATTTATCAGTAGCATTTAAATACCCCCCATTAATCCATAACACAGTATTTTTTTCTGTCCTGTTAAAAAATAGTCCAACAATTCTAAAACTTTTGCTCAACTTAAATTCAGCTCCAACTTCAATCGTTCTATTTTCTTCTGGCTCCAAATCTGGGTTAGGTCCAAAATTACCAAATAGCTGAGACAATGAAGGCGTGATAAAAGAGGTACTTAAAGAACCAAAAAATTTAGTATAACGATTATTCTCAGCTTTTAAAGTAAATGAGGGATTCAAATTATATGTGAAATGCGAACCATACTCACTGTGATTGTTTAACCTAGCACCGGCATTAATATTTAAACCAAAATCTGAAACAAATACAAAGTTAGCATAGGGATCTATAATTGTAAACGCTTCTTTATTAGCAAATGTCGCCCTATTTTCAATTACATTTAAACCTACAATTGTATAAAACGTTTTATCAAACACATATTTATTATAGGCGTCTACCACATAGTTTTTAGATTTGAAAATTGAAGGGTACTTAGAAATGTAATTCCTTTCATATTCACTAAAAGCAGCATTTAAATTGAAACTACCTTTTTCATATTTTAATTTTGAAGATATTCCCACTCTAGATTGCTTATTATTAAATTCATCTCCTGTATCCACTAAATTAAAATTGGAGTCGTATCCATCAATTTCTGAATCAGTATCCGTATAATTCCCATAAACATTTAAAGAAAAAGAATTACCAAACCTGTAACCCAAATTAACATCAACACCATATTTTGAATACGCATCCTTCTCATTTGTATCGCTAATAGCCGCCGAAAGCCCATCAGAAAATTGATTGCTAAATGCCGTACGGTACGTAAACTTGTTCAATGTTCCACTAACAGCTACACTATTATTAAAATCGGCTACATTATAGTTTTGATCGGATTCCGATTGATTGGTACCCAAACTGGAAGTAAACACGGCACCAATTTTTTTGGTATCTGCCTTTTTGGTGGTAATATTGATAACCGCTGCTGCTGCACCACTTCCATATAAAGTACTGGCAGCGCCTTTAATGATTTCTATAGATTCAATCTGATTTAGATTTAACAGTCTAAAATCATACTCGCCAGAAAGTTGAGACGGGTCACTTACTTGTACACCATCAATCAATACTAAAACCTGGCGGCTTCTTCCTCCCCTAACATATACCCCTAAATTTTGCCCTGCATTACTCCGGCTACCATTAATTTCAATACCCGATTTTGTATTAATCAGCTCAGCAACAGTACGGCCTTGGTTTCTTTCAATCTCCTGTTTAGAAATTTTAATAACTGTTTTTCCTGAATTTTCACGCTTTAACTCAAATCGTGAATCGGTGATTACAACTTCATCAAGTTGCTTCACACTAGTTGAATTAGCTTGCTGTTGCGCAAAACCTAATAATGACATACCAAAACACAGTACACCAAAAACATTTGTTTTTTTGTTCATTTAATTAACTAATTGTTCGAGAATCGCATGGACTATCATACGTAAACTTTTATCCCGAAAGTTTGACTTTATTGTTTGAATTTGGCAGGTCTCCTGACTTTTTTAATGTTATTATACCTTCCCAGCAATAGCCAGTGGTTTTGAAGTTAATAACACCCTCGTTGGCGAGGTGCTGAAGTAAAATCAGCATAAACTTACAGTTGCGGGAACAGTTCTGGAATTAACGAATTGCAATTTTTAGATGCATGCACCCAAATCGTAAATCGTTGCACCAGATTCCCTTTTAATCCGTTCAATCAAGTATTGAACAGAACCAAAATTCGCTGCAAATGTACTACCTATTTTTAATATCAAGAACAATTTTATGGTGTTATTTATCAAAAAAAAACCAATCTTTGTAGCTTACAATTTCTATTAAAAAATGCAATGATCTATTATATAACCGGTGGTGAACGTTCTGGAAAAAGCAGTTATGCCCAAAACTTAGCTTTATCATTTTCCAAGTCTCCAAAATACATAGCAACCTCCCGCATATGGGACGAAAACCATAGAAAAAGAATTGACAGACATATTGCAGACCGAGACGAACGTTGGACATCTATAGAAGAAGAAAAAGCTATTTCTACAGTAATAGACCCCAAGGACACTGTCGTTATAGATTGTGTAACCTTATGGCTAACAAACTATTTTGTTGACACCAAGAATGATATTGAAAAATGCCTTGAATTGGCTAAAACCGAATTCAATAAATTGTTGGATATCGATGCAACCATCATCATTATTTCTAACGAAATAGGTATGGGTGTACACGCACAAACAGAAATAGGCAGAAAATTTACGGAATTACAAGGTTGGATGAATCAGCACATAGCCAAGTACGCCAATAAAGCCACGATGATGGTCTCTGGCATCCCTTTAACCTTAAAATAACACCTCCATAAATATGAGCGCAATTGCCGACTTAACATTAAAAAGTAGCATTCAAAAAAAGATTGATCTTAAAACAAAACCCATTGGAGCACTTGGTACATTAGAATCATTGGCTTTAAAAATTGGACTGATACAAAACACAGAAACCCCTGAAATATCTAAGCCAACCATAGTCATTTTTGCTGGAGATCATGGTATAGCAGCGAAAGCGGAGGTTAACCCGTTCCCGCAAGAAGTGACTGCCCAAATGGTATACAATTTTGTAAATGGCGGTGCTGCCATTAATATATTTAGCAACACCAATGCTATTGACTTAAAAATTGTTGATGCCGGGGTTAATCATACCTTCCCCGAATCTATGGGTATTATAAATGCTAAAATAGCAGTAGGTACTAAGAATTATCAAGACCAACCTGCAATGACCTTAGAGCAATGCCAAATGGCTCTTGATAAAGCAGGTACTATTGTCTCTAAAATACATAGTAATGCATGTAACACCATAGGATTTGGAGAAATGGGTATTGGCAACACCTCCTCAGCTACTTTACTCATGAGTTATTTTACCCATATCCCTATTAGTGATTGTGTTGGTTCTGGAACTGGACTAAACGCTGAAGGCATCGCAAAGAAAAAACAAATACTTTTGGAAGTTTATAACAAGTATAGCCCACAAACTCCGTTAGAAGCTCTGGCAACTTTTGGAGGTTTTGAAATTGCAATGCTATGTGGAGCTATTTTAAAAGCGGCCGAATTAAAAATGACAATCCTTATTGACGGATTTATCGTAACGGCTGCTTTATTAGCGGCCAAAGCTATTAATCCAAATGTTTTGGACTATTGCATCTTCGCTCATAATTCCAGTGAACAAGGGCATTCTAAAATGCTGGATTTCTTAAATGTTACGCCGCTACTATCTTTAAATTTACGATTAGGAGAAGGTACGGGTGCTGCCCTAGCCATTCCCTTAGTGCAAGCTGCCGTTAATTTTTTAAATGATATGGCAAGCTTTGAAGATGCAGGTGTGAGTACCGAAATTGAGAAAACCTAATTATGTTCTGTCTTTAAAAATCCCATCATACAATGAAACGAACATTAATAAAATTTAAGCATTTTTTCACAAAAGGAAATGTTTAAAATTTTTAATGTGAGAGCGTAGCGGTTGCATACGTTCTCAATTTTATAATTAATATAAAACCAATGAATTACTAAAATTTAAACGTGTGAAATGCCCATTAACAAAAAGTTGCAAAACCAACCGATATGATAATTTAGGCATCGCATCTGACCACTAAAAAACAATAAAATTTAAACAGATGAAAAAAGAGCTTCAAATATTTTTAACTGCCATCATGTTCTTTACCAGAATTCCGTGTCCCAAATGGGTGAACCATGATAAGGCTTATTTAGAAAAAAGTGCTAGATACTTTTCATTGGTTGGCGTTATTGTTGGAAGTTTAGGGGCTTTATGTTTTTATCTTACGTCTTTTATTTTTTCAACTGAAATAGCCTTATTGCTTAGCATGGTCACTACAATTTACATTACCGGTGCTTTTCATGAAGACGGTTTTGCCGATGTATGTGACGGTCTTGGAGGCGGATGGTCCAAAGAAAAAATACTCTTGATTATGAAAGATTCCCGATTGGGCACTTATGGAGCTGTTGGTATCCTCCTGATACTTGCCACTAAATTTGCTGCACTAAGGGAAGTTCCTTCTAGCTACATTCCGCTAGTTATTATTGCAGGTCATAGCATAAGCCGCTTTATAGCAACCACGCTTATCTATACCCATCCATATGTTAGAGACACTGAAGATAGCAAGACAAAACCTGCGGCTAAAAACATTACCCCCCAAATACTATTGGTTAGTGCTATTTTTGGTATTGCCCCACTATTTTTGTTTAAATCCTCAATTATTTTTATAGCTTTAATCCCTGCTTATTTTTCAAAAATATACCTAGGTGCTAAATTCAAGAAATGGCTTGGAGGCCATACGGGCGATTGTGCTGGTGCTGTACAGCAATTATCAGAAGTTGTTTTTTATTTAAGTGTTATAACGCTTTGGAAATTTATCTAGTTAGACATACCACTCCTTGCATTGAAAAAGGGATTTGCTATGGGCAAAGCGATTTGGATTTGGACAATGATTACTACAAAGAATTCGAAAACATCACCCAACAGATTCCGCAAAACAAACTCTACAATGTTATTTCCAGTCCATTAAAACGTTGCTCTTTATTAGCCTATCATTTAAGCAGCTTTCCGGAATTTGATAACAGACTAAAAGAACTTCATTTTGGTGATTGGGAATTAAAAGCCTGGCATAATATTGCAGAAGAAGAACTTAACCCCTGGATGCAGGATTTTGTTAATGTTTCTCCGCCTAATGGTGAATCTTATTTGGAATTAGCCTCACGAGTAAGTGCTTTTTTTGAAGATCTAAAACAAATCCAAACAGCAAAAGATATTATAATCGTTACACATGCTGGTGTCATTAGAGCGTATTTATCAAAATTTCTAGGAATTGAATTGGAACAATCGTTTAAAATAAAAATGGATTATGGAGCCGTTTTTCAGCTTAAAAAAGAAAACGGCACGTTAAACCTGGTAACACCTTTAAACCTTAAGGGTTAAATTGGCAAAGTTATAATTGCTGGAAACGGAAGTTCCTTCAATGGCTATATCAATTCTATTTTTAAAAAAGGGAGCATTCACTACCAGAGTATGAAACTCTCCATTTTCACCACAGGCATCGACTCCCATAGTTTCTAATTCTTCAATCAGCGATTCATTTATTGTTTTACCCAAAAACCTTGCTCCCATTTGTTGGTTACAGGATACAATAACCGCTTCGAGCCCAGCCTCTATCATATCTAAAACCAATTGACGTCTAACCCCTTGCCATAGAGGCAATACTGCTTCAAGGTTGGCCGCATGCGATACTTTCTCCTCCCAAGCCCTATGGGACTCAATATCAATATCTCCAAAAACTGCATGCGACAAGCTAAACGTTTGGGTTAACTGCTTTAAGTTTATAATATAATTGGTTTCATAAGCTTCCCAAGTACTATTAAAAAAATGAATAGGCAGTTCTAATGCCTTGGCCTGTGCCTCTAAAATCTCTTTGGGAATACCATGCGATCGGGATCGGTCACCATACTCGTTCATTACGTTTAAGAGCACCGTTGGCTTGTAGTTTAGCTGCATCGCTTTATAAAAAGCATAGCAACTGTCCTTCCCTCCACTCCAGGAGCATAAAAAATTCATATATTAAAATTTAATGCTTCAAAAGTAGCCATAGGTAAGGTAATTACAAAAAATTTAAAGACCTTTGGTTCCTAATTTGGAACAATGCGTCTTATAACTCTTTTAATAAGCACTTTATTTATACTAACCAGCTGTAAAGAAAATAAGGGAGCTACAGCTACTCCTGATCAACAGGTTAAATCTGTTTCCGAAAGCATAAAATATGCAAAAGGGTTTTCTATAAAGCATTTTAGCACCCATAAAGAGGTTACCGTTACGTCTGCCTGGCCAAAAAGCAAACAAACATTTAAGTATCTACTAGTAGAAAAAGGGCATGAAATACCTTACCATGACAACAAAACTGTTGTTATAAAAACTCCGGTAACGAAAGTCGTCGTAATGTCTACCACCAATATCCCCACATTGGAATATTTGAATGTTGACAATTGTTTGGTTGGTTTTCCAAATACCCAATATATTTCATCTAAAAAGACTAGAAAAAGAATAGATGACGGTGAAGTTAAAGACCTTAATAACGACTTAGATATTAACATGGAACTTCTTCTGTATCTAGCTCCCGAATTAGTTATTGGGTTTTCTGTGAACGGCAATGACAAAACCCTTAATAAAATAGAAAAATTTAACATCCCCGTTGCTTTTGATGGTGCTTGGACAGAAGAACATCCACTTGGAAGAGCTGAATGGATAAAGTTTATAGCAGCTTTTTTTAATAAAGAAGAAAAGGCCGACTCTATCTTTGGGAAAATTGAAACATCCTATTTAAATGCAAAAAAAAAGGCTTTAAATGTTGAGAAAAAACCAACGATACTATCGGGCTCTATGTTTAAAGATGTTTGGAACATTCCTGGCGGTAATAGCTTTATCGCTAAGTATTTTAGAGATGCCAACACCAACTATTTATGGCATGACAACAATAATACTGGAAGCCTGCAATTAAATTTTGAAAATGTATTACAGAAAGCCCAACAGGCCGAATTATGGATAGGTGCCGGAAACTTTGATAACAAAGCACAAATGGCAGCCAACAGTAAGGGCTATACCTTTTTTAATGCTTATAAAAACAATACCATTTACACCTATACAAATAAAATTGGCCCTAAAGGCGGCTTGTTATATTACGAATTGGGTTCGCTACGTCCCGATATCATATTAAAGGATATTATTGCCATTGCACATCCTGAGTTACTCAAAAATCACGAACTTTACTTTTTTAAACGCTTAGAATAATTGCCTAACAAAAGCACATACAAACTAGCCTTTACAGTACTAATTGCACTTTTATTATTCTGTTTTTTCGCTAATATAAGTTTAGGTTCGGTATCTATTCCCAATTCTGAATTATTGAAAATATTCATGGGGACTTCCCAAAATAATTCCTTTTATCAAATTGTATTCGATTATCGTTTACCCAAAGCATTCACTGCTGCTATTGTTGGGTCTGGTTTGGGAGTATCAGGCCTTATGATGCAAACCTTGTTTAGAAACCCATTGGCGGGTCCTTTTGTACTTGGTATTACTTCTGGCGCCAGCCTAGGTGTTGCCCTTATTATTATGGGGTCTGCTATTTTTGGAGGCGTACTAGCTGGAAGTTTAGTTTCCAAATGGAGCATTGTTATAGCTGCCAGTTTAGGAAGCTTTCTAGTTTTACTATCCGTTTTAGTTGTATCTTCTCGTGTAAGGGATACCATGGCCATTCTTATTATTGGTCTTATGTTTGGGAGTATTACAACTGCTATTGTTAGTGTGCTTTCCTATTTTAGTTCGGCCGAAGAATTGCAACAATATATTTTCTGGGGATTTGGTAGTTTAGGAAACCTATCGTGGGAAGAAGTGTTTATTTTATTTATTATTTATTTTTTGGGAATTCTATTAAGTTTAACTTCAATAAAAGCCTTAAATACCTTATTGCTAGGAGAAAACTATGCCAGAAGTTTGGGCTTGCATATTAAAAGAAGTCGATTGACAATTATTATAGCTACCAGTTTGTTAGCTGGCACTATAACAGCTTTTACTGGCCCTATAGCCTTTATAGGATTAGCAATTCCACATATGACCAGACAGATTTTTAACACCTCTAATCATAAATTATTACTACCTGCAGTATTTATTTTTGGCGCAATTGTTATGCTTATCTGTGATAGTGTTGCACAACTACCTACAAGTGATTACACATTACCAATTAATGTTATAACCTCATTAATTGGAGCGCCAGTAGTTATTTGGTTGTTGGTTAGAAAACGAAAAATGGTATTTTAAAACAGTAAAATCATCTGAACTTGTGACAAGTAAACCCGAACATATCATTTTAAGTACCAACAATTTAGATATAGGATATACTACCAGGAAATCTAAAAATATGGTTGCTTCCAATATTAATATAGAGCTTCACAGAGGTGAGTTGGTAGGTTTGGTTGGTGCTAACGGTATTGGAAAGTCTACATTATTAAGAACACTTACAACCCTTCAAAATCCACTTGGGGGTACTATCCTGTTAAACAATAAAAAGCTTGCGAATTACACTTCGCTAGAACTGGCCAAAAGCATGAGTTTAGTACTAACAGAACAAATTATTTCAAAAAATTTATCTGTTTTTGAACTGATAGCTTTAGGAAGACAACCCTATACCAATTGGATTGGCAATATGGAAAATGAAGATGTTTCCATGGTTAATCAAGCCTTGAAACTTACCAACATCTATGATATAAAACATAAAAGATGTTTTGAATTGAGCGATGGTCAATTGCAAAAAGTAATGATCGCCAGAGCCCTTGCACAAGATACCGACTTAATTATTCTTGATGAGCCCACAACGCATTTAGACATGTATCACAAGGCATATATCTTAAAATTGCTCCAAAAGTTAGCTAAAGAAACCAACAAAACCATTTTATTTTCTTCCCATGAAATTGACTTAGCTATTCAACTGTGTGATAAAATGATTGTTATGGTCAAAGATCGTGTAGAAGCTGATGAACCTTGCAATTTAATAACCAAAGGCGTTTTTCAATCTTTGTTCCCCAAAGACCTCATCGATTTCGATGCCAATACGGGGAGTTTTAGAGTTAAAAAATAATGAAGCCGCACCCTTTTAAGATGCGGCCACAGAATTCAAAAAGTGATTTTAATACTAAAATCTTATTAACTAACTCAAAAATTATTACTTAATGATATCCAAAGGCTTTGTCGTTTTCCAAGCCCCTCTTGTAAAATCAGGAAATTTTTGCGAATCACCATGTGCTTTAACCGAAGCCTCGCTTAACGGTCCTACAGCACTCCAGAAACACCCTTCATAAACATTTTGATCTAAAGGCTGTCCTTTACGTAAACATTCAACAATGCGATAAAGCATCATAAAATCCATACCACCATGGCCTCCCATCTTCTTAGAAACCTCACCTAAACGCTTGTATAATGGGTGCTCATACTTTTCATAAATAGCTTCTAGAGCATCACCTTGCGCCCAACTATGATGGTTTTTAGTCGCTCCTTCAACACCACCTTCTAAAGCAATTCGTGTAGGGAAACCTGTTAATGTTCCATTAGTACCCTGTATTAAATTATGTCGTGAATACGGTCTTGGACTTGTTTCGTCCCACTGTACCATAACGGTACGTCCCAAAGTAGTCTTAATAATAGACGTATTTATATCGCCTCCTTTAAAGTCCATTTGATTCCACTTGTGGTCTTTATCAAAGTTCTTTTTGGCATATATATTACGTCCTCGTCCAGGTGAAGAAAAAGAATTGATGCGTTCAAAGTTATCTTCTCCTCTAGCCAAATTCATATATTGCGCTACTGGTCCTAGTCCATGTGTAGGATATAAATTACCGTCTCTATTAGCATACTCATAACTTCTCCAAGATCCTGTTCCACGCTCTACCTGATGCATTTGTCCGCGTAGCTCATGAATATAAGCGGCTTCTCCGTGGAGTAATTCTCCAATAACACCTTGTCTACACATATTAAGGTACAACAACTCCTCACGTCCATAATTAACGTTCTCCATCATCATACAGTGCTTCTGTGTTTTTTCGGATGCCTTTACAATATCCCACATTTCTTTTATAGTTACGGCAATTGGCACCTCTACAAAAGCATGTGCTCCAGCTTCCATTGCAGTAATGGCCATTGGTGCATGCAAACTCCAAGGCGTTGCTATAACAACCATATCTGGCTTAACAGTATTCAACATCTTTTTCCACTCATCTGGCCCTCCGTAGTAGGTTTTGATGTCTTTATGGCGTTGTCCAGCACCAATTTCCTTGCATTTATCGGCCGATTTTTTTGCTAAATCTTCATACAAATCACTTATAGCAACGACCTCTGTACCTTCAATAGTAGCTATCTGTCTTGCATGTCCCGAACCTCTAGCACCAACACCAATAAAAGCACATCGTACTGTATCCAGTTTAGGAGCTACAAAATCTCCCATATAATTTTCCTTATATGCATTTGATGCCTCATAGCTATCAGCATTCAAAAGATTTGGCAAGAAAGCTAAGCCGACACCTGCCATTGATGATTTTCTTAAAAAATCCCTTCTATTAGAATTCATATACTTCAGTTTTAAATTTTTATATGGTCTAAATATACATCAAGAAGTCGTATAACGAGGTGAACAAATGGGTGAACGTCTTACTTTTTTGTAAAAAAAATATTTTTTTAACGTTTCTTTTACTTTAGTAAGTCCTGATAATTAACCCCATAAGACTCGTCATAAAGGGCTTGGTAATTTTTTGAAAACGTAACATATGCGTTCTGGGCAAGTCCATGTTTTCCTAAAGCAACCAATTCGACAATTAAAATTTGAAGCGCATTTTCGTTTAAGCTATCGAACAGAAGAATTGTTTTAGCCATTTTAACGCATAATTCCCTTGGCAGATCATTGTGTTTGTTATTATACACCCTAGATAGAAGATGTTCTATTTCATTCGATAATTTAGCTTTAAAATAATCGGCCCATTCCGTTTGGGTGCTTTGCAAAACATTACCTTTCTTAAGTAGCTCAATGAAGGACTCCAGAGCGTCCAAAGCTATAGTTCCATGAGACATGTCTGTTTCCATCTGCTCCTTAAGACGCATGTATTCAAAAATGTCTACCTCTAAGTTATTAGCATTAACAATACGCCATTTCTTGTCTTCAAAAACAACTTGTAACCCTTCGATTTGAGACAATACCATTCGTAATTTCCGAATGTTACCATTTCTATTCTCCTTGGCCTTTACTTTAGAAACCCCGGGCCAAAACGTTTCCGTAAGTTTATTAGTCGTTACGCCATCCTTTTCATCGATAGCCGATAAAATTAAAAACGACACCAATTGTTTGTGAAGTGGTGAAAATGAAGGCGCTTGCCCGTCAACCAGATGCAATTGAAAACTACCAAAAAGACTTAACCTGTCCTTTTTAACCTCTGTCTGAGTTTGGTGTATTACATAAGGAGTAGAGGTTTTAGGTTTTTCTATTTTAGGCTTTTTTCTTTTGTATGCTATAATCACTACAATACAAACAAAAACGACAACCAAAGCAAAAAACACGTAATTCATATTACTTCCTGAAAGCTTATCAACACCTTCATGCAACATTTTAACTTCTCTTTGAGAAAGTCCTCTATCCCAAATCTTTAAATCATCGATAGCTCCGTAAAATTGCTCCCCCCAAATGTTATTACCAATAACCAAAGACTGATCGGATGGAATAATTTCTGAAGTGTCAATATCACCAATTTTTTCACCATTAAGATAAAAATCGACTGTAGTTCTTGGATTATAAACCACGACCAAATGCTGCCAGATTCCTACCTTTAGAGGATGCTCTACAACATGGTCTTTTATAGTTGCTGTAGTGAAATCAGGACTCCCTTTATTCAGCTTAACAGAGAACGCCAAACCAAACCCCACTATTCCCATAAATTCAGGAAGTTTTTCTGGCTTTAACCAAACAGAGACACTAATTGGTGTCTCAAAATTAAGAGTATTGCCTTTTGAATAGTCTATAAAGGAGTCCTGCTTGTTTAAATATAATACCAAACCGCGTTCTACATCCTTTATAAAAGATATATCCTTTGTTATTAACCTGTTCCAATCTTGCTCTACATGATTTACAACTCCTTTATTAAATGAAAAATCATATTCTAGCGCATCCTCCAAAACAACGTCGTATGCTGTAAACAGCCTAGGAGCGTCTGTTTGGGCTGCATGATGAATCACTTCGGCAGGTGTTATTCGATACCCATTTTTATAAGGGGAAAGCACCTGCTCTTTTTCTGTTAAAGGAAATGAAAATTTAGCTGGCGTGATTACTTTAGGAGAATTAATCCAGGATATTTCATTTAACAAATCTCCATTGTACTCCAGTACACCCCTAAATCGCCTAGTACGATTTAAAGAATCTGCTGCTTTTGTAATAGTTGTAACATCCAAATATGGAGCCTCAATAAAATTGGGAACCTTTCCTGTTGTTTTCCAAAACTCAAAAACATCATTAAAAACTGTACTATCTGCTTTCGCCTCTGTACTAAAAAGAATAAGTTTATTTAAAGGATCAGCAGAAAACCGATTTAAATATTTACTTTCTTTTCTAACACGTTCTATAGAAGTCACTACCAGATCACCTTCAAAAGTAACGAGCACCTGAATCCCTTGTGCTTTTAGCACATCTATTCTGGGCCAATCATCTTCAGTCTTGAAAAAAATGCTTCCGGAAAAATACTTTTGTAAATAATCTAGAAGAGCTTTTTGATCGGAGGTCTTTTTAAAAACGAGCGAAATTAAGGGGTCTTTATTCGTTAACAAGAAGCTATTCATTTCAGACAATACACTTTCTAAAAGTATTTCATCGGTTCCTGTTTCTATAATAAAATTTGTATTTTCCTTTTTAACCTCTAAGAAGAATGCACGGACTCCTTGTTTGAGCTTGTAGGTAATGGAGTCGGACACAGGTTCGCAGGCAAAAACATAATCATCAACCCGCAAGTCATTTTGGGCATAGCCCCACCTGGAAGTAAAGACCAAGAAAAATGACAACAACAATAGATGATTTTTTGTCAGCATGAGAAACCTATCTATTACCATTAATCACTTTTTTATTTTTTTTTCTTAGGAAACCCAAAATACAACTAATATCGAAAATCACAACCTAAAACATCCTTAGTTAACAACCCGTAACCAAAATTATATAAAAATAGTAAAAAGTGAAAAGAAAGGTTCTTAAAAGATAAATCGCTAACAATAGAATTTATTACTTTTACCTTAATTCCAAAAAACACTATGAACGACAATATTATTCTTATACTTTCCATACTTTTTTCGGCCTCTATTGGTTATTATTTAGGATTACTTTTTACTAAACTCAGAAGTAAAAGTGAAAAAAGCACACTTGAAGAACGTCAAAATCAATTACAACTTCACATTGAAACTTTAAAGCAAAATTTGGATAAAGTTGAAGGGGAGCGTGAAGAAATACGTCGTGAAAAAGAGTTTTTAAACGCTGAATTAATCAGAAAAAGCACCGAATACGAAAATTTGCAGCAACTAAACTTAAAACGTGATAAAGAGCTTGAAGAACGCCAGGAACAGTTACGTAAAGATTTCGAATTGTTAGCTAATAGAATACTAGACGAAAAATCGGAAAAGTTCACACTTCAAAATCAAGAAAACATAAAAAGCATTTTAAATCCGCTTCAAGAAAAAATAAAGCACTTTGAAGAGAAGGTTGATTCTACCCAAAAAGAAAGCATTAGCATGCATTCGGCTTTAAAAGAACAATTGCTTGGTTTAAAAGACCTCAATCAACAGATGACCAAAGAAGCAACCAATTTAACCCGTGCTTTGAAAGGGGACAGTAAAATGCAAGGAAATTGGGGCGAATTGGTACTTGAGCGCGTATTGGAAAAATCTGGATTGGAAAAGGACAGGGAGTATTTTGTACAACAAAGTTTTATGCGCGAAGATGGTTCCAGGGTTATGCCAGACGTGGTATTGCACCTTCCAGACAATAAAAAAATGATTATCGACTCCAAAGTATCACTTACCGACTACGAGCGCTATGCTAATGCTGATGAAGATGACAAAGCCCCTTTTTTAAAAGCGCATGTCAATTCCATTAGAAAACATGTCGATCAATTATCTGCAAAAAACTATCAAGACCTGTACGACATAGAATCTCCAGATTTTGTTTTGATGTTTATCCCTATAGAACCTGCTTTTGCCGTTGTAGTAAATGAAGATAACAGTATTTACAACAAAGCATTCGAAAAAAACATTGTTATTGTTACCCCGTCTACCCTACTAGCAACACTACGCACCATTGACAGTATGTGGAACAACGAAAAGCAACAGCAAAACGCCATTGAAATTGCCAGACAAGCGGGTGCCCTATACGATAAATTTGAAGGCCTTGTAAAAGACCTAACGGGTGTTGGTAAAAAAATTGACGCAGCAAAATTGGATTATTCGGCCGCCATGAACAAACTGGTGGATGGTAGAGGCAATCTTATTACCAGTGTTGAAAAACTTAAAAAGATGGGTGCCAAAGCCAAGAAAGCATTACCCGAAGCGATTATTAAACGTGCTCAAGAAGAAGAGTAGATATTTAAACGCACATACCCTGTTTAAACCCAACAACATGTTAGCAAAACTGATAAATATTTGTTTGTCAACTAAAAACGTGATATATTTGATTATTCCGCTTTAAAGGAATATATTTAATTATTCCATAATTAAGGAATATATTTAATTATTCCACAATCGAGGAATACAAAAACCAAGATGTTATGACGAGCGTTATTACAGGTGATATTATAAAATCCAGAAACCACAGTAATCCAGAAGCTTGGATAAAAAAGCTTGAATCGGCATTGACCCTACTAAGTTCTCATAAAAGCTATTGGGAAATATATCGTGGCGATAGCTTTCAAATAGAAATACCAGATTATTACTCCTGTTTTGAAAAAGCAGTTTTTATTAAAGCATGTATTAAATCCATAAAAGGACTAGATGTTCGGTTAGCCATAGGCATTGGCAATAAAACCTATCAGGGCAAAAAAGTAAGTGAATCGAACGGAGAAGCCTTTGTGTATTCGGGAGAAACTTTAGAGACACTACAAAGAGAAAAACAGAATTTGCTTATTAAAACTAATAACACAGAACTGGATAAAGAGCTAAATCTTTATTTCAAATTAGCTCTAATAGCCATGGACAATTGGACGACCAATTCTGCTGAAATTGTAAAACTGAGCCTAGAGAACCCAGATACACTACAAAGTGAATTGGGAAAAATGGTTGGCATTAACCAAAATGCCATAAGCAAAAGACAAAGAAGAGCCTATCTAAGTGAAATTCTGGAATTAAACCTTATGTACAGACAAAAAATAGCCACAATATCATGATTCTAATAAAACTTTTAATTGCTCATTTTATTGGAGATTTCTTTCTACAACCAAAGCACTGGGTTACCAATAAAGAAAAGAAAAAAATTAAATCCCCAAAGTTATACCTACATGTAGCAATTCACATGGCACTTACGGCACTTATATTATGGGATATATCTTTGGCGCCCATAGTGGTAATTATTGGGGTTTCCCACCTTATTATTGATGCAACAAAGCTTTTAATTCAAAAGAAAAAAACAAAGCGCCAACTCTTTTTTATAGACCAGCTACTCCATATATTAGTCATTATTATTTGCTACTTTTTCTTTACTGAAAGGGCCATACAAATTGAACAGATACTAGTAAATAATAGTTTATTACTACTACTCTGCTTTATATTTTTAACAACACCGGCTTCTATAATTATGAAAACTATTTTTATAAAGTGGAATATTTCAGAACTTACTAAAAATAACAGGTCACTTGAAGATGCTGGAAAATATATAGGTATATTAGAACGCTGTTTAGTGTTCATATTTATAATTTTCGATCACTGGGAAGCTGTTGGTTTTCTCATAACGGCTAAATCGGTTTTCCGGTTTGGCGATTTAAAAAAATCTAAGCACAGGCAGCTTACTGAGTATATTTTAATTGGCACACTTATTAGTTTTAGTATCGCCATAATAACAGGTATCATCTATAATATTGTAATTGCTTATGTTTAAAAACATAAAAGACTCGCAAGTAACCATCACAGAATTAATGCTTCCGGCACACTCAAATTTTAGTGGCAAAATCCATGGAGGCTACATTTTAAATCTAATGGACCAAATAGCTTTTGCTTGTGCATCAAAACATTCTAGACATTACTGTGTAACGGCATCGGTAAACCGGGTAGATTTTTTAAATCCAATAGAAGTTGGTGAACTTGTTACCTTAAAAGCATCTGTTAACTATACCGGACGAACCTCTATGGTTATTGGTGTGCGCGTAGAGGCAGAAAACATTCAAACTGGTAAAAAAAAGCATTGTAACTCATCCTATTTTACCATGGTTGCCAAAGATGAGAACGGAAAAAATGTACACGTTCCCGGTATCATTTTAGACTCCGAACAAAGCATTCGTAGATTTTCAAGAAGCATTACCAGACAAGAACAGGCCAAAGACAGAACCTCTGCATTTAAGGCTACCGAATTTAAAATGGAGGATTATCTAGAAGTTCTAAAAAAGCACAATGCCAAAGTTTTGCTTTAATTTGTAAGCTTTATTTTGTAATTTGTAAGAGTCTTACTTTTATTACGACTACAAAAGAAATTTTAGTTATCTACACATGTCCCGTTTGAATAATTAAAGTATATAATAATATTATTAGTGATGCGCAAGTGGTATATCATATTTGTTATAATTCTAATTGCCGTAATTGGTTATAACTATATATACCAAGATCACAGAGACATAGAAACCGAAACACCCGCATATGATGTGACTTCTACTATATTAATAAATAATTTTATTAATAACGCCACAGATTCTGAAAAGAAATACCTTAATAAAACCGTAGAAGTTTCAGGAAACATCAGTGAAATAAATGCAACAGACCTAACCTTAAATGATGTTGTCTTTTGTTTATTCAGTACCCCAATTAATAAAACAACAATACAATTAGGCTCCCAAATTAAAATTAAAGGACGTGTTATTGGCTATGATGACTTACTAGAGCAAGTCAAATTAGACCAGTGTAGTATACTTACTAACTAATTTTAATTTCACATAATGAAAAGAGAGATACTTGTGCTACTAATGGTTTTATTTAGCACATACACTTACGCTCAAACCATTTGGGACGGCCCTAACATCACATTTACAAAACCAAACAATGCAGACCATACTTTGGAAGTAAATCAAGATAGAATAACCTCCAACGTATGGATTACAAGGGGTAGCAGTAAAGGCATTTTTAATATCAAGCAGGAGGCTGCTTACTCAGGGTCAGGCACATCAGGAAACTCACCAATTGATACAGAATGGGCTTTTGGGACAACTAACAATATTGAAACCCTAACCTTTACAACTTGGGCAGTAGCAATGGATAAATCCCCTGCTTCTCAAGTTAACAAGGATATGGTTGTCCATTTAATTTCCGATAATATTTATATCGATATTAAATTTTTGTCTTGGTCTAACTTTAATAACGGTGCTGGATTTAGTTATCAACGTTCAAGTGACCCTTCATTAGGTGTTGACAGATTTTCAAATATAAAGTTCTCAATTTCACCGAACCCAAATAACTCGGAAATCAGATTACATTTTCCATCACCTGCCACAGATGTATCCGTGAATATTTATAATATTCTAGGTAAGAAAATCTATTCAAGTCCTGAATATAAAGCCCCTATTAATGTTTTAAGCTGGAGTAAAGGCATTTATCTTGTACAGGTCAACGCCTTAGGAAATACAATAACAAAACGCTTTATCAAAAATTAATTATATTAGTAATGTTAAATTAGAAGTGATTTAAATACGTATAGAACATAACCAAATTCTTATTCATCATTTTCAATAAGTTATAAAATCAACTAAAATTTAAACGAATGAAATGAGCATTAATAAATTTTAAAAATAGTTTTACAAAAGGGTATGTTTAAAATTTTTAATGTGAGAACGAGTGCAACGAGAGCTTACATTCGTTCTTAATTTTATAATTAACTTATAGTCAAAATAATTACTAAAATTTGAACGAATGAAAAACCTACTAATTGTTTTATTGTGCCTACCCATACTATCGTTCTCCCAAGATGATCTATTAAGTGAAATAGATACCGATTCCATTTGGAACACACCTACAATAGCAGCCTTTAAAGGCCTAAAAATTGTAAACTTCGAATCTACCAAATTAGTAGCAGAAAAAGAGTTTACCCTTATTGTATCCCATCGTTTTGGAAGTGTTAAGGAAGGGTTTGATAATTTTTTCGGCCTTGATGATGCCGTAACACGCTTAAACTTTGTCTATGGTATCGCCGATGGTATCAATATTGGCATTTCCAGAAGTTCTTTTCAAAAAATCTATGAAGCTTCGGCCAAGTACAGACTTTTAAGGCAAATAGAAAATGGTTTTCCTTTTACCGTTGTTGGCTTTAATGCCTTTTTAATAAACACTGCCTTGGATAAAGATAATTTACCACATTTAGAATTTAAACACCGCTTAGGCTATACAGCCCAATTACTCATTTCAAGAAAAATAAACACAAATTTTTCAATGGAATTAGCTCCTACGTTCTTTCATGATAATTATGTTATGGTCAACGAACAAGACAATTCTCAATACGCCCTTGGAATTGGCGGACGTTACAAGTTAGGCAAACGCTGGTCCATTAATGCCGACTATGGATGGCATCTAAACCGAGCTGATAATTCCCCTTTCAAAAATCCGTTGTCCATAGGCTTCGATCTGGAAACCGGAGGGCATGTATTTCAAATGCATTTTACCAATGCACAACCCATGAATACCAATGGCTTTTTAGGACAAGGTTCTGGTGACTGGAGCGATGGCAATTTCTTTTTCGGTTTTAATCTTAGCCGTGTATTTTAATAACCTAATTAAAACCTTACAAAAATGAAACACATACCCACAATAGCCTGTTTACTTTTAATTATGTTCTATTCTTGTACGAATGCCAGTGAAGATGATTTAACAGACTCTACCTCCACCCCCTCTACGGTTACTTATAACGATCATGTTAAACCCATAATAGACAACAACTGTATAAGCTGTCATAAAGTTCCAGCAGTAAATGGAGCCAGTGTATCATTACTGACCTATACTAATGTAAAAAATGCAATCCAAAACAACAACCTGATAAGTAAAATTAACGGTAACGGCCCTGGAGGACTAATGCCTTTAGGAGGGCCTAAATTACCTCAAAATCTCATTGATATTATTACAAAATGGGAAACGGATGGTCTCTTAGAAAACTAATAACCCTTTAAATCTTATATGCTATGAATTTTAAAAATTTTATTTCCGCTTTTTTGTTCTTATCTCTTTTGTTAAACTGTTCCAGTGGTGGAGACGATACCACAGAACCAACCCCAGACCCTGATCCGACTGATGGAGTGACCTATGATGCAGACATTAAGAGTATTATGACAAGCGATTGTACTTCTTGCCATGGCAGTACACCAACACAAAACGCCCCTATGTCCTTAGTAACCTATGCACAGGTTAAAGCTAATGTAGACAAGATAATTACTCGGGTTAACAGTTCGTCAAACCCCATGCCCCCATCACCCAATAGTCCTTTATCTCAATCGGAAAAGAATTTAATACAACAATGGAAAGATGATGGGCTTTTGGAAAATTAAAAATTTTGGCAATGTTTTTGGTTATATTAAGTTATAACTAAAATATTACTGCTATAAAAACAAGTAAAAATGAAAAAACTACTATACATCTTTGCTTTTATAAGCCTTAACAGTTTTTCGCAATCGAAGTACCTAACAAAATCCGGAACGATTAGTTTTGAGGCATCGGTACCTTCCTTTGAAGAAGTCGCTGCCAAAACCAATACGGCCACAGCAATTCTAAATACTGACAATGGCGAATTTGCTGCACTTATTTTGGTTAAAGGCTTTCGCTTTAAAAATGCGCTTATGGAGGAACACTTTAATGAAAACTATGCCGAATCGGATAAATATCCTAAGGCTACTTTTAAAGGCATTCTAAAAAGCTTTTCAAAAGATCAATTACAAACCAGCACCACTTTTAAAATAGATGGAAAGCTCACATTCCATGGTAAATCCAAACAACTTCAGGATATACCCCTAACTGTTGAAACAAACAACAATACCATCACTATAACAGGTAATTTCATAGCTTATCCTGCGGATTTTGACATAAAAATACCTAAGATTGTAAGAAACAAAATAGCTGAAACCGTCGAGGTATCCTTTAACTTCGAGCTTCACAAAAAATAAAGAAAACCTATTTTTAAAACTAAAAGGCCCAGATTTCAATATAAATCTGAGCCTTTCTATTAATAAGATTCTTCTAAGTGGTATTACTTCTTATAGTACTTAACATACCCTCTATAAGCAAAAAATCCAAGTATAGCCACTATAGCACAAGCAATACCAATAAACTTTAAACTTACTATTTGATCGCCACTTGCGTAGGAATGCAGCCCAGCCAAATAAAAGTTAACCCCAAAGTAGGTCATCATAATACTTGAAAACGCAATAATAGACATTAAGTTAAAAAACCAACGGCTACGAAGTTTAGGAACAAATCGCATATGGATAACAAAAGCATATACCATAATACTAATAAGCGCCCAAGTCTCTTTTGGGTCCCAACCCCAGTAGCGTCCCCAACTTTCATTGGCCCACATACCGCCCAAAAAGTTTCCTATGGTTAGCATTACCAATCCAACGGTTAAGGACATTTCATTAATAATGGTCAACTCCTTAATATTAAGTGCCATCTTCTCTCTATTCTCTTTAGTCGTAAAAATCATAAGTAACAAGACCACAACTCCTAAGATCATCCCTAAAGTAAACGGCCCATAACTCCCTACGATAATAGATACATGAATCATTAGCCAATAACTGTTTAACACTGGTTGTAAATTTGCAATGGCTGGATCCATCCAATTCCAATGAGCTATCATTAATATCATAGAAGTTACAAAGGCAGTAGCAGCAATGGTTAAATCACTTTTCCGTCCAAAAACCAAACCAAACAACATCGTTGCCCAAGCTACGTATATCATCGACTCATACGCATCGCTCCAAGGTGCATGCCCGGAAATATACCAACGTACTATAAGCCCCGAAGTGTGCAATACAAATAATCCTAAGATGATGGCCTTAAAAATAGTCACAGAAATATCTATGGCTTTACTCTTGCTTTTAAAAATCTGAACAATGAGCACAATAAACAATAAGATACCAGCAAACATGTACCAACTAAACAGCTTTTTAAAAATATCGTATTTATTGTACAGAATCTCGGTTTTCACCTTACTGTCAGATAGCATTACTTCAGCTCCATACTGATGTTGTGTCTTTTTAAAGGCTGCTAGTAATTTTGATGCTTCAGAAAAATCGCCTGTTTGCTTGGCGTTATTAAGCGTGTACAGATAAGCCCGAAAACCATTATTGACGAAATTACTGTAGAGCGAATCTTGTATTTTATATTGCCCATGTTTGTAATCATACGCCGAAACCCATTTATTATTCTCATCATTGGGAATTGGAAATATTTTTAGGGAGGCGCCTTCAATTGTATTATAAAGCAAATCTACATGTTGATGTACTTCCCTAAACTCATTTTGAAAGGCATTAGGTGTTAATGTAGAATACGCCTCATTTAGATAAGGCTCCAGTTTATACTCACCTCGTTCATTAAAAAAATCGGCTAGTGTTGCATACTTTTCTTCTTTTTTAACCCCTATGATCTTACGTATGGAATCATCCTTTTTCAGTTTTAAAAATATTACTGGTACATTATACCAAAGCATTGGACTCTCTTGAATGGACAAGAATACTTGATTGGCATCAAATTCCTCGTAGGTATCATTTTTGCTTATCTTTCGAAGCATCTCGGATGCATAGGTATTAACAGGCATCATACGCCCGTTAATATCCTGTATCACCAAATGGCCAAAAGCATCGGCATGCTCCTTAGGAGTTATGTTTGCTCTTAATACCGAGTCTATTTGTGTTTTTGTGGGTTTTACATATGTATGTCCTTCCTGATGACCATGCTCCTGAGCAAATCCATTGAGCCCAACAAATAACAATACAATAGATACTAGTTTAGATTTTTTTATTTTAACGTCTTTAAGTTGTTCTTTTAAATGACCAAAACGGGAATATTTAGAGAACAGAATGGCCAACAAACCAAAATAAAGCAAGAAATAGCCAATATAAGTTAACAAAGTCCCCCAATAATCATGATTTACAGAAAGATGAGTACCTTTTTCGTCTGGATCAAAACTAGATTGAAAAAAGCGATAGCCACGATGGTCTAAAATATTATTCATAAATATTTTATAGTCAAAGTCACCTTCTTGTTCATCTAAAACGGTTACCTGACTGGAATACGCAGAATACCCTTTTTCTGTTCCTGGATAACGTTCGGCCTCAAAATCGTTTAGCTTAATTGAAAATGGTAATTCTAAAATTTTAGAGCCATATTTAAAAGCAAAATCCAAGCCACCAACGCTTACTTGCTTAAACTTACCGCTATATCCCTTTCCTCCAAGCAAACCTACTCTTTTGGTTTCGCCATTAGTAGTTACCTTAAGCACTACGCCATCTTGATCATTCTTTAATATTTGTGATTTTTGAACAATATCGAATTTACCCTTTACAACAGGTTTAGGAAATACCATTTGCATGTTACCAATTACATATCTTGATCGTAATATTAAAGGCTGAATACTATCCTTTATTAATTTTCCTTGTGCCATAGTAGCCATGGTCATGTACTCCCCTTCAAAAGGAGAGTTAATGGTTAACGAATCGCCAGCATGTGTAATATTAATAGCTCCCGGTGTTGGTTTATTAAGCGCAAACAATACGTTATGAATGCTCTGTACCTGCCCAACCTTTAAAAAATGATTGTGCGGGCCTGAAGCTCCGGCTTCCACAATTTTTAAGTAAGCTTCGCCTTCCTCGCTGGGGATAATATCTTCTTCTGCTCCAACAATAAATTTTTCAAGTTCTATTGATACGGGTTGTTGATGGTATTTCGTGTCAACCTTAAAATCATTGTCCAGTCTCCCTGAAAAATCAACTTCTCGCTCAATTGGTAAGCGCTGGGGTACTCCATCAATTTCATAATCTCCATCAATATAAGTCGTGATATACGTTTTTTGTGATAAGAACGAATTCTCTGTAGCACCTTCACGAATGGCCATCATCCCTTCAAAACTCACATACCTAGTAATGAACGCTCCTAACAAAATAAAAATAAAAGAGCCATGCAGTATAAATGTTGCCCATTTTTCCTTTTTATACAGCCTAAACCTAAAAATATTACCTGCAAAATTGATAACGAAAAACAGCATAATAGCCTCAAACCACCAAGTATTATATATTAGGTTTCGGGTATAAGGAGTTGGCGAGGTCTCTTGTCCTACATCTAAAAAAGTACCTGTTGCCATGGCAGCGGCAAAAGCAAGAAACAAAATAGCAGTAAGGCGTGTGGAGAATAGAATTCTAGTGAGTATATTTTGCATAACATGAACCCTTTTTAAGGTCGTGCAAATTTAAGTATTTAAGTTTATTTTTATGTGTTAAAACTTATATAAAAGAACTGCCACGAACTCACTAATGTTATTAATAGAAAAATGATCACTATATTGAGAGACTGTTTAAAATTCGTTTTTGAAATTTGTTATAGGTCATTTTTTTGCCAATTAAGGCTTTAAAACCGGAGTTTAGCAGCGCTAAATGAGGATTTTCATAACGAAAAGTGGTGAAAACAGGGGCATAACAAAACCAAAAGGTGGAATTTAAACAGTCTCTGACTATAAGTCACAGAAAATTTCTTCTGCTTACTAAAAACTGTCTACTGAGATTGTCTCGCCTCAAAAATCTTTAAATATAAAAACGTTGCCATTTTTCTGGCACGGCTCTTAGCATTTTCGGCATAATCGCCAACAAACAATTCATCAATGGTTTGCAACCAAAGATTAAGCCAAAGTCCAAAGTGCTTTTCTGTTATACTGTTCTTATTGTCATTATCCACCTTTATATGCGCTTCCAAAGGGTTTCCTAAATACTTCGTTTTTAAAAACAAGCTTGCCTCCCAAAAATCGGTTAACCTCTCTAAATGTGCATCCCAATTGGTAATAACATTATTAAAAAAAGGACCTAAAACAGCATCTTTTCTAATTTTTTCATAAAATGATGATACTAATAAATACACATCTTCCCTTGTCTTAATATCTCTTTTAAAATGCATTTTATTTTTTTATATACAGCTCTATACCCAACAAAGCTAAAGTCAAAATACTCCTCTATTAGTGTAAGTTTTTATAATAAAAAACTACTATATCAAAAGTAAAATATTTATAACGATAAAACACATAGTTATGAACAGAAAAACATTTATTCAAAAAGCCCTAGGCGCATTACTTATAGCGCTACCTGCATACGCTGCTATAAGTTGTTCAAGTTCTTCTGACGATTCTGGAAACGGAGGTGGTGGTAACGGAGGTGGTGGACAAGGCAACTGCTTACAAAATGGGACTTCTAGCTCTATAGCATCCAATCACGGTCATAGTTTGACCGTTTCTAAAGCGGATGTGAATGCCGGGGTAGAAAAAACCTATGACATCACAGGCTCGTCTGGACATTCTCATAATGTAACCGTATCGGCCACTCAATTTAATACACTTAAAAGTAACCAACAAATTAGCATTACATCAACCAGTGGAGATGGACATACCCATAGTGTAACCATTAGATGTGCATGATTAAGTTTTAAACTAATTTAGAACTATTGAGAAAAATATATGCGTATTTTCGCAGTATGATTTCAGTAGTAATTTTAGGTGCTGGCAATGTTGCCACACATTTATTTAGAGTTTTTAATAAAACAGAAAACATCACGGTAAAACAGTGGTTTAATAGAAATCTAAAATCTTTAGACCATTTCAAAAACAGTGTCGCCATCACAAATGATTTAGCGGCACTAACAGACGCTGATATTTATATTTTAGCTGTTAGCGATGATGCCATAGCAGATATTTCTGGTCAATTGCCTTTTAAGAACAAACTTGTTGTCCACACTTCAGGCTGTGTAAACATCCACGACATGGATAAAAAGAACAGACGCGGTGTGCTTTATCCGTTACAAACTTTTAGCAAAGCAGCTCCCATCGACTTTTCCAATGTTCCAATTTGCATCGAAACCCTCGACAAAAAGGATTACCTCCTTTTAAAACAACTTGCCCTAAGTATAGGCAGTCCAACAAAACGTGTTAATAGCGACCAACGAAAGGTACTGCATTTAGCGGCTGTATTTGTTAATAATTTCACAAATCAGCTTTACCGAATTGGCCATGAAATTACAGAATCAGAAAGTGCTGAATTTGATCTTTTAAAACCGTTGATTTTAGAAACTGCGAAAAAAGTCCAGAATATGTCACCATATATGGCGCAAACGGGCCCTGCCAAAAGGGATGACAAAAAAACCATAAAAAACCATTTAAGTCTTTTAGAAAATAACCATCATAAAGAAATATACAACTTATTAACAGACTCTATTAAACTTACCCATGGAAGAAAAAAGTTATAAAGAATATTTAGAACACATTACTACATTTATTTTTGATGTAGACGGCGTATTAACCGATGGTACTATTGCTATTACTACCAGTGGTGAAATGCTAAGAAACATGAATATTAAAGATGGATATGCCCTTAAAACAGCCATAAACAATGGCTTTAACGTATGTATTATTTCAGGTGGTTCTAACGAAGGGGTCCGATTGCGTTTAAACGGTCTCGGGATTTCAGATGTCTACCTAGGGATTCATAATAAAGTTGAACAAATGGAAAACTACTTTAAATCCAACAACATCAAATCCGAAAACGTTTTATTTATGGGTGATGATATTCCTGACTACACCGTTATGAAGCGTGTCGGGTTACCTTGCTGTCCGCAAGATGCCGTTGCTGAAATAAAGGCTATTTCCAAATACGTTTCGCATAAAAAAGGAGGTAAAGGTGCAGTTCGCGACGTGATTGAACAAGTGTTAAAAGTACAAGGGAAATGGCTTACTAATTTTGATGCTAAATACGATTAGCCTTAGAGATTGTTTAAATTTTAACCTTTAGAGGTTATTCATGAAGCCAAATGCTTAGCACTTTAAACCTTATACGTTGGAAAAACCTATTAATGATTGCCCTTGTGCAATTACTCATTAAGTATGCTTTGCTAGAACCATTTGGAGCCTCTTTAACATTGAGCGGTGTTGGTATTGGTCTTTTAATTATTGCTACGCTCTGTATAGCAGCTGCCGGTAATATTATTAACGACATTAACGATGTTGAAACAGATAGTATCAATAAACCCAATAAGGTGATTATAGGTAAGCTTATTTCAGAAAAGGCAGGCTATAACCTGTTTCTAATCTTTAATCTTATAGGTGTTAGTTTAGGATTTTATCTATCCTATTCAATAGAGAAACATGCTTTCTTTTCCATATTTGTTGTAACCTCCCTATTGCTTTATCTCTATGCTACGTATTTAAAACAGCTTCTTATTATCGGGAATATAGTGGTAGCACTACTTATTGCACTAAGCTTAATTTTGGTTGGTATATTTGACCTACTCCCAGGTACCACACCTCAAAATAAAGACACACAACTTATCTTCTTTAAAATCATAATGGACTATGCTATTTTTGCTTTTACCATCAATATAATCCGTGAAATAGCCAAGGACATAGAAGATGTTAATGGCGACCATAAAACGGGTATGTACACATTACCTATAGCAATTGGTAGAGATCGAGCTAACATCGTTCTGTTCGTTTTAAGCTTTATTCCTTTAATTGGAACGATATATTACACTATTAGCACATTGTATAAAAACCCCATTGCTGTATTGTATTTTTTAATAGGCATTATAGCTCCCCTACTATACTCTACCATAAAAATATTTAATGCAAAAAGTCAAAAAGACTATCATCACATAAGTAACACACTTAAGTTCGTCATGGTTTGTGGAATGCTTTCTTTACTTTTATACAAATATATTTTATTAGCCTAATGTTAAGCGAAAAACTAAAACAACACCATATTATTTTAGCCTCGGGATCTCCAAGGCGGCAGGATTTTTTTAAAACATTGGGATTGGATTTTGAAGTTCGATTAAAACCTGTAGAAGAAGAATACCCGCCACGTTTAACCCATTTTGAAATTAGTAATTATTTAGCACAACTCAAAGCATTGCCTTTTAAAGCCGAACTACAGCCCAACGACATCTTAATTACTAGCGATACCATTGTATGGCACAATAACAAAGCATTGGGAAAGCCAAAAAATGAAACCGATGCGTTCAACATTATAAAATCAATGAGCAATGCAACACACGAAGTAATAACATCGGTATGCTTTACGACCAAGAGTTTTGAAAAAACACTACACAGCAATACCAAAGTAACATTTAAAGACTTAACCGACGAAGAAATCTTATATTACATAAAGACCTATAAACCATTTGACAAAGCAGGTGCTTATGGCATTCAAGAATGGATCGGACAAATAGGTGTTACAAAAATAGAAGGTTCCTATTTTAACGTCATGGGACTCCCTACCCATCTTGTTTACAAAACATTAAATACGATAGCAGATGTAACAGCCTCCCTATAAATTTTGTAAATTTATAGAACCTAATCCTTTCGTTACTATGCAAAAGATTAATAAAATACTTCCAGCCTTAGTAATTTCCTTTATTATAAGCCTACCTTTCTCTTGTAAAGAAGATAGAAAAGGCAATACTGTAGCGCATCGTACGAAAACGACCGATCTTTCAACAAACAATCTTAAAAGCCAAGAGATTTCACAAGCGTTTAAAGACTACTGGTATTCTGGAAATGCAGAAATAAGCTCTTATAAATTAGAACAGGCACGCTATGGCGAAATAAGAAACGGACATGCTTTTTTAATCTATGTTACTGAAGATTTTCTACCGAGCTCTCAAGTAAAAGCTGAAAAGAAAACTTCTAATAGCATTTCCATTCTCAAATTAAATGCAACCAAAAAGTTCACTACAGGAATGTATCCCTATTACATAATGCAAAGTACCTTTTACCCTGTATCAAATGACCAACATGCAATGAAGGTATCAAGTTCGGTGCAGGAGTGGTGCGGACATGTATACACACAACTAAATAATCGAGAGTTGTTCAATGTTGTATCCCATTCATATTTTGAAGGCGAAGCCGATAAAAATTTTAAACTTGAAAAAGCAATTATAGAAAATGAATTATGGACACAGCTACGTATAAACCCTAAATCATTACCAACGGGCGACATATTTATTATTCCTAGCCTAGAGTACACCAGATTGTCCCATATTCCAATAAAAGCATATAGTGCCACGGCAGTTCTAACAAAAAATAACTATACCCTATCCTATCCAGAATTAAACAGAGAACTAGTTATTCGATTCAATCCTAATTTCCCTCATGAAATATTAGAATGGGAAGAAACCTTTAATAGTGGTTTTGGGTCCAATAGCCAACAACTAACTACCAAAGCCACCAAATTAAAAACAATAAAATCGCCCTACTGGAATAAAAACAGCAACAAAGATAGCACTTTAAGGGAAGCGCTATGCTTAAAATAACGCTCTCAGGTCAAACACGCGAGGCTTTTTAAAAACCATTTTAAATTTGGTTATTAAGTACATTATTTTCTTTTTGAATGTATATTTGCTTTAAACTTTTATGACCATGGAATCGTTTTTTATAACCTACCAAGACAAATTTATTATATCTACAATCGTACTTGTTTCACTTCTTATAATAAGGTATGTATTAAATTTTACTATTACAAAGCTTGGTAGGCGTAGTGGCATAAACGAAGCTCGCACCAGACTCATTCGTCGTTATGTAAATGTAACCTTAGTCTTTATAGCTATTCTCTTTGAAACAAATTATATTTTTGGTGCAGAGTTTAAAGATTTAGCGCTTATATTCTCTTCTGTTTTTGCAGTTTTAGGTGTTGGTTTATTTGCCATATGGTCAATTTTAAGCAATGTTACATCGGGCATTATCATGTTTTTTAATTTCCCATATAAGGTTGGTGACAAAATAGAAATTCACGATAAGGACTTTCCCATACGGGCCATTATTGAAGACATCAGGGCTTTTCAAGTACATTTAAGATTGGACAATGGCAACCTAGTAACCTATCCCAATAATTTAATGATCCAAAAAGCGATCACACTAATAAAAAAAGATGCCATAGACGATGGTATCGATACTATTTAAATATTCTCTATATTTATACTAAACTACCTCGGGCTAATCTCGAAGTATTTAAATCCTGCCTAGGGCAGGCTTGAATATCGGTTTATAGAATGTGCTTATGGCAAAAAAACGAAACAAGAAATATCAGAAAAAAATAGGTCAAATTCCAGGAACCGTTATTTATACTGGAGAAAAATCAACACGCGAACTCTTCATTGAGGTTTTTAATTATGATAACGATAACTACATTGAGAAAGATTTTTCAAACGTTGAAGAATGTTTTGATTTTAGGCAATTGGACACCGTTACATGGATTAACTTAAATGGTTTAAACCATGTAAATCAAATTGAAAAAATTGGGAAACACTTTAATATCCACCCATTAGTTTTAGAAGATATTGCTAATATTTCGCAACGCCCCAAAATAGATATTTATGACGATTATCTCTTTGTTGTTGTAAAAATGTTGTACTATGATGCTAATGAAAATATAATTTCAGAACAAGTAAGCCTTATTTTGGGTGAAAACTATGTGCTTACTTTTCAAGAAGCCGAAGGCGACGTATTCGATAGTGTACGTGGTAGAATAAGGCTAGCCCAAGGAAGAATACGAACGCAAAATGCAGATTATCTATTATATGTATTAATGGATGCTGTTGTAGACCATTATTTCAGTATCATAGAGATTTTAAGTGATAAAATTGAAGATTTTGAAACTGATATTTTCTCTGGTAATGTTCGTGATCATCTCAATAAAGATATTCAAGATTTAAAGCGGGAAATCCTTAAGGTTCGTCGCGCTATTTTTCCACTTCGTGAAGTAATTAGCCGCATTGAAAAACACGAAAGCCCATTAATCAATAGAAAAACAATCACCTATTATAGGGACATTTACGATCATTTAATTCAAGTAGTAGAAAACATTGACATATACCGTGAAATGATATGGAGTTTAATGGATATGTACATGACATCCATTAGCAATAAAATGAATGAAGTAATGAAAGTACTAACCATTATGGCTTCCATCTTTATTCCTTTAACCTTTATCGCAGGTATCTATGGAATGAATTTCGATTACATTCCGGAGCTACATTACAAATACTCTTATTTTATTTTATGGGGTGTCATGGTCGTGCTCTTTATAGCTATGCTCTTGTTTTTTAAACGGAAAAAGTGGCTTTAGGCTATGCTTGTTTAACGTTAAAGAAACATTAAAACCCCAGACAACACAGGTTTACTTTTATATATTTGGTGTTTAGCTAATCAATCCTGTAATTATGCCAAGATATATACGCTTTATACTAGTATTTCTGTTTACAGCATCCTTTTTGCAAGCACAAAAACCTACAAGCCCCTCTGCTTCTAAAATATATGAATCTCTACAAAAGATTAATTTTTTAGGTTCCGTTCTATACGTTGCGGCCCATCCAGACGATGAAAATACGCGCTTAATTTCGTATATGTCCAATCAGGTAAAAGCAAGAACAGGATATTTATCCTTAACCCGTGGTGATGGAGGACAAAACCTCATTGGCCCAGAAATAAGAGAACTACTTGGGGTTATTAGAACGCAAGAGCTTCTTGCAGCCAGACGCATTGATGGAGGAGAGCAGCTTTTTACAAGAGCCAATGATTTTGGGTATTCAAAGCATCCAGACGAAACCTTATCCATTTGGAATAAAAATGAAGTTTTAAGCGATGTGGTATTAGCAATACGCAAATTTAAACCCGACATTATCATTAACCGCTTCGATCACCGATCGCCAGGAAGCACCCATGGTCACCATACCGCATCTGCCATGCTAAGTATGGAAGCCTTTGATATTGCTAATGATAACTCGCAATTTACGGAACAATTGGAAAGGACCAGTACCTGGCAGCCCAAACGCCTATTTTTTAATACTAGCTGGTGGTTTTATGGTAGCCAAGAAGAATTTGAAAAAGCCAATAAAGAGAACATGTTAAGTTTTGATGTTGGTGTGTTCTATCCGCTTAAAGGAGTTTCCAACAACGAAATTGCAGCGCTGGCAAGCAGTCAGCACTTATGCCAAGGCTTTGGCCGCTTATCACAACGTGGTTCCCAAAAGGAATACATAGAGTATTTAAAAGGTATTCCCTTAGAAAACAACAAAGATGTCTTCTCTGGTATTGATACAAGCTGGAAGCGCATAAAGGGAGGAAAAGCCATTGGAGCCATTCTATATAAAATTGAAAACGAATTTAATTTTAAAAATCCTTCACAACATATCCCACAACTGCTAGAAGCTTACGAACTACTACAAAATATTGAAGACGAACACTGGAAAAATTTAAAAACCAAAGAGCTTAAGTCCATTATAGAGATGTGCGCCGGTCTGTATTTAGAAGCATCGGCGAACACTAATTGGACAACTCGTAACGAAACAGTTAGTTTAAATATTGAAGCTCTAAACAGAAGTAATACATCTATTACGTTAGAAAGCCTAACATTAGGCAATGGTGATCATGTTTCTAAAAATATTGCATTACAAAGCAACGATCCAGAAAAGTTTAAACAAGACTATCACATTTCTTCAAAAGAAAACTATAGCACGCCATATTGGTTAAGTAAAAAAGGCTCTTTGGGTATGTATAATGTGGAAAACAAGAATTTGATCGGACTCCCAGAAACACCAAGAAATGTAGCCGTAAACTTCAATTTAAAAATTAACAATACCCCCATTACCTTTACCAAAGCCGTTATACATCGTTATTCAAAACCCGATAAAGGAGAGCTGTACAGGCCGTTTGAGGTCATTCCTGAAGTATCTGCCAAAATCAAGGAAAAAGTAATCATCTTCGAAACCGATACTCCAAAAAAAATATCGGTAACGGTTAAAGCGGGTCGTGATAATTTACAGGGTAGCGTAGAGCTTTGCACACCTAATACTTGGAGTGTGTCTCCTAAATCTCAAACTGTAAGTATGGACCTTAAAGGTGAAGAGCAAACCTTTGATTTTACCGTAATACCTCCAAAAAATAAAGAAGAAGGCTATATAAGCCCATTGGTTAAAATAAACGGGAAAACGTATTCCAAAGAACTCATTGAAATTACATACCAGCACATACCTTTTCAAACAATTTCACTTCCTAGCGAAAGCAAGGTAGTGCGTTTAAACATCAAAAAGAAAGGCGAGTACATTGGCTATATCCAAGGTGCCGGAGATGTAGTTCCCGAAAGTTTAGAACATATTGGCTATAAAGTTGAAATTATTACGCCTGAAAGCATCTCACAAGAAGCACTACGTAAATTCGATGCCATTGTTGTTGGTATCCGCGCCTATAACACAGTTGAAACCCTTAAATTCAAACAGGAATTATTATTTGATTATGTTTCGCAAGGAGGTAATATGATCGTGCAATACAATACCAATCGAGGTCTTAAAGTAGATAACCTGGCGCCATTCGATTTAAAACTATCAAGAGATCGTGTTACTAACGAACATGCTAAAGTACACTTTCTACACCCAGAGCATCCACTATTAAATTATCCAAATAAAATAACACAACAAGACTTTGAAGGTTGGACACAAGAACGTGGACTGTACTTTCCTGATGAATGGGATGATGCCTTTACCCCCATTTTATCTATGAACGATAAAAATGAGTCACCAAAAGAAGGAAGTTTACTTGTTGCAAAATATGGAAGTGGCTACTATATCTATACAGGATTAAGCTTTTTTAGGGAGTTCCCAGAAGGTGTTTCTGGTGCGTATCGCTTATTTGCCAACATGCTTTCCATTGGAAAAGAGGATTTAAAATTAAAGGCCACACTAAACGATTAGAAATGACCGAAAAACAACCTCCTAAAAAGACATGGCTTAAACTATATTCCTTCGTTTTGATAGCCAACGCCATTTATTTTATCATCTTTTACCTTATCATGAAATCTTTTTAAGCCATGCAAAATTTGAATTGGATCGATTGGATCGTCTTAACTATAACGCTTTTAGTGATCGTTATTTATGGTACATGGCAAACCAGAGGCAGTAAAAATGTACAGGACTATTTAAAAGGAGGCAATACGTCCAAATGGTGGACTATTGGCCTGTCCGTTATGGCAACACAGGCCAGTGCTATTACTTTTTTGTCAACGCCAGGACAAGCTTTTAATGACGGCATGGGCTTTGTTCAATTCTATTTTGGACTCCCTTTTGCCATGGTGATTATCTGTTTGGTATTTATTCCTCTTTACCATCGGCTTAAAGTATATACCGCCTATGAATTCCTAGAAAATCGATTCGATCTAAAAACACGGACTCTGGCTGCTATTTTATTCTTGATTCAACGCGGATTGGCTGCTGGAATTACCATATTTGCCCCTGCAATAATTTTATCGGTAGTATTAGGGTGGGATTTGCTAACCCTAAACATCATTATAGGTGTATTGGTAATTATATATACAGTATCAGGAGGCACGAGAGCAGTAAACGTAACCCAAAAACATCAAATGGTTGTTATTTTTATAGGGATGCTCGTGGCTTTCTTTATTATTGTTAGCAAGTTGCCCCAAGATATAACGTTTAACAAAGCACTGCACATTGCTGGAGCCAGTGACAAAATGAATATCTTGGATTTCTCGTTCGATCTAAACAATCGCTATACATTCTGGAGTGGTATTATTGGCGGCACCTTTTTAATGCTTTCCTATTTTGGTACAGACCAAAGTCAGGTGCAACGCTATTTATCGGGTAAATCAGTCAAAGAAATGCAATTAGGTTTAATCTTTAACGGACTTCTAAAAGTTCCAATGCAATTCTTCATTTTATTGGTTGGGGTCATGGTATTTGTCTTCTATCAATTTAACAAGGCGCCTGTTAACTTTAACCCTACGGCTTCCGAACTTATTTTAAATTCTGAATTTGCCGAGGACTACAAAGCCCTTGAGTTAGAACAAGAAAAACTTTTCGACACGAAACAGATCCTCATAAGGTCATTTGCTAATTCGAAAGATGCAAACACCCAAGTTCAAATTTCTGCAGCTAATGAAGCTCAAAATAAGATTAGAAATGAAGCGAGATCGTTAATAGATAAAGCAGCTGAAAAACAACAAATAAAAGTTGAAAGCAATGATAAAGATTATGTCTTTATTCATTTTATATTAAACAACCTACCGCGTGGTCTTATTGGTCTTTTGTTAGCCGTTATTTTAAGTGCAGCCATGTCCAGTACCTCCAGTGAATTGAATGCCTTAGGATCGACCACAACCATAGACTTATACAAGCGTAATACCAGTGAAAAAACGGAAACAGAAATGGTCCGTGCCTCAAAATGGTTTACATTTGGCTGGGGTATCATTGCCATTGGTGTTGCCTGTATTGCAAATTTAGCCGAAAACCTTATTCAATTGGTCAATATTATAGGCTCCATTTTTTACGGGAATGTTTTAGGCATCTTTTTAATTGCTTTTTTCTTTAAATCGGTACGAGCAAACGCTGTATTCGTTAGTGCCTTAATAACACAGGCTATCGTAATTATCCTGTTCTTCTTAAATGAATACAACTATATAAACTTGCCTTTTTTATGGTTAAACTTTGTAGGCTGTGCCATTGTCATTGCTTTATCCCTATTGGCTTCGTTTAAAACCTTAGGCAACAGAGACAAAATCATTCAAATACTAATTACTTTTATTCTAGCTTACTTTGGCTATATTGTTTTATGATCCATTAGATTGCATACAAAGAATAAATCTTAAACTTTAATAGAGTCAAACCAGCAGCCTATACTCTTTTCAAGACTGCAATAAAAGATTCAATTAATTATTGATCTAATAGTAGCACTCTTACTTTACTTTCATCAAAACCTCTGACAATATTAACCACTAACCTAAAATGTAACATACTTATTACTTAAAGTAAATTTTACTTGTCTATAAGTAAAAATTATTTTACATTTGATTTATCAATTTTAAACGAACTTTTATGAAAACAAATTTTTTATTACCATACAAATATAAAAAGTATGGGGGCATACTTTTTATACTAGGAATAATCTTTGGTATAATACTTCAAATCACTGATTCGGATCAAGAAATCTTTGATTTTGATTTTATTACAGATTTTGGATACAATTTCCTTGATGAAGTAATTTCAATACTAATAATTTTAGGCGGTCTTATTCTAGGATTTTCAAAAGAAAAAATTGAAGATGAATTTATTTATAAATTGCGGAAAGATTCCTTAGTATGGGCAATTATTTTTAATTATACCATACTTTTATTTGCAATAGTATTTTTTTATGACGGCAATTTTTTTAGCGTAATGATATATAATATGTTTACACCGTTAATTTTCTTCATTATACGTTTTAACTTCTTGAAACTTAAATTAAGAAGCCATGAAGAATAATATAAAAGTACAGCGTGCTATTCACGATATGACCCAAGCCGATCTGGCCGAAAAAATAGGCGTAAGTAGGCAAACCATTAACGCTATGGAAAAGAATAAATATGTGCCTTCTACAGTGCTATCCCTCAAAATAGCTAGGCTTTTTAAAAAGCCTGTTGAGGAGATTTTTTTCTTGGAAGACATAGACTAATAAACAAAAACCCCCGCCAAATATTTAATTTAACGGGGGTTGAAATAATGTTTCTATTGAATCTTTACAAAGCGCCCCATTCTTTCAGGGAATCTTTGTTCATTTTTATATAATCGGCATTACCAGCTTCTTCAGCACCTGCTAGGGATTTTTTAGCTGTAGCTATTGCTGCCTTCTTATCTCCAGCTTTTGCATAAATTAGAGATTGTTGCCTAAAGTGCCAAAAGGCTGGTTTTTCAATCATAGACATGGCTTTATCTATCCACTCTTTAGCTTGATTAATGTCTTTACCTTCTCGCGAATAATATACCGCTGCAGCATAATAATCATTAGCAGAAGGGCCATTCATAACCTTGTTTATAGAGGCCGTTACAGTTTTATCTGTTGGCACTTCAAAAGGTACTCCTACATATACATTTTCCCATAACATACCTAAAACAGCTGAACCGCTACTTAAGTCATCGAATGTCATAGTAAACGTCTCAACTTTCATGGGCATCTCATAAATTTGGGCTGTTGCCTTTACCGCAACTTTTGAATCGTCCCATTCTTGGGGTGTTCCCCAGTTATTGGTATCACTGTAAAATATTACGTCCCATGATGTTTTTCCTGGTTTTGTAAAAATGGCATAAGAACCCGCTTTAAGCGTCTTTCCTGCAATTTTCACTTCATCACTGAAGGTAATCATTGTATTTTTGTTAGCTCCCGTACGCCAAAGTTTATCATACGGTACTAAATCCCCAAAAATAGTACGCCCTCGCATAGAAGGTCTTGAGTATTCCAGAACAACATCCGTAAGTCCTACTTTTTGCTCTATTTTAGCTGATGGGCTAGGCGGTGGTGTGTCTATTTGAGCATTTACCGAATACATTAAAGCAAATGCCATTACACTTAATAATAATTTCTTCATCTTGGATCTGAATTAGTTAATGTTTTTAATTGATATAAAAATACGTATTCCTAAATTTCTAAATTGTTAACAAAAGCTTAAATTAAGAGATTGTATATTTGCCGTGTTTATTAACCGTGAAGTTTTGAATAGGATTAAACAATTAAAACGCGATAAAATTAAATCCATGGGAGGAACAATTGTAACGAGTGCCTGCCTGTAGACAGAGTTACATGGTTCTTAAATTTTTAATGTGAGAGCGTAGCGATTGCATACGTTCTCAATTTTTATAATTACAATAAAATCAATTAATTACTAAAATTTAAACGTGTGAAAAAGTATTACGCCGAAATGATAGGTACATTTGCAATGGTATTTTGTGGCTGTGGCGCTATGACCATAAATGAAATAACCAGCGGCAGCATTTCCCATGTTGGGGTTGCTATTACTTGGGGACTTATTGTTATGTCAATGATCTACGCCTTTGGAGAAATTTCTGGCGCACATTTTAACCCTGCTGTATCTATTGGCTTTGCTTTTGCAAAAAAATTTTCATGGCAACAGGTTCCTAAATATGTACTATCGCAAGCAATTGGAGCCATTACGGCTTGTCTATTCTTATCATTTTTATTTCCTGAAAGCCAGTTTTTAGGAGAAACCACCCCTGCTAGCGACTTTCCCCCATACAAAGCTGCTGTTTTAGAATTTCTGTTAACCTTTTTTCTTATGGTAGTTATTATTAATGTGTCTACCGGTAGTAAGGAAATTGGAACAATGGCTGCAATTGCTGTTGGCGGTGTTATTCTTTTGGAAGCCATGTTTGCTGGGCCTATGACCAAAGCCTCTATGAACCCCATTCGCTCTATAGCGCCTGCCCTGTTTACCGGGAATTTTCAATACCTTTGGTTATATATTTGCGCACCTATACTAGGAGCGCTTACAGCTGTATCTAGCTGTAAATTGGTTAAGGATAACAATTGTTGTTAAAAAAACGTGTTCCTAAAAACTCTCTTTTAATAGCTATAACATTCTATGATACAAAAAATAAAGAAAACCATTTTAACAAACTCATAATTACCTGGTTTTCTATTAAAGAAACGTTAATAAAACTAACAGACTATTAATTTTTACTTAAAACAAACTTGAAAAAACAGTCTATTTTTATATATTTTATTACATTGTGGCTTGATAGCACTTTTAAAGTGTTTACATAAGCCATTTTTTAATCTTATTTAAGGTATTTATGACAATTATTGACAAAGCAATAGCATTTGAACAACGCAAACATACATTTAAAACCACTAGTGAACGTATTGAATCCTCTAGAGAAGTTAAAGAGCTTATTTTAAGTTTAAACAAAATTTACAAAAAAGATAAAGATCCTGAAATCATGGATTTAATGAAACGCTTAACGGTTATTAAACAAAAGATAGAAAAGCGTCTAAAAGGTAGACCGTAGTGATGAGGTATAAATAAAACTGAACTTAATTTTAGATTATAAAACATTATGAATTTATTCTTGCTTCCATGTATCGTTTTATCCATATTTACATCTCCAATTTCCAAAAAGGCGTCTCCTGAACCCAATGAGCCTATTTACGAGATTAAAATCAATTCTTTAACAGGGGACCTAATTGATTTATCGGCTTTCAAAGGCAAATATATTCTGTTTGTAAATGTAGCCTCTAAATGTGGTTTTACCGGTCAGTATAAAGAATTACAGAAGCTTTATGATACTTACCAAGACAAATTAATGATTATTGGAGTTCCCTGTAACCAATTTGGTAATCAAGAGCCTGGATCTGCTGAAGAAATACAAACCTTCTGCTCACAAAATTATGGCGTTACATTTTTAATGACCGAAAAAATAGACGTAAAGGGCGAAAATCAGCATCCTCTATATCAATGGCTTACGCAAAAAGCCAAAAATGGAAAATCTAGTTCTACAGTAAAATGGAACTTTCAAAAGTATTTGATCAGTAGTGATGGACAACTTGTAGATTACTTTTTCTCAGCTACCACACCTTTAAGTGACAACATTACCAAACACTTGAAATAACCCATAAAACTACACTTTAAAGTGAGATTATGGCAATAGTTTAGAATGGAGCGGTTTGACACTTTCTCTATTTTATATCCAGTAATAAATGCTTTTCAATAGCCATGAAAGACCCTATTAATATATTTTGGTTTCGTCGTGACTTACGCCTGGATGACAATGTGGGTTTATTCCATGCCTTAAATAGTAACAATCCAGTACTACCCATATTTATTTTTGACCCCAATATATTAGAGCATTTACCCACTACCAATGCGCGTGTTACGTTTATTTATAACACATTAACAAATATCAATTATAAACTTCAAAAGGCGGGTTGCTGTAAAATAGCTATGTATCATGATACACCAATTAACATTTTTAAACAGCTTGCTACGCCTTACAGCATAGCTACTGTTTTTACTAATCATGATTACGAGCCTTATGCTCAAGAACGAGATACAGAAGTAAAAGACTTCCTGAAAAGCAAAGGAATAGCCTTTAAAACCTTTAAGGATCATGTAATTTATGAAAAAAATGAAATCGTTAAGCACGATGGTACTCCATACCTAGTTTACACGCCTTACATGAAAAGCTGGAAGGCTAAATTTAAATTACAAGAGTTAAAACACTACGCATCCAAAGCGATCATTTCAAACTTTATTCTAGAGCCTCGACCACAGCATTTAAGTTTAGCAGACATTGGGTTTAAGAAGTCATCACAAAAAGTAAAAGATTACATCTTAACTCCCAGTCTAATTAAAAGCTATGAAAGCACACGTAACTTCCCGGCCAAAGATGCTACATCCAAACTAGGTCCTCATCTTCGCTTTGGAACAGTGAGCATTAGAGAAGTTATACGTAACGCTATTACTGAAAAAAATGAAACATTTTTGCAAGAACTTATATGGCGTGAGTTTTTTATACAAATCCTATGGCATTTTCCACATACACAAACTAAAAGTTTCAAGCCTCAGTACGATCGTATTGTATGGCGAAACAATGAAAATGAATTTAAAGCGTGGTGTGAAGGCAAAACAGGATATCCTCTAGTAGATGCTGGTATGCGTCAATTGAACAAAACAGGGTTTATGCACAATCGAGTACGCATGTTAGTTGGTAGTTTTTTATGCAAACATTTGCTTATCGATTGGCGCTGGGGTGAGGCATATTTTGCGGAAAAACTCCACGATTATGAAATGGCTAGCAATATAGGTAATTGGCAATGGGTTGCCGGTTGCGGTGTAGATGCTGCACCTTACTTCCGAATTTTTAACCCTACAACCCAAATTGAAAAATTTGATAAAAACCTAGAATACATTAAACAATGGGTGCCAGACTTTCAAGAAGACACCTATCCTAAACCTATTGTCGATCATAAAACAGCTAGAGAACGCTGTTTAAGCGTTTATAAAAAAGCTATTAACCGATAACGTCTATTTATTGGATGAATTTCGAGTAATTAGGTTCGATTCTAGGACAACCGATTTCCCTTTAGTTATCAACGACCTATCTTTTATCTGCTCCAATAGCAGATTAACTGCCAACTTGCCAATTTCAAACCCAGGCTGATCAATGGTTGTAAGAGATGGTTCTATTACTCTGGAAATGGGCTCATTACTAAAACCTACAATGGCAATATCTTCTGGAATCCGTACACTATGTTGTTTTAAACATTTTATTGCACCTATAGCCGCCACATCGTTTGCCGAAAAGATACCATCAACATCCATATTATTGCTAATAATCTCCTTTGCACACTCAAAACCATCGTGTTCCATTAACCGCGATGTGAATACTAGATCATCTCTAAAAACAATACCGTTATTTTCTAAAGCCGCCTTATATCCTTCAAATCGCTTTTTATAAATCTCTAATGCTTGAGGTCCTGAAAAGTGTACGATATTTTTACATCCTTTATCGATTAAGTGCTGCGTTGCATCAAAACCGCCTTTAAAATCATCTATTAGCACATTGCTATTTCCGGGTATATCACAATGTCTATCAAAAAAAACTAATGGAATATTACTGCCTTTTAAAGTCTGTAAATGGTCATAGTCTAAAGTTTCCATGGAAATAGACATTAATACACCATCTACCCTATTAGCTAATAAGGTTTCTACTATTTTTTTTTCTCTTTCTAACTGTTCTAGAGACTGACATATAATAACATTATAACCTGCTTGATATGCGGTCTCTTCTATACCTTGAATAGCTGAAGAAAAGAAATGCCGTGATATCCTTGGCACTATTACCCCAATCGTATATGTTACATTTTTACGTAAATTGGACGCTAGCACATTACGTTGATAACCCAATTCTTCTGCCTTAGCTAAAATTTTATCCTTTGTTTTCTGGGTAACACGCGGACTGTCATTAAGGGCTCTGGAAACTGTTGAACTGTCAATTTCTAGTGCCTTAGCTATATCATGAATGGTTGTTTTACTCGCTTTCATTGAAAATCGTGCTACGTGGTTTCAAAAATACACATTTGTTTTAATCAAAAGAATTCCTCGAGGATAGTTCGTTTCAAGAAATTCTTTATTTCAAATAATGTTCACTTTTTTTAAAATCACCCTTCCCTTGCTATAAGCAAAGAGCAGAGTTCGTTATCATAACTCCAAAATATGATTAGCAGTTAGCATAAGATCACTATTTCGTAAGCTGTTAATATTTCACAAACCTTAATTCAAATTTTTACTCCTATACAGTGCTTCCAAAAAATAATAGTCGGCATAATTCAATGGCACATCAACCTCTACTTTATGAGGTAAACTACCTACTGAATGCTTTAACAAGAAACCTTTATTGCTTCCTGCTTCTGCAAAATACTTTGGAGAGCTTAGGCTTAACATGATCTTATTTGCAAAATCCAGGTAATCACTTTTTCTTTTAGTTACATAAGTACTTAATTCATACAATGCAGAAGCTGTTATTGCTGCTGCCGAGGCATCTCTTGGTGTTTCACCTGTTTTAGGAACATTGTAATCCCAATACGGTACAGCATCATCTGGCAACTCTGGATTGTTTTTAATAAAGTCTGCAATTCTCAAAGCCTGTTCCAAATATTTAGTATCCTTTGTTTCCCTATAACAAAGCGTAAATCCATACAGCCCCCAAGCTTGTCCTCTTGCCCAAGCAGAGTTGTCTGCATACCCCTGATGGGTATATTTTCCTAAAACCTTACCAGTTGTTGTGTCGTAATTTAACACATGAAATGAGCTATTGTCTTCTCTAAAGTGATTCCTTAACGTTGTATCAGCATGAGAAACTGCTATGTTATAATAAGTAGAATCACCTGAAATGCGTGTCGCATGGAACAATAATTCCAAGTTCATCATATTATCAATAATTACCGGGCAGTTCCATTTTTTAGAAGCATTCCAGGATTGTATAATACCTGCGTTGGGTCTAAATCGCGCCGAAAGTGATTTAGCTGTTTGTACAATCACAGCATCAAATAACTTTGAAGGCACTGCTTTTAAGGCATTTCCATAACTACATTCCATAATAAACCCAACATCATGATTACCTTCCCAATACTGAATGGTATCTAATTTTTGAGTGTATAGTAAAGCGCGCTCTTTCCAATTTTCATCTTGCGTAAGTTGATATAAATACCATAAAGCACCAGGGTAAAAGCCACTGGTCCAATCATAACTTGAAACCAATCGAAGTTGTTCCTCCGCTACGGTCCGTGGCATGTAATTTTTGTCGGCTATACTAGAATAGGCTATACTGTTTAATTCTGAATACTGAGCTTCTGATTTCCTAACAATATCCTCCCTTACTTTAGATAATTTTTTTGTATGCGTTGCACATCCCGTACTTAAGAAAGCTAAGATTAACAAAACGGAAGCTAAACAAATGTTTTTCATGGATTTAATAGTTTAAATAACGTCATTAATAAATGTTGAATATTTCCTTATCGTAACATGAGTCCTCTTTAAGAATTAGTATGTCTCTTCTATTTCTATCAGAATTTTGTGTCGAGAAGCACTTTGAATCTATAATTCTTCTAGCATTCAATAGCACTACTTAGCGTAGTCAAAGTACGCCAAATCACAGATCTGGTACACTTACTAACAAAAATTTCTTATCCAAGACTCATGTTATCTTAATAATATTCACTCTATGATAGGTAACAAATATAGCAAATTAAAACAATAATACAATCGATTGTATTATTTTAAATGATATCTAATTGCGAAATTGTTAAATACTTACGGCAAACTTTTACGATAATTATAATTAGTTTAGAGCATAAAAAATTTTGAGCAAATTTGAACCATTTTTAAGGAAACGGAAAAAATCAAAATGAGTTCGCTATCTAAAGGCTTAAAACAGCTGTCTTTCTGAATTAATCTCAAAAGCCCATAATAATTATTGCTAATCATTATGAAAACCCAAAGCGCGCTCAGGTTGACAAAAACTTTACCTTTAGGTAGTCTATTTTTATAGTATAACGTGTCTACTTTGAGGCAAACAGTTTTACATCGGTTTCACTAACTTCGTTTCCTCCTAGTATAATTAAACGTTCTACAACATTACGTAGTTCTCTAATATTTCCCGTCCAATCGTAGTCCTGAAGCATCTTAATAGCATCGTTTGAAAACGATTTTTTAGCTGTGCCCTGCTCATTTGCAATCTTCTCAGAAAAATAATTGATAAGTAATGGAATGTCTTCCCGCCTATCATTTAAGGGTGGTACTTGAATTAAAATAACGGCTAGCCTATGGTACAGATCCTCTCGGAATCGTCCAGCTTCAATTTCCTTTTTTAAATCTTTATTGGTAGCAGCTATAATACGAACATCAACTTTTATATCCTTATCACTTCCAACCCTTTGAATTCTATTCTCCTGTAGCGCTCTTAGTACTTTAGCCTGTGCTGGCAAACTCATGTCTCCAATTTCATCTAAAAAAATAGTCCCTCCGTTAGCAGCCTCAAACTTACCTGCACGATCTTTATTAGCACTAGTAAAAGCCCCTTTAACATGGCCAAACAATTCACTTTCTATAAGTTCGCTTGGTATGGCCGCACAATTAACTTCTATCATAGGCCCCTTAGAACGCTCACTTTTTTGATGCAACCAATGGGACACCAACTCCTTACCGGTTCCGTTTGGGCCCGTAATCAACACTCTTGCGTCGGTTTGTGCTACCTTTTCAATAATATCCTTAATATGGGTGATTGCATCACTTGCTCCAATCATTTCGAAATTCTTGCTAACTTTCTTTTTTAGCAGTTTATTTTCTACGACCAGTTCCTTTTTGTCCAATGCATTGCGGACAGTATTGAGGAGTCTATTCAAATCTGGTGGCTTCGAGATATAATCGAATGCCCCCAAGCGCATTGTATTCACAGCTGTGTCCAAATCGCCATGACCCGAAATCATCACAATAGGTATTTCAGGTTTTATTTTCTTAACTGCTTCCAAAACCTCAACCCCATCCATTTTAGGCATTTTAATATCGCAAAGCACTAAATCATAATCATCATTCTTTATTTTTTCAACCCCCTCTAAACCATCTTGGGCCTCTTCAAGCTGATAACTGTCACTTTCTTCAGAAAGTATCTTGATGAGCACCCTTCTAATGGCAGCTTCGTCCTCAATTACTAATATTCTTTTAGGCATAATTTATTTGTTTATTATATGTATATCGCGCTGTGGGAATGGTATCGTTATATTGTTTTCCCTAAATAACCTGTCTATTTCAAAACGGATATCACTTTGCGGTATGCGCGCATTAAAACTATCGCTTAGTGAAAATATTACTTTAAAGTTAAGAGCACTATCACCAAAATCGGTAAACTGAACCATAACTTCGGGATGTTTTAATACCTTAGGGTGTGAGCTTGCTGCTTGAATCAATAACTTTTTTACTAGCTGTACATCACTCCCATAGGCCACTCCAACGGTAACTGCTTCCCTAGTTGTAGATCCATTTTGCGTCCAGTTGTATAAGGTATTTGTTAAATATAAATGATTAGGAATAATTAATACTTTATTGTCCATCGTAACCGCTCTGGTAGTACGCAGCTTAATTTCTTCTACCCTTCCTACTTTTCCTTCCAACTCAATAATGTCACCAACATGAACTGTTTGATCTACTAGGATAAAAATACCAGAAATGATATCTTGGAATAAGGTTTGCAAAGCCAGACCAACACCTATTAATAAGGCTGCTGAAGCCGCAAATATGGCGGTTACGTTTATGCCTGCCGAATCAAAAACAATAAGCATTATAATAAGGTAAATTAGCCATCTGCCAAAAGAAAAAACAGTATTAAACTTTGCTTTGTCTTCATCTGGCATTTTTCTTGTAAACATCTTTTTTAGCCATCTTAGAATATAGGTTGTAGCAAGCAACACAATAGCCACAAGAAGAACATATTTTATCTTAAGCTCTATATGTGTGGCATCTTCACCTGTTCCATAAGTAAAATCTATAAGCCTGAACTCTAAAAAATTTACGATCTTTTCCCAGATTGAACTTTCTTTTATGGTTTCTTTTATTGTTTCTTCTATTTTTTCTAAATCTTGATTCATCTTAGTATTTTATCCACTTAATTAATTCTTTATAACTAGGCTTTTTTCCATACATTAAAATGCCTACCCGATAAATTTTAGCTGCAAACCAAACTGTAAACATAAACGTAGCAACTAATAACAATAATGATACCAACTGTTGCCACAACGGCACCCCAAACGGTATACGCATAAGCATTACAACAGGCGATGTAAATGGTATAAAAGAAAAAACCACTGACACCGTACCATGGGGATCTTCAATAACCGTAAAAAGTCCTATATAAACTGCCAATATTAAAGGCACTAAAACCGGAAACACAAACTGTTGCGTATCTGTTTCATTATCTACAGCCGAACCTATGGCTGCATACAAAGAGCTATATAATAAGTATCCTGCTGCAAAAAACAAAATAAACGCTATTACCAAGTTAACAATTGGCAAATGATTAAAAGCCATGATAAAATCCTGAACCTGCATATGCAACTCTGGATTTACCGAAGCTTGCTTTATCATTTCCTCTTGTTGCATTTGCATACTTGAAACATCTATTCCCATGGTTGTGGTTATAATAGTCATTAACACGCCACCAATGCACATCCAAACAACAAATTGTGTTATCCCTGCTAAAGATGTCCCAATAATCTTTCCTAGCATTAATTGTACAGGCTTTACAGACGAAATAATAACTTCAATAACCCGCGTTGTTTTTTCTTCAATAACACTGCGCATTATCATATTACCGTAAATGATTATAAACATAAACAATAAATAGCCAATGGCACCTCCAAAAATTAACTTTACAACACTGTCTATTTTTGAGGTCTTCTCGCCTTTAAAACTTTCTTGGGCAATATTCACAGGGGTTTTTGAAGCATTAATCATAGCTACATCCACACCATTATTTTCAAGTTTAATTTCTGTAAGCTTCTTCTCCAACGTACTTTCCATTTCCGAAATTAGGGTTAACGATGGCGCCTCTTCAGAATAAAATTTAATATGGTTGGACAGTGCATTTACATCATTTACCTTTTCGATATGTAATAGTCCATATGACGATGCCTCCTCTACTAAGGATTTAGCAGCTCCTAAAGACATAGTATCTAAAATACGATACTTAATCTTTTCTGAATCTTTAAAGGCATCCTGAATCAAACCCGATTCGTCAAGAATGGAAATACGACGTACTTTATCATTATTCAATTGTGACAAATATGCAACAACCCCAAAAAGCACAATCATAATGATTGGACTTAAGATGGTCATTACTATAAATGATTTGTTCTTAACTTTAGTTAGATATTCGCGTTTTATAATGAGCGGTAAATGATTCATAGATTTAGTTATTCGTTACGGTTTGAATAAAAATATCGTTTACACTGGGGATCAATTCCACAAAATGGGACACCTCCCCCCTAGAGGTTAAAAATGAAAGCAATTCACTTGGTGTTTCAGTTTCTGCAATCTTTATGTTCAATTTCAACTCATTATCCAAAGTCTTAAAATTCGCTGGTGAAACATTAAACTTCTGAGACAACTCGTGTTTCAGTCCACTGTTATCTGCGGCCTTGATTCCTACCTCAAAAGTATTTATTTTATACTGCCGCTTGATATCTATTAGCTTACCATCAAGAATTTTATTGGATTTATTAATAAGCGCTATGTCATCACATAACTCCTCAACAGATTCCATTCTATGGGTCGAAAAAATAACAGTTGCCCCATCATCACGTAAACGCAAAATTTCATCTTTAATTAAATTGGCATTTATAGGGTCGAATCCAGAAAAAGGTTCATCAAAAATCAAAAGTTTGGGTTGGTGCAAAACAGTAACAACAAACTGTATTTTTTGAGCCATCCCTTTCGACAGTTCTTGAATTCTCTTATGCCACCAATCGCCTATATCCAAACGTTCAAACCAATATTTTAAACGGGCTTTAGCTTCGGCCTTACTTAAGCCTTTTAACTGTGCCAAATATAAAGCCTGCTCTCCTACTTTCATCGATTTATAGAGTCCGCGCTCTTCTGGCAAATATCCTATGTCCTTAATATGATTGCTATTTAACAGATCGCCATCCAATCGCACCGTTCCCGTATCAGGCATCGTTATTTGGTTAATAATCCTTATAAGTGTGGTTTTACCTGCTCCATTAGGTCCTAATAGCCCGAATATACTTCCTTTAGGAACGGTAATGGACACTTCATTTAATGCTCTAAAATCACCAAATTTCTTAGAAACCTTATTAACCTCCAATAAGTTACTCATTCGTTTTATAATTGACTTGTTGTTGGTAAATATATTAAATTAATATCCTTGGCTACAACTAATATGCTTTAAGAAATAAAACACAAAAACTATAATTGGCATAAAAACAAAACCCACCCTTAAAATAAACTTTAAGGATGGGAAAAAAATTGCTATGAAAAAGAAAAATTACCACTAATGTTAATTAGTGATACTTCAAATATAGTTTTTTTTTATCAAAAACAGGATAAACTGCCCCGTAACTTTCTCAAAAAAAATCAAATAAAGACCTGTTTTTCTTATGTGCTCTATGAGAACATATCTTTTACTTTTTCAAAAAACGACTTATCCGAACTTTCCGGTTTGGGTTGAAAATGTTCATCGTTCTGCATGGTTTCAAAAAAGTCCTTTTGCTGTTTGCTCAATGTTCTAGGTGTCCAAACATTAACATGAACTAAAAGATCGCCTCTCCCGTAGCCATTAATACTCGGGATTCCTTTTCCCCGTAGGCGCAAAATTTTTCCAGACTGCATGCCTGCTTCAATTTTTATACGCACTTTCCCTGTTACGGTGTCAATCTCTTTTGAAGTACCTAAAACCGCATCTGGATAACTTATATATAAATCGTAATGCAAATTATCACCTTCACGCTGGAGCTTATCGTGTTCTACTTCTTCTATCGCTACCAAAAGATCTCCTGAAACACCATTTCCAGGGGCTTCGTTTCCTTTACCAGAAACCTTTAATTGCATACCATCAACTACGCCTGCTGGAATTTTAATGGATACGGTCTCTTCAATTACTTTTAAACCTTGTAAATCTGCATCCGAAGGCTTTTTATCAAGGATTTGTCCCGCTCCACCACAAACATTACAAGGAGTAGCTGTTTGCATTCTACCTAAAATCGTATTGGTTATACGCGTTACTTGTCCGGTACCGTGACAGGTTGTACATGTTTTATAAGTAGTTCCGGGTGCTTGAATTTTACGTTTTACCTTAATTTTTTTCTCAACGCCATTAGCAATTTCCTCTAAGGTTAATTTTACGCGAATACGTAGATTACTCCCTTTAACTCGACGCTGGCCACCGCCACCGCCAAATCCTGAAAATCCGCCACCAAATGCACCTCCGAAGATATCTCCAAACTGACTGAATATATCGTCCATATTCATGCTGCCGCCGCCAAAACCACCGCCGCCTTCAAAGGCTTGGTGACCAAACTGATCGTAGCGTGCTTTTTTATCGGCATTACTTAATACCTCGTAAGCTTCGGCTGCTTCTTTAAAATTTGCTTCAGCCTCTTTGTCATTCGGATTTTTATCTGGATGGTACTGAATTGCTTTTTTTCTGTATGCCTTTTTTATCTCAGCATCCGTAGCACCTTTACTAACTCCTAATACTTCGTAATAATCTCTTTTAGCCATGTCTCTGGTTTATTGTCCGATAACAACCTTTGGAAAACGAATCACTTTATCTCCTAAAATATACCCTTTTTCTACTACGTCAATAATCTTTCCTTTTAAATCTTCACTTGGGGCAGGTATTTGCGTGATCGCTTCGTGGTTATCTGCATTAAAAGCATCACCCTGCTTAACATCTATCACAGAAAGTCCCTTTTGCTCCAAAGTTGCTTTTAGCTTATTATTGATAAGCTCTACCCCTTTTAAGAGTTCTTTTTCTTCTGTCTTGGATATCTCAGAATAAGCCCTATCAAAATCATCAAGAATAGGCAGCATTGCAACCATAACATCCTGACTAGCAGTTTTAAACAAATCTATACGCTCTTTGGAAGTACGCTTTTTATAATTTTCGAATTCGGCAAACAAGCGTAAAAATTTATCCTTCTCCTGCTTTAATTCAATCTCAAGCTTCTCCTCTTTTGTAAGCGTTTCTACTTCTTGCTCTTCAACTTCAACAGTTTCATTTTCAATACTGTCCATTTGTTCTTTTTCTATGTCGTTTGTTTTTTTTGTTTTGCTCATTGTCGTATCTAAAATTTTCACAAATACTAAAATTAGTTGGCAAAAGTACTGCCATTATTATAAAAATGCCATAATGTCACAAAATATTTTATACAATTTGTTTAACATTTCTTTAATTTTTTATGGAAACAATTTATTGTAGATTTACAATTAAACATTAAAACGATCCAAAATGAAAAAAAGAATCATAACACTCTTTACTATTTCTGCTATAGCAGTATCGGTTATTGCATGTAAAAGCAAAACCAAAGAAGACAACATAGCTCAAGTGGAAACCGTTGCTAAAGCATCAGAAGCTTCTGAAAAGTACACTGCCGATGTGACTGCCTCATCTATTACTTGGACCGGATACAAACCCACTGGTTCCCATACAGGTACCGTAAAACTAAAACAGGGAGCATTAACATTAAAAAACGGGCATATAGAAAGCGGTAAATTTAGCATTGACATGGCTTCCATTAAAGACTCTGAAAGTAACGCCCGATTAGAAAAACATTTAAAAAGCGCCGATTTTTTTGATGTTGAAAACCACCCAAACGCGACCTTCGAAATTACAGAGGTAAGTAAAAATGAAGGGGAAACTATGATTTCTGGAAACCTAACAGTAAAAAACATTACAAACAAAGTAGCTTTTCCTGTTAGTATAACAAACAATAACAACAGTGTAACATTAACCAGTGACACCTTTAAAATTGACCGATCTAAATGGGAAATTAAGTTTAAGTCCAAATCATTTTTCACAAACCTAGGCGATAAGTTTATTAATGATGATATCGATTTAAAAATTAGCGTTACGGCTACAAAATAAAGTAGGTAAAATAGAACAATAAAGGCTGCCTGAAAAGTGATTTATTTTGTCATTCAGAGCGGAGCGAAGAATCTTAACACATTAAAAAACTAGTGTTTTTATATTTTAAGAGATTCTTCATTTCATTCAGGATGACACTTTTCAGGCAGCCTCTTTTATTTTATAATACTAGAGTATGCTATTTCAAATAGTCCAGCACATTGGTTTCAATACGCGATTGAATATTGGAAACATCAGCTTTTTCAAAAGTTTCGCCTGTAATGTTCTCATATAATTCGATATAGCGTTCAGAAACACTTTCAATATATTCGTCACTCATTTCAGGTACAACCTGACCCTCTAGGCCTTGAAAGTTATTACTAATTAACCATTGACGCACAAACTCCTTTGAAAGTTGTTTTTGTGCTTCACCTCTTTCCTGACGCTCTTGATAACCATCTGCATAAAAATATCGAGAAGAATCCGGCGTATGTATTTCATCAATCAATACAATTTTACCATCCTTTGTTTTTCCAAATTCGTATTTAGTATCAACTAGAATAAGACCTCTACTCGCTGCAATCTCACTTCCCCTTTTAAAGAGTTTACGTGTATAATCTTCAAGTACAATATAATCAGCTTCCGAAACAATACCGCGTTTTAAAATGTCTCCCCGGGAAATGTCCTCGTCATGATCTCCTTTTTCTGCTTTCGTTGCAGGAGTTATAATGGGTTCTGGAAACTTATCGTTTTCCTTCATCCCTTCTGGCATTTCCACACCACAAAGCAAACGTTTTCCAGCCTTGTATTCACGGGCTGCATGCCCCGACATATAACCTCGAATCACCATTTCTACCTTAAAAGGTTCGCATAAATGTCCTACAGCAACATTTGGATCTGGCGTAGCCAATAACCAATTGGGAACCAAATCTTCGGTAGCTTTCATCATCTTTGTTGCTATCTGATTTAAAATCTGGCCTTTGTAGGGTATCCCTTTTGGCATAACAACATCGAAGGCCGATAACCTATCGGTAGCAACCATTACCAAAACATCGTCATTAATATTATAAACCTCTCTTACCTTCCCTTTATATACACTCTTTTGATTAGGAAAATTGAAATTGGTATCAATTATTGTATTACTCATTTCTTACTGTTTATTCTTTTATGAGTTTATTTATTAAACTTTTTATAATGAACTCTTCTTGACTTTTTCCAATTGGTTAAAAATTGCCCTTTTGAGCCTGCTTTTCGTCATTTTCTCATTCCGTAGCCCTGCTATGCAACTCAAAAATGCCTTCCATCAAACTCAAAATAACTAATTTTCACTTCAATCAAAAAAAAAAATCAAGATGAGTTCAATGTATTATTACATAACTAACAATGGTATTTGTTCTACTAAATGCAAAAATTACTCTCTATTCTCTATGCTCTTATAAGCCGCTATTACCTTTTTAACTAATTTATGGCGAATTACATCTTTATCGTCTAAAAAGATCATCCCAACACCTTCTACATTTTTCAAAATCAATAAAGCCTCTTTCAATCCTGAAATAGTACGACGCGGCAAATCAATTTGTCCAGGGTCTCCCGTTAACAAAAACTTTGCATTTTTCCCCATACGCGTTAAAAACATTTTCATCTGGGCATGGGTAGTGTTTTGTCCTTCATCCAAAATAACAAAAGCATTATCTAAGGTACGACCACGCATAAAAGCCAATGGTGCTATTTGTATGGTACCATTTTCGATATAATGCGCCAATTTTTCTGGAGCAATCATATCGCGTAAAGCATCGTACAATGGCTGCATATAGGGGTCTAACTTTTCCTTTAAGTCGCCCGGAAGAAAACCTAAATTCTCTCCTGCTTCAACTGCTGGTCTTGTTAAAATAATACGCTTAACTTCTTTGTTCTTCAATGCCTGTACGGCCAAAGCAACACCTGTATAGGTCTTACCTGTTCCTGCCGGACCAATTGCAAAAACCATATCATTTTTACGAATACTCTCCACCAACTTTCGCTGATTGGCTGTTTGTGCCTTAATGAGTTTCCCTCCTACACCATGCACAATTACTTCCCCGCTCTGCTGGGAAGTCGTATAGTCATCACTACTATGGCTGGTAAGTACGCGTTCAATTACATTTTCATCAAGCTTATTATACTTGGCAAAATGTTTTAAAAGCATCGTTATTCTTCGGTCAAACTCCTCGAGTAAATCTTCTTCTCCAAAAGCTTTGATTTTATTTCCTCTCGCTACAATTTTAAGTTTTGGAAAGTATTTCTTTAGTAGCTCGATATTCGCATTTTGCGCTCCAAAAAATTCTTTTGGAGTAATTTCTTCAAGTTCGATAATAATTTCGTTCAAAGGCTATCTTTTTATTATGTTATTTTACAGCACACTAATAAAACAACAAACATTATGTTAAAATGATCTATTTTTTTTAACCAACCAATTATTCTTTATTAAGAGACTGTTTAAATTCCATCTTTTGGTTTTGTTATGCCCCTTTTTTCACCACTTTTCGTTATGAAAATCCTCGTTTAGCGCTGCTAAACTCCGGTTTTAAAGCCTTAATTGGCAAAAAAATGACCTATAACAAATTTCAAAAACGAATTTTAAACAGTTTCTAAACTAGTCCCTGATTCCTGCATATTTTTCGCTTAAAACATAAAAACGAAAACGAAAAAATTATGTAGGTTTGTTAAAACTCAAAAATACATAAATTTGAGCGACCAAACCTTAAAAACATATCAACAATTTTGCCAATGGCGATTATTACATTAACAACAGATTTTGGTGAAAAAGATCACTTTGCTGGTGCGACAAAAGGAGCTATTTACAGTGAACTACCAGATGTTAAAATTGTTGATATCTCCCACTCGGTTTCGCCCTTTAACATTCTTGAAGCAGCTTATATAATACAAAATGCCTATAGTAGTTTTCCTAAAGGCACTATTCATGTAATTGGTATCGATTCTGAAATAAATCCAGAGAACAAGCATATTGCCATTAAATTAGACGATCACTTTTTTATATGTGCCAACAATGGTATCATGAGTATGATCTGTTCTGAAATTGCACCCGAAAAAATTGTAGAGATCAATATTCATGACAGAATTCAAAGTAGTTTTCCTGTATTGGATGTTTTTGTTAAAGTTGCCTGTCATATAGCAAGAGGAGGAACCTTGGAGGTTATTGGGAAAACCATCCATGAAACAAAGCCCATTAAAAATGTTGTTCCATATGTAAACGATGATAAGACTCAAATAATCGGAAGCATTATTTATGTGGACAACTATGGCAATGTAGTTACCAATATTAAACGCAGTTTTTTTGAAACCATACAAAAAGGGCGCCCTTTTATAATTAGTGCCCGTAACTATAAGTTTAAATCTATCTACAAAAAATACAGCGATATTGTGAATTTCGATATTCCAGAGGATAAACGCCATGATGAAGGCCGAGGCTTGGTTGTATTTAATTCTGGGGATTTTTTAGAAATTGCTGTTTATAAAAGTAATAGTGCCACCGTTGGAAGTGCTTCATCGTTAATGGGTCTCAATTTAATGGACACCGTTACCGTAAATTTCTTAAAAGAATAGACTATGTTTGTAAGAATCGTAAAAATGGGATTCCATGAAAATAACATAGAAGCATTTCTAAACAACTTTAACGACAACAAATTAAAGATCAGAAATTTTAAAGGATGTTTATTTTTGGAACTATATAGAGATAAAATAAATACTACCACGTTTTTCACTTATAGCTATTGGGAGACCGAAGCGGATTTGGAGCGGTATAGGCAATCTAAGTTATTCAAGGATGTTTGGGCTAAAACCAAGCCGCTTTTTAACATAAAACCCGAAGCTTGGAGTGTCGAAAAACTAGAAAGTTTAGAGTAATTAAACACAGTTAACGGATAAGAAATATAACGAAAAGCATGTTCGCCATTTTAAAAAAAGAAATAAATGCATTCTTTGCTTCACCCATAGGCTATTTGGTGATTGCCATTTTTCTACTATTAAACGGTCTATTTTTATGGCTATTTAAAGGAGAGTTCAACATTCTTGATTACGGATTTGCCGACCTTTCATCGTTTTTCCTTTTAGCACCATGGATTTTAATCTTCCTCATTCCTGCCGTGACCATGCGTAGTTTTTCGGAAGAAAAAAAACAAGGAACATTAGAGCTCTTGCTCACCAAACCCATTACGCATACTAACATTGTTCTAGGTAAGTTTTTAGGAGCTTTTGTTTTAATTTTAATAGCCCTCTTACCAACATTACTTTATGTTTATACCGTTTATCAATTAGGTAACCCCATCGGTAACTTGGATGTTGGTAGTACTTTGGGTTCCTACTTTGGCCTTCTTTTTTTAATTGCCTCTTATACCGCTATCGGCATCTTTAGCTCTACGTTATCAAACAATCAAATTGTAGCATTTATAACCTCCGTCTTTTTTTGTTTCTTCTTTTATATAGGCATTGAAGGCATTGCCGATTTTGCTTCCAGTACTTTTATTGAACAATTAGGCATGAGTTCCCATTATAAAAGTATGAGCCGTGGCGTATTAGATACAAGAGACATCCTATACTTTATATCGGTTTCTTTGTTCTTTATTATACTTACCATTAAGGGGATTAGCACTTCTCCCTTAAAAAGAAAGGACACCTTACGATTACTCGCGTTGTTAATAGGCTTGCTTGTATTAAATAGCATTTCAAGTTCGTTTTACAAGCGTTTTGACTTAACAACCGATAAGCGCTATACCCTAAATGATGCCGCCATTAATATCATTAAAACTATTGAATCCCCGTTAGTTATAGATGTATTTCTAAAGGGAGACGACTTCCCTTCAGAGTTTAGACGTTTACAAAGAGAAACACAACAACTACTTGAAGAATTTGCAGCCAAAAACAAGCATATTGTTTTTAATTTTATCAATCCATTGGAAGATGATACCAATCGGGAACACAACATACAACAGTTAAGTCAGCGTGGCTTAACACCTATGCAACTAACCGTACAAGAAAGTGGCAAATCCTCACAAGCCGTCATCTTCCCATGGGCCTTAGCAAGTTACAACAACCTAACAGTGACCATTCCTTTAATTAAAAATAAAATTGGCGCTACGCAACAAGAGTTAGTTACAAATTCGGTGCAACACCTAGAATATGCCTTTGCCGATGGCCTTAGCAAGCTAACAAAACCCAAACATAAAAAAATAGCTATTTTAAAGGGCAACGGGGAATTAAAAGACATATACCTTGCCAACTTTCTAAAAAAACTTGGAGAATACTATTTAATAGCCCCCTTTACACTCGACAGTGTTGCTAAAAATGCGCAAAAAACACTTAAAGACTTAAATGCTTTCGATTTAATAATAGCGGCAAAACCCACCGAAGCTTTTAGCGAGGAAGAAAAATTGGTTTTAGACCAGTATACCATGCATGGCGGAAAAAGCCTATGGCTGGTAGATGCAGTGGCAATGGAAAAAGATAGCTTATACAACGACGCGGGTAAAAATTTTGCGGTTTCACGAGACTTAAACCTTACCGATTTCTTTTTTAAGTACGGTGTACGCATCAACCCAGTCCTGGTTAGTTCGCTCTATTCCGCTCCTATAATGCTAGCTATGGGCGAAGGCAACAACACCCAGTTTATGAGACTCCAATGGCCTTACTCCCCCTTAGCATCATCAAGTAACAACCATCCCATTGTTAATAACCTAAACCTCGTTAAATTTGATTTTGCCAATCAAATTGACACACTTAAAAATTCGGTTAAAAAAACCATTCTCCTTGAAAGTGCTCCACTCACCAAACTAGAAGGAGTGCCAAGAGAAATAAGTCTTGACATGGTTCAACAAGAACCAGACCCTTCACTTTTTAACAAAGGAAACCAATCACTTGCAGTATTATTGGAAGGTACATTTTCATCTGTATACCAAAACCGAATAAAACCTATTAATCTTTCAGAAATAAAAGATAAAAGTCCGCTCACCAAAATGATTGTTATAGCAGATGGCGATGTTATAAAAAATGATGTAGACAAAAATACCCCACTCGATTTAGGGTTCGATCGCTCCAGTAACAAACCAGTTGGAAACAAGGAATTTTTGCTAAATGCGATTAATTACTTATTGGATGACGACGGACTTATAAACATTCGATCCAAAGAAATTGCCGTTGCATTCTTAAACCATCAAAAAACAGCAACTCAAAAAACCAGATGGCAACTCCTAAACATTGCATTACCACTGGGTTTTCTCGCGCTGTTTGGCTTTGTATTTAATTACATAAGAAAGAAAAAATATGCAGGCTAAATGTTAATAAGTTTGTTTCCAATATTAGTATGTATCCAATATATTTGTAGGTAGTAATTTTCAAAATTAAAACGCATTAACTTATATATACCTAGCTTAAAAAACGTCTTGTTGAAAAGAAATAGTTATAAGCAAGTTACTTGTGAGATATAAAAACAATAAAATTATCACATGAAATTTATAGTATCGAGTACCTATTTATTAAAACAATTACAAGTTTTAGGTGGTGTTATTAATAGCTCGAACACCTTACCTATTTTAGATAATTTCTTATTTGAACTAGACCATACCAAATTAATTGTTTCTGCCAGCGATTTGGAAACAACAATGGCCTCGACTCTGGACGTAGAAAGTGACAGCAGTGGTAGTGTAGCAATTCCCGCACGTCTGTTGTTAGACACTTTAAAAACATTTCCCGAGCAACCATTAACCTTTGTTGTTGAAGACAACAACACCATCGAGATTAGTTCCAATCATGGTAAATATGCCTTGGCGTATGCTAGTGGTGAAGAGTTCCCTAAAGCAGTTGTTCTGGAAGACCCAAGTAAAACTATTGTTACGGGCGACATTTTAGCAACTGCCATCAGTAAGACGATTTTCGCTGCCGGGAATGACGATTTACGCCCAGTAATGAGCGGTGTATTCTTTCAATTTTCAACCGAAGGCTTAACCTTTGTTGCTACTGATGCCCATAAACTTGTAAAGTATTCGCGGGCCGATGTTACAGCCAGTCAAGTGGCAGAATTTATTATGCCAAAAAAGCCTTTAAATCTATTGAAGGGCATCTTGGCTGCCAGTGAAGAAGATGTAACCATCGAATATAATGAGTCAAATGCCAAATTCACCTTCGAAAACTCGGAGTTGATTTGTAGATTGATTGATGGGAAATATCCTAATTACGAAGCCGTAATCCCAAAAGAAAATCCTAACAAGTTGGTTATTGACAGAACACAATTTTTAAACTCTGTTCGCCGTGTTAGCATATTTTCCAACAAAACAACCCACCAGATACGTTTAAAAATTGCAGGCGCAGAACTTAACATTTCTGCCGAGGATATCGATTACAGTAACAAAGCAGAAGAGCGTTTAACTTGTGACTATCAAGGAGACGATATGCAAATAGGTTTTAACTCACGCTTCTTAACCGAAATGCTTAATAACCTTAGCGCTGATGATGTACAACTGGAAATGAGCTTACCTAACAGAGCTGGAATTTTAACACCTGTTGATGGACTAGACGAAGGCGAACAAATCACCATGCTCGTTATGCCTGTTATGTTAAACAACTAAGCTTTTTAATTTTTTAAAACAAGATATAGAAGAGGATGTCTAAAAAGTCTTTATAATTTGATTTGTCAGGTTGAGCCTGTCGAAACCGACATTGATTATCAATAAGTTAAAAGTATTTTGATAAGATCAATATGACATCGAACTTACTTTTTAGACACCCTCTTTTTTATTTTAGCTTCCCAAACCAGAAGACATTAGAAATATAAATTGATGTGAATAATGTTTAAGAGTCCCAAATGTCTCTTCGAAATTCTGGAAGAATTTAGTATTTCGACTTCGCTCAGTAGAGCTATCGAAAAGTACTTTTAGTGGGAAATTTATTTGTTTTCGATACACCAAATCACAGATTTGGCACTCAAACTGACATAAATTCCTTATCTATTATTCACGTTAAATTACTAAGTTTATTCATTAATGTGCTATTAACTCCAATGCGACCAAACAGTTGACCAGTAAGAGATCAAATACCGGAATTAAATGCTACCAAACACTCATTTTTGTAGTAACTATTTGCTTTTTTACAAGTTTTCAAGTAATGGCTCAAAAATCGATTCAACCAACTCAAAAAGATTCCATCATAACCATTAACACCGATTTTAACAACGATTCTTTTATTGATAAAGTCCAACTAACGGTCAATTTAAAAGAAGTTAAAGCAACCTATATAGAAAACAAAGGCGATAATACATTCAATAAACCCATTCTCCTTGGAACGGTTCCTGTTTATGGATGCATTGGGTACCAGCTCTGTAAAACTATAGACCAACCTTATAATACGCTAATTTTAGGAACCAACAACACCAAATACCACAACCTAAATGAGGTTAATATTAATTTAGCTTCAAAGCTTACCCTAAAATTACCAAAAAACTGAACTGCTATAGAATTAAAATTGATAAGTTCTAATACGCATGACTTTGCCCGCCAGAACGCCCAGGACTAGCTTTGATATTAATTGTTAAAACTTCCAACCTCTAACTTCTAACCCAAAACTTGAAACCATTAATATTCAACGTTTATTTTTCAATTAGCCTCCCATTAACCAACAACCATTAACCATCAACCAATAACCAATAACATTCAACTAAATAACGTGCATCTTCTATATAAAAAAAACGCCCACCAGTTGGTGAACGTTTTACTTTTCTCTTTATGTAAACTAACTAATAAAATTAAGAGAAAAAGGATATGTTGGCACCTCTCCATTACTAGCCTTAACAGCATTAATAACTGGAAGTGCAATAGAAATTACACCTAATACAATGAAGCCAATCAAGCCCAAACCACATAAAAGTGTTAGGGGAATACATATAAGACAATACACTATAAGGCTTAATTGAAAATTAACAATGCGCTTACCATGTATATCCATTTGATATACTTTTTCCTTGTTGGTAAGCCACAAAATTAAAGGTAATAGCAAGCTTCCAAAACCCAGTACTAAAGTGACTAGCTGACTTAAATGTGTAACAACTATAAGTTGTTTATCTTCTTTCATTGTGTAAGATTGTTTTTTTTGATTGACATCTGTTTGACGCAATCAAATCATAAATGTTACAACAATTCCGGAAAAAAGTTAAGGAGTCTTATTCAATAAGGCTTGAAACCTAGGTTCGATTTTTAATGCTTCAAATTTAATATCCTGCTTTAGCCCCCAAAAGAAAAGTCCCTGCCCCCCAACCTCATAATCTTTTTCCAGCCAAGTCAAGGCATTTTCTACATCACCCAAGCCCATATAAATAGTAGCAATCATATAAGGTGGCACATATACTAGCTTGCTTTTATTGAGCTGATATTCCAATATCTCATTTGCCTTTTCATGGTCGCCAACCATGCCATAGCAATACCCTAACATCCAATTGGTATTAGAAGCTACACTACGTGATGTATAAAGGTCTATCGCTTCATGGTATTTCCCTAGACCTGACAGATTGGAAGCTTTCATCCAGAGCAACATATTGTCTTTGGGAAACACCTTTAAAGCTTCATCTATCTTATCAATAGCCTTTTGGAATTCCCTTAAATAATAATAGGCTTGTCCCATATCTCCAATATATTTGGGAGAAAGCGGATCGAGTTTCAATACTTTATTAAAGTTTTCCTCCATTAACTCCAAATTACCCTCAAAGGTATAAATCCAAGCAAGCTTATTGTAGGCACCTACATAACTGGGATTGATTTCAATAGCCTTCTTTAAATAGAGAATTGCCGTTTCTTTATCATACTTATAATAACTAATCGCACCCAAGGCTCCAAAAGTCCCCCCATCATTCGAATTAATTGCCAAGGCTTTTAAAGCGGGTTTGGACGCCAACTCCAACATCTTCTTTGGCGATTCCCGTCCCCAAAAAATATATTCGAGATACGTTTCGGCAACACCCACATAGGCCCTACAAAAATTAGGATCTAATTCTATAGCCCTTTTAAATAAATCTTCTGCTTTCTTTAGCTCTTCCACCTTACCGCCTCCCCGGTGCAAAAACATTTGTGCCTCTTTAAAAACAGTATAAGCTTCAGGGTTATTTGTAGGTTCATTGCTTAAACGCGATTCCTCAGTATCACTTAAAGTTATTTGTAACGCATTGGCAATATCCCTGGAAACATCACTCTGTATTTTAAATATTTGCACCAAATTATTATCGTAGTTATCAGCCCAAAGATTCTTGTCATTAGAAGCATCAACCAAATTCGCATTAATACGCACCTGATTATTGTTAACCCGAACACTTCCCTCCAAAATATAATTAACATCCAATTCTTTGGCAATTTGCCGAATTGTCTTTTCGGTGTTTTTATAGTGCATTGCCGAAGCCCTGGAAATAACCTGTAAGTGTTGGATTTTTGAAAGGTGTGTAATGATGTCTTCAGTAATACCATCGGTAAACACATCGGAGTCATCATCATAATTCATATTGTCAAAAGGCAAAACGGCTATAGACAAATCTTTTAATGTTCCATTGCCTCCATCATCATTTCTATTTATAAGTAAGGTTACTATAAATCCCAGGAGAATTAGCAATACAACAGCTGTCTTTCTTTTAAAGTTTTTAAAGGACTTCCCTATACGTTCTTTGGTTTTTCCATTAATCTCAGACAATCCGGGCACCACTATCCCCTCATTGGCAATAGCAAACACGGGCATGGACTGGTTTACATTTTTAAATTCAAAAACATCCAGATATTTCGTTTCAATATCATTCTGGTTCCTTAAATCATCATTAACCTTATTGGATATTAAAATACTTCCAGCCACAGCCAACGATTCGATTCGAGATGCAATATTAACCGCATCACCAATAATATCCGTTTCTGTCCTAATAATATCTCCAAGATGCACACCGATCCTAACCGGGATTGAAGGTTCCTCTTGAAAAGCACGTTGCATTTCAATAGCACAAGCAATAGCATCTATGGAACTTTTAAAGATACTAAGCGTGCCATCGCCATAATACTGTATAAGTTCGCCCCTGCATTTATCTGTAACAGTATTAAATATATCACGATGCTTTTTGCGTATTGACAAAGCTTGCAATTCATCCTTTTGCATTAAAGCTGTATACCCTTCAATATCGGTAAACATTATCGCAACAAGCTGTCTGTTTCGTGCCATTTTAAGTTAGGATAAAATGTAATTTACACTAATTTAAAACAATTAAATCAAAAATGTCAACCATTTTATGATTACTTGACTACCAATCAACTACATAATAATTCTTTATATTTATACATCAAACAACTTTCGGTTAAATCAACCCCATGCCAAACAGTAATAAAAATAGCATTTTAAAGTTCCTCAGCAGTATTCCTTTTTTCTCTGAAATTTCTAATGCTTCCTTGGAGCACTTATGCAATGTTTTACACACCGAAACCTTTTTAAAGAACGAAACGGTTTTTAGAAAAGATGACGTTGGACATGCTATGTATGTTATCTTAAGCGGTGAAGTGAAAGTACATGAAAACCAACATATTTATGGCCATTTAAAAACGGGTGATTGCTTTGGGGAATATGCTTTAATAGATAACCAAGCCCGATCAGCTTCCGTTACCGCAGCTAAAAAGACAGAGGTATTAAAAATAGACCGTCAAAACTTTCTGGATTTAATGAAAACAGATAGCGGTTTTGCACAAGGTATTTTAGCTGTAATGATAAAAAGACACAGGGAACTAGATAACATCCAGGAGCACTTAGCTACGTCCAATAAAGCGATAGAAATTGCAAATAGTAAAATGAGCGGCCTAATTAATGGTGCTATGGATGCCATTATTATGTTTGACAGTAACTTTAGAATTTTACTTACCAATACCTCTGCCAACACATTATTAGAAAACGATGATCCCCTACAGCGGAATGTCCTATTCTTTTTTGATGATAAAGGTGCCGAACTAATAGAATCATTGGTAAAGCTTAATTTAAACGACAACTCAAAATCCTTTAACAAATACTTACCAAACATTATTAAGGTTATTGGTTCTAACACTACCGAAACCCTAAACGAAGGTACCATTAGTAAATACAGTACCGATGAAGGTGCTTTTTACACACTCATCCTAAGAAATATTGAAGAACGGTTAATTGCCGAGGATACAATAAACTTATTAACCAAACAAACCCAATATTTAGAAGAAGAAATTCAAGAGCTTACCAGTAGCTATGGCATTATAGCCGAAGACATGAGCATGAAGCAAGTGCTGAACCAAATCCATCAAGTTGCAAAGACAGACGCTACCGTATTGGTATATGGCGAAACCGGTACCGGAAAAGAACTTGTGGCCAGGGCCATTCACAAAGAAAGCAATCGTAACGACAAACCTTTGATTCGGATTAACTGCGGTGCTATTCCTGCCAATCTTATAGAGAGTGAGCTTTTCGGACACGAAAAAGGCGCTTTTACAGGAGCTACAACAAGCAGAAAAGGGCGTTTTTTACTCGCCGATAAAGGCACTATCTTTTTAGATGAAATAGGTGAATTGCCTATTGCATTACAACCCAAGCTCCTACGCATTATCCAAGAAGGCGAGTTCGATCCGGTTGGCAGCTCAGAAACCATTAAAGTAGACGTCCGCATTATAGCAGCAACCCATCGAAATCTCCTGGAATTTTCTAAGGCGGGAAAATTCAGGGAAGACCTGTATTACCGCTTAAATGTTTTTCCCATTGAGGTTCCACCACTTCGAGATCGTGGCAACGACATTTATATCATAGCGAAAGAAATGCTCTCTCAGTTTTCTAAAAAATTGAACAAACCCATTGTTAAACTATCAGAAGCCGATAAAACATTACTAACAACATATACATGGCCCGGAAACGTACGCGAACTCCAAAACTTAATAGAGCGTGCCGTTATCATATCCCAAAACGGTTCTTCCAATTGGCAAGCCATTGTCCCAACTAACAACAATCTTCCAAAAGAAACCGCAAAAAATACCGAAAAGATACTTACAGTTAAAGAGTTAACTGCTTTAGAAAAAGAAAACATACTAAAAGCACTTAAACTTACCAAATGGAGGATATCTGGCAAAAACGGTGCCGCTACTTTATTACAAATCCCGCCTACTACACTTGCTTCCAAAATAAAAGCACATGGGATTGAACGCCCTATTTAATCGAAAAAGAACCATTCAAGGTACTGCCTCGGAAATTATTCGTTTCAAGAAATTCTTTAATACTTAATTACACTCTAAACATTTAAGTTACACAAGTTAACGAAATACCGTTATTATTATAACGATATCTCGTTAATATATGAATACTCGTTATTACAAACGAACAGCAATCAAACTACAACTAATTGATTTACAATAGATTGTATTGTTTGGCACGTCAAATGCATTTCATATACCAAACAAAATCAAAATCATTTAATAATTTAAATTTTAGAAAACATGATCACAGCAACAAATGTAAAAAACGGCGTAAACGTAGACCAATTAGTAGAAACTATTGAAACCGTACAACAAAACCCAGAACTTGCAAAATTTGAATTCCGCTCCAAAAACAATTGGATAGATGGCGGTCATTGTGTATCCAGCATTAAAAGTTTTTATGGTGTTGGACAAGAAGACACAACACGACAAGAAACTTTTACTATGGAGTGCGACCACCCTAACGTACTGTTAGGTAACGACAAAGCACCTACACCACCCGAAGTAGTATTACACGCTTTAGGCTCCTGTTTAACAGCAGCCATGACATACCATGCTGCAGCTCACGGTATCGATATAGAAGGCGCTGAGTCTACCTTAGAGGGCGGCATAGACCTACAAGGTTTCTTAGGCCTAGATCCTGAAATTCGAAAAGGCTTCAACGGTATCACATTTAAATTAAAAGTAAAATCGGATGCCACTGTAGAACAGCTTGAAAATTTAGCCAAGTTTTCACCTGTATTCGACATGATCTCTAATCCAACACCAGTTTCCATTGAAATTGTAAAGTAACCCAACCCTAAAGGGGATGCCCAAAGAACCTTTTTTAGACATCCCCTTCTTATCTACCCTCTTATAGCCTCCTAGTATCAAAGAAAATGAAAACGCCAACATACAACATCCTTAATGCCAACCAAGTTGTAGCGCACATAGCCTACAAAACCAACGAGGTATTCCCTATATACCCCATTACCCCTGCATCCGAAATGGCTGAGTTGGTTGAACAATGGGCTGCTAAAAACAAAACAAACAGCTTTGGACACACGCCCTCTGTATTTCAAATGCAAAGCGAAGTAGGTGTAGCTGGTGCCATGCACGGTGCTTTACAAACTGGCGCTTTATCCAACACCTTTACAGCTTCACAAGGCTTATTATTAATGTTACCAAATATGTTTAAAATTGCAGGAGAGCTCACACCAAATGTTATACATGTTGCAACACGCAGTATTGCCACACATGCACTTTCTATTTTTGGCGATCACAGTGACGTTATGGCAATACGCCAATCTGGTTACGCCATACTTGGTAGTGCCTCGGTTCAGGAAGCACAAGACTTAGCTTTAATAGCACAAGCAGCAAGCTTACAATCAAAAATACCATTCGTACATTTCTTTGACGGTTTTAGGACCTCCCACGAGTTGACCAAAATTGAAACCATTACGGATGCCACAATTGCTTTTATGTTAGACCATAAAGCAATCAAACTTCATCAAAATCGCGCTTTAACACCAGAAGCTCCTATACTGAAAGGTAGCTCACAAGCATCCGATGTGTTTTTTCAAAGTAGAGAAGCTTCAAATTCTTTTTATAATGCCTGTCCTGATATCGTCCAAAAGAATATGGACACCTTCGCAACATTAACTGGAAGGCAATACCACATCTTTGAATATATTGGATCCCCAAATGCCGAACATATTATCATTTCCATGGGATCATCTACAGAAACCATTGAAACAACCATAAAACATCTTAATAAAACAGGAGAAAAACTAGGACTAATCAAAGTTCGGTTGTTCAGACCCTTTAGCGCAAAACACCTGCTTAACGCGCTGCCAAAAACCTGTAAAAGTATTGCCGTACTAGATAGTACCAAAGAGCCCGGTTCTACTGGTGAACCACTGTACTTAGATGTACTACAAGCCACTTCCAGTGCTTTTCAAAATAAAAAACTAAAGCAATACCCTAAAATTATAGGTGGTCGTTATGGTTTATCATCCAAAGCATTTACCCCTGCCATGGTTTATGCCATCTTTAAAAACCTGAAACAAGAACAACCAAAAAACAACTTTACAATCGGCATCCAAGACGATGTTACCAATTTAAGTCTAGACTATCCTAAAAACTTTACCCTAACCCAAAACCATTACCAAGCCATCTTTATTCAAAACAAAAACAAATCCGCAACCCAACAATTTGAAACAGCACTAAAACTAATAGGGGAAAACAAATTCGTTCAAGGCTATACAGAATGCAACTATAAAAAATCGAATACCGAGCAAATATCCCACCTTCGGATTAGTGATACCCCCATAAAAGCACCCTACCTAATCGATCAAGCAGATGTTATTGCCTGTGAAAACAAACAATTGGTCTTAAAGGACAACACACTTAAATTATTAAAAAACAAAGGTATTCTTTTAATAAACACAAGCCTTAGCCCTAAAGTATTCTGGGAGACCATTCCCCAACACAAACAACAACTCCTTTTAGAAAAAGACATTACAATTTACGTTGTAAACTTTGAAAAACTAGCTCCCAGTTTTTTAATCAATGACACGAATATTGCCAGATTATTCGCCTGCTTTTTTGCTATAAACAAAGATTTGGGACACACCCCAGAACTTAATATGCTACATAAGCACATAATGCCAGTTACCCCACTATACAGCAATAAAGCAACCACCAAAGAAGTAGCTTACGATTCTGAATTCTCCAACACTCTACTTGGTAGGTTACTAAACGATAACGGCAATACTATTCCCGTAAGTTTATTACCTCCAGATGGAACATACCCTACAAATACATCAAAACACAATCCCATTAGGCAAGAAAATTATATACCAGAATGGGAGCCAGATGCCTGTACACAATGTGGCGCTTGTAGTATGGCCTGTCCACAAGGCAGTCTAAGAATAAAAGTATTTGAAGATGTTTATCTGGATAATGCTCCTTCAGGTTTTAAGACCGTACAAACCCTGGAATCCGAATGGCAATCCGATCTTCCCAATTACAGTATCCATATTAACCCCGAACAATGTAACAGCTGTAACCATTGCGTCGATGCGTGCCCTGTAAAAGCATTAAAACTTATAAAGAAAGACCACACAGCCCCAACAGCGCAGGAACACTGGAATCACTTTGAGCACATTCCTGAACTTGATAGAAACATAATTGACAGCTCAAAATTAAGTCAGCAACAATTACAGGAGCCCTTATTTAAATACGCAACAGGAGTTGTTGGCTGTGGCGAAGCGCCTTACCTAAAATTAATGTCGCAACTCTTTGGAGATCGCTTACTAATTGCCAATGCAACAGGCGCTAGCTCCATTTTTGGAGGCGCATTACCAACCACCCCGTGGGCAAAAAATAAAGACGGTCGGGGGCCTGCCTGGTCTAACTCCCTATTTGAAGACAATGCCGAATTTGGTTTAGGCTACCGACTAACCTTAGACCAAAAGGAAAAACAAGCAAGACAGCTTTTGGAAACACTTATCCCCTACCTGGACTTTGAACTGGTTTATAAGATCCTAAATGCAAAACAGGATACAGAACAGGAAATTAACGAACAACGCTCAAGGATCAATCTTTTAAAACAAGCATTAAAGAACATACTATCATCAGAATCAGAGCAATTAAAAAGTATAGCCGATGCCTTGGTCAAGAAAAGTGTTTGGATTGTTGGTGGTGATGGCTGGGCCTACGATATTGGCTTTGGAGGCTTAGACCATGTACTCGCTTCCCAAAAAAACGTAAACATCCTGGTTTTAGACAACGAAGTTTACGACAACACTGGCGGACAAGCATCAAAAGCAACCCCCTATGGTGCCCAGGCGGCTTTTGCTTACAATGGCAAACAAAAGCAGAAAAAAGATTTAGGCCTACTGGCAATGCAATACAAAAACGTGTATGTGGCATCGGTAGCCATTGGAGCCGATAGAGAACAAACCTTAAAAGCGTTTAACGAAGCCGAGAGTTACGAAGGGCCTTCCATCATAATAGCATATTGCCATAGCACGTCGCATGGTATCGATATGAAATTCCCAAGCCAATACCATCAAGCTGCCGTAAACTCAGGACAATGGTTACTGTACAGAAACGACCCCCGAAAACGAAGGGCATTGCAACTTGATTCAAAAAGACCTAGTATAAAACTCGAGAACTATCTTAAAATGGAACAACGATTTTTTAAACTTTTAAAAAATAACCAAAACATATTTCCTAACTTAATAACAGAATATCAAAACAGTATCGACAAAAAGTATAACACGTATTTAAAATTAGCATCCCTACCCCATTATACCAGTTCAAAACTGCTGCAAAATGAACGTATTTTAAAACAATTAACCATTAGGAAGTAAACCGAACACTAACTAAAATTTTAAACTGTGAAAACGCAAAACTTTAAATTCGACACAAACACTATTGCCCAGGCCTACGATACCGTTCTTGTCCCCATTCTTTTTAAAAGTTGGGCGCAACAACTAATAAAAGACCTAGAACCGTGGCACAAACAGACTGTTATAGACTTAGCAGCGGGTACTGGCATAATAACCAATATGCTAGAAGAACAAAATAAGAACCTGACTATTTATGCCGTAGACATGAACGGACAAATGCTTAACATTGCAAAAAAGCACTGTGCCAATGCTAAAGCAAAAATAACCTTTATCGAATCCGATGTTGAATCCATGGACATTCCCGATAATTCAGCCGATATTGTGATTTGCCAGCAAGGATTTCAGTTTTTCCCTAATAAGCTTAACGCTGCAAAGAAGATTAAAAATGTTTTAAAACCAGGAGGCAAAGCCGTAATAAGTACTTGGAAACCTGTAGAAGAGTGCCAGTTCTTTGGTGCTATATGCCACAGCCTTGAAACAATGAATGAACATGACATCTCCAACTTAATGCGCCTTCCTTTTGATTTTATGTCCGCCTCTGCATTAAAACAACCATTTACCGAAGCAGGCTTTAACATGGTTAACGTTACCGAACAGCAAAAGGACCTTATCGTTCCTAATGGCGTACCCCAAGCCATAGAACTCGCCTACGCTACACCTATCGGGCCGCAATTAAAGGCCTTTTCGATTGAAAAAAGCAACGCTTTTAAAAGCAACCTTATGAGACACCTTAAAACCATCAGCAAGCATGACAAACACTTAGGCCACATGACCTCATTAATACTCACAGCACATAAACCCATATGACGGTATTACCAACTTAAATAAAAAACAATATCAGCAATACCAATAATAATATAATTTCATACCAATAACTTTAAGAATTAAACTACTTTTTTTGTAAATTAGATAGCTCTTATTAATTATATTTAGATATAACGCTTTCCTTACCTCCTATCTACTATTACAAGGTACAATCTGCTAAGTTTCGGCACCCCTTATTTTCCATTGTTTTTACTACTGCTTGATTGTATTATAGATAATGACAAAAAAAAGGGCATACCCATTCCATAAATTAACAAATGTTTTGTTAACCTGTTTCGGATGTATTTTTATACTAGCCACACTTGTTACGTTGTTATTTTTTGATGCCTTTCCAAAAGACCTCATGACACGTTCCAGTAATATACCCGATATATATTATATGAACTATGACGTTTCGGCACTGGACGATTCCGAAGCCAATAATGTTATAAAATATGGCTATGAATTGTTTACCAACACCCCTAAATATATTGGTCCGGAAAACGGCAATCCCAACATGGCTTATTCTGGCAACAAATTGGCCTGTAAGAACTGTCATCTTAACAACGGCACAAAACCATATTCCGCACCACTAATAGGCATCATCCAAAGGTTTCCACAGTTTCGAGGCAGGGAAAATAAAATGGGGACCATCGAAGAACGTATTAATGGTTGTATGGAACGCAGTATGAACGGTCATATATTACCCGTTACAGGTAAGGAAATGCAAGCTCTTGTTACGTTTTTGGATTGGTTGAGTCGTTACGCTCCCAAAGATGGCAATATAAAAGGCAAGGGCTTTGTAAAAATTAACATTCCCAATCGTGCAATAGACATCGAAAAAGGGCAACAGTTATTTAGAACGCACTGTATTGTTTGTCACGGAAAAGACGGTCAAGGCGTTATGGCTTCCAATGGTTTTTCCTATGAGTACCCACCTCTTTGGGGTCCCAACTCATTTAACAACGGTGCCGGGATGAACCGCGTAATCACAGCTGCCCAATTCATTAAAGCTAATATGCCTTTTGGAACGACCTATGACGCGCCTGTTTTGACAGACGAAGAAGCCTACGATGTAGCGGGTTACATCAATATGCAACAGCGCCCCGAAAAGCTGAATCTGGAAAAGGATTTCCCCGACATTAAAAAGAAACCCGTTTCAACACCTTACCCTCCTTATGCCGACCCCTTCCCTGTTGAGCAGCACAAAAAAGGGCCTTTTCAACCCATTATAAAGTTCTACAAAGATTCATTTAACATTACTAAAACCAAATAATTATGAGAACAACGAACACAAATTCAAGACGGCAGTTTCTAGGTGCTTTAGCACTTGGCGCTACTGCCAGCACGATCTCAGTACTTACAAACCCCATGTATGCAGATGTACCTATTGCTGATTCCAATAAAATGGCAGATGCCGAAAACTGGTTTAAAAACATTAAAGGCAAGCACCGCATTGTTTACGACGGATCGACACCGCACAAAGGATTTCCCGTTATTTGGAACTGGGCCTTTTACTTATCCAACAACGAAACCGGCACGCCCGATGAACAGATGACAGCGGTAACGGTCTTAAGACATGAAGCCATTCCCATTGCTTTTAAAGATGAACTTTGGAAAAAATATCCGTTGGGAGAAGTATTTAATATCAAGCAAGCTTCGGGCGAACCGTATAAGCGCAACCCCTATTACGAACCCCAAGAAGGCGATTTCCCGCTACCCCAAATAGAAGGCGTTAAACGCATGCAGGAACGCGGTGCCATGTTCTGCGTTTGCGACTTGGCAACCAAAGTATACAGCAATGCTGTTGCTGCAAAAATGAACCTAGACCCCAAAGCCGTTTACGAAGAGTGGGTTAACGGTGTACTACCGGGCATACAGCTTGTACCCTCTGGTGTATGGGCTTTGGGAAGAGCACAGGAACGTGGCTGTGGCTATATTTTCGCTGGAGAGTAATTGAACTTTAAATCAAAAAAAAAATGAAAACATTTTTAAATCTAATACTGTCCTGCTTTATGGCACTGGCAGTTTACGGACAAGACACCCCAGTAAAGATTGTATTCGATGTTACCAGTAGTGACAATACAGTGCATAAATCGACTATTAGGCATGTAAAAGCCATGTCCAATGCCTACCCCGACTCGAAATTCGAAGTCGTTATGTATAGTGGTGCCATGGACATGGTACTTAAGGACAAATCGGTAGTAGCCGAAGATCTGGCCATGCTCGCCAAAAAGGACAACATCGATTTTGTGATATGCGAAGGCACCATGAAACGCCATAAAACGGATGCCTCACAACTTATTGAAGGCGTTAGGAGCGTTCCCGATGGCATCCTGGAAATCGTTAACAAGCAAAAAGAAGGCTGGGGCTATATAAAAGAAGGAAAATAATCGCTTTATTTTTCAACATTTCAAAACAAAAAACCGCGTCTTGCGGTTTTTTTGTTGTTTATAAACTACTGTCAAAATAACGCCATGATGGTTTAGATCCTTTTCAACAATTTACTGTTTATTACTTTTAACGAAAAAGATTTCATTAATGTAGGCATTATTTTATATTTGGCTGCGTTTATTCAACTGTATTGGAGGGATAAATGGAGTATGACGTTTATTAAAATTTGTAGCTCATATGAAAAACTATTTAAATTATGGTCAATAAGATTTTATTATTCTTTTTTTTAACTCTTTTCAGTATTAATATTTATGGACAAAGAGATTTAAGATCTCTCAATGAATTACCTGAAACAAAAGAGATAAGAGCTCCTGAATTCAACACTGTTACGAAATACAATATAAGTGTGGACTCACTGTATCGAAGAATATACATACAAGATATCAGAAAATCAAACGATGGTAAGTTGCATTTTTATCAATGGTTATATGAGCTTCCTCTTGAAAACTTAAAGTTTGAAATCCAAATTACAGATGATAATGAAATTTCAATTGTAATAAGTAGCCCAACATTAGGAAGCAATTTTATTAGCTACTGGTTTCAAGAAAATAAAATTAGTTCTGTCTTAAATCGGAATGTTATCAAATTAGGAAATTGGGAGAATACAAATGAAAATTTAGAAATAATAAAAGAATGTACAAGAAAATTATCGGATTATTTCTCAACTTTCATCACATCACAAGAAAACTCAAATGATTCTGAACCTGGAACTTTTAAATACATTGCGAACAATGTTACCAAAGTGAATGCTAAAATGGATGACAATAAAGAAATCGGCACATATTTATTTGAGCCATTTTTTGATGAGAACAATAGACCAAAGTCAACTCAATTATTAAATAGTTTAAAAAGAGAATCAAAAAAAACAACTTTGATAACAATGCACCATTTGTGGTTTTAATATATTCAGGTGCTAATGGCAATTTTGAAACCATTCAACTTATCAATTTCACCCGATATTATCCAATACAATTTGACCATTTAAAAATTAAACCGATTAACAAGACTAACTCACCAACAAAAAGTCTATTGTTACTTTACTAAAAATACGTGCTACAATAACTAAGAGTGTTCGTGTGGTTGGTACGGCCGAGCATGAACCCCCGCTGCCGCCAGTTTCTAACTGGTGGTAAAACTCAGCAGAAACCAATATTGATGCAATCTTAAAACTACACAAAATGATTTCAAAAAATATAAGCAAATTCAACACTTTTGTTACATGTAAAATAAACACATGGCGTTTTGGGCTGTAGTCTTCCCTAAAAATGAAAACAATTCACTTTATATATATTATAATCTTTGGAAGTACAGTGCTTATAATTTATAATATTATTGAACTTGATTTCAATCATCCTCACAAGGGGCCAATTTCTGGAATTGTATCAAACTTACTTATAATTTTAGCAATGTTAGCTGCAATTAGAGATATTAAGAAAAAAGGATAGACAATCATAATTTGATCAAGCCTAAGAAAAAGAACTATAAAAATATTCAATGAACAACACAATTAAAAAATCGATAAAATCAGGTCTGATTTCTGGATTGGCTTTTTCTTGCCTAATGACTGGAAATGACTATTTGGGTGGACAAGAATTCAACATATATCAGTTTTTATTCAATACATTCTTTTTTGGCATTGCTATGGGACTGATAACCAGATATAACCTTAGAAAACAAAAAATTCATAAATAAACCCGTAGCTTTGAGACAAGCTAACATTAGAATGCCCAAATACAACCTAACTACCATCAATAGAATTATAATAAGACAATTGTAAACCTATTTTAAAATAAGACCCCAAATGCCACATAAAACATTTATTTCAAAAGGAGGAACTTACATATTTGTATACGTAATTACATGTGCTATTTCTAATGTTTTTATAAATCATACAACAAGATCAATAGAGCCAATTGTTTTATTATTTTATACTTCGATATTTACAATTGTATTTTTTTCAATTTTAAATTTTGGCGAGCTAACTAAAAATATTGCTCTAATAAAAGAAAATAGAAAATCTATTCTATGGTTAAACTTACTTAATGCAGTAATTTGGTTTGTTATTTTTTTCAGTTTAAAGGTATTAAGTCCTGCTGTATTTTCCTGTTTATTTCTTGGGGCTATTCCTATTAATCTATTTATTCTTGATTTAAGAAAGTCAAAAGTCAGTAACAAAAATAATTTAATCACTGCCTTGCTTTTATTAATAATGTTTGTTTTGATGTTATCATTAGTCGCACAGGAGATGAGTGAATCCAATTCCATCCAAATACTAAAATATGGTAGTATTGTAACCGTCATTGGAGGAATGATCGCAGCATTTATTATGAAAATTTCTAAAGAATTAGCAACCAAAAATCTTTCTGCCTCTTTAGTTGTTTCTCTAAGGTTTTATGGCTTACTGGTAATTTCTCTTTTACTTATAATTTCAGAACCAACCCAACTGTTGGTTCAACCAACCGTACTTGCTGAATTTTTAGCTTTGGCTTTAATTTCAATGGCATTACCACTTTTTCTTTTACAAAAAGCCTTAAAAACTTTAAACCCATTATACACGTCAATTGTAATAACTACTATACCTGTCCTAACTTATTGTTTACAGCTTGTTACGGGTTATTATTCGTTTTCAACCATAAAGTTGGTGATTACAATCTTATTCTCATGTTCTCTAATCGTTTTGACCTCTTTAAAGAAAAAAGATAATAACATAAAAAAGGTTCAATCTTCAACTAAAGTAATTTAGCGTGAATAATGGATAAAGAATATATGTCAGTTTGAGTACCAAATCTGTGATTTGGTGTATCGAAAACAAATAAATTCCCCACCAAAAGTACTTCTCGATACCTCTACTGAGCGAAGTCGGAGTATTAAATTCTTCCAGAATTTCGAAGAGATATTAGGACTCTCAGGACGGGTCAAAAAAGCTACTCCTTCACCTTTCCTCCATATTTCCTTCACCTTTACTTCATATTAAAGGTTACTCTAGGTTATATAAACAGTATGTCTTGATGTAACAACTTTCCCATAAAGTCGTCATAAAAGCGTAAACTACCTCGGTACAAGTACACGAGGCGTTTATAGAAAATTATTTTTTGATTTCGAGGTAAGGCTCGAAGCATTTAAATCTCGATTATCGAGTCAAAATAAAACGTTACATATACAACTAATCTTAAAAAAATTAAATGGCAGTTTTAGTAGTGGGCGCTAGTGGCGCAACGGGAAGACAAGTAGTTGAACAACTTTTAAGCAGCGGACAAAAGGTTAAGATAATTGTTAGATCCCTCGAAAAATTACCAGAATCCTGGAAAAACAACAAGCAATTACATACAATCCATGCCTCTGTACTGGAACTTAGTGACAGTGAAATGCGCCAACACGTTAACGGCTGTCAGGCTGTAGTATCCTGCCTCGGTCATAATTTAACATGGAAAGGCGTTTACGGACACCCAAGAAAACTTGTTACCGACGCGACCAGAAGGCTATGCCATGCCATTAAAACAAGCAATCCCGAACACCCCGTAAAGTTTATTTTAATGAATACAAGCGGCAATAGAAACAGGGATATAACCGAACCCATTTCTTTCGCCCAAAAATGCGTTATCGCATTGCTTCGCTTATTGTTGCCCCCACACGTAGACAATGAAAAAGCAGCCGATTATCTTAGGATAAAGATTGGCCAAAACGATCCAAATATCGAATGGGTTGCCGTTAGACCGGACAATTTAACACACGAAGCAGAGATCTCCGATTACAAACTATACCCCTCCCCAATAAGAAGTGCTATTTTTAACGCAGGCAAAACCAGTCGCATTAACGTCGCCCATTTCATGTCCAACTTAATTAACAACAACGAACTGTGGCATCAATGGAAAGGACAAATGCCCATAATCTATAATACAGCCTCCTTAGTTTAATTATTGTTCAATATCTTTACTGCATTAAACCTTGCAAATGCCCCATGCAGCATCCCAAACATCAGATACAGCATCCATGAGTGATACGGAAGCATACAGAACGTTTATACAAAGTGTTTTTAACAGGTACTACCCCGTTAACGATAGGAGTATTACCTTGCTATTAGACATCGCAAAGATTAAAATTTTAGAAAAAGGCGAACAACTACTCCCCATTGGAAAAACATCCAAGGACATCCACATCCTCTGTGAGGGTGCTGTAGTCTCCTATTACATTTCCGACGATGGCAATGCATACCATAAAAATATTTTTTTAAAAGGCGATATTGTTGGCTCTACAGTATCGGCCTTAACAAACAAGCCTTCACTTTTCGCACTTGAAATAATCGAGAAATCAATCCTAATCAGTTTTAACTATGGCAAGTACCGACAACTAATAGAACAACATACAGACTTAAAAAACTTCTATATTTCCTATCTTGAAAAAAATTGGGTGATCGATAAAGAAAAAAGGGAAATAGAGATTGTTTTAAAAGAAGCCAAAGAGCGGTACCTTGACTTTATAAACACCCATCCCAATATTGAAAACCGCATTCCATTGCATTATATAGCCTCACATTTGGGGATCACGCCCACCCAATTAAGCAGGATTCGTAAAAAACTAAATGAATATTAGTAATCATTTGCGCTCTGTCATCCTATGCACAACCCAGTGAAGCGAAGGATCCCAAGCAAATCACAACACTAGCAATAACCTCTCAGTTTTCAAAATTCCAAATTCAACCTCCCAAGCAATAGATGCTTCAGTCGGCTAAAGACCTCCTTCTGATGACAGCACCCTTTACCTAAGAACCAAAACCCATATCACCCAAAGCACAACGCAGTGAAACGAAGCATATCAAATAAACGGCCTACCACCAAAAGCCTTAAAAATCAAGCAGGCAGCGAAGGGCTTGGGATGAAAATCTTGTTTGACCCCGAAGCAATGAGGGGGAGGTATTTTCATCCGTGGCGGCGAACTGCGTAGCATTTTGTAGGCTTTTAGTGTAAGCCTAGACCTTTTTGTTACTTTTTCCGGCGATGGGAAAAAGTAAAGAACTATCATCCAGAGCGCAGCACAGCGAAGCGAAGGCTCCCAAGCAAATCACAACACCAACAATAACCTCTCAGTTTTAAAATTCCAAATTCAACCTCCCAAGCAATAGATTCTTCAGTCGGCTAAAGACCTCCTTCTGGATGACAGCTCCCTTTACCTAAAACCTAATACCCAAAACCCCTATCACCCAAAGCGCAACGCAGTGAAGCGAAGCATATTAAATAAACGGCCTACCACCAAAAGCCTTAAAAATCAAGCAGGCAGCGAAGGGCTTGGGATGAAAATCTTGTTTGACCCCGAAGCAATGAGGGGGAGGTATTTTCATCCGTGGCGGCGAACTGCGTAGCAGTTTGTAGGCTTTTAGTGTAAGCCTAGACCTTTTTGTTACTTTTTCCGGCGATGGGAAAAAGTAAAGAACTATCATCCAGAGTGCAACACAGTGGAGCGAAGGATCCCAAGCAAATCACAACACCAGCAATAACCTCTCAGTTTTCAAAATTCCAAATTCAACCTCCCAAGCAATAGATGCTTGAGTCGGCTAAAGACCTCCTTCTGGATGACAGTTCCCTTTACCTAAAACCTAACACCCAAAACCCATATCACCCAAAGCACAACGCAGTGGAGCGAAGGATCTCAAGTAAGTGGCCTACCACCAAAAGCCTTAAAAATCAAGCAGGCAGCGAAGGGCTTGGGATGAAAATCTTGTTTGACCCCGAAGCAATGAGGGGGAGGTATTTTCATCCGTGGCGGCGAACTGCGTAGCATTTTGTAGGCTTTTAGTGTAAGCCTAGACCTTTTTGTTACTTTTTCCGGCGATGGGAAAAAGTAAAGAACTATCATCCAGAGCGCAGCACAGCGAAGCGAAGGATCCCAAGCAAATCACAACACTAGCAATAACCTCTCAGTTTTCAAAATTCCAAATTCAACCTCCCAAGCAATAGATGCTTCAGTCGGCTAAAGACCTCCTTCTGGATGACATCTCCCTTTACCTAAAACCTAATACCCAAAACCCCTATTACCCAAAGCGCAACGCAGTGAAGCGAAGGATCCCACTCATTCACCCCCCTGTCTTTCAAAACGGACATTGAACGAAATCGAAATGGTAGAGAGAAATATTCTGATTATCATAGCGATTCCTCCAAAGCCTGTGTTGAGCTCGTCAAAATATCAGAATGGAAAAACACTGTTCTTTGCATTATGTCACACTACGGATGTTCAAAAAAACTACCAAATCAACATATGTAAAGGCAAAAGTTCAATTTGCATTGCACCTTTGCAACATGAAATCAATCGGAATTTATACATTGGCATTTACGGGAGGGGTGTTTCTAGCTATGCAAGCCGGTTTTAACACCCAACTGGGAACCTTGGTAAAACACCCAGTTATAGCCGTTGTTTCAACCTCGATCGCAAGTACCATTTTTGGCGGACTCTTTATCCTATTTTTTAACAAGGAAGGAGTACATTTAAGCACCATACAGCAAGTACCTTGGTATTTATGGTTTATCGGTGGACTCTTTAGTATGATAGGGATCTCCCTCTATTTTTATACCATCCCAAAATTGGGGATTTCAAAAATGATAGCCCTAGGGCTTTGCGGTCAACTCCTTTTCTCACTTGTGGCCGGAAAATTTGGTTGGTTAAACCTTCCGGTTAACCCCATAAGCACAAAACAAATCATCGGTACATTTGCAATGATAACCGGCATCATATTAATCAATTCAAAATGAACAATACCCAATTAAATATTAACAACTTAACCCAACTATGGCAAGTAGCGGGACAATCCTTTAAAAGTTATTTTAAAGAGGCCTCCATTTACTATATTTATATAACCAATTCGGAATGGCCCAATCGTATTTGGACCGATGCCTCCATTTCGGAAGACATCGTACACAGCATACAATCAAAAATGGACGGGAATGCCACATTGACTTTTTCATACTTCAATGATAAAAAAACCAAAAGTCCCTTGGTAGATTACAAGTGTTTTTCCCTTAAATCCGTACAATATGGTATGAGCTTAACACTTAAGGGTAAATTTATGACACAAATACCCCTTGAATTTAAACGAGTAACAAACAAAAGCAGTGCACAGAAATGGCATAAAACATTTTACGAAGCCTTTAACTATAACATTAGTACAGAAACAATTATAAAAACTAAGAACGATATCCAATATGTTTTGGTATACCACAAAAAAGCCATAATTGGAACGGTTTTATTGTTCACTACCAATCATGTAATTGGCATACACAGTCTGGGAATACGCCCCAAGCATCGAAAAAAGGGGTATGCAAATGAAATCATGCATCAGGTTTTAAACATGGCGATAGACCAAAAGGTGTCTATAGCAACTCTCCAAGCTTCCGAAATGGCAAAAGGGATGTACGAAAAGATGGGATTTACAATTGATTTTTTAATGGAAAATTACACACAGAAATAATGGAATTTATTAAGCATCACAACTGGCGTTATGCCACCAAGAAATTTGAACCCAGCAAAAAGGTTTCTCCCGAAAACATAGCAACTATAAAAACCGCTGTACAATTGTCTGTTTCCTCATATGGATTACAATTGTATAAAGTGCTCATAATCGAGGATAAGAAAATACGGGAGCAACTCCTGCCCGCTTCGTGGCACCAAAAGCAAATAACGGAGGCCTCGCATTTGTTTGTTTTCTGTAACTATACCAATGTGAATCCCAAACAAGTAGACCAGTACATTGATTTAACAGCAAAAACACGGAACCTTCAGTTAGATGCACTTAGTGGCTATGGCGATTTTATGAAAACGAAAATTAAGGAGAAGTCTGCCGATGAACTATTTAATTGGATGAAAAACCAAACCTATATCGCGCTGGCCAATTTATTGTCCATATGCGCGGAACTAAAGATAGATACCTGCCCCATGGAAGGTTTTGAAGCTGACAAGTACAACGAGATACTCGGTTTAAACAAAAAAGGCCTTAATGCTTCGGTCGTTACCGCTATTGGATATAGAGATAAAGAAGACCATACGCAATACTTAGCTAAGGTTAGGAAACCTTTGGATTATTTATTTGAAACCTTATAAATATGGGAGCTAACATTGTAAACTACCTCGGTACAAACACACGAGGCAGTTATAGGAAATTATTTTTTGATTTCGAGGTAAGGCTCGGAGCTTTTAAAGCTCGATTATGGAGTAAAGCGGTACTTAGTACTTTTCTAAGGCCATTAACACCTCATTTTTATAGCTTCTACTAATAGGTAGGGGCGTCTCTAAAATGGTAATATGCTCATTTATAAAAGAGTTTATATGTGCAACGACTATTATATAAGACCTATGAATACGCATAAATTTACGCTTTGGCAGTTTTGCTTCAATAGCACTAATGGTTTCACGCGTTACAACCGTTTTAGTATCCAAATGGATTTTTAAGTAATCACTAAAGCTTTCAATGTATCTTATGGCATCAAAGTCTATTTTAATCATTTTTCTATCAGAACGCACAAAAATAAAATCGTTTACCTCAGCACCGATAAGTGTCTTTTTTTCAAAAAATTGCACCGTTTCAAAATAGGTGTTTACAGCTTTTAGCAAGCGATCAAAAGCAACAGGCTTTAATAAATAATCTACGGCCTTTAGCTCGAACCCTTCAACCGCATAATCCCTGTAAGCCGTTGTAAAGATTATTTTTATGTTCTTATTAATGGATTTAGCAAAGGAAATACCCGATATCTCAGGCATGTTAATATCGAGAAATACTAAATCTATAGTATGTTTCCGTAAACAATTAAAAGCATCAATGGCGTTACCGTAACTCCCTACAATAGTGATACTCGGAATTTTGGACACATGGGTCTCTATCACTTCCCTAGCAATAGCTTCGTCATCGATAATAATACACGATATGTTCTTTTCTTGCTGCAAGTATTACTTTAGTTTTAGTTTTAAAGTTACTTTAAATATACCTTTTTTATCCTCGACATCTAGAGTGTAATTGTTATCATATAATAAATCCAGACGTTTTTCTATGTTATCCAAACCAATCCCCTTTTGTGAGGTTTCTGTTATTGACGCTGTGTTCTCTATACTAAACCAAACGATTTGATTTTCACATTTTAAATCAATCTTAATCCTTAGTTCACCTTGTTTTATACTGCCATGCTTGAAACTATTCTCTACAAATGGCAATAAAAGCATCGGGGCAATTTTTAAATCTTTAGAGCTGCTATGCGTTGTAAAAGAAATATTTAAAGTGTCATGAAAGCGCATTTTTTCTAGTTCGATATAATCATTAATATGTTCTATTTCTTCACTTAACAATACAAAAGGCTTATCAATTTGGTACAGTAAATAGTCTAACAAATTGGAAAGTTTCAAAATCATTTCAGGCGTTTCATCGGCTTTCTTTAAGGCAAATCCATACAGGGTATTTAATGTGTTAAACAGAAAGTGCGGATGAATTTGCATTTTTAAATAGTTCAATTCCTGTTCCTTTAGCTTTAATTGTGTTTCCAAGATTTTTGTTTCCAGTAACTTGGTCTTTTCAGCGTGCTTTAAATTAAGTTTTAACAGCTTAAATGCGCTTACTATAATAACCACTAAATAAACAGCAACCGCTACAAATATCAAACTACGGCTAATGGGCGCCATATTAGCATATTCAAAATTAGAAAGGTAAATAAGTCCGAAAAAAACGGAAACAACAATTAGATAAGCCGAAATAACTAGCGTATAAAAGCTGTACAAACCAAAAAGGAAATAGCGTTTTTTAATAAGATAATCCGGAATAAGCTTATAGATAGATACGTAGGTCGTGGCAATGGTAATGGGCATTAAGAACAAAGAAAAAGAGAGCACATAATTAAAATCGTGACTGTTAAAGCCAAAAAAATACGTGTAAAAAAAGAGCACCGCACACCAAAAAAGCGCGTGAAGAACCAATTGCCCAACCTTATTTAAAATAATTTTTTTTAGCATGCTAAAATACCACCTTACAATAATACTATATTTTTTATGGTAATGTGGGTTTTGTAGACGAATGACCAATTTAACAAGCGTTTTAGCATTTGGTAAAAAAGGGAACTAAAAGGGTCATTCGTCGCATTTTAAATTTTAGGATCGAAATGCCATTTATGTTTGTAGTGCGTTTAATTAAAACTATAAACAAATGAAGCAATTAGTCATTCTCTTTCTTTTAACAACTTCCTTATGCTTTTCCCAACAAGAAAAATTCAAGGCCTTAGATTCATTTTTCAAAAACGTATCTGATAACAATAAAATGATGGGAACCTTGGTGATCTCTAAAAATGGACAGGTTATCTATGACAAACATGTTGGTTATGCCAATATGGTAGATAACAAGAAATACCCCATCACTAAAGAATCTAAATTTAGAATTGCCTCCATTACAAAAACCTATACAGCAACCATGGTATACCAATTGGTTGATGAGGGCAAATTAAAGCTAACAGATAGACTCTCCAACTTTTTTCCCCAGATACCTAATGCAGATAACATCACGATAGCCAATATGCTAAATCACAGTAGTGGTTTATTTGAAATTACCAAAGCCAAAGACTTTAACACCTGGCGTATAAAAGGCACTACCCGAGAGGAAATGTTAGAAAGAATACAAAAATACCCTGGAATATTTAAACCTGGCGAAAAGAGCGCATACTCCAATAGTAATTTCCTACTCTTAGGCTATATTATTGAAGAAATAGATAAGATCCCTTATGCTGAAGCACTTAAAAAAAGGATTGTAAATGCATTAAACTTAAAGAACACCTACTATGGAGGCAAAAAAAATGCAGAAAATAACGAATGTGCTTCCTTTTATTATAAAGATGGTAAGCTAATAGAATCTGAAGAAACCCATAGGAGTGTACCTGGTGGAGCTGGTGGTATTGTGGCTACACCCTATGATCTGGTCACATTTTACGAAGCCTTATTTACGGGGAAACTAATATCTAAAAAAAGCCTTGAAACCATGCTTAAAGTTAAGCATATCCCTTATGCAAGTGGGTTATTTAATGGGGAAGATGCTTATGGACACGGTGGGGGCATTGATGGTTTTATCTCTGAGGCTACTTATAAACCAGAACAGAAAATAACCATTGTAATCCTTACAAATGCTTTAAATTATTCAATAAGCGATATTGTTGAAAACGCATTTTTAGCCAGTCAGAATCAAAACTTATTGCCAGTGAAAACTGCAGTAAAAACTATTGCATTAACAGCAGCGAAAATAGCACCCTATGCTGGGGTTTATGAAGGACATATGGGCAAGGAAAAAACACCCTATACTTTTAATTTTGTTGCAGAGGGCAAGGTATTAAAAGGAGGACCTAATGCCAACATGCTTTTCCCCTTAGAAGCAGTAAAAAATAATGAATTCGTACATAACGAATTCGGAATCCACCTAAAATTTGATTTAGAAAAGCAGACTTTAATCTTTACACAGGCAGGTAAGTCACATACATTAACTAAAAAACACTAAATTTAAACATTATGACAACAATAGCACTTTTACAAAACCCAAGTCTTTTTTCCGAATTATCAAAACGATTTAACGAAGGCGGCCCTTTTTTTATGTCCCTTATTTTAATATGTCTTTTACTGGCTCTAACCTTCTTGTTTTTTGGCTTTTTTAATTTAAGAAAGCATCCGGAAAAGTCCAGGAAAATGATGGGCTTAGCATCCGACGTTAGTATTTTAGGTTTGGTCTTTGGCCTTTTAGGCTCCATTTTTGGCTTGATTGAAGCTTTTGATGCTATTTCGGCCATGAAGGATATTGGTTCAGCTAGAATAGCAGACGGACTAAAAGTAACGCTCTTAACAACACTTTTTGGTAGTTTTACCTTTATTTTGCCCAGAATAGGCATTATTGTTTTAAAAGGCCTTCACAACTAAATTATGTAAACAAAATTGATAATAATCTTTTAAACTTGTACCTGGAAATCACCAAATAAGCTCATAATTCGGTTAACAGGAATCTTAGATTGTAAACAAGGCTTGTCCAAAAATTATATTATTGCTAAAGGTTCAGAAATAACGGTTAAGAATAAAAAAACAGTAAAAAAAGTACCAAAACAAGCTATATAACGCATTACATTTGGAGTTTAAAATATAATAGGCTCCTATGTTTTAGGCAGAAACAACTTTAAAAACCAAACACTCAATTTAATAGATAAAAAATGATGGAACTACCAGTTTCAAGGTCTACACTTTCAGCAAAAGAATTAGGTGAATTTGCAAAAGACAGATATCAGTTGAATGAAAATTTCATTTGTAATTTATTTAGAACTGGAATGAATCACACTTATTTTCTTTCGGATAATGAAACAAAATATGTTTTAAGGATTTACAGTCATAATTGGCGAACAAAACCTGAAATCCTTGAAGAGATAAAACTTTTAAACCTTCTAAAGGAAAATAACCTAAGTGTCTCCTTTCCTATTCAAGATAAAACGGGTGGATTCATTCAAGAAATAAATGCGCCTGAAGGCATTAGATACGCAATACTTTTTTCCTTTGCACAAGGAGAGAAAATTAGATTTATGGATAAAGAGACTTGCTTTGCAATTGGTTCTTTAATGGCGAAAATTCATAATCTAACTTTAAATAAAACTATTGACCGAATTGCCTATAACAAAGAATCACTTTTAGAATTACCCTATGAGCATTTAAAACAATTCTTTTCAGAAAAACTGCCTGAAATGGAATTTATCAAAGAAATTAGGGAGCTCTTCCAAAACACTGATTTTGAAACTATTCCAAATGGAGTAGTTCATATGGATATTTGGTATGATAATATGGCAATAACACATGATAAAGAAATTACAATTTTCGACTTTGATTTTTGCGGGAATGGAGCACAAATTTTAGACCTTGGATATTTTTGCAAACAACTATTTCATATTGAAAGTGACAAGAAAGAATACGAATTAAAAATAAAATATTTTTTAGACGGTTATCAAAGTATTAGAGCATTGTCCAATAGTGAATTAAAATTAATTCCTAAAGCAGGCTTAGCCGTTTTTGTTTTTTATCTTGGTGTTCAAGCTCAAAGGTTTGATTGGTCGAATATCTTTTTATCAGAAAATTACCTTAAAATGTTTTATCTAGAAAGACTAAAATCCTGGATTGAATACAATAATATCGAAAAGCCCTCTGTGGCTAGCATATAGAATATATTACTGCCACCAGCTTACTTACAAAAACCCTAATGGATTTTCTATTGAGCTTATATTAGCAAAATCAGGAACGAAACCAACATAACAAACCATACACAAACCATCATCCGACACTTGAAAACAAAACAATACCATATAAACCATTAATTAAAGAATTCAACGGAAACCCCGACGCAGAGTGTCGAGGAATTCATTTTAATTAAATTAATGCATAATCTGGAGTTAACCGTGGGGAGATTAAAAAACTATTTCTAGTGCTAATAACAACAACACTTTACTTTTACCAACGCACTTGAATTATTGGATTTTGCCCTCCAATCCCATTAGGAGTAACATTTCTAACCCCATTAAAACCATTTAATTGCACTACATGGTTATCACCATCATTAAGGATAGCTCCTCCTCCAGTAGGGTTTCCTCCATTTGTAGTTAGTGTATACTGAGCACGATTATTATGGTACGCTGTAAACTGAACGATAACTTGAGTAATGTTACCTGGCACCTGTACCTCTTGTCCGCGATTTAAATTATGTTCTGGCATAGTTTTCTTTTTAAATTATTAATACTAAGTTTTTACACTTCTAAATTGAGGAATAAGCAAAAAGAAATTTGAAAAAATGTCATAAACTCCGATTATGAAGGTAATAAGAAGATAATCGTTGCCATGAAGCTGTTTAACAACCAAATGGAATAATTATTCAATAAAATACCCTAAGAACAGAAATTTAATAGTGGAATAAAATTAAAAAATTATAAGTTTGAACTAATAAATTGTTAATGCCTTCAATGAAGTTGTGCATTTTAATTGTTGTACTCTGACACTTTAGATCAAATACCCGATAACAGCCCAAAACATTTAAAATGGAAAAAGTAGATACCTTTTTAGCAAAGACCAAAAAGTGGCAAGAAGAAATGACATTACTCCGAAAGCTTTGTTTGGATTGCGGACTCACCGAAGACTTTAAATGGAAACACCCCTGTTACACCTTTCAGGGTAAGAACATTGTGCTTATTCACGGTTTCAAAGCCTATTGTGCATTACTGTTTTATAAGGGAGCGTTGTTAGCCGATACCCGTGACCTACTGGTACAACAAACCGAAAACGTCCAATCGGCACGACAACTCAGATTTACCAATAAACAGGAAATAGCCGAACTCGAAAACACCATCAAAGCCTATATTTTTGAAGCCATTGAAGTAGAAAAAGCCGGTTTGGAAGTCAAGATGAAAGACACCTCCGAATTTGATATACCAGAAGAGCTACAAATAAAATTTAATGCCGATTCGAATTTCGAAACTGCCTTCCAATCTTTAACACCCGGTCGTCAGCGGGGCTATTTACTATACTTCTCGCAGGCCAAGCAATCCAAAACCCGCACCTCGCGGATTGAGAAATACGCCCCAAAAATATTTAAAGGAAAAGGATTAAACGATACGTAAATTGCCTCGGGGCAAGCCGACAAGCTTAATTCATGAACATAAGAGAATTTACTCATAAAATAGCTGTTTGATAAACTTGAATTGTCCAAAATCGGGTAATAAAGATATTTTTATAGGAATTGTAACAGAAGATGAAGTTGTAAAAAGTGCGTTCATGAATGGATGTTCAATGTCATTTACTTTTTTAGCAATCGCGGTTTAACTGATTTAAAGAAAATATAGTATATTAAGTTAACAACTAGCAAACATCTTCTCTCAACTTTATGCCTAGTCTAATGTAGTAATTCCAAAACTGACATGACACCTCAAGAGTACAGAAAACTGAATTGGGCAAGGAAAATAAAGGAAGTCCCCATTACAATAGCAATCAAAATGATTTCACTAACTTTAACATGTTACAACACTTAATTCGGAAGATTTTCTATGAAATTTCATGCTTAGGAATTGCACCGAACCCTGACTATAATTTAGACCAACATGTTTTATTACTGGATTCACGTTATTTACATCTATATAAGCTCCAAACTATTTCTAAGCAAAGTAGATGTTGATTCTGAGATCACCAGACATCGTAGAGTAAGCATCTTAGATTGTGAAGGCTTCCGGTATATGTCCAATTCCAGATATTGCTATTACATGGACTTTATTCGATACGAATTACTTTTTAGAACAAAATTGTACGCCAACACGTTTAGCAAAGGCATGTTTGGCGTATTGGGATCTCAAAAGGTTATTTATAAAAAACCCTTAAAAAGATGGACTAAATTCAGTATTACATTATACCTAGAGGGTTGGGATGACAAGTGGGCTTACCACTGTCAGGTTTTCAGACAAAACAATAAGGTATGTGCCATCGGTTATACAAAGCTTGCCTTTGTAAAAAATAGAGAAATCCAAAATATGAAAACCATTTTGGATACTTGCGGATATAATGGCCCTGTAAAACCACCTTCAGGAATGGTGTTGGATCTATTTAAAAATGATCAGACTTTATTGAGTAATGAAGACATCTAAAATCTTAAAACAACACAAATCTTGTGCAACTAGTTTGAGTAAGTAGCCATGTCTCTTTTTAATTACAGCAACCACTAAGGGAGTCTCCCGCTTATTTACTTCTCATGGTGTTTACCATATCCCAATCGTCTGGTGTTCCGGCAATAGTATATTCGGCCGATTTGGTTACAAAATATTTAGCAACAGCATCTTTGGGATTTTTGGTAAGTACCTTATCGAATGCCGCCGATGCCTTGGGAAACTCTTTGTTCAGGAAATGCTTCATCCCCTTATCAAAATCCTTTAAGGTTTTTATTTTTAAAGCAATAGTAAGATCATCGTCACCATCAAAACACTCATAAATACCTACAACTTTATGCTTACCTTTTACTTTCACCTTACCTAAATACCTAAAATGATAAATATCCCTCTCTTTAATGGTATTTAAACAGGCTTCACTTATAATAATATTGGCACCATAATATTTAGTAACACCTTCCATACGCGAAGCCGTATTAACCGTATCGGCAATAATAGCCGTATCATTTCTATGTACATCCCCAATTATTCCCATTACCAAAGCTCCGGTATGCATTCCTACACCCACAGAAATAGGCTTAAATCCTTCTTTAATGCGCCTCTTGTTATAGACTATAATCGTTTTTTGCATAGCAATAGCGGCGTCCAGTGCATGATGTGCCTCGTTTGGGAACAAAGCCATAATACCATCTCCCAAATACTGATTTACAAAACCTTTATTTTCTTGTATTAAAGGCCCCATACGTCCCACGTAAGCATTCACAAACTTAAAATTTTGCTCTGGTGTCATAGACTCCGAAAGAGCGGTATAATCACGTACATCTGAAAACAAAACAGTTACCTCTTTTTCGATATGATCGCCTAAAACCACATCGGTAATGGCCTCTCTCCCTACAGATTTCAAAAACTCTGATGGAACAAACTTGCTGGTTGCCTTATGAATACCATTTAAGTTTAAATGTGTTTTGATTCGGCTTAACAGCTCATTCTTTGCGAAAGGCTTGGTTAGGTAATCATTAGCTCCTACATTAAACCCTGTAACCAAATCACTTACCCTGTTTTTTGCTGTTAGCAAAACAATGGGCAGCTCGCTAGTTAAATACTTTTTTCTAATATGTTCACACACTTCGTACCCAGACATATTGGGCATCATAATATCCAAAAGGATTAAATTAAAATCTTCCTGCTCCAATAACTCCAAAGCCTCTTTTCCACTACGTGCTTCTACGACACCATAACCAGCCAACGTTAAATGGTTCTCTAACACACGCCTGTTAATAGGTTCATCATCAACTATTAAAACTCTTATTTTGGCTTTATCATTTGTATTATGTTCTAACTGCTTTTCACTAGAATCGTCTTCTATATTTTGAATATTTATATAAGGCCTACCATCCTCAGAAACAACCACATCTTGTCTTGCTTTAGGGCTAATTGGCAAGGTAAATGTAAATACAGCTCCCTTCCCTACCTCAGAAGCAACTTCAATGGTTCCTCCATGTAATTCTACCAGTTGCTTAGAAACGGATAGTCCTAAACCAGTCCCCCCATAAGTTCGAACAGTCGAACTGTCTACTTGCTCAAAGGATTTAAAAATAGTTTTGAATTTACTTTTAGGAATGCCTATACCAGTATCTGAGACTGCAATAACCATCATACCATCTTTTTCTTTAGCTCTTACTTTAATTTCACCCGTTTCTGTAAACTTTATAGCATTCCCGATAAGATTATACAAAATTTGCTGAAGTCTATCTTCATCTCCTTCTACTAAAGGAGCATCTTTAGGAATGGCATTAATTAAACGCAAGTCCTTCCCTTTTGCCAAGGTTTCTGAAACTTTTAAAACCAAATTTGCTATTAAATGGATATCAACGGGCTTTAAGGACAGTACTAAGTCTTTATTCTTTAGCTTCGAAAAATCTAGGATATCGTTTACCAAATTAGACAAGCGCTTACCGCTATGAATAATCATATTTAGATTGTCAATAGCTTTTGGCGTTAATTTACCGGCAGCACCATCCTTGAGAGATTCCGACAAACCTATAATGCCATTAAGCGGTGTTCGTAATTCGTGCGAGGTATTGGCTAGAAACTGGTCTTTAAGCTGATCTATTTTTTCAAGCTTAGCTACCCGTTGTTTTTCAAATGCAGTCTTTTGCTCTGCCTCTTCTACCAACCTCTTTTTCTCCATAAGCTCTATCTTTATACGTTGCTTGTATTTATACCTATTAAACAATAAAAAGGATAATACTAAAACAACTATGGTTATGGCAATAAATATATTCCTAAAAAGGGTTTGTCTTTTTAATTTTAAATCCTTGATTTCGGCATCCTTTTCAAGCGCAACGATAGCTGCTTCCTTTTTTTCTGAATTAAATTTTTCCTGAAGTTCTTCAATTTGTCTGGACTTGGTTTTATTGAATATGCTGTCCTTAACGACAGTTAGCTTCTGATTGAAATTATAAGCTTCTTTATAATTCCCGGTTTCAGCATACAATTTTGACAAACCATCGTAAGTTCTTTGCAACTCTTCTACTGATCCCACATTTTCTGCAAGTTCCAATGCCTTGGTTAGATTATTCTTTGCTGCTTCATAATTTTTAAGCTTTAAATAATCAATACCAACCTGTGTATAAATAGCAGATAACTCTCTCTTTTGCTGTAGCCCCTCCCTTAATTCAAGCGCCTTTAGGTGTACCTCTAAAGCATCTTGGTAATCGCCCTGTAAATTATAAACTTCACCAATAGCCTCATAATCGTAAGCCATGCCCCATATACTGTTAACATCTGTATCCAGTTCAAGAGCCTTATTTAAATAGTCCAATGCTTCATCATATCGTTCCTGTAAACGATAGGTTGCACCAATATTAAAATAACAATTAGCCATATCGGCTTTAGCATCTAATTTGATAAATATCTTTAAAGCTTGATTGTAATTTTCCAGTGCTTCCTCAATTCGATTGGACTTTTTAAGGATCTCACCCAGACTGTTTAAGATGTTTGCTGCACTGTATTCGTCATTGGCATCCTCATAGACTTTAAGGATACGATAATAAATCTCTAAACTTTTTTCGTACTGGCCTCGGTAGTCATAAATAATTGCTTTTTGGTACGCTCCATTAGCTACCTGAATCGGATCGTTATGAGCATCCGAAAACTTCATATAAGCATCAAAATGCTCTAATGCCTCTTCATAATTACCTTTTTGTCGCTCTAAAACACCATATTGGTACCTTGCCAGTAGCTCTCCCCATTCAATATTTGCCTGACGGCTTAGATTGTAAATGCTATCAATATAAATCTCGGCCATAGAAACATTGGACCTATTGTTTAAGTACTCCCAAGAAATATTTTTTAGGATCCGTATCCTTAAGGAATCAGAATCTGCTTTTCGTAATGCTTGCTGTAAACTATCAATCGTTGGAGTTTGTCCATACAGGAAAGGAAAACTAAAATACATTAAAAACAATATACAAAGCCTGTATTTCACGTTTATTTAAGGTTTGGTTGGAACTATAATGTTATAAAGTTAACAGTTAAAGCTTAAGTTTAAAAATTATTCGCTTTCAAAACCCTGATATGACCTAATTTATAAGAATGTTTAAGCTTTGTAGAACAAAAAACCTCTATCCTCGATTATTGGTGCAACACCTTATAAAGCCTTAAAAAACTCAGAAATATTTTACATAAAGAAGTATCTTTGAAAGTAAATTTAATACAATAAAGCATATTCCTTGAGCAGTCATGATCAATAATCATATCCCAATAATATTTGAAACGAAAAGACTCTTTATTCGTCCATTGAAATTAGATGATAAGGAGGCATTTTACGACATGATGAGCAATCCAAATGTTATGAATCCGATTCCAAGAGATACGATGGATAGAAAAACTTGTAATGCTCATTTTCAAAAATATTTAAAATCAGAAGGTAATTCAGAAACAAAGGTTTGGGCTGTAGACTCCAAAGACGGAATTCCTTTTCTGGGTATCGCTGCGTATCTAAAAAATGATAAAAATGAAGATGAAATTGGATATAGGTTAAGGGAACAATTTTGGGGTAATGGATTCGGAACCGAAATAGCAAAGGGTTTGATCGATTACGGATTCGGCACTCTCAATTTAGAAATTATTACGGCCAATGTTAATACGAACAATGGAAAATCTGTCAAAATTTTAGACAAGTTCTTTAATCGTGATATTGAATTTTTTAACGTAAATGACAATTGCATAGATAGAAGGTACAAGATTAGCCGTATTGAATGGTTATAATATAACCCCGTATTTTAGCACATTACACCCAATATTTTTTAATCTCTTTAACGTAACGATTAACCTTTATGGCAATAAAGAAAGTAGCAATATGAAAAAAAACAAACACATCGAAAGAGATGGGAAAACAACCGCAAAACTATTTGACAACAGAAGCTTAAAAGTAGATTATAGAACTCTTGAACCTTTACTTAAAAAAGACATGATAGTGTTAGATGTGGGATGTGGGACCGGCTCGATTTCAAAAGATATAGCAAATTTTATTGGCATTTCTGGGAAAGTTGTTGGAATAGATAATACGGAAACTTTTATTAAAATAGGAACAAAAACATTTAATAAAATAGAAAATTTAAAACTTATACACTCCGACCTGTTTAATTTTGAAACCGACGAAAAATTTGATTTGATTGTCTCTGCGAGGACTTTCCAATGGTTAAGCAATCCAAAAGAAGCTTTATTAAAAATGAAATCTTTACTAAAACCCAACGGAAAAATTTCCATACTTGATTACAATCATCATAATTTGGAGTGGAATCCAATACCTCCGAAAAGTATGAGAGAGTTTTACAAAATATTTTTAAAATGGAGAAATGATGCTGGAATGAATAATAACATAACAGAAGATTTACCATATCTTATGAAAGAAATTGGATTAAATGAAATCGAAAAATTAAATGCAGACGAACATTATGAAAAACATAGAATCGATTTTAAATCGAAAGTTGGTATTTGGTCTAAAGTTGCAAGTTCAACTCAAATGGTGGAAGAAGGTTATTTAAATAACGATTTAAGGTTAAAAGCCATTGAAGAATATAATGAATGGTTAGATAGCAAAGCTATTTCGATGACAATGAAATTGAACGAAGTTCGAGGAAAAAACGCTTCCTATTAGCAAAACCATGAATTAACACCTAAAAAGCATTAAAACCTTAAAATCTATCTCCCCCTGAATGAACCAAAACTTAGAAAACAAATTAATTAAAACTATTGAAGAGGATGTGTGGATGATCGATATTCTAAAGACCGTTAGAATTATAAAACTAAAAGATTGTTGGGCAGGCACTTATTTTGTCAAGAAACAGCCGCATCCATTGTAGTAAGATTAAATCCTGAAAATAATATTGAATACATTGCGCGCTATGGTCTGAAAGATTTGTTCAACCTCAAGGTCGTTCCCACTCCCGGATTCGACCTGCACATCTACAAAGAACGGATTACAACAAAGCTCTAGAAAACCATATGGCTCAAATTGGAAATAAAGGTCTGCAAAGTAAAGGGTTAAGAGAATAACATAGTGCTTATAAAAACACCTGCTCTACTTACCCTATTATTACATTTCTTCATTATTTAATGTGTAGAATGTTTCATCACCAAAAACGGAATATCCACTTTAAAAGCAAAGGCTTCAACGGTATGAGTGGTAAACAGGCGTTCTAAAAAGGAATGTTTTTTATCTACCATGGCTAGTAAACTTACTGCATTAGTGACCATAAAATCATGGATAATATTATACATATCCCGCTCTCCAATAGTCAGTTCACTATAAGTTACATTGCTAAAATGTTCTTCAAAAAAGTTAGTACATTGCTGCCTATCGCTATTGGTGTTCTTATCATTAATTACCTGTAGCACGTCTAACGTAGATTGATGGCGTAACATAAAGTTACTCAACGGTGTAAAATCTTTGACTCTATACTTCATAGGCGCATCTGCAATAAAAGCAATGCGTTCAAAACCATTAAACTTACAACCATTGGGAATTGCTAAAACAGGTACTTTACACCGTTGTATTACCCTAACGGTATTGCTCCCAAAAATTACTTTTTCCAACCCAGAAGCACCTTTGGTTCCCATAACAATTAAATCAATATCATATTTATCCGAAATTTGATTAATTGAATCTATAAAATTATCGTAGTCTACAATAGAATGGAAACTGTGCTTCTTATTATTATAACGCTTTTTTACTTTTGAGATAATATTGGCTATAGATTTCTTTGCTGCATCTACTATCGTATTATAAATAGTCGCCGACGATGAGACTACCAACATATCGTCCGTTATAAACGAAGACGCCTTTTGAACATTAAGAACATAAAAATTACACACTTCATTTTCAAACAGCTCCATGGCGTAATAAATGGCATTTAATGAATTCTTAGAAAAATCTGTAGGTAACAATATCGTTTTCATCTCTTTATAAAATAGATTTACCAGTAAATATAGCACGGTGTCACTTTCAAAACTATGATAAATGTCAGTAGCACTTATGTATTTTATGTTGTAAAAAAAAATTAGCATAATAGTATTAAGCATTGTATTTTCGGCACAAAAAATGATATCTATACGCATTATAGCTTAAAACAAATCTTTTATGAAATACATTTTCTTACTTGTAGTTGCTTGTTTTTCTTTGTCTTTAAAGGCGCAAAACGATGCCATAGCACCCGGAGAAAAACTCATCTATACAGCTGCCTACAATATGTCTGGAATACTTACAAATTTAGCAGAAGTTACCATGGAGACCAGCGAACTAAAAACATCGAAAGCAACTTTATTACGACTTAAATGTACTGCTGTAACGTATAGTAAATGGGATAACTTTTTTAAAATAAGGGATCTTTACGAAAGTTATGTAAACCCTAATACACTTACACCATACCTGTATAAAAGAGATATTAATGAAGGAAGTTATTACAAGGCAATGAAATACACTTTTAGCCATAAGACCAACACCGTTAAATCTGTTCAAACCAAAAAAAATAAAGTAGATGAAAATAAAACGGTTTCAATAAATACAGGTACAAAAGATATTGTATCTACACTTTATAACATTAGACTTTTAGATTATGACGGTATGGACATAGGCGAACGTAAAACATTCACCATCATCTTTGACAGAAAAGAGATGAAAGGCCAAATCACCTATCTAGGTAACGAGGTTATTGATACTGCTATTGGAGAAAAAGAATGCTATAAATTAGCTATAGGATCTGATCAAACTGACGTTTTACAAGGTAAAAACAATAATTTTTTATGGCTTACTGCCGATGGTAATAAAATCCCTGTTTACGGTAAGTTCAAAATTCCAGTAGGCAATGGCGAATTAAAGATTAAATCGGCAACAGGTCTATTAAACTAAAAACATATAATAATTTAAACGTATGAAATGCCCATTAACATAAAGTTATAAACCCAACCGAAATCGAAGATTCACGAACTCCTATTTTCAAAATAAGAACACGTGAGTATATGATAATTAGGCATCGCATCTGACCACTAAAAAACAATAAATATTAACAGATGAAACGAGCATTAAGAAATTTTAAAAATTACTTCACAAAAGGAAATGTTTAAAATTTTTAATGAGAGAACGAGTGTAAGGAGTGGTTGCACACGTTCTTAATTTTATAATTACAATAAAATCAATTAATTACTAAAATTTAAACGTGTGAAAAAAATAACGACTATTTTGGCTATCATTGCGTCCTTTCTGGCCATTATTCTATCCGTATTGCCCGTTTCTAACTTGGCAATTTTCCCTGCTATTGCTGCACTAGCATTTGGACTAGTAGCCTTCTATTTATCTAAAAAAAGTGGTCATGTTAAAAAAATTATTCAATTCACATTTCTTTTAACCATCATTGCTATCTCCATTTCAATATATAAGGCAATGTTTACTACAATAGAAGTAGCCGAAACCAAAGCTCTAGAAGCAAAAGAAAGCCAATCTAAAGAAGAGGCACTTAAGGACTTAGAAGAAATAGACATGGATGAACTTGAAATAGGCGAATAACTTTACTACTTGTTCTTACTATTGTGTTATTTTTTTTACATATCTTTGACCTGCTATTTTGATGAAACAGACACATTGAGTTTTCCTGCCCCAGAGAATGATTGATTGTACGTTTCATGTGACATGAATTAAATTTAACACACATGAAAACCTTTTGCATCCTCTCGGCATTTGCGTTAATTGGCACATGTGCCACAACTAGATACACCACAAAAATTAATAACCTTAAGAACAGTATTCAATTAGTCGATTCGACACAGGTTATAAGATATGCTAACACCATTACTTCCGAAGAATTAAAAGAACACCTTTATACCTTTTCTTCTGATGAATTTGAAGGACGTGAAGTAGGTGAAAAAGGGCAAAAACTGGCAGCTAATTTTATACGCTCCTATTACAAAAGCGAACATATAAAATCACCTCCAGGAGTTTCTGACTATTATCAAATTATCCCTAAAAGCTTCTTTTCCCATGATATTAATGCCTCCGAAAATGTCCTGGCTTTTATTGAAGGTACAGAAAAACCAGAAGAGGTTATTATTTTATCGGCCCATTTAGACCATCTTGGTGTATCTGATAGTGGACAAGTAAATAACGGTGCTGATGATGACGGTTCTGGAACGGTAGCACTAATGGAAATGGCCCAAGCGTTTAAACAAGCTAAAAAAGATGGCCATGGTCCAAAACGAAGCATTTTATTTCTTCACCTAACTGCCGAAGAAATTGGAAAAAGAGGATCTGCCTATTATACGCAACATCCCGTTTTCCCACTAGAAAATACGGTAACCAATCTTAATATTGATATGATTGGAAGGGTGGACGACCTGCATCAAGATAATAAAGATTATATCTATTTAATAGGTGCCGACAGACTAAGTAAAGAACTTCATTATATTTCTGAAAAAGTTAATAATAGCTATTTTAAAATAAACCTGGATTATAGGTATAATGCTATTGATGAAAAAAACCATTATTATTCACGTTCTGACCACTACAACTTTGCCAGACAAAACATACCGGTTATCTTTTATTTTAATGGCGAACACGACGACTACCACGAAGTAACAGACACACCCGATAAAATTGATTATTCCTTATTAGAAAGGCGTACCAAACTAATTTTTGCAACCGCATGGCAACTGGCAAACCAAGAACATAGGGTGGTTATCGACGAAATCAACGATCTGTTAAAATAAGCTTAACATACCTTTACAATAAAATCATTTTTGTAATATCGCACTCTAAAGGTTATAATATTGTGGCATAATTGGTAAGATTATGCAATATTCACAAGTATTGACCTTATTTAAATAATACATGCACATGAAAAAACTATTATTTCTTTTTTGCGCAGCATTTATAATCATTGCTTGCGGAACGTCACAAAGTAAAAGCAACGGAACCGCCACTGTTGACCCGTCCGATTATGCTAAAAGTATTACAGCAGACGAGCTAAAAACAATGTTGTACACGTATGCTTCTGATGATTTTGAAGGCAGAAAAACTGGTGAACCCGGTCAAAAAAAGGCAATCAATTTTATTAAAGAGCATTATGTAAATACAGGAATTCAATCACCTATTGCCGAAGGTGATTATTTCCAGGAAATACCAGCCTCCTATTTTAACGGTAAAGCCAAAGCTTCAGAAAATGTGCTGGCCTATATTAAAGGTTCAGAGAAACCCAATGAAATTATTGTTATTTCTGCCCATCTGGATCATATTGGCATATCCGGAAATGGAGACATTAATAATGGTGCAGATGATGACGGATCTGGCACAGTAGCTATTTTAGAGATAGCCGAAGCATTTCAAAAAGCAGTCGAAAAGGGTCATGGCCCTAAACGCTCTATTTTGTTTTTACATGTTACCGGTGAAGAAATTGGTTTGTTTGGATCACGTTACTATACAGACGTAGATCCTGTATTTCCATTAGCCAATACAGTGGCAAATCTTAATATTGATATGATTGGAAGAGTTGATAAAAAGCATGAAAACAATGAAAACTACCTATACCTTATAGGTTCGGATAAGTTAAGTACCGAACTACACAACATTTCGGAAGCAGTTAATAAAAAGTATATTAACATGACGTTTGACTATACCTATAATTCAGACAACGATCCTAACCGCTTTTATTACCGATCTGATCATTATAATTTTGCTAAAAACAATATTCCTGTGATTTTCTACTTTAATGGTACTCACGATGATTATCACAGACCATCAGACACACCAGACAAAATACATTACGACCTTTTAGAAACCAGATCCCGTTTAATTTTCTATACCGCTTGGGAATTGGCTAACAGAGAAGAACGTATAGTAGTAGATAAAAATTAAGGATAAAATAATACATTTCACTTTGAACTCATCTTGACTTTTTCCAATTGGTTAAAAAAGTCAAGATGAGTTCTTTCTAAGAAATCTTGGATCCTTAGTGACACCTTAAAACAAAAACAAATGAACTACCCCGAGCCAGAGCCATCGAGGTATCAAAATAATGTTCAAGTTTAAAATTATTATTCTACTTTTAAGTAGTTCGGCTTTAAGGGGTGCTTACAAAATACAGTAAAAAAATTTAGATTTTTCTTCATTTCCTATACCAATTCTATTTACGAAAATGTGCAATTATTCTTCTACAAAGGTTACAAATCTTCTAATTTCTATTGTTTAGATTAGATATTAAACGCTTTTGACATCAATTGTTGTCTTATTGGGAACACCTATTTCTTTGGCCACATCTTGCCAAGTTGCTACTACAGCTAATACCTCTTTTATGATTCTATCCATTTTTGTGAACCACTAAAGATTTTAAGAATGTGGTAGAAAACAACCATCTTAGAAAGATGAAAAATTGTACCCTTACTTTATTAATGAGTATACTACTTTTTTAGTATTATTTTATAATTAATGTAAACCGCGTTATAGATCTTTTAGGAAGTGTTAACGAAAATATATTATTGTTTTCCCCTTCCACTTCAAGCATTCTTTTTGTTCCATCTATAGAAGAAGTTTCTGTCCATTGTAAGCTAGTTACTTTTCCAGTAATGTCTCCATTATCCATTTTAAATGTATAATCTAAATGTTCTGTGTTGTTCATATTAACTGCAAAAACAGTAATGGTTTTACTTTCAATAAACGCTCTGGTTTGAAGCTTACCTAATGTTTCTATACTTTCGCCATCAATATCGGTAATTTTTATTGGCTTAGCGCCTAACATAGGTGCTGATGTAGCTCGCATTAATTTGCCCCTTACATTATTTCCTATGGAATAATTCCACCACATAAAACCTGTCATACCAACATCTATTTGTTCCCAAAAGGCCACCATGCCCGCTTCTGCTTCGTCAAAATCGTTTTTATCTGCTTTACTGTCCCAATGTGGTTCTGTAGACCAAAATGGACGGTTTCCAATCAACGCTAAATCTGCTATTAATTTAGTCTTAGGTCGCCATTGCGGATAATAATGCGTGCCATAAATATCCATTGTATCACCCCAACCATTATCCATTAAGGTTTTTACCCAATTTCTCTTATTTGGCCCATAATCTTCATAACCTACCAACAAAGGCATTGCAAACCCTTTATTTATTGCCTGAGTTCTTAGTTCAGCTATTGTTTCTGAATATTTTTGAGGGGTTATATTACCTTCGTTATAAATAAATTCATTATCTATTCCCAGATAATCGATTGTTACCTCTTTAGATTTCATGAACTCAATAAAATCTGCAATTAAGATAGCATATTGCTTAGGAATGATACCATTAGCATCTTTAACCCAGTCTGGAAAAGATGTTTGATCATCTAACTTTTTACTGGCAAATATTTTTAGTTCTTTACCTCCTCTTGCCTGCTTCGCTAAAGCTATTGACTGCAAAACATCATCGTACATATCTTCTGCAACAACCCCAGCACTAGGATGTGCTGGAATTTTATTTTCTCCCCGAATGGGAATTCTTAAACCGTTAGCGTCGTCAATATTAAATATCTCATTGGCTTCGTCTGCATTCTCTAAATTTTTATTTCCTTGCTTAACATCATAAAAAAACACATCTATTTCCTGCCCTGGATTATTAAAGGTGATAATGCTTTGAGCCGTTTTATCAGGTTCTGGTTCTGGATTTGCTACATTAGAATCGTCTATTGTACTTCCACTACAAGCAACTAATATTAAAAATAAAGACATTAATAATGTTGATTGTAACTTAAAATTTTGGTTCATAGCAATATTCTTTAAATTAATTGTTATTGAGAAATGATTATAAGCACGTTTGATGGTATTCTCGATTCATGTAAAACGCATCTATTTACCCATCAATCCAGGAAGGAAATTTGCTGCATTATGTGTTAAAACTATTGAGCCAATATTTTGGCCTTAACATTATTGCCAGCCTTATTTATACTACCATCTTTTAGGGAAATATATTTCCAACTATCATATAACACCAGTCCATCTACCCCAACTTTTAAAGCGGCGTCAATACGGGTGTCCTTACCTGAAAATTTAACGGTATAATTAACTTCTGAATCCCATACAGGCAAATCGCCAGCTAAATTTTGAAAATCACTCCAAGCTTTATGGTTAAATCCCAAATTATGTGTAGAAGCTATTGAAATGTATTGTAAAATATTTGTTTCCCTTAAAACTTTAGTACCTCCCGGGATACCCCAAGTACATGGCCCCATTAGTTCTGCCCCGTTAATATTATTATGCAGTTCTCTATAAATTTTATTCATCTGCTCCACAGACCACTTTGAACCAGGCGCACCATCTTCATTAAATGGTGTTATTAAATCTACCTTATATTTATTTGCAAACGCCTTTATTCTTTTGATAACGATATTAGTTGCCTCATCATTCCCTAAAGTAGAATTTGGTCCAATGTCTTTTTGATTGTTAAAATCTATTCGTGTACCATGCAGTACTTTATTTGCAATACGAACAGCACCATCCCACAGCGCTGGATTTGCCATAATCTTAAAGCCTTTAGATTTAGCACGGGTATACAGGTAGTCGAAAATTTCTTCATTCGGATTTTCACCCTCAGGAAAAATAGTAATTCTAATACCATTTACGCCTAAAGTTTTAAAACCCTCTAAAAGATTTTCTACATGGGCAGTTGTGCTTATACTATTGCTAATTTGAGCCTGTTTAACATCTCCAAATACATCTTTAAGATTCCCCCTATAGCATTTTAATCCAACTTTACTAACGTCTGTTTGCGGGCAATGCAATACTAAATTATCTATTCCTCTAAAACTAAAAGTGATAAATAAAGCAGCAAGTACTGCAATGTTTTTACAACCTAATTTATTAATGCCCTTCATACTTGCTTTATTTAATTAATTACTATTGAGAAATGTTTCCTGACTAAATGTAAATACATCTGAAGGGGTTCTGGCTTCCTGTAAAATAGCCTCCATATGCTCAACAATTTCTGGATGGGCATCTGCCACATTATTGGTTTCACCAATATCGTTGGATAGATCATAAAGTTCTACAGTTGCATCAGGATTCTTAAGTACATTGTATTTAACTGCTTTCCAATTGCCTTTTCTAACAGCTTGTCTTCCGCCTTTTTCATGGAATTCCCAATAGAGGTATTCATGCTGTTTTTGATTTTTAGTATCTCCCTTAAGTGTTGGCAAAAATGAAATACCATCCAAATTATCTGGGGTATTGACGCCCGCAATATCAGAAAATGTAGGAAACACATCCCAAAAAGCAGAAATATGATCCGATTTGCTCCCTGCCTCTATTTTATTTGGCCATTTAACCATCATAGGCACACGAATACCTCCTTCATATAAGTCTCTTTTAGTCCCTTTTAATGGACCATAGCTATTAAAATAATCCGGATCGGCACCACCTTCTCGGTGCGGGCCATTATCGGATGTAAATATGACGATTGTATTGTCTGAAATCCCTAACTCTTCAACTTTATCCATAATCTCTCCAACCTGTTGGTCCAACAAATCAATCATTGCCACAAATGCTGCATGTGACTCTTTTTGAGACAAATAGTGTCCATCGCCATAAGCTTCACCAAACTCTACACCATCAAATTCCTTTTCAGGCAAATATTTGTTTCTGTATTTCTGCATTAAGGAATCTGGAGCAACCAATTCAGCATGTGGTATAATGGATGCCACATAGGCAAAAAACGGCTTGCTTTTATTTTTCTCAATAAACTCGATTGTTTTTTGGTGAATCAAATTTGGAGCATATACCCCTTTATCTAAACCGATATTTTCAGGAATCACGATAGAATCTCTATTAGACCAAAGATGATCTGGATAATAATGGTGTCCCAAACGTTGGCAATTATAACCATAAAAAATATCAAACCCTTGGTTAACTGGATCGCCTTCTGAACCTGGAAAACCAAGACCCCATTTACCAAAAGCACCAGTTACATAGCCAGCTTTCTTCATGGCCTCAGCTAATGTATACGTATTGTCTGGTATAGGAAATTGACCTTCTGGCTGAACTTCTTTATTACCCCTAACAACAGTATGACCTGTATGCATTCCTGTTAATAATGCAGAACGGGAAGGCGCACAAACTGTACTTCCAGAATAATGTTGTGTAAACAACATTCCCTCTGATGCCAATTTATCAATATTAGGTGTTTTAAACTTGGTTTGGCCATAAACCCCTAAGTCTCCATAACCTAAATCGTCTGCTAAGATGTATATTATATTAGGCTTTATATTCTCAGAATTTAATTCTGTTTTTTCTTTTAACTCGCCATTTATATTTAAAGACTTTTTGCATCCAACAGACAAAGCAAGTAAAAAGTATAGTACAATAAGATTAGGAAATTTATTCATTACATTTATTTTTAATTTAAACAGGGCTTTAGAGTCTAAAACCCTGCTTAAAACCCACCAACTCAAACAAAACTAAATTCTAACGATACCCATTATTAGTGGGATCTGTATTTAAAAGGTTTGGATTTAACAAAATCTCATCCTGAGGAATAGGTAATAAAACATGATGCGGTTTAATGTTGTCTGCTGGATTATTAAATGACCTATGCTGTACCGTAGAAACAACGTCAAGTAAAATTCCCCATCTAATTAAGTCCATTCTACGATAACCTTCTGTACAAAGTTCATATTTGCGCTCATCGTACATAGCCTCTCTAAACTCGGTTTGCGACATACCACTCCAAGGTTTGTCTGGCTCAAAGGCACGTTCCCTAACTTTGTTTACATAAGGATAAGCATTGTCTGGTCCATTTAATTCATTTTCCGCTTCAGCAGCCATTAGATAAATATCGGCAAGCCTAAAAACAATATAGTTTTCGTTGTGGTTACCTCTGGGAGAGGTATTATTTAAATTCCAATTTTTTCTAAAATATGGGAATTTCAATTGATACCCTAAATATTCTGTTACTACTGTAACATCATATCTTAAATCGTCTGGGTCCCAATTATTCTGGTTGGCTAATTCTGGCAAAGGTATTGCCCAACCAAAACCACTCATATCCTGATCAATAGCTTGTAAATCTGCCTGCAATAACTGCCACCTTGTTGGTGTTCCTGCTCCCCCTGGTCTGTTATTCCTATTACTTGGCTCATCTCTTAAACGAGGGTTGTAATCATCTGTTCTACTGGTATTACTCTCCCCAAAAACGCCATCCGTAGTAAAGTCAATAGCAAATATTTGTTCATCATTGTATTGGTTTGCAGGATCTGTTTGGTCAAAAACTGCAGCAAAATCATCCAATAGGCGATGTGGCGAATTATCAATAATATCATCACATTCACTTTTTGCTAACGTCCATTCTTTGTCAAATAAATGAAATTTTGCTTTTAATGCAGCTGCTGCCCATTTTGATGCTCTTCCTAAATCGCCACCCGAATATGAAGAAGGTAAAAGCTCTTTAGCCCTGGCCAAATCATTCTTCATATCGGTTCTTATTACATCTTTTGAAAACCTTTCAAGAGAACCCAATTCATCAAGCGGTAAAAGTTCTCTAAAATAGGGTACATCTCCCCATAAATTAGTTAAATGAAAATAAGCCAATGCCCTGATGAACAAACATTCACCTAAGGTTTGGTCTTTAACTTCTTCACTTAAGTTTTCATTGCCATCAATATTTGATATAAAAAGAGAGGAGTTTCTAACTATTTCATACAAACTGGCCCATTGAGCATTCCCGTCGGCTACACCTTCGGCTATCAAATAGTTAGTAATTTCCCTATTTACATTTCTGCTTGGTCCAACTTCATCTGCACCATTCACATAATAATTGTCCAAGCCCCTTGTTCTATAAAGAGAACCCCTGTGCAAAATTCTATACAAACCATTTGCAGCAAGCAATGCCTCTTGGTCGTTGTTAAAGAAATTATCGGTAGCTATTTGATCCCGTAAATCCTCTTCTAAAAACTTATCGCCACATCCCGTAAGTAAAAGAACTCCAAACAGCAATAAGCTTATTTTTGTTATTAAATTTTTCATTGCTAATATTTTTTAAATTAAAATTCCATTTTTACTCCTAAACTAATACTTGTCGCATATGGATAGGCCCCACCGGCAAAACCTTGAGATACCGAACCAAACCCACTTCCTGCTGTAAAACTATTTACTTCAGGGTCACCTAATTGAAAGTCCGACAACAACCATAGGTTTCTACCTGTTACAAACACATTTAAAGATTTAAATGTATTATCAATACCAGCTTGTTTTACTGGGATACTGTAATTTAATGTTGCTGTTTTTAATCTTAAAAACGAAGCGTCTTCAATATTTAAGGTGCTATTTGGGTTGAACAAACTTGCTGATGTTCCCGCTCTTGGTATATCTGAGGTTTCGTTTACCCCTTCAATCCATCGATTAAGAACTCTTGGGTCTATATTTTCATCGCCACGACCAAAAATTGACCTTTGGGTAACCGTATTGAATATCTCGCCACCATAAGAACCTTGGAAGAAAATATCTAAACTTAGGTTTTTATAAGTAAATGTGTTTCTAATACCACCATAAAAATCTGGTTGAGGGCTTCCTGCTACGCTATAATCGTCTTGATTAATTACACCATCTTCATTCACATCTCTATATCGTGGACTTCCTAAGAATGATCTGCCAATAGCTTGATCGTCGATAATTTCTTGAGGGTCTTTATACGTTCCAAGATATTCAGCAACAAAAAATACGGGCATCGGTTGCCCTACCATTAATCTTGCAGAAGGTCCTCCTTGATTTCCAGTAGACTGAATATTTATAAATTCTTCATCACCTAGGTCCAAGACTTTACTTTTATTGGTAGATACGGTTAAGGTGGTATTCCATTTAAAATCGTTTTTATCAATATTTATTGTATTTAACAAAAATTCAAACCCTTTGTTCTCAACACTACCCACGTTTTCCAACACTCTATTACCTGCAGTATTTGGTAAATCCCTGAAAAGCAACAAATCTTTTGTGGTCTTTTTGTAATACCCAGCCTCAAATGAAACCCTATTGTTAAATAACCCTATTTCCAAACCAAGATCCAATTGTTCTGTAGTTTCCCATTGCAAGTTGGTTGATCCAGGAGCAGCAAGGATAACCGCTGGCACCAATGTTTCATTAAAATAATTGAATTGTGGATTAAATAAATCAAATGAATTGTACGCCGCCACACCTTGCTCTCCAACTTCTCCATAACTAGCTCTAATTTTAAATCTATTTATGGCATCAACATTTTCCATAAAGGACTCTTCATCTATATTCCAAGCTACACCCGCTGATGGGAAAAATGAATACTTATTTCCAGCTTCAAAAACAGAAGACCCATCTCGTCTACCTACCAAGGTTAAAACATATCTATCATCATATGAATATGTTAAACGCCCAAACAATGAAGTTAAAGTACGTTGGTTGTAACCCGTTCCTACCTGGTACGTTTCTGGATCGGAACCCAACGATAAATTATTATATTTTACAACATCATTAGGAAACCCTTCGGCAGAAGCATCTGTACCCTCTGAAGTTATTTTTTGGGCTGAAAAGCCTCCCAATATTTTTAAGGCATGATTACCAAAATCTTTACTATAGTTAACGGTTGTTTCACTTAAAATATCTTTCGACTGATTTGTTCTTACTCTACCAAATCCTCCAACATTATTGTTAAGGATTCTTTCGGGTAATAATCCTGGTTGATATTGATTGCCTTTAAAATAATTTAAAGTGGCTCCGATATTTGTTTTAATTTTTAAATCATCTATTAGTTCATATTCAAAATAGGCATTACTTATTATGTTTGTCACTAAATCATGATCTTCCCTTAATTGAATATCGGCAACGGGATTCCTCTGTAAAGTACCACTAATTGGGTTTGTTCCTGTGAAGTTACCTTCTTCGTCATAGATGGCTCTTATTGGTAAAACGCTGCTAACAATTTGCCCAAAACTTGTTTTATTATTTTCTTTTCTAAAAGAACTCAAATTTAAACGTAGCCCCATATTAAATCTGTCGGTCACCTTTACATCTAAGTTATTTCTTAAAGTTACCCTTTCTAACCCTGAACCCTTTACAATCCCTTCTTGGTTAAAATAACTTATGGATGAATAATAATTAGCATTCTCTGTATTACCAGTAATGGAAACGTCTGTATTATAAATGGTTCCCATTTGAGTAACTTCATCAATCCAATCGGTAGTTGGCACAGAACCAGGATCGTCGTAGCGTAAGGGTAATGATGTATCAGTTAATCCAACAGGTAACATAGTTCCATTGAAATCTATATTTGGACCAGGCACAAATTGTCCTGCTTCATTTAAATAATCCACATAATCCTGTCCACCCAATATGTTGATTTTATTAGCCAACATTTCTGTTGTAACACTAGAATTAACTCGAATAGTAGGTTTACCTACTACTGAACGCTTACCTGTTTTGGTTGTAATTAAAATTACCCCAGAGGCACCTCTTGTTCCATAAATAGCCAATGCTGTTGCATCCTTAAGAATTTCCACAGACTCAATATCATTAATATTGATGTTATTTAGGTTAAAACCTGTTCCTGTAATAAATCCGTCTACAACAAAAAGTGGGTTGTTGTTACCATTAATAGAGCTGTTCCCTCTAATTCTAATAGTAGCACCATTCCCTGGCGCTCCATTATTAGAAGTTACCTCAACACCCGCTGCTCTACCTTGTAAAGCTTGATCGACCCTGGCAACTGGCTGGTTTTCTAAAACATCAGATTTAATAGAAGATACTGCCGACACCAATGTTTTCTTATTGGAAGTTCCATAACCAATAACCACAACCTCATTAAGTTGGGCTACATCTTCTTGCAAGGATACATTTATTGTAGCATTAGCTCCTACTGTAACACTTTGAGTTATAAACCCCACATAAGAAAATTCTAAAACATCCTTAGAAGATGCTTGAATAATAAAGTTCCCGTCAAAATCTGTAGACACACCTTGGGTAGTGCCTTTTACAATTACATTTACACCCGGTAATGGGATGTTAGATGCATCGGTAACAATTCCGCTGATTGTATTTTGCGCAGTTACTGAAAAAATACTTAACAGCAACAACAACAAAATAAGTTGGTTTCGTTTCATAAGTTTAATTATTTAATTATTTTTTTATAGCGCACCGTTAGTAAAAGTGCATGAGCTAAATTAAGCCTAGTAGTCCAATAATTAATCTCAAATAATGGTGGATTATGTTGCAACACACATTAAGCAGCGTTTTTAAAATAATTTGCAACATTTATACTCAACAAGCGCAACATATTGATTCTTATAAATTTGCATATGTGCTAAAAAAAAGTGACATTGTGTACACAACTAGACTTAAAACAACAGAAGCAAGATGTTAGCCTTATCCAACAAACTAATTAAAAAAATTATTCATTCAGTAATTTTCATACTTTGTTTTGGGCTGCACTTTGTTTTTTGTCAAACTAGTATTGAAAAGTTTAACAAGTTAAATATTAATGGAACGCCTTTTAATCAAAACGTAAACGTTCTTTTTGAAGACAGTATAGGCTATCTATGGATAGGCACAAATAATGGGCTTTTTAGGTACGATGGTAATAATTTGTTGCAATACCAATATGATGTTTTTGATCCAAATTCAATACCAAACAACAGTATAAACTCAATTGTTGAAGACAAATACAATAACCTTTGGATTGGCTGTGAAAGCTTTCTAATTTTCTTTAACAGAAAAGAAAATAAATTCAAGGGGTTTTATAAAAACGTTACATCAGTAGTTTTACAGAAAGATAAAAATGATAACATTTGGTCCAATGCAAGAAACACAGGTTTAATTCTAATTGAACCAAATGAAGATATTGATAAAATTAAATTAGATTCCCATTTCAACTATTTAAGTTCCAATATTGTAAAATTTGATAGACAAATAAATTCGTTTTTTCAAGATAATTTTAATCGACATTGGTTGGGCACACCTAAAGGTATATTTGTATTTGATGCCAACAAAAAATATATAAAAACCAATTTTAACGAACCTGTTATAGCAATAAAGCCATTTAATAACAATCAATTTTTAGCTTTAACAAACAAACACGTTTATATTTTAGGTTACAATAAAGCCGATTATAAATTAGAATTCCTAGAACAATATACAGGAATTATAGACACCTCGGAAAACACCACCTTTACTGCCGTTGCAATAGACAAAAATAATGACCTTTGGATTGGGTCAACACATGGATTAATAAAAGGTACTAGAACAAATAAATCCTATAGATTTAATTCAAATGAAGACTACCTATCAAATGAAAAGATTAATTCATTGGTATTTGACTCCTATAACAATTTATGGATTGGGTCTTTAAAAGGTATATACAAACATTTGGGAAGAACATCAATTTTTGACTATGTAAATGTTAATTCTGAAAAAAATGTTATAAATGCTGAAACCAATAGCATTTTAAACTACAATGACAATATTCTTTTAATGGGAATGGATAATGGCTTGTTTAAATATAATTTAAACAAAAATGTTGCCTCCAAAATTGAGCTACCCATTAATAACGTAGATAGAATTTCCTTTAACTACAACAAAACTAAACTATTAATCGCAAGCGACACCATCTTTTATGAGTCTGAAAATTTCGAACTGGGCAAACAAGATTTAAAATTAACTGAAATTAAATCTTACAACCGTAGTGTATATGATATTGAGGTTATTAATAAAAATGAAATCTGCATTGGTATTTGGGGAAAAGGAATAGACATAATTAACACAGAAAATAATATATCACCATTTAAAAAGAAGCTTATCGAAATACTTGATGAAAGTCATACTTCCGTATTAAAGCTGTCTTCAAAAAACATCCTATGGATTGGTACCCGAGGAGAGGGCCTTTTTAGGGTAGATTTTAACAACGAGAGCTATGAACAATTTTTGCCAAGGAAAGAGGGCGGATTAACATCTAATGCCATATTGTCCATTCACGAAGATAGTAATAAGAATATATGGATTGGAACCCGTGGTGGTGGCTTAAACAAGTATATTGAATCTACAAATAGCTTTATGAATTTTGAAAAATCTAATAAACTTATTGCTAAAAAAGTGATTGCCGCCATACAAGAAGACAGAAAAGGCAATCTCTGGATGAGTACAGAACAAGGATTGATAAGGTTTGAGGCAACAACGGAAAAGTTCAACTTTTTTGGAGTTGAGGATGGCATAGAAACGAGTAAATTCATATTCAACTCCAGTGCCAGTACTGAAAATAATTTAAACTTGTATTTTGGTTCTAATAACGGCTTTTATACAATAAAAACTAATTTGTTTTCTCAACAAAAAATAATCCCTTCAACCGTCATTACAGATTTCTACACATTAGGGCCATCTAAAAATAGTAATGCCAGCAATAAAGAGAATACTATAAATAGCCTGAATGTTAATTCTGAAACTACCATAGCACTTCCGTATAATCAAAATAATATTGTGGTTAGTTTTTCCTCACTAGATTTAACATCACCCAGCAAAAATCAATATGCTTATAAATTGGAAGGGTTAAATGACTTTTGGATTTACACCAATGCATCAAACCGAAATGCCAACTATAACGATTTACCTCCTGGCACATATATATTTATGGTAAAAAGCTCCAACAGTGATGGTGTATGGAACGAAACACCAACTAAGCTTTCATTTCAAATAAATCCCCCAATTTGGAAAAGTAAATGGGCCATTTTAGGATATTGGGTCTTGTTTTTTATAATAATTTACACAAGTTTTCTTTTAATTAGAAGATGGTACAGATTAAAAAAGAACTTGGTTAAAGAAACTATTAGCAGAGAAAAAGACAATGAACACAACAAAATGAAAATGATTTTCTTTACTGATATTTCTCATGAATTAAGAACACCATTAACCCTAATATTAGGAACCATTGAAAAAATTGTAAAAGACCGTAAATTTACTTTAAGCCCACTAACAGCACAGCGTATTTACAATAATTCCTTACGCATGAATCGATTGATTAATCAGATCATGGATATTAGGAAATTTGATGTTGGTGAATTTAAAATTCAAGTTTCTAAAAATAATATCATTACCGATATAAAGAAAATAAAAAATGCTTTTAACGATTTTGCCAAAATGCACCAAATAAGGTATGAATTTGTTTCTTGCGAAAAATCGTTGGAAGCTTGGTACGATGTTGAAATAATTGAAAAAATATTGTTCAACCTGTTATCAAATGCTTTTAAATTTACACCCGAAAAAGGACATATTACAATTGCTGTAGACAAAGTATCCAGTGACGAAATAGCATTAAAAAAAGTAAAGCTAAAAAGCGGCACTTATGTTAAATGCTCTGTTCGAGATTCCGGCATTGGAATTCCCCAAAAAGATTTAGAGTTTATTTTTGATAGATATTATCAATCCACCAAACTTCCAACCAATCAAGTTCCTGGTACAGGTATAGGAATGGAATTAGTACAAAAATTAGTAGAACGACACCATGGGACAATTACAGTGGAGAGTGAAGAAAACAAATACACAGAATTTATATTTTTCATTCCAGTTGAAAAATCTCAATACAAGAAAAAAGAAATAAGTGAAAAAGACAACAAAACTACAAAAAGCATCATTGAAAACTCTGAATTCTCTTTTATTGAAGAAATATCAACACTTAATACCATAAATGATACGAATAAAAATTCTAAACCATCAATTCTATTGGTTGAAGACAATGTAGAAGTAAGAACTATGATAAAAGAAGAACTAACAAATAGCTTTTATGTACTTGAAGCATCTAATGGGGAAGAAGGTTACGACCTTATAGTAAAAGAAAAACCACAATTAATTATTAGTGATATTTTAATGCCCATTGAAGATGGGGTTTCTATGCTTAAAAGAGTTAAGGCAAACCCAGAAACCAGCGACATTCCTATTTTTATGTTGACCGCTAAAGGTGCACAAGAAACTAAAATTGAATGTTTAAGCTTAGGTGCTGCCGATTATATTGAAAAACCATTTAGTTTAGAATTTGTAAAATGGAAAGTAAAAAACACCTTGTTAACAAGAAAAGAACTCAAAGAGAAATACAGCAAAGTAATAACCGCTGAACCATCAGAGATCCATGTTGATTCCAACGATGAAAAGTTCATCAAAAAACTGGTTAAAATTATTGAAGACTCAATGGATGACAATCTGTTAAGTGTTGAATATTTGGCTTCAGAGGTCGGCATGAGTAGAGCAAATTTATACCGAAAAGTACAAGCCATCTTAAATGACACCCCAGTAAATTTCATTAAAACCATTAGGTTAAAACGTGCAGCTCAATTATTAAAAAATAACGACCTATACCTATCTGAAATTGCTTATATGACAGGATTTAACAACCAAAAATATTTTGGAAAATGTTTTGCCAAACAATATGGCATGAGCCCAACAGAATACATAAAAAAACACGCCAATGCAGGTAACATAATAACAATTGACACAGATTAAAAAACTAGAAAAAACTAAATTTTATCTGATACAACATTTTAACCCCATATTAGCGACAACTTCATCCACTAAAAAATAATACGATTTGTAATTTCGAAGAAAAATTAAACACAAAAACATGAAGTATTCAAGTTTGTATTTTACTTTGTTATTTATTTCAATTCATTCTTTTTCTCAAGTACTCAAAAAAGGTTCTAATGAAGTTTATCCATGGCAAGACCCTCAAGTTTCAGGAATTAACAGATTGCCAAGTAAAGCGACTTCATACTCGTACCCAAACGAATCGTTAGCCTTAAAAAATGATAAAAACAGTTCTGGTCGCTATAAATTGTTAAATGGTGATTGGAAATTTTATTGGGCTCCTGTGCCAGAAGGCGTTCCAAACAATTTTCAGGAACCAACATTTGATGACTCCTCATGGAATACCATTCCAGTTCCAGCCAATTGGGAACTTCACGGCTACGGAACAGCCATCTATACAAACACCATATACCCTTTTGTACCTGTAAACCCACCTTTAGTACCAAACGACGATAATCCTACGGGATGCTATCGAACTACTTTAGAAGTTCCGGATAATTGGAAAGGCACACAAATCACCCTAACGTTTGGTGGCGTAAGTTCTGCCTATTACGTTTGGGTAAATGGCAAACTACTAGGCTATAGTGAAGATAGCATGCTCCCAACCCACTTCGATGTTACCCCGTATTTACAATCTGGCACAAATACTTTAGCGGTTAAAGCGTTTCGCTGGAGCGACGGCGTTTACCTTGAAGACCAAGACCACTGGCGCTTAAGTGGTATACATAGAGATGTGTATTTAACATCGGCTCCTAAAGTTCAGTTGTATGACTTTTTTGTACAAACAGATTTAGACGATCATTATGAAAATGCCACTTTAAAAATCCGTCCTAGAATTAAAGTTTTTGAAGATTCCGATTTCAGCAATTATACTTTAGAAGCCAAACTATTTGACGAAAACAACGCTGAAGTATTGAAACAGCCGCTAACCATTCCTGTAGATAAAATTTATAATGAGAAATTTCAACAACGCGGCAAGCCCAACTTTGCACTTATGCAAGCCTTAGTTGAAAACCCTAAAAAATGGAGTGCAGAGCAACCAAACTTATACACCTTAGTATTTAATTTAAAAAATGAAGAAGGACAAGTACTGGAATCGAGAAGTACAAAGGTTGGTTTTAGGGAAACTAAAATTGAAGATGGTGAATTTTTCGTAAACGGCAAATCTGTTATCATGTTTGGTGTAAACAGACACGACCACGACCCTATACATGGTAAGGTAATAAGCGAAGCGTCTATGCTAAAGGACATTAAACTTATGAAACAATTCAACCTTAATGCCGTACGTACATCGCATTACCCCAATGACGAACGTTGGTACGACCTATGCGATGAATATGGCATTTATGTCATGGACGAAGCCAATTTAGAAACGCACGGTGTTGGTGGCAAATTAAGTAATGATGCGTCATGGTCAAGTGCTTTTTTAGAGCGCGTTATACGAATGGTTGAACGCGACAAAAACCACCCAAGTATTGTTTTCTGGTCCTTAGGAAATGAATCGGGTTCAGGTTTTAACCATGTAACCATGGCCAATTGGATAAGAAGTTACGACACCACACGCCCTGTACATTATGAAGGCGCACAAACTACCGAGGGCAAAGCTAAAATTGAGGATAAAATATTAAAAGACCCACTTTATGTAGATATAGTTAGCCGTATGTACAGTCCTATTGAATACATGGTTAAAATGTCGGAGTTTGAAAACGAACCTAGACCTATTATTTGGTGCGAGTATGCACATTCTATGGGAAATTCTACAGGGAATCTATTTAAATACCGCGACCTTTTTAGAAACAACAAGCAAATTATAGGGGGTTATATATGGGATTGGTGCGACCAAGGCCTATCGCAAAAAACTGCCGAAGGGGAAGCCTATTATGCCTTTGGTGGCGATATGGGAGACACTAAAATTAATAGTGGCAACTTTTGTCTTAACGGTATTGTTGGTCCCAATAGAGAGCTAAAACCAGCCACTTGGGAGGTAAAAAAAGTGTTTCAGCCTATAGAATTTGAGGGTGGCGACCTTGCCTCTGGAGAAATAAAAGTTACCAACCATCATAATTTCACCAATCTAAATCAGTTTCAGTTTTTGTGGGAACTACAAGAAGATGGCAAAACCATAAAACAAGGTGCACTGGAAACCATCGTTCTTGCTCCCAATCAGACGAAAACTATTACTTTTCCTTTTAAAGAACCAAGACTAAAAGCAGGTGCCGAATACTTTATAAGAATTTCAGCTGTGCTAAAGGAAAACACCTTATGGGCCAATAAAAACCATGAAATAGCTTGGGAACAGATTCAATTGCCTTTTAAGAAAACTTTACCCAACAAGTCGATAGGCTCATTAAACACTATTACCGTAAACAACAATTCGGTTTCAGGGAAACATTTTCAAATCGATTTTAATGCTTCAAAAGGAACCATATCACAATTTGTGTACAATGACCAGAACTTAATTACTACAGGACTTCAACCCAGTTTTTGGCGACCTGTAACAGACAACGACCGAGCTGGTGCAAAAACTAAAAAACACCTTGCCGTATGGAGAGCAGCTTCTCAAAACTCAACTGCCGCTTCATTCGAATTAAAACAGCTAACCGCTAATACTGCTCTGGCTACTTCAAGCTTTATATTTGCAGATAACCAAGCTTCACTTTTAGTAAAGCATTTTATTTATGGCGATGGCAGCATAAAAGTAGCTGTTGAATTCCAAGCCGATGAAGCCCTACCAATGTTGCCTAAATTAGGTGTACAGTTACAAGTACCTAACACCTTTGACAATTTAAAATATCTTGGCCGTGGCCCTCATGAAAGTTATTGGGACAGGAAACTTAGTGCCGATATAGGTATTTTCTCTAGTAAAGTTTCTAAAGACTACTACCACTATATTCGTCCACAGGAAAGTAGTAACAAAACAGGCGTACGATGGTTCGCCTTAACCAATAACCAAGGCTATGGTCTTTTGGTCAATGCTACAGACCAACACTTAAGCATGAGTGCATGGCCCTACACAACATGGAACATTGAAGAGGCCTTACATACCTACGATTTAGAAGAACAAGACTTTATAACCCTTAATATAGACCACAAACAAATGGGCGTTGGCGGTGATGATAGTTGGTCTAATAAGGCCTTACCGCATCCGGAGTTTAGAATACCTGCAAAGGCTTATAATTATTCTTTTCTCATAAAACCTATTAAATCTGTTAAGGAAATTGGGCGAATCAACTATAATGAAGAGTAAATAATATTTCGGATATTACAACCTATCCCTTTGAAAAACAAAAAAATAATGCAATGATTTCTAAATACAAACAAATAATAACTTTCTTTTTTCTACTAGTACTAATAGGATGTAAATCGGAAAACAAAACTACTGCTGTTGAAGTAAATCCTAAAAAACCAAATATAGTCTTAATTAACATAGATGATTTAGGTTGGAAAGATTTAGGCTTCATGGGAAGCCCATATTACGAAACACCCAACTTAGACAAACTCGCCCAAGAGGGCATGGTTTTTACCAATGCTTATGCTGGAGCTGCTAATTGCGCACCAAGTAGAGCTTGTCTTATTTCTGGTTTAAATACACCAAGACATGGTGTTTACACTGTAAGCCCATCCGATAGAGGCCATAAAAAAACCAGAAAACTTATACCTATAAAAAACACAAAGAATTTACACGATTCTATTTACACTTTGCCTCAAATGCTAAAATCTGCGGGCTATATGACGGCTAACTTTGGTAAATGGCATGTAGGCAACAACCCTACTAAGCAAGGTATAGATTATAATGTTGGGGGGAGTGCTAAAGGCAACCCTGGCGCTAATGGATACTTTTCACCATACAACATCGATTTTATTGAAGATGGTCCGGAAGGCGAATACTTAACAGATAGATTAACTAATGAAGCTGTCTCTTTCATAGAAAAACATAAGGACACCACATTCTTTATTTATATGCCATTTTATACGGTACATACACCAATCATGGGGAAAAAAGCTTTGGTAGAAAAGTTTAAAAACAAAAAAGGAATAAAAGGGCAAGATAATGCAGCATATGCGGCCATGGTGGCTTCTATGGATGAAAACGTTGGCAAACTATTAAAGACACTAAAAACTAATGGACTAGAAGAAAACACGTTAGTTATTTTCACTTCTGATAATGGAGGCATTCGTGCAATTTCACATCAAGATCCTTTAAGGGCAGGCAAAGGATCCTATTACGAAGGCGGTATTAGGGTACCGCTCCTTATGAAATGGCCTAACCACATTCAACCAAAGAGCACCTCAACCCAAGTAGTTTCTAATTTGGACTTCTACCCTACGCTTCAAACTATTGCTGCTCCTGTAAGAAAAGCAGAGGTATTGGATGGGATTGATTTAAATCCTGTAATTAATAATAATCAAAACATTGTAGAAAGAGATTTATTTTTCCATTTCCCAATTTACCTTCAAGTCTACAAAAAAGGAAAAGATGGTAGTAGAGACCCTCTGTTTAGAACACGTCCAGGATCTGTAATTATTTCTGGAGATTGGAAATTACACCAATATTTCGAAGATGGAGCAGTAGAGTTATACAATTTGAAAACAGACTTAGAAGAAGCTGAAAATATCGCAGAGTCAAACCCTGATAAAGTAAATGAATTATTGAACAAATTAGAACAATGGAGAAATGATACCAATGCTCCTATTCCAACTGAAATAAATCCCGATTACGATTTAGCGTTTGAACAAAAAGAAATCATTATAAAAAATTAAAAACATACTATGGTTACCAAAAGACTATCCATTTATATTACACTTATAGTAAGCGTATCGCTTATCCTGGTTGTATCCTCTTTTAATTCATGTAAAAATTCAGATGTTCCAACAGAAAAACCAAATATTTTATGGTTGGTTGTTGAAGATATGAGTCCATTTTTAGCTTCTTATGGCAATAAATATACCACTACACCTACTTTAAATGCTTTGGCCGATAACGGCGTTGTTTTTACTAATGCCTTTTCAAATGGAGCCCAATGCTCTCCAGCTAGGTCCACATTAATGTCGGGCATTTATGCACCAATGTTGGCTACAGATTGGCATAGGGAAGCTAGGGCTGTACCTCAAGATTTTTATTATACAAAATATTTACAAGAAGCAGGTTATTATTGCACTAACAACAGTAAAACAGATTACAATGCCAAAAACGTCCCTAAAAAATTATGGAATGAATCGAACCAAAAGGCAAGCTACCTTAACAGACCAAACAAAACGCAACCATTTTTTTCGGTTTTTAACTATAATGGCACACATACAAAACGGGTAGCGACTAGAAACACGAAGGGAAGAACGCCAAGAACAATTGCTCTTGATAGTGTTGCAGTACCTCCATATTTACCAAATGTTGAAGAAATTAAAAATGATATTGCTTGGTATTATGATGCAGTAAATAAAATGGATATATGGGTTAAAAAACGCCTTGATGAATTGGAAGCTTCGGGTGAAGCAGACAATACCATTGTGTTTTTCTATTCAGACCACGGGGGATGTTTGCCTCGTGGAAAAGCCTATGTTTATGACACAGGTACACGCGTTCCTTTAATCGTTCACTTACCTGAGAAATATAAACATTTAGCACAAACCACATCAGAGAACAAAAATGACAATTTAGTTGGCTTTATAGATTTTGCTCCAACTGTTTTAAACCTAATTGGTATTGAAACACCAGATTTTATGATGGGACAGCCTTTTTTGGGCAAGCAAGTACCAGAACCAAAATCGGAACTGTTTCTTTATAGAGCCAATCAAGAACAAAGTTATATTCCTTCCCGTGCCTTGACAGATGGTAGATATAAATTAATATGGAATTTTAATACGGCTTATCCTAATGGAACCAGACAATCTTACCAATGGCAAATGCCCTCTTACCAAGGTTGGGACAAAGCTCACATAGAAGGTAAAACAGACAGTTTACAAAGTGTTTTTTGGAAACCAACTACCGCTATAGAATTTTATGACACCCAAACAGATAGCTTTGAAGTAAATAATCTTGCTAATGATCCAAAATATCAAGCAAAGGTTTCACAAATGAAACAAGATTTAATTGCTTTCATGAAACAAAAGAAGGATTTGGGACTCTATCCATGGTCTATGAGAAAACAAAAGGATACCTTACCTTTTTACAGTTATGTAAAACAAACCAATCAACCCGTAGAGGCCATTATAGATGCTGCTGCTTTTGCAAGTACAGCCAAAGTTTCTGATATTGAAACCATAAAAGGGTTCTTAAATTCTGATGAGCCAGCCATACGGTTTTGGGGCTCGGTAGGTGTTTTGCAGCTTTTAGAAAGACAGCTTATTAATGATGTTCCTGATGAAGTCAACAAAAACTTCAATAACGACAATGAAAATACGGAAATACGATTGTTAAGTGCTGAAATATTAGTAAAGTCTGAAGCCAATAAAAATGCTTTGAACTATATATTAGATCAAGTTAAGAACGATTATTTTATAGCTTACGCTACCTTACAAAACTTAGGGGCACTGGCAAAACCTATAGAGGAAGAATTGATAAAGCTTAGGGGAAATAAAAAACTAAACCAGTTCTATATAAAATCTGCTTTAATAAATACCGGGCAATTAGCTTATCAGGATTTGTGGAACGATACAGATAAGTCTGAAAAAGGTTACAATCATCATGAATAACATTGAAATAATATAAGGGGAATCATTTTCCGGTATTATTGACTTTATACAGGCTATTGGCACTTTCTAATTAATTTTAGAAGTGCCAATTTTTATATTACACAACTTTTCCTTTCCCCCAATCATCATTTGCTTTTTTAGTATTGTCAAAATAATAATTCTCTTAACATTACAAGAAGTAAACATTCTTTGTAATAAAATTGATGTTTTCATAATAATGTATCTCATTATTTTTGGGATTCGCAACAAAATTACCCAATAATTGTGCTATTCGTGATACATAAAAACGAGTTATGCTTGATAATTTTATAACAACCTATTAATCAACATAATAATTATGAAAACAAAATTTCTCTTCTTTGTATTACTTATTTCTAGCTATTACTCTTTTTCCCAATTTATTACGCCCCAAGCCTATTTAACATTCGAGGACAATACTATAATTCCTTATGGTGTAACAGGAATTACTAACGTAAATGCCAGTGGCACAGTAAACCTTGCTAATCCTGCCGGAATCTACTCACAAACTAATAATGCTATTGTAAATGATGCTGGTGAAAATGTCTTATTTAAAGATTTTGAGGGCTATTTAAAGTTTGATGAAACTATTTTGAATAAAAATGAGTTTAGCTTAACGGCTAAATATAAATGGTCAGGCACCAATGCTTGGTGGCTTGGATTAATAAGCTTTGTAGGGAACGATGGAACCAACTATGTTGACCAGCATATACAAATTAAAAAACCTACAGGCGAAATTAACGGGTTGGGGCTTTCTGCAATAGACGTACTACTCCAAGACCAATACCATCACATTGCTCTAACTTATAATGCAGGTACCATTGTATTGTATATAGATGGGACACAGGTTGCAACCAGTACAGGGCAAACCATACACAACCTAACCAACCTAAGCCTTTATTTAGGACTAAAAACCAATGTTAACGCTTCTACAGGAGCAGTAACCCCATTTGTTGATGGTAGTGGCAATTCTAAAAACACTAAAGCTTATTTAGACCAAGTGGCCATATTCAACAGGGCCTTATCTTCAACAGAAGTTACCGATGTTTACAATGGCGAACTAAACTTAAACCACATTACGGTATTCCCAGAGCAAAGTAAGCAAACTGTTACTTTTGGGGGAGATGCAAAACTAACTATAAAAGCATGGGCCGAAGGTAATACAAGTGCTATTTCCCAAAAGCTTTATGGCGATATGAATTTAAAAATATTGCGGGTTCCCATTTTTGCATTACAGCCTATAACAGACCCCATTTACGATAATGTTATTACTGTAATAAATTCAGTGAAAAGTGTGAATCCAAATGTTAAGATATTTGCCAGTATTGCCAATGGTGATGGTTATGGAACAGATTATCATGGTTCCCATAAATTCCCATCCTCATGGCAAGGATGCTGCCCGTACAATGTTTATAACTTAAATCTTACTACTTATGCCGCTTATCTTGATAGTTTTATGGATAGGATGACGGCAGCTGGAATCACAATTGATTACTTAGGCCCTTGGAATGAAGATGCTGCAGATGATTCCGATCACTTTAAAGTGTTTGACCAAATGACCAAATTAGGAACGACACAACGCGTTGGTCTAGAACGTTGGGCATTACGAACCTCTGTAAGCGATGTGGACGATGTGGAAGACCAAATAGATATCACGGGATCTCATTTTTACGATGATGTAGAAGGCTCTAGCCCTATTCCTGAAGAAGAACGTGATGATGTTTGGGCATCTTTGGTGAATAAATCAGCTAATCCAGTTTGGTATACCGAATCTACCCGTTATAAAACCAATGATGGCATAACCAAACTTGTAAACGGAATGGAAAACATATTTCCAGCTTTAAGAGGTGGTGTCGAGTCTATTACATTCTATCAAGTTTGTAAGCGGTTTGTTTGGGCAAATGGAGGCACACAACCTATAAAATATACAGGATTCCAAAATATTGTGAATAACTCCGAAGGCAGCGTAAGACCAAGCACTACAGATAACAAGAATATTAAGGTAGTTGCTTTTGCCAATCAAGACACTTTAGATGTCCATATAATCAATAAAGATACCATTAGTCAAACCGTTAAATTACAACTGTCTGGCGGGTACACGACCAATGGGACCATAAAAAGAACCATTTGGACAGCCATTGACACCGCCGCGGTAAACACTTACAGCTTAAACGGAATAAACAAATGGAATATCACCGCACCTGCAGGATCCTATTCGCACCTAAAAATTTCTTTGAATATGAGTGCAGCAAAACAAGCAAACAATAAAGGCAACAATAATGCAGCTCTATCTATAGAAAAAGAAGATAATGTACAATCCTTACAAGGACAAAACCTTAAGCTATTTCCCAACCCTGCAAAAAATGGAAGGTTTACATTAATGTTGCCTCAAAAAAATAACGTAAATACGGTTCAAGTGAATCTGTTTAACATTTCGGGTCAATTAATATCCTCTGAAATTATGGATTATAAAAACCGCATAGATTTTCATAAAAATTTAGCTCCCAATATATATTTGTTACAAACAGTGATAGGAACTAATTCATATATGAACAAGCTTGTTATAAGTAATTAAACATAACTGTTCCTTAATAAAAAAAATGTTCATGATGCTTAGCTTGAACTTAAATTTAGAGCCTACATTTACTAGTTAATAATTTAGCAACGATAAGAGAATATTCAACTTTTATACCTGCTTGTTTTTAAAATAAGAACACAGATATAAAAAGCCGTTTTTATGTTTTTTATATGGTTTAGTTCTGTTGCTTTTATTTGTTTATTAATGTCATTCTTAAGTTTTCTTCAGCTACCCCATTCCAATAGCCACATTCTAATTGAAAAAATACAGATGTATAAGGAATGGCTAAATCTGTTTTTATAATTAGCACATTAAACAGTTTTTCAGATGTATCTAATTCCCAAATATTTATTTATTAGACAATTACACACCTTTTTGTTGTGAATAGATCCGCTTTTATTTGGAATCAAATAAAATGCATAAAAACAAAAAACACTGAAAACCATACGATTAAAAGTGTTTTTGATTCTAGTTGTTACTAGGTTCGTTGTGGTGGCAGGATTCCACCAACCGCAACTATATGTTTTAAACATCAAAAAGTTACATTTTAGCTGGTTTCTTTGTTAACCGAATAGGTAACTTATTTGATAAGAACATTTGATAAGGGGGAATTGTAGTAACGTTGTTTTTTCTTTAGGAGTGAAATTATAGACAATATTAATTGAATTACCAGAATTTATTTATACCATGTAGAGCCAAAAATAATTTCAGTTTATTTACAAATTATTGATTAAACTTTTCTACAACCAATTTCCTCACTTATTTGGTAATATTTTCTATTCAAAACACTACTAATAGGCTACTAAAATTAACGGTTTTTTAAGATTAAAATTGTAATAAAAAGCTGACCTTCGAACTTATTAAATTTGTACAAAAAATATGAGCAGCAAAAAATTAATCCCCTCTACAATAATAAAAGAAAACATTAAACGAACAATAGCCGAATTAAAGATCACCAAACTCGAATATGTTGAAGTTAAACTCAAAAAACAAAAGGAGGTAACAGATCTAAAAAAATCCTTAAATAGTCTTGTACATAAAAAGCAGAATTGTGAAATCGAAAAAGCAAAACGGGCTAAACTACGTCAGGAATTGATAGACATAGAGGATCATATAAAAGAAATCAATCTAAAGATTGAAGCCAAAAGAACACTGTTAAACCCTGAAAATAATTTATTAAAACAGATATCAATTATGAAAGACAATTATAATAGCTTTTCAAAGGACGAACGACGTATTCCAAATTTAAGAGCAATGGCTTACGAGGTTTCAAAAGAATTAGACGAGATTATAAAACACGCATCAGCCGTTTATTAGTCTAGTCAATGTCTAAAAACACCTATTGCTAATAAATCGGGCCAAGGGAGAAAACGGAAACTAAAAGCAATGGACCGGCTTTACAAAACCGAAAGCAATTATGTGTCCCATCACATCCATGTGTACAGTAGAAAATTGATCAGTTTTTGCGCCAAGCATCAGGCTGCCCCCGTTCTGTTAAACTAGGAAGACAAAGTTGGGATAGCAAAAGAAAAGCATTTATATTTAGAAACTGGAGCTATTACGGTTTAATGTCAAAAAAAAAATACAAGACCGAAAAAGCGGATATTGAACTTATTATGGATAACCAATCAGCTTATGAGGGTGCTTCTGCACCCACAAGATGAGACCGATAATCACACTCACTAAATGCAAACAGCATATACAACGCGTGGATTCTTATTTTGATTTCACTTCGCTTATTAGCAATAACTAAACCTTAATCTAATTATTTATTAGTTACAACATTCATGTACAACAACTCATTTTTGTGACTAAAACTGTTTTTTTAATTCATCCCCAACGTCTTCTAGACTCTCTCTCAGCACTATTAATCTCATTTTTATTTGTATAAAAATTCATATCGCAAGGTAAGTTCACAACACCATGTTTCTCAAACTATCATAAATAAGCCCGAATCAATATTCGGACTTTAATGTGTCCTTCTTTTAATGAGCTTTTAAGACCTCTTCGTCCCTATACTTACAGCATCCATGAAGGCTATTATATGCTTCATCTGGCGCCATAACATCTTTTAAATCATGACCAACATTAAGTATAGCTTTTTTAATGGTTTTCAAATCGGTCTTTTTCTCGTTATATACCAATTTTAATTGGTGGGTTTTTACATCCCAACTCGCTATTTTAACTCCTTTGGTTTTCAAACACGCTTTTTCAATTCTTGTTTGACACATTTCGCATACACCTTTTACTTCAAAGGATGCTTTCGCATTTTTATTTTGAGCAAAAGAAGTCGTTCCTGTTAATAACACTAATAAAATCAATAACTTTTTCATAAGATTTATGTTTTAATTGTTTGTTAATTTAATCTATATCGTAATCCAGCATAATAAGTACTTCCAAAAATAGGACCATATACAAATGTAGTATCAAAATAGTTTCCAAAAGGATCATCAGCTCCCATAATAGGGCTCTTTATCCTTTCATTGGTAATATTCTCCCCACCTACATAAACTTCAAAACTTTTAGCAAACACCTTTGTAATTTGTACATTCAACGTTCCTACAGTAGGGGTGTAGTCCGTTAGCCTATATTGCTCAGGGTTACCGGCGGTAGAAGGAAATCGTTGCTCACCCAACCAGTTATATGTAGTGTCGAATTTCCAGTGCCCGCCCTTGGCATTCATTTTTGTTTTATAAGCAGCGTTGGCAAAAAAACGATGTTTTGGTGTTAATGGCTTAGTAAGTTTTCCAGATGTATATTGGGTCTTAACATCGTAGTATTTGTATGCCAATCTTAAATCTACACCTTCCAAAAAATTATAATTTAATTCTGTTTGAAAACTATTTGCATAACTTTCCCCATCTAGGTTATAGAAGCTTACCTCTGATGGATTCTCCCAATCTACTACCACTTGGTTTTTAAAGTCCGTTCTATAAAAATCTACTGCCAAGTCAGCTTCTCTACCAAACAAATTAAATCCTTGTAAAAACGATATACCGTAATTCCAAGCGATTTCTGGATCCAATCCATAAATTTTACCACCGCTATTCAATAGATTAACCAACCTTGAACTCGCAAACATATTTTGATTTTCTGCAAATATATTGGAACTGCGCCTACCGCTTCCTATGGAAGTTTTAAAAGATGCTTGTTCCCAAGGTGTGTATCGCATATTCAATCTAGGGGTTAAAAATGTTCCCAGAAGATTGCTGTTATCTATCCGTATACCTGCTGTAAGGTTTATATTTTCCAGATCGTCATAATTATATTCAAAAAAAACGCCTATACTATTTTCGTTTCGTTCATAGTCCATAGTATTTGTGTACACACCTACTGTTTCATCGTAATGGTCATATGAAAAATTTAGCCCAGCTTTAAATTTATGCAGCGAACTTCCCAAAATTGAACTGTAAATAGCTCTTGTATAAAAATTATTATGATTTATATTGTACACATTTCTCCCAAAATACGATTGCTGATTATGGGTGCTAAAGTTAACCTGAATATCTACATTCTGATAGGTTAAGTCCTGATTGGCATAACTAAGCTTTCCTGATACATCAAGACGTTTGGTATCTATGTCACTTCCCCAATAATTAGTAGAGAACTTATCTGCTTCGGGGTTATAACTTGTTTGCCCTGCTTGCTTGGCATCGTTTAAATACCGAACGTTTAAAAAGCTTACAACTCCTTTATCTAAATCTACATATTGCCAGCGGTTCATCAGGTTAACCTGTTTTGCCAATGGTATATCCAAAAAAGAATCTTTATTCCTATCAAACCCAGTATCCCTGATATTCCCATGAAGAAAAAGTCCGGTGTACAGTTTATCCGTAATCTTGGTATTTAAATGGGTATTTAGTTCGAACCTGCCATTTCCCGCACCATAAATATTAACGAACACTTTACTGTCTTCCACAGGCTTTTGAAGTTTAGCGTTGATTTGACCTGCGATGCTTTCAAAACCACTAATAACACTGCCGGTACCCTTAGTAATCTGAATACTCTCTACCCAGGTACCAGGAACGAAACTCAGACCATACATTTGTGCAGCTCCCCTAACTGTGGGTACGCTTTCTATGGCAGTTAGTATATACGGGCTCGTCAATCCTAACATCTTTATTTGTCTGGTTCCTGTTAGGGCATCGGCATAGTTTACATCAATAGAAGGATTGGTTTCAAAACTTTCACATAGATTACAGCAAGCCGATTTTAGCAATTCCTCACTATTCATAGTGACAAGGTTTTGAGAGTTTAAAAAAGATATCAATGTTGATTTTTTCCTTGTAGTTACTTCAACCTCATCTAAATTATTCGTTGGATGCAAATAGTGATGAATAGGCTTTATAGCGTTTATCTTCAAAGTATCGGTTTTAAAGCCCACATAGCTTATGATTAATTCTTTGGAATCTTTACTGCTAGGAATCGAAAAATTTCCATCTAAGTCGGTCACTGTACCAATTGTGGTATGGAGCCAATATACATTTGCTCCTGCAAGAGGCATGGGATCTTCTTCATTGGCTATAAATATTCGTCCGTTTAATTGTTCTTGTGCAACACTTATAAACGGTATAAATAGTAGAAGTGTTATTATTTTTTTCACAGAGAGTTAAATTTTAAGTTAATACAATAGTGCATCAACCAACAGCATTAGTTGACGATAAATGAATAACTTAAAAATCAAATAAGAAAAACCTGATGCAAGGCTTGTCTGTCTAAAATTATGTCGGGCGGTGCATAGTCCCTAAACAACGTTATTTGTTGTGGTAAGCTCGTAAAAAGGTTTTCATAAACATATACAAAAGCTGTCACAACTAACTTTTGTACATATTGATAGTCATTATCAGAAGGATTCTTAATGGTATCCTGACCTTTAAAAAAATCTATTTCGTCCTTACAGCACTTTACACGTTCTGAATGACTTGACGTAACACCTACTGTTTTTTCGTTGCATTCATCCATGTGACTAAAAACCGTAACACCTATTAAATCATCATGACAATAGCGCTTTTGAACAGTAAAAGAAGCTGTTGTAATTAACATTAAAATTGTTAATGCTATTGAACACGTTTGATGTAAAATTTGTTTTATCACAACTCAAAAATATGAAAAAAGGTTATTGTAGCCTTCTCTAAAAACATTAAAAACACAAAGTTTATGCTATTAAATATTGTAAATTGGACAAAGCTCTTAATATATTAATGTTCCTGACAAATTATTATTCTCAATTTTATTATCTCATAAAGACCATGTTTATAGAAATAGTAATTTGATTCCCTTTCCACGCACTACTATCATTTTTTCAGGAGCATGTCGAAAGGGAACTGTATTTTTAGGCTTAAAAAGTATTATTTTTAACTTGTCCATATTCCCATTGTTCTTTCGTTTCAATAGGAGCACCATTGGAAAGTATAACCGTTGTAGCAAAAGTGTGGCGCGTAATATGGAAGGTTAGTTTTTTTTTATTCGACAAACATCGGTTATCTCCTTTAAATAGAAATTAAGTTTTTGATTAGAAATGGTATGAAACAAGGTATGCCTTGTTTGGGAATTTGAATGTGCTTTATACTTATCTATAATCTCCAATACCTTCAAAAGCAATGGAGTTTTATAGGAACCTTGATCTTTTCCCTACTTGAATGTATCCAAAGCTTGCCATCTATTTCCTTGCGCAAGTCATAGGTTGTCAACCCCATGACACCCCCATAGAAAAGCCCGATATAGCAACTGAAAATGAACAAATCCTTGATCAGTTGGAGCATGCCTATTCCAAAAACCTTGTTCTCTATAAGGGTTAGTTCCTCCACTGTAAAAAACAACGTTCCTCCTTTTCATATTTGGCTTCAAACTTTACAAACGGGTCTTTATCTAGCGATTCCATATTATAAGCCAGAGTGACCATCTTCCTTATACGTTCTATATGTTTCATGACGGTATTGTTACCCATGTCTTTTTGATGGCGCAAAAAGCGCTCAAAATCAATGATGAACTTATAATTAAATTCACAAAGGAATATATCCGTTATCCTGTGTTCTTGCTTTAGGAAAAGGAAAATGTATTTATGGGTAGTGAAATAGTTCTTTTTGGATCAAACAAAAAGTTGGGGCTCAAACTAGATTTTAAGATTCTTGTTAAAAAAAGGATTGGAATCAACAGACTTACTTAGCTACTTTTTACCAGAAGGGATTTTAGAGTATTTTGACATTAAAGCAGTTAAACCTTCTGCTAAATCTAATTTATTTGTACAAATTGAACAGCCTCATTATTCTTTGCAATAATGATTGTTTTTTTACCGCCTATCATCTTAATAAACTTGGCATCTGAAACATTTCCAAAAACATATAGTCCACTATCAAAAGGTGCAATTGGATTAAAATTGCCTTTTCCACCTCCCTTCATATAAAGACCATAGCCAGCATCTTGTCTAGGGGTTTCAACTTCAAAACCATACATATTCCCCAGTAAAACAAGATCTAAATTTCCGTCTTCATCAATGTCTTCGCTAATAATATTTGTTATGGCCGTTGTCTGTACTTGATTTGGCAATTGTTTTTTTATAAATGTTCCATTTCCTTTATTCTCAAAATAACTCGTAGCAAAAGATGTAGCCTTATAATGAAGTGCTGATTGTATTTTTTCCTCACCATAGACATCAACTAATTTAGCTGAAGCAAAATCATGATATGTCGGGAATTTCTTTTTAATAAAAGGCATTTGGTTAGAGCTACATTCCCTTCCCCTTAAAGGGTACAATTCCCCTTCTTGATGATACCCCAACACGATGTCTATAGATCCTGTTTGATCGAAGTCCTTAGCGAAAATTTCGAAAGGCTCTTTTTCTGAAGCTTTATACTTGCTATTTAACCCCAAATTTCCAGCAATAATGTCTATATCTCCGTCATTATCAAAATCTGCTATTTCAACACCAAACCACCAACCAATGTCATTATTTAGACCCGCTGTTTCAGTAATATCAGAAAATGTTCCATTAATATATTTTAATATTCTAATTGACATCCATTCGCCAACGACTATTAAATCTTTTATTTTATCGCCATCAATATCTGCCCAATGTGCATCAGTTACCATTCCAATTTCATATAACGCTTCTGCCCTGATATCAACAAATTGAATATTTCCATCCTTAGAATCATTTCTTAGGATAACACTTGTTGCCGGATAGGGATATTTTCCAGGTACTTGTCTTCCTCCAATAAAAAGATCTAAATCACCATCTAAATCATAATCATATGGTCTTACGACAGATCCGCTAATAGCATTACTATTTTTGAACGGAGCAACAACTTTAGTAAATTCCCCATTTGTATTGAGATATATGCGGTCTGAGTAATACTTTGAGTTTTCTTTAAACTCATTGCTACCACTCACTACATACAAATCTAAATCGCCGTCAGAATCTACATCAAAAAATTCTGCGTCTACATCCTCATATCCTTTTTCTTTTTGAAATAATATTGAATTTGAATTAGCAAAGCCTCCATTGGTATTTTGAACATATAATGCGCCTGGAAAACCTTTTGCACCTCCAATATAAAAATCGTCCAAGCCATCAGAATTCACATCTCCTACAGCTAAAGCCGGACCTTCTTCAGACATTTTATGAGGCAATAAACTTTCTCTATTAAAATCGTTGAATATATTCTCTTGATGTTTAATAGGTGTGTTTTTAGCAGTTATATTCTGAAATATAAATTTTTTATCTGTGTCTTCAATACTATTATTGATGTTCGGAGCGTAAGAGATTGTTATCTCTTTATTAATATTGATATCTGATAACTTTTGCGATTTACCATCTGGCCAAATTACTTTTAGTGATTCTATCTTTTTTGCTTTTCCGATCCCAAAGTGTATTGCCGAAGCCATGGAAGACTGATAACCTCGTGTATAATAGTTTTCAGCCATATAAGATTGTCCTCCCGCTATAATTTCTATGCGCGCACCAATGGCATCAATATTATTTTTAGTTCCTCTTAGATTTACTTTTAGGAAATTATTTTCCTTTTGGTTATTTCGATATAAATGTGCAAAATCGTCTGTGTTGTTAACAATAATATCTAAGTCACCATCATTATCAAAATCTGCATAGGCTGCACCATTCGAAGAAGATAAGGGTTGATCAAAATGTTGTTTATGAAACATTAAGTTATTTCCATTCAAATAAAAGTGATTTCTCTTTTTACGTTCTGGCAGTTTACTTAACAGGTCTTCTACATGGTCTTTTAAGTTCACCTCTTCTTTTTTTATTCCTTCTTGATATTTCTTTTCTAGGTAAATTAAAAAATCGTTATTTCTAAAATCTCTTTTTATACCATTAGAAATAAAAATATCGCGAAGCCCATCATTATTCATATCCATTAGTAAAGGCGCCCAACTCCAGTCGGTACTTGAAATATTTGCCAATTGAGCTATATCTGAAAATACAGGAATATTAGTATCTGGAATTGTGCCGTTATTTACTTGAAGTGCATTATACATATATTGCCTGTGGAGCCCTAGCTCTTCAATCAAACTAAAGCCAGCTACATTCATTCCACTCATACTTGCTTTTTGACCATAATTATCATCGGCCATCATATCTAATGAAATGATGTCTAAAAAGCCATCATTATTTATATCGGCTATATCATTTCCCATTGAAAAGGTTGAGATATGGCCAAAAGCCGTTTTTGATGCTTCTGTAAATGTTCCATCTTGATTATTTAAATAAAGATGATCTTTTTCGTAGTAATCATTACCTATATACACATCAGGCCATCCATCATTATTTACATCTCCAATAGCAACACCTAAGCCAAAACCTAAGTTATTACTAATAATTCCAGCTTCTTTAGTAACATTAACAAATGTTCCGTTATCGTTTCGGTATAGCTTTTCTCCAATTTTTTCAGATTGACCCTTCATTACTGTTTTAGTCTCAAGCATTTCATAAACGTCAATGTTATGGTTAATAAGAAACATGTCTAAATCGCCGTCTCGGTCATAATCAAAAAAAGAGGCTTGTGTAGAGTGATGCGGTAAGTCTAAGTTATATGCCTTGGCATTTTCTTCAAATATTGGAATCTTATTTTCATCCACACCTTTATTAATAAGTAATTCATTTCTTAAAGGCTCATCGGTTTCAAACCTACCCGATTTCAAAATATAAATATCTTTTAACCCGTCATTGTTTATGTCGACAATAGCTACCCCTGTTGCAAAACCTTTATTCCCTTGAGCATTGGCTTTAATACTTACGTTTTTAAATTTTAATCCTCCTTGATTAAGGTATAGTCTATTGCTACGAAGATTGCTGGTAAAATAAATATCTTGCAAGCCATCATTATTGAAATCGGCAACTGCTACTCCAGCTCCATTATAAAAATATTCGTAATAGAAACTATTCATTGAGGTGGTTTCATTTAACTTATTGTTAAAATTAATGCCAGTGTCTTCAAATCCTAAAACCGTGAACAATGATTGAGTCTCAATTTTATGTTCTGGAAGCTTTTCATCCTTACACCTTATAAGTAACAATATAGACAGTATAAGCATGAATACCATCTGTGAATTTCTATTCTTTATTATCATATTTCATTAATTAAATATCTTTTTTCCTTTACTGTATAGCTCCAGAAAAAGAAGGTTATTAATAATGTGATTATACAACCTCCAATGTATGCTACATCATTAGCTAATTCAAAACCTTCTGGGGCAATTAAGATATATGTACTACAAACCATGGTCATAAACATTGCAGGTATCATGGTTACCCAATAGGTTTTATTTTCAAAAATCAAATACGCTGTAATTGTCCAAAGTACTACTGTTGCCAATGTTTGATTGCTCCATGCAAAATAGCGCCATATAACCCCGAAGTCGATTTGAGTTAATATAAAGGCAATTATAAAAAGAGGGAAACTAATATATAATCGGTTTTTAATTTTCTTTTGGTTAGACTTAAAGACATCTGATAATATAAGTCTGGCAGAACGAAATGCCGTATCTCCAGACGTAATTGGTGCTGCCACTATACCTAATAATGCTAAAAACCCACCAACACCTCCAAGCATGTTTAAGGATATTTCGTTTGCTGCCCAGGCAGCATTATTATTATTTTCAAGCATGGCTATATTTAAACCTTCTACATTTCCAAAAAATGTCATGGCTGCTGCTGCCCAAATCAAGGCTACAATCCCTTCAGTAATCATCGTTCCAAAGAAAATTTTCCTTCCATTCTTTTCATTCTTTATACAACGAGCCATTAAGGGAGACTGCGTGGCGTGAAAGCCAGATATGGCTCCGCAGGCAATAGTTACGAAAAGCATAGGGAAAATAGGCGTCTCTTCTGGATTGGTTGTCATATTAATTAAGTTTCCTGGAACAAGCTCAGGAATTTGATAGTTACCAAAAAAGAGCGCTCCTAAAAGTCCTAGAGCCATTAATAGCATAGCAATTCCGAAAATTGGATATAGTTTACTAATAAGCTTATCTATAGGTAATAAAGTAGACAAAATATAGTACACTAAAATAATGGTTACCCAACCCCAAACACCCCATTGATTACTCGTCATCCCATCAATTATCTTTGCTGGCCCCACTAAGAATACGGTTCCAACAAAAATTAAAAGTATGACGGTAAAAAATCGCATGACATGCTTTGTCTTAGGGCCTAAATAAACCCCTACTACTTCACTGATGCTTAACCCATCATGGCGTACTGAAAGCATTCCTGAAAAATAATCATGAACCGCCCCAGCGAATATACTACCCAACACTATCCATAAAAATGCTGACGGGCCGTACATGGCACCAGCTATAGCACCAAAAATAGGCCCCAGCCCAGCAATATTTAAAAATTGAATCATAAAAATACGCCATGCGGACAGAGGCATATAGTCTACATTATCTTGAAGCCTAAATGCTGGAGTCTTTCGATCCTTTTGCACTCCAAAGACTTTTTCAATAAACTTGCCATAAGTATAATACCCAATAATTAATACTGAAATTGAAATTACAAATGATATCATTATCTGTTTTTTAAATATTCTTTTATTAAATAGCTATAAGCATACCTCTTAGAATTACTTGCTTTTATCAAATTATATTTAACTCCCCCGTTTAAGCTTTCATAGGTTTCTTCTAAATATTTTAAATACATGCTTAGTTGATTCTTTGTCATGTAACCTACATGTTTCGACACTATTTCTACTGCAGTTGAATTTGCATCTTTTAATTTTTTAATCAAGAGGGTCCTGGAATTAATGTCTATATGTGGAAAGACATCATAGAACTGTGATGTTGTTCTTTGTTCAGACAAAACGTCTTCTGGTATCTTTTTTAAGACATAAGTTCTCGTTAAAGCATCTGTTGATTGAAATATACTGGCAATTTGTTTTGAATGCTCTTTAAATTCTGCTTTATTTAATTGCTTCAGAGCATAAATTTGGTAATCTCTATAGGGGGCATATAAAAAGTATGTATTAAGGGCTGGAGTGTTTATCGATTGCAAGTACGTCTTTATTTTTTCTTTAGCCTCACCATGTACAATATGCCACAAGGTATAACATGAATACAACCCACCTTTAACTACCGATTCTTTTATTTCCTTTTTGGTGGCTCCAGAAATTCCATCAAGATCTTTTGAATCAATATTAGAAGGAGAAACAGGTATTTTATCAATTAAATCAGTTATTTTCCTTCTTTTGAGAATAGAGTTTTCATCCAATAACAATTGATGAAGCTTTGCATAGTCTTCTCTTTCAAAGGTATCATGTTCATACTTAGTAAGAGGAAGTTCTGGGTGTATACCGTAACCTACATAATTGCCTAGTAAATTCCAATAAACTTTGATATTGGCTAATTTGCACTCTCCATCTGCACATACTGAAGTTTCTATGTCCGAGAAAAATACCCTTGGCTCTCCATTACTATTAGACAACAATCTAACATCATGATTTATTTGAGCACTATAAGCAGTGTCTAAACTCTTTACTTCAAATTTAAAAACGGGTTCATCTTTGGCAATGTCTTTTAATTCATTGGTCATGTTAAAAAACATGGGGTTATAATCCCTTTTTTTTTGATTTCGAAACCCCATGACAATAAAAAAAAGAGCTATGAATGCTAAAGACTTATACATTATTATTGTTGCTTTTCTATTAAATCCAGATATTCTTCAAGGTGCATGGTATAAACTTCTCTTGGGGTAGCATTGTGCTTATTACATATTGCGGCTGCAAGTCCTACAGCAGCCCCCATTTGCCCAGTTGTTAACATTACCCTTGGCCCTCCCAAGCCAATATGGGAGCAGCTAAAATTTCGCCCTGCCATAAACAAATTATCTATATTTTTAGAATATAAACTTCTATAAGGGATATAATATTTTTCTGTTTCATAAAAGATAGCTTCCGAAAGAAAATCTGGTTCTTTACTATCTTTTAAATTTCTTTGGTAATGAACATCTACTTCTCTTACCTCTTCAACTACAGCATCTTTAAATTTTGTGTGTGTTTTTACATCATTAAAAGTATATATATAGTCTCCTATTAATCTTCTGGATTCTCTTTTCCCCACTAAATAAGACACCCATTGTAGTTTGTAATTCTTATTTTCTTCCAATTTTTTCGCATTAGAAAATGATCCGAATATAGCACGTAACATATGGTCTCTTATTTCTTCTGCATCATGAATTTGATGTAAATCATTTCTAGAAAACTCCCAATACCATTCACCAGCAATAGCCTTATGGTCTTTAGCTATACTTGAAGCCCAAGGTAATTGGGGAAAAGCATGCACTTCATTTGTTTTTTCATTTTGCCAAAGCACAGAGGATCCCATCACAAAATTGTCTGCTTCTTCAGGACTCCACAACTCTCCCCATTCATCCCAAGCTTCTCCGTAAGTACTGGCACTTTCCCTTCCATAAGAAAACTCAGCTCCTGCCCAAAAACCAATCCATCCATCGCCTGTAGAATCAACAAATCGTGGTGCAGTAAAGCGAATTCGCTCTCCTGTAGCGGTATGCCTTGCATCAACATGCTTTATGGTATTATTGTGTGCAACAGCATCGTAAGCTCTCCAATCTAAAAAGAGATCAATATTTTTAAAGCTCTTAACATTTCTATCACGTTTTTCCTGATCATATCTGGCCTCAAATGAACCATTGGGATAGTGTTTAGTATCAATCATTTTTAAGATACGTTCATACTTTCCATAAATACCCAAGGTGTGTACGCGTATTTCTTCACTCGCATTACCCCCTAATACTGGCCTATCGTGAATTAAAGCTACTTTTAACCCTTGTTCGGCGGCAGCAATTGCAGCTGCACAACCCGCCAGGCCGCCTCCTGTTATCACCAGATCGTATGCTTTTTGCTCTTTTGGAGCTATGGTCTCTCCTAACTTTGCCTTTCTCCACGCATCCAAGTTTGTTTCCGCATCGCTTGGTATTTTTTTTGACGTACTGAAATAGAGAGCGTCGCACCTACCGTTAAATCCCGTCAAATCGGATAGTTGTATGTCGACATCGTTAGATTTTATTTTTACTTTTCCAGCATACTCCCATGACCATCCCGTGGTAACACCTAATGTCTTTTTTAAAGCCTTCCCATTAACAATTATTTTAAATTGTCCGGGAGCATCCCAATTTCCAGGAACCCAATTTTTAGTTCGAGCCCAAACATGATACATTCCTTTTTCATTGAATGCTATTCTCGTAGAGGCATTTGTTACTGGAATCCCCATACCATGTGCCATTAGATATGGAGATCCCATTTGTTCTACAAACTGAGGATCTACAACCCACCCTCCTTTATTAATAAAGCTTTCGGCTTCTATCAATAAATTTTGTGCCTTACTATTAGCACATATAAGATATAAACCTATAAGCAGTATTAGATTTACTTTATTCACATTACGTCTATTATTCGTAAACAAACCAAGCGGTAGCAGTACAGTCTTTATTCGTTTTTAACTGTATCCAATGTGCACTAAATCCATCTGGGAATTTATGCTCAAAAGTTTCCCCGGCTTTTAAACTAAATGTTTTGTACTCTACTGGCTCATCTAAATAATGATTGATATGAATAAGTAATGTTATTTCAGCATCCTTATCAACTTTTAATGTTAAGGCCTTCTTATCATAGCCGGTCATTAAATACATATCAGACAATTCATTAGCCTTTACTTTGGAGTTCTTCCATGGACCGCCTTCACCAATTGGTTTGCCAAAACTCCAAATATCATCAATGCCTCCAAACCAAAGACTAGCTTCTCCATCTTCAGAGACATAAACATTTTCGGAAGCTTTTGCTTCTTTTTTAACACCACTTAATACCAAAAGACCATTCCAAGTATTAAACTCTGAAATTTGCTTGCCATGGGTCGAGACCGGGCGCATCATTTTATATCGTGGTTCCTGTCCCACTTTAAACAACGGCAACTCGTAAAAAGTACCTCCTATATTGGCTAATTCACGTTCAGATTCAATTTCACGCACTACCCTTGCAGTACCAGAAGGCATGATTTCAGAATAATTCCCATTGCCCTTTGGCAGTCGCAGTCTATAGTTTTTGGCGTTAAGAATAATTGATGCTTCATCCTCAGACCAAATATTTTTCATCTTTAAAGCTTTTACCGAGTTACTATCGGTAATATTTTCAATGAAATTAAAATTGAATTTGGTAAATTCAAGCTCATTTGTCTTATTAAATTGACCATTTTCAATAGTTCCGTTATAAACACTTAAATTGAAATTGGTTTTATTAGTATAGAGCTTGGCATGATTTACCTTTCCTGAATAATCTATATCTGCTAAAGCTGAAAATAATTCCTTCCCCTCTGACGCATCTTTTAAATTTGAATCTGTTAAATGAACTGAGGCCGTCACTTTTAATGATGTCTCAGGAATCAACCTTAACCATTCTGCTTTCAAAGATGTATCGAAAATGTAATACTTATAGTTTCCTGCTTCTAGATCTATATCTTTAAGCTTGATCCAATTATTATCTCCATTTTTATCAATTTCCATGGTAATTTTAACAGGTTTATCTGTATGATTTTTAAAATGAACCATTCTGTTATGAAATCCTGATATTAAAAATTGGTCTGAAGGTTTATTTGCAGAAACCTCTTCTTTTAACCAAATGGCTCCATACCCCGATGCTGGCCCCCAATTAGATAGTTGTTCATAACTACCAAACCATAAATTTGATTGTGGCTGTCCTGACAAAGGGTTGCCATGGATACTAGTCTCATCTGTGGCCAAAACAATTTGACCGTTCCAGTTTACAAAATCTGGGATGTATCGTAAATGTGAACCCATGGGCTTAATCCCTGCCGTATTGGCTGCTGAAAATGTCTCTGGAAAATCAAAGAACATACCATGCATATCCATCATCATTTTACCATTCCCAACTGATCTTATACGTGGCCATTCTGTAAACCAACCATGTGGCGGATCGTTATTATATGTGGCTTTAGGCAATAAATAGGTATACCATTCTCCTTGATCTAACACTTTTAGTCTAACCGATTTATTATCCCACCCCATTGCCCAAAGAGGAGATTGATCATTTGGAATGGCATAAATACCATGCTTGGTGGTTACATCGGTATATTGTCTTCTTTCCACTACTTTAAAATTATCCCCATCAAATTCTGCCAAAATACCCAAGTTTTCAGGGCCAAAAACATTATCTTTTTCAATCTTCCAACTATCCATCCACTTATAGTGTTCACTCTCCCAATTATCATCATCATGGGTTACACGCCCTTCACTGGCATGTTCTCCATTATTTGAAACCACAAATCGTCCCTGACTGGTATAACCGCCTTTACCATGCCAACCTGGTAAGGGGTCATGAAATAATTTATTAACTTCTAATGTATGGACGTTAACCTCATATAGCATTCCTTCCATATCGTAATAATACACCATATTTTCAGGATCTTTTAAATGTCTGCCAATAGCTGTGAGCCTTCCTTCCATATCTGTATATGGTATAACTCTAACTTGACCAATACTATCTATTGCATAAGGCCCAATAAACAATTGATTAGACTCCTGATGCACCATTCTTGCAGCTGGTGTACCTCCAATACTTCCCTCAAAAATTTGCATGTTCATATCCTCATCAACAATATAAAGTTTATGCTCACTCCCTTTAGGCTGGTGTGCCGCATAATTAAGCATATAAAGTTTATTGTTCCATACCGCCAAAGCTCCTATGCCACATTCATTACCAAAACCGTATGTCCCATCTATTCTTCCATGGGCATAGGTTGTTAAATGTGGATAAATGCCACTAATTTTTCGGTTATCATGTATTGACGTAATTTCACCATTCTTGGTCATTACCTCAATTTTTGATTTTTCCTCATGCTTAATCTTGCCACATGAAACAACGATAAACACAAAAAAACATAAAGCGATAAGTGCGTGTTTTTTAAACATAATTATTTATGGTATTTAAAATTTAGATTCTTTTATTCTTAACGAGCTGTTTTATTAATCTCTGTCGAATCAACCGACACATCTTCCCCCCTTAGGGTTTTCCAGTTTTTTTTATTTAAAATAGGGTACCCATCTTCTTGAATTCGCTTGCCCAATAAACGAAATTCTTTTTCTACATCTTTTGGAATAGCTCCATCTGGTTTTAGGCCTACATTAAGTAATAGGTTTGCATTGTTGTTTGATGCATGCGCTAACATGGCATAAAGCTCATCAGAGGCTCTACAATTATTCGTTGGAGTCCAGGCCCAACTCCCTTGACTGGTAACAGCTATTTCTGCTTTTTTAAATTTATTTTCTTTCCATACCTTATCCGAAAGTTGTCGTATTTTTATCTTTTCTGGCTCATCACCTTGGTAGTGAATGCTAATCGATTTTAACTCGCGTTCTCCTACAAGAACATCTTCGGTACCTGTAGCTCCTGTTTTGAAATGTATTAATGCATGTGGTTGATATTGATGAATAACATCGTAAAATTCCTGCATATTGAATAACTCGTCATTAGCCAATACACCTCCTAAAGTATCAAACCAAAAGCCAGCAACATCGCCATAATTTGTAGATAGTTCTTTTAATTGATTTTTACAGAATTCACGGTATTTTTCAAAATCTTTTGGAGATTTATATAAAAAATAGTCGGGTGTTTCCTTGTAATTAGGTCTTGCATACACATAATTTTCACGAGGAATAAAAAAAGGGTGTGTCCAATCGATTCCTATAGAATAATAGATGAATAGCGGTATATTATTTTTGCGACAGGCATCTGATAATTCTTTTAAAAAATCTCGCTTTGCTGGATAGTCCATACTATCCCAGTTGGTATAGTTACTATCCCATAACGAAAAACCATCATGGTGCTTGGCTACAAATGTAATGTAATTCATCCCACTTGATTTGGCCAAGGTAACAATGGCTTCTGCATCGAAGCTATTGCCTTTAAAATTTTTTGCTAATATTTTATATTCTGAAAGCGGAATGCTTTGATTAAACATAGCCCACTCAGCATGTTTAAGCCCCCAAACTCCCCAATGTATAAACATTCCCAAACGTGCATCATCAAACCATTGTAGAGCCGCTTCACGTGGGTTATTTTGGAAAGTTTCTTTATAATCTTTTAAAAAATAGGGGATATCTTGCTTTGGTTCATTACAGCTTACTATTAAAAAAAACATTGCTAAAAAAAACATCCTTGCTAATCCAAACATATACTTCATGAACTTTCTTTTATGTGATTTTTGAAGATTCCTTAATTTCTAACAAAAATTTCCCAAAAATTACTTTTCGGGAAATTTTCAACATTAAAAAGATCAAATAACTAACTCAAAATTTTAACTATTTTAATACCCTTCGTTCTGCCCTAAATTTGGATTTAAAAGTGCATCTGAAGAGGGAATCGGCCATAAGTATTGACGTACCGGAAAATTTGTTTCGTTTAAGGTTCTTGCCAAACCAGCTTCCACCAAAGGATCAAAATTGGCTATACCGTCTTCGTCCAGTTGCGGTGTCATGCCCCAAAACCATAATCCGGGTTCTACCACGTCTTCAATGATAGTGCCTATATTTGCCATTCCATAAGTATGTCCCGTTAAAGCTTTCTCTGCTAGCCTCCATCTTATAAGGTCCATATACCTTAGCCCTTCGTTTGCAAACTCTGCGCGTCTTTCATTTCTTACTATATACCTTAGCTTTGCCTGATCTGTTGTTGTAACTGCCGGATTAGAATAATTTGAACCGGCATAAGCTCTGTCCCTAACTTCATTAATAGCAGCAAGCACACTGGCGTCAATCTCGTCTAACTCTATTTTTGACTCGGCGTACATTAACAACACATCGGCATATCTTATAACTATATGATTGTTTTCTGCTGTTCTCGGCGCTTTCCATGTTTCATCAATAAATTTTTTCCATAGCAATCCATTATAAGAAGCAAAAGTTTTATTACTTCTTGTATCGTGATTATACCTCATTTGCCCTGTATTATAATCAAATACTTCTAATCTTTCTGGATGCGGTGTATATTCTATACTCATAAAATTAGAACCATCACTTGGCAACAATCCGTCGCCGTCTTCTAAAGAACCAAATGGCACAATAGTCGCCAAACATCTTGGATCTCTATTTTTGAAAGGATTTCGAGGATCAAATAAAGGAGACTCATCTATAGGCAATCCGTCAACACACTCATAAGATGCTAGCAGCTCCCAAGTAGGTTGTTTAGCTCCCCAACCACCATGAATTCTTGGTATAAAATCTGGTAAATTGTCATTTCTGTTTACACCTAAGGCATCACTTCTAGGAATATAGAATATCAATTCATCAGATGTTTTGGTCCCAGAAAGGAATAATTCTCCATAGTCTGGATGCAATGCATACTCATTTAAATCCATACAATCTTGAGCGGCTTCTGCCGCAATTTCATGATCTCCCATATACAGTGCAATTCTAGCCTTCATAGCCATAGCCGCTCCTTTAGTAGCATATTGAAATCCAGAATAAGATACTGGCAGATTTGCTATAGCGTTATCGTAATATGCGTATATTTTTTGTAGAATCTCTGTTTTGTTTGTTCTACCAATTTCAAAAGCTTCATCTACTGTTAATTCTTCTTCAAAAAAGGGCACATCACCATAATGCGTTATTAAATAACTCCAAAAAGAGGCGATAAAAAAGTTAGCTTCTCCTAAAAAAGTCTTGGCCTCACTATCTGATAAAGTCCCATTTTGGTTTTCAATTTGCTTTTTAACTGATATTAGTCTTGAAATACCTTTGTATTTATCTTTCCACCTTCCTGCAGCCCGACCATCTTCAGCACTTATGGTTCCTGCTTTTATACCATCTAAAGCATCTCTTCGTTGAAAATCGTCATCGACGCCGTTGGCAGACTCATCCTTTTCCCACTGAAACAACCTGTAACCTTCATTCAACCCTTCTCTAAACTGGATTTTACTAATAAAAGGAGCTGTTGTTGGTGCATCTAATGGCACTAAATCTAACTCTGTACAAGAATTTACTATTAGTAGTAGTAAAAACGCTATTTTATATATCTGTTTTTTCATATTTTTAATCTTTAAAAATTAGCTTTTAACCCTACAACGAAAGATTTCGTTAAAAAATAACCTGTTCCTGAAGATTGTTCTGGGTCTACACCATTAGGAAGCTTATCAAAAGTAAATAAATCATTACCTGTAATAGATAACCTAAGGTTTGTTAACCCTACTTTTTCAAGAGGACTTTTAGGCAAAGTATAACCTAGTGCTATGGTTTTAATTCTTAAATAGGCCCCATTTTTTAACCAAAAATCTGAAAACCTATAATTATTGCCGGCAGAGGTTTCGGAAAGTCTTGGATATTTTACATTTTGATTAACTTCTGCCGTATTATTTACACTCCAGTAACTACTAGCATATTCCTTGCTAGGTGAAAGCCAAGAGGCACGAAATGGTTGAACAAAAGTTTGGGATAAATAAAAATTTTGTTTGCCAACGCCTTGAAAGGCTACGCCTAGATCGAATCCTTTATATGCCATGTTAATTCTTCCGCCATAAATGTACCTTGGTGCAGAGCTTCCTAAAAATGTTCTATCCAAATCGTTAATAACACCATCGGGTTCACCATCAGGCCCACTTAGGTCTTTATATTTAACATCTCCAGGCCTAACAGAAGCATTTGTAACTGGCGAATTGTCTACTTCTTCTTGGGTTTGAAAAAAGCCGTCTGATTGCAAACCATAAAATTCTTGAAATTCGTGACCTTCTTCTGACAATGTAGCGCCGCTAAAAAGGCGTTTACCATTAATATCACCAATAATAGACTCAGCATCTGAGATATTAAACGAAATAGCATAATTAAAATCATCTCCGATAGTATCACTCCATGATGTTGTTAATTCCCAACCTTTAGTTGTCATACTTCCTACATTCACCACCGGGTCTTCAAAACCCACTAAATCTGGAACACTAAGACTTAGCAACATATCTTTTGTTTCTTTAACAAAATATTCGGCTTCTATAGATAATTTGTCATTAAATAGCCCAAGATCTAATCCAATATTCTTAGTCGCTGTTGTTTCCCATCTAACATTAGGAGTTGTAAGATAAAGCTGAGACAAAGCCCTAACTTCCTCTACACTTGACCCATTGGCGATTAACGTATTTTGAATTTGCAACAAGGTTAAATACAAGTAATTACCCAACCTGTCATTTCCTAGCTCGCCATAAGAGCCTTTCAGTTTTAAATAAGAGATAGGCGATGCAAAGGATTTCATAAATTCTTCGTTGGAAACCGTCCATGCGGCAGAGACAGAAGGAAAAGTACCCCATCTATAATCACTTCCAAACCTGGAAGAGCCATCTCGCCTTATCGCTGCTGACACATAATATTTATTATCAAAGCTATAATTAACTCTTCCGAAGAGAGAAGAATAGGCCAGTTCAGATATACTAGTACCATTATTAAATATTTCGCCCGTGGTAGCTTGGTTTAAATATGGGAAATCTGGACTTACAAACCGGTCCCCTAGCACTCCTAAATTTTCACTTTTTGATCCTCTTTCTTCAAAACCACCAAGAACTTTTACTCCGTGCTTACCAAAAGACTTATCATAATTTACTAAGGCTTGTAATGTTACAGCCGTAAAATCAGATCTGGATTCAGATAGCCTATTTACAGTTTGCCCAGGTATAAGAGTTCCAGACCCTAACTGATCTGGATCGTCTACATCCCAATACCTAACCTCTTTTGAAAATGATTTTCCTTTATTGAAGGATGCCGTGGGGGTTACATTTAATGTGAATTTTAAATCCTCTATTGGTTTGTAATATAGTCCTATTCGCCCGGTAAAAAGGTACTGGTTACTTTTTGAAAACCCACCTTCTTTATAACGCAGATAAATGTTAGCCCCACTCTTTCCTTCTGCATATCTTCCGTCTTCCCATAAAGCAGGATAAATAGGTCCTGATTGCAAAGCTTCTCCAATTGGATTAACAATAGGATTATTCGTTTTCTGCAATCTAAAATTGATATCAGCAACAGCACCAAATTTATCCGTAATTTTAAAATCATTATTTATCCTTGCTGATACACGGCTCCAATCTCTATGGTTATATAATGCATTTTGATATTCATAACCTACAAAAACATTTGATTTTAATTTTTCAGTACCTCCAGAAATGTTAATATTATGCCTGTATCCTGTTGAATTTTTCTTTAAAATAAGACCTGCCCAATCGGTGTCCGGATATTCATTTCTATCTTGTGCTGCCTCTCCTGTAATGTATTTATTTATTCTGTCTTCAGACCAAATAGGGTATAAATCACTGCCATTTCCATCATCGTTCCAGGACTTCTCATTATCCATTTGCAAGTATTGCAGAGCCCCCACATATTCACGTTCTTTAGTAGGTGTATTAATAAAATAATCGCCACTATAACTAAACCTGAAAACACCTTCTTTAGCTCGCTTTGTTGTTATAATAATAACACCTGCTGCCGCTCTAGATCCATAAATAGCAGCCGCAGCTGCGTCTTTTAATACCGATATACTTTCAACCTGATCGGGGGTTACGTCATTAATGCTTCCTGGAACATCATCGATAAGCACTAATGGATCATTGCTCCCTTGAAGTGTTGTATTTCCTCTTATTCGAATAGTATTCCCTGCTCCTGGAGAAGAACTTGATCTCGTTACTCTAAGTCCCGCAACAGATCCTTGTAATGCATTCGAAACATTTGTTGTACTCCTTTCTGTAATAGCATCTGATTTGATTGTTGCTATAGATCCTGTTATATCCTTCTTTGCAATGGTACCATACCCCACGACTACCACCTCTTCTAATGAAGAAGTGTCTTCTTGTAAGGCAACTGTGAGTGTTGTTTGTCCATTCAAACTTATCTCATCAGTGGCAAAACCAAGGTAGGACACCACTAATGTTGCATTTTCACTGTTAACTTTAATAGAAAACTTCCCATCAAAATCTGTCTGCGTACCATTTGTAGTTCCCTTTTCTAAAATATTCGCTCCAGGTAAGGGTTGTCCATTTTGATCGGTCACTATGCCATTAACCTCCGTTTTTTGTGCTTTTGTCGCTTCATTGTTTATCGGTTGATTTTCCCTAATAGTAATTGTCATATCATCCGAAATATCAAAATTCAAGCTATTCGACCCAAGACTCTGTTTTAACAGTTTGCCTAATTCAATTTCTCCTTTTTTTAATTGAATCTTTGGCGTGTTTTTAAACAGTTTCTTAGGAATGATAAAAGCATAATGCGTTTGCTTTTTAATAATCCTAAAAACCTGATTAACTGAAGCATACTGGTCCTTCTCAATAGATATTAAGGTTTGAGAAAAGGAACTATTAGTTGTAAAACTAAAAACAGTAGTACAAAATAGAATGATAAAGGTTCTCATAATAATGAGTAAAAGCCGTTTTCGTAGTAGAAAACGATAAATAGTAAAATTAAATTTCATAATTTAGCGTTGTATTAGTTAGACATTGATTTAATTAATATGGTAGAAGGGACGAAGTTTACGCACCGTCAAATGTTTGACTTCGGTCCCTTTTATATTTTTGGTTTATTTAATCATAAGTATTTTATCTTTAAATTCATAATCTTTTATAATTCCATATTCCTTAATTGTGGCTATTATTTTCTCAATCTTTTGATCTTTTCTTAATAGACCAAAAAACTCTTCATTTTTGATTTTTTCATTTTCAAAAACAACTTCCATATCGTACCATCTGGATAAAACTTTCATAATGTCTTGAAGTGATTTGTCTTCAAAGCTAAAAATACCGTCTTTCCATGATATTTCACTATAAACATCTACAACGGATACTTTTACCTGCTCTGTGCCTGTATCATAACTTAGTTGCTGGCTTGGAACTAAATTTTGTTTAACACCATTAACGTTAACACCTACCTTTCCGCCTACCAAAGTGGTATAGGTAACAGATTCGTCCTTATAAGCTTTTATATTGAACTCCGTACCATAGACCTCCACTTCTTGTGAAGGGCTGTGAACTTTGAATTTTGAGCCATTATGCTCCGTACTTGGTGACACTTCAAAATAGGCTTCTCCATATACAAGTTGAACCTCACGGGATTTTCCTTTAATAAAACTAGTTGGGTACTTTAAATGTGTTTCGGAATTGAGCCAAACTTTTGTTCCATCTGATAATTCAACATAATACTGTCCGCCTCTCGGAATATTTAAATCATGATATACGATCTCATCTGTTATACTTGATCTGGCTTCATATATTAGTGTTTCACCATTACTATTGGCATTATCGGTTTGAATAGACTTCCCTTTTTGCAATACAATTTGAGATCCGTCTTCTAAGGTTAATGTTGCCCTATCCGTCCCAGGTAAGATAATATCTTGATTTGTGATTTTTGGAATATCTTCATTGGATTTGCCAAACAAATCATCATTAAAGAAATAAGCTGTAGCGAATATTCCAATGACAATTGCTGCAGCGGCATACCTAAAAACCCTCATTAATCTAAGCTTTTTAGAATTTCTCTGTTCATTTCTTATGCTTTCTAAAAAGTCATTTATAGATTTTTCTGTATCAAATGGATTTATATTTATATCCATAGCATAATTAATCTTTAAATAATTAGCAAACAGTTGTTTGTTTTTCGATTTTTTGAGCCAGTTTTCTAAAATTTCCAATTCTTCAATATCGGCGTCATACATCAAATATTTTATACAAATAGTTTTTATTTTCTCGTTCATAATTATATCTGTTACTAATTAATACGTATGATTTTTTTAATACCACATATATTTTACGATATTTTTTTTAAGTTTACCACATCTTTTAACTCATATTAATTCTATTTACAGTTGAACAGTTCTTATTTAAACAATGAAAATCTTATTAAAAACCTTAAAAAAGGAGAGGAAAGTGCCTTTGTTTATTTAATGAATACTTACCATAATAAGTTATGTGTCTATGCCAGAGGCCTGACTAAGGACCACTATACTGCTCAAGATATAGTTCAAAATGTTTTTTTTAAAGTTTGGGAGCAACGCCAAAAATTGAATTCAGGTTATAACATCAATAATTTTCTATATCGATCTGTATATAATGAGTTTATAGATCATTATAGAAAAATTAAACTCTTAACGCCTCTGGAAGAAGAACATATAAAGCAGCTTAAAGCAATAGTACAGGAAGATAGAGTTTCAGAAATAAATAACCTAATTGAACTGGTAAAACAAGAAATTGAAAATCTCCCTCCAAAATGTAAATCGGTTTTTACCATGGGTAAGCTAGAAGGATTAACTTATATAGAGATAGCTGAATATCAAAAAATTACTGTGAGAACGGTAGAAATGCATATGAGTAGAGCCTTCGAAATTATTCGCAAAAAAATAGGAGACAAAACCGATGTCATTCTATTTTTACTATTTGGAATGCAGCTAAAAAACCGACAATCATCATTTAGATAAGGATGATAAGATTAGTTATTTTAGGTAGCACCTATAGTTGAACACATAAAGGGTTTATTCAATTTAAATGATAGTCTTAAAACGACAAAAACTTGATAATCATACGATTACCAAGTTTTTATTACTAATTGATTTCTTAAAAAGTCGGGGTGGCAGGATTCGAACCTGCGACCTCCTGCTCCCAAAGCAGGCGCGATGACCGGGCTACGCTACACCCCGAAGACAGTATAAATACTGCAATATTCAATAAAAAATTAACAAACTCCAACATTAAACTACCTTAGTAGCCCGCCCGAGCGGAGTTTATACCGAGCGAAATCGAGGTGCTACACCCCATAAACAGTATAACTTACTTTATTAAACTAAACAAAATATAGCCTACTGTAACAGGCTGCAAATATACCTTTTTTTTCTTTTTCAATTTAAATTAATCCTAAAAATTTCATTTATTATTTTAAACACTCAATAAGACATTAAAAACAATTAATTTAGACCTTTAAAAATACATCTTAAATCAAGTGCTCATTATAAAAATCAGTTACCTCTTTTTATTTAGTGTATGTCTTGTTTTTTCAAGCTTCGGACAATCAACAATAAAGGGAAAAGTTATAGATAGTGACAGTGGAATTCCTATTACAAATGTCTCCATTACAAATGTTAGTGATAAAAGCGAATTTACTTCTAACACCTACGGTATATTTGAACTCCTTAAAGCTGGCACATATTTATTTGAAAAAGAAGGCTACTCCAAAAGAATTTTGAATTTAGCTAACAACAAATATCATGTAATACAGTTAAGCATTAGCCCTTCCAATCTCTCTGAAGTTATAGTCAATACAAACCAACTTCCAAAAACCTTAAAAAAGGCGAGTTCGACGATAAGCATTATTTCAAACCAGGATATAACACGGGGAAATGATATAAACATAGCTTCGGTATTAAATAGGGCCCCAGGTATTTTTATGCAATCTGGTGCTTTAAATACGAACAGAATTACTATAAGAGGTATTGGCTCCAGGAACTTATTTGGTACTGCAAAAATAAAAGCCTACTATAAGGATATACCATTAACTACTGGCACAGGTGAAACAAATATAGAGGATTTTGAACTTGGAGCTATGGCCCGCATCCATATCCTAAAAGGGGCTTCAACCATTTATGGTTCTGGATTAGGAGGGACTATTAATATTGTACCGCAAAGCACGTATCTTAACCAATCAAGCATTAAAAGCCAGTTTTCAGTAGGTTCGTTTAGGTTAGCAAAAGAAATGGTCAATATTAATCATGGAACCTCCAAAAATGGTTTCAGAGCTGTTTACAGTCATACCCATAGTGACGGTTACCGTGAAAATAACGACTACAACAAACAAACTATTACTATAAATTCCAATCACCATTTTAACAAAAAAAATGACTTATTGTTCCTTGCAAGTTATATTGATTTAAAGGCGTTCATTCCTAGCTCCATAGACGAAACATCATATAATAACACCCCACAATCTGCTGCCTATACTTGGGAACAGTCTAAAGGTTATGAAGACACTCAAAGAGGCCTTTTTGGAACTACTTGGAACCATCAATCAAATAAGAACCTAAAACTTATCACTAGCATCTTTACTACCTATAAAAAAGCCTACGAACCCAGACCCTTTAACATCTTAACCGAAAACTCGTTTGCCCTCGGTTCCCGATTTCGACTTATAGGCAACAACAAACTATTTAAAAACACGCTTAATTGGACATTAGGAAGCGAATTCTTTAGAGACACCCATAAATCGGGCACCTTCGAAAATTTGTATAAAGACTTTCCAGAAGGAACAGGCAGTGTGCAAGGCAATCGTTTATCCGATTTCAAGGAAAAACGACAATATTATAACATCTTCGTTGAAACCAACTATGAACTTTCCAACAAGACAAACCTATCGGCTGGGATTAATTACAATAAAACATCGTATGATTTAAATGACAGGTTTAAAGCTTCAGAAACCAATCCAGATCAATCCGGAACTTTCAAATTCAAAGATATGTGGTCTCCCAAATTCGGGGTTATCCACCAACTTTCAAAACATATTAGCATTTATGCCAACATAAATCATGGCTTCTCTCCTATCTCCCTTAACGAAGCCCTTCTACCCAACGGACAAATAAACACGCAGTTGAAACCTGAAACCGGATGGAACTTCGAGCTAGGTTCACGAGGTCAATTATTAAACAATCGATTATTTTATAATCTCGCGATTTATCGATTGGATGTTAAAAACCTATTGGTAGCTAAAAGAACCAGTGAAGACGAATATATTGGGGTTAATGCTGGCCGTACACAACATGACGGCCTCGAATTAAACCTTAACTATAAATTATTAGTTAGCAAGACCCTATTACTACAAACCTTCTTAAACTATACATACAACGATTTTAACTTTAAACAATTTATAGACGACACTAACGACTATTCAGGAAATAAACTAACAGGGGTTCCTTCTAATATTCTAAACCTCGGCATGGATACAAAAGTTAATACCAACTTTTACGGCACTATCAATTTTCAACACGTTGGCTCCATGCCAATCACAGATAGCAACAGCATATTTACAAAAAAATACAACCTTACCCATTTAAAATTCAGTTATAATAAAGCTATAAACAAATCTTTAAAACTGAATACGTTTTTTGGGATCAACAACCTGTTCAATACAAAGTATGCATCACAAATTTTAATCAATGCACAAGGGTTTAACGGAAACGCTCCCAGATACTACTATCCTGGAAATCCCCGAAATTATTATACAGGAATTGAAATTAATTACATCTTTTGATATATCTTTAAATCTGAAATAAACTACCTCACGGTAAGCTACAAGGTACTTATAGTAAAAACTTTTGATTTGGAAACAAACCTAAGAGCATTTAACTCTCGATTATCGAACAAGATTTACAACATTTTTATAAATAACATACGGAAATAATGAAACAGACGGTATCCTTTTTAACAGCCATACTTTTAGCATGCTTTTCTTGTGCCCAGCAGTCGGAGTCTGAGATAAAAGCAGAGACGCCAAATGCAATAGACTACACTACCGAAATGATTGTCCCCGACCTTAACATTCCCTGGGGCTTGGTATTTCTTCCCGATGGCAGTATGCTTATTACAGAAAAATCGGGTGAGATCATTCATTTTAAAAATGGCAAGAAAATCAATATCGCAGGCACTCCTACCATTGTTAATCGCGGACAAGGAGGTCTATTGGATATCGAGTTACATCCCGACTATACAAACAACGGATGGCTTTACCTATCGTTTTCTTCTCCTGAGGGCGAAGGTGAAGGTGCCAACACGGCAATTATGCGTGCTAAACTAAAAGATACCACCTTAAAAGAGCAACAAATAATTTATAAAGGCACTCCCAATACAAGAAAAGGCCAACATTTTGGATCGCGTATTGAATTCGATAACCAAGGTTACTTATACTTTTCTATAGGCGATAGAGGTAACCGAGACGAAAATCCGCAGGACATCACAAAAGATTGTGGAAAAATATACAGACTTCATGACGATGGCAGCATACCCAAAGACAATCCTTTTGTTAATATGCCCAATGCAAAAAAAGCGATCTACAGCTATGGTCATCGTAATCCGCAAGGTTTAATTAAACACCCTGAAACAGGAGAAATGTGGGAACACGAACATGGTCCCCAAGGAGGCGATGAAATTAATATTATTCAAAAAGCTAAAAATTTTGGATGGCCCGTTATCTCTTATGGCATCAATTACAATGGCACCTCTTTTACTGATATTACAGAAAAAGAAGGTATGGAACAACCGCTTTTTCACTGGACACCTTCAATCGCGCCTTGCGGCATGACGTTCGTAGCATCTGACAAATACCCGCAATGGAAAGGCAACCTCTTAGTGGGCTCCTTAAAATTTAAATATCTTGAACGACTCGTACTTAAAGATAATAAGGTGGTGAAGCGTGAAAAGCTGTTAGAGGATATAGGGCGCGTTAGAAATGTTGTGCAAGGCCCTGATGGGTATATTTATGTAGGGGTAGAAGGAAAAGGTATTGTAAAAATTGTCCCTAACAATTAATACGCATTCTCTTCATCTTTTTAAGTATAATTTAAAAACCGCATATAAAACCATAAATCCATTTATAAACAAATGAAACACCCCTGATTAAAAATATCGGCACACAACGATATGATTTTATGGGGGCTACATGAAACCGTTTAAAAACAATAAATGAACTCATGAAGATGAGTTCAATACAAACACATGAAACGAACATTAATAAAATTTAAGCATCTTTTCACAATAGTGAATGTTTAAAATTTTTAATGTGAGAGCGTAGCGATTGCATACGTTCTCAATTTTATAATTAATATAAAATCAAATGAATTATCAAAATTTAAACGTATGAAACGAACATTAAGAAATTTTAAAAATTACTTCACAAAAGGAAATGTTTAATTTTTTTAATGAGAGAACGAGTGTAAGGAGTGGTTGCACACGTTCTTAATTTTATAATTACAATAAAATCAATTAATTACTAAAATTTAAACATATGAAACCTCCATTATTAGTCCTGCTTGTTTCTTTAATAACGTTAAGTTTTATAAATATTGACCAACAAGATCCTTTAAAAGAAAGTATTGAAAGAGGGAAAGACATCTACACCGATTTTTGTGTTACCTGTCATTTACCTTCGGGTGAAGGTGTAGAAAACATTTATCCCCCTCTCGCAAAATCAGATTATCTAATTAAAAATAGAACTACTAGTATAAAAGGGCTTAAATACGGTTTAAAAGGAGAAATTGTTGTTAATGGTAAAACCTATAATGGTTTAATGGCTCCATTAGGTCTCTATGATGACGAAATAGCCGACGTTATGAACTATATCAATAACAGTTGGGGTAATAAAAATGATTCGATCGTTACTAAAGAAGAAGTAGCAAAAATCAAGAAATAATTTAATCGTTCTTAACTGGATGCCTCATTTTAACTAAATTTGTATGATGAACTAAACTTAACACGCATGCTCATTATTGGAATTGCTGGAGGTACCGGTTGTGGTAAAACAACCGTTGTTAATCAAATTTTAAACGAACTTCCCGATGGCGAAGTGGGTGTTATTTCCCAAGATTCCTATTACAAAGACACAACACACTTAACCAAGGAAGAACGTACTAATATTAATTTTGACCACCCCAGATCCATTGATTTTGACCTGCTAACCACACACCTAAAAGACTTAAGAAACAATACCCCAATCCAACAACCGGTTTATTCTTTTATAGATCACAACAGAACGGGCGACACCTTACTAACAAAACCTAGGAAAGTTATGATTGTCGAAGGTATTTTAATCCTTACAAATCCGGAATTAAGAGCCTTATTCGATATTAAAATATTCGTTCATGCCGATACCGATGAGCGCTTGATAAGAAGATTAAAAAGGGATATTTCAGAACGCGGAAGAGATGTTAACGAAGTGCTTACACGCTATCAAACAACATTAAAACCCATGCACGATCAGTTCATTGAACCAATGAAACAGTATGCCGATATAATTATACCCAATAACAAATACAATACCGTTGCCATTGATATTGTTCGTACCATCATAAATGAAAGATTATAATGACATTGTTTAAAATAAAAAATAAGCGTAATTTTTTAAAACCATTTAAAAACATATTTGTTATTATCCTGGTTATTTTTATTATTTGGATGTTGTTTTTTGATGCTAATTCCTGGCTCATTCACAATGAATTAAATAATGAAATTGAAGCACTTGAAGCCGAAAAGGAATATTACAAACGTGAAATTGAAAAAGACAATAAGGCCATAAAAAAATTAAGTACAGAAGAAGGCCTGGAAAAGTTTGCGCGTGAAGAATATTATATGAAAAGGGATAACGAAGAAATATACATCATCGAATACGAAGACAGTTTAAAAAACAAACTAGATGACTAAACTTTTGTTCAAAGAATTTAATCCTGTTTCGTCCAAGCAATGGAAACAAAAAATCCAGTTCGATCTCGACGGTGCCGATTACAATAGTACCCTTGTTTGGGAATCGAATGAAGGCATTGCCGTAAAACCGTTTTATCACGCCGATGACCTTCATGACCTCCCAAAGGTTTCCAGTACAAAAGCAACACAATGGCTTGTTTGTCAGTCTATCTTTGTCGCCAATACTTCCGCATCAAACCTTAAAGCCGTTAATGCCATTAAAGATGGTGTCGAAAGTATTAAATTTATAGTTCCGTCTAAGGAGATTGCTATTAAAGAGCTTCTTAAAGACATAAACCTTGATACCACTCGAATCTACCTTCAACTCCAATTTTTGTCGGAAGCATACATTAAAACAATTCATGCAATCCCTGCAAAAGCTGGTATCTATATCTTAACGGATAGTATTGGTCATTTGGCTAGAAATGGCAATTGGTTTTATAATTTGAATAAAGATTTTGAACTATTTACTAATTACTTTTTAAATAATATTTCAAAGTCACAAACCTATATTACTGTAGACACAACGCTTTATCAGAATGCGGGTGCAAATATAGTACAGCAACTGGCTTACGCTTTGGCCCATGCTAACGAATACCTAAACCAGTTGGACAGTAAAGCTAAAAAGGCTTTACGATCTACTGCAATGCTATTTAATGTGTCGATAGGCTCTAATTATTTCTTCGAAATAGCTAAGCTAAGGGCATTACGCCTCTTGTGGAAGACACTGGCTAGAGAGTACAGCATAGTTTCAGATTGCCATATTATTGCCTATCCAACAAAACGAAACAAAACGCTCTACGACTCTAACACCAATATGCTGCGTACCACAACGGAAAGTATGAGTGCCATACTAGGTGGTGCTAATACTATATGTAATTTACCTTACGATACCATATATCGCAAAGACAATATATTTAGTGAACGTATTGCCCGTAATCAACTGCTCATTTTAAAACACGAAAGTTATTTCGACAAAGTTAACAATCCGCCTGACGGAGCCTATTATATAGAAACCATAACTCGGCAATTAGCAGAAAAAGCATTGGATTTATTTAAGGAAATAGAGGCTAATGGCGGTTTTTTAAAACAGCTTAAATCTGGCACCATTCAACGGAAAATAAAAGAAAGTGCAGCTAAAGAACAACAACTGTTTGATGCTGGTGAAGAGATATTACTAGGCACCAATAAACACCCTAACAAACAAGATAAAGTAAAAGAAACATTGGAACTCTATCCGTTTGTGAAGATACATCGACGAAAAACCTTAATTGAACCTATTATAGAAAAACGCTTAGCAGAAAAGCTTGAACAAGAACGATTAAAAAAAGAACATTAAAATGAACACAAAAATTAAATTTATTGCAGCTTTATTAATTTTCACACTATTTAATTGTAAACAACAAAACACATTATCGGAATACAAATATGCCGATAAAAGTACCGTACTTAGCTGTGGTGACACCAAATCTAAATTATATAATGAAGCTTTATTTTCCTTCGAAAATGATATCCTAAGCTTTTATGGTAAAAACAACAATAAGCAAAGCTTAACAACTGCTTACGCTCAATTTGTTCGTAACTCGCAATACAACAGGGTAAAATTTAATGAACTGGTCTCTGATCACACCCTAGAAGTATTTAACATCCTAAAAGAAGATACAGATTTATGGCAGGTTGGTAATACCAAAAGTAATTTAAACTACTATAGTCCGTTATTTAAATGTATCGCTAGCAACATTGAAAACAAAGATTTAAAAACCACACTTAACGCTCTTCTTGAGACCAATAGTATGAGTCCCAAACTTTTTGCTCCCCCACTACAGTCCAACTATAGATTCGCTATTAAGGATAAGTATTTAGCGGCATATATTGCCTTCGATTTATTTTATGCTAAACTTTTTGATGTAGATCTAACTGTCGTAAAAACACAAAGTCAAGGTGTTGATTTCAATAAAACACCTGCCAAATAACGGTAAACTTTAACAAATTATAAAATAAGGTACATAATGCAAAGAAAAAACCTTCAACATATTAACTTACATGAGCCTGAAAGCCAAAATGCAACTGCTGAGCATGGCTTTGTAACTGCTGAAGGTATTGGCATTAAAGCTACCTATTCTAAAAAGGATCTAGAATCCTTAGAACACCTCAATTTTGTGGCTGGCATCACCCCTAATTTACGTGGCCCCTATAGTACGATGTACGTACGCAGGCCATGGACTATAAGGCAATATGCCGGATTTTCAACAGCCGAAGACAGTAATGCCTTTTACCGTCGTAACCTAAAGGCGGGGCAAAAAGGGCTATCGGTTGCTTTCGATTTGGCGACCCACCGTGGTTATGACTCCGACCATGAGCGTGTCGTTGGTGACGTAGGGATGGCCGGAGTAGCCATTGATAGTGTAGAAGATATGAAAATACTCTTCGATGAAATCCCACTGGACAAAATGAGTGTTTCCATGACCATGAACGGTGCTGTTTTACCAATTATGGCCTTTTACATTGTGGCGGCCGAAGAACAAGGTGTACAGCTCCATCAGCTCTCTGGCACCATTCAAAATGATATTTTAAAAGAGTTCATGGTACGCAATACTTATATCTACCCTCCTACGCCTTCCATGAAAATCATTTCGGATATTTTTGAATTTACAAGCAAGCACATGCCTAAATTCAATAGTATTAGTATTTCAGGATATCACATGCAGGAAGCAGGTGCTACTTGTGATATTGAATTAGCCTATACATTGGCAGACGGTTTGGAATACATTCGCAAAGGTCTTGAAGCTGGTATGGATATAGATACCTTCGCACCCCGTTTGTCTTTCTTTTGGGCTATAGGAATGAATCATTTTATGGAAATTGCTAAAATGCGGGCAGCACGTATGCTTTGGGCCAAATTGGTAAAGCAGTTTAATCCGAAAAATGAAAAATCACTAGTTTTAAGAACCCATTGCCAGACTTCTGGATGGAGTTTAACCGAGCAAGACCCATTTAACAATGTTGCCCGAACTTGTATTGAAGCTTCTGCAGCAGCCTTTGGTGGCACACAAAGCTTACATACCAATGCCCTAGATGAAGCGATTGCCCTTCCAACCGATTTTTCTGCTAGAATTGCCAGAAACACCCAAATCTATTTACAAGAAGAAACCAAAATAACCAAAACCGTTGATCCTTGGGCGGGAAGCTATTACCTAGAGAAATTAACACATGACATATCCCATAAAGCATGGGAGCTCATTCAAGAAATTGAAGCTTTAGGAGGCATGACAAAAGCCATTGAGGCCGGCATCCCTAAAATACGCATTGAAGAAGCTGCTGCCAGAAAACAAGCCCGGATTGATTCTGGAAAAGATATTATTGTTGGTGTTAACAAATACAAATTAGAAGAAGAAGCTCCAATAACAACACTAGAAATAGACAACAAAACGGTACGTTCTCAACAAATAGCAAGACTAAACAAAATTAAAGCAAATAGAAATTCTAAAAAGGTTAATATAACCTTAACGAATTTAACCGAGGCAGCCCGTACTGGTCAAAATAATTTATTAGCTTTAGCTATTGAAGCTGCACGCGAGCGTGCTACCCTTGGTGAAATAAGCGATGCCCTTGAAACGGTGTACGGAAGATATAAAGCACAAATAAAATCATTTTCAGGTGTGTACAGTAACGAAATAAAAGACGACGATTCCTTTAAAAAAGCAAGGGAACTAGCCGATATTTTTGCAGAACAAGATGGTAGAAGACCACGTATTATGATTGCTAAAATGGGGCAAGATGGACACGACCGTGGCGCTAAAGTAGTTGCTACAGGCTATGCCGATGTTGGCTTTGATGTAGATATAGGGCCGCTGTTCCAAACACCTCAAGAAGCTGCAAAACAAGCTGTAGAAAACGACGTGCATGTATTAGGTATATCGTCTCAGGCAGCTGGCCACAAAACCTTAGTACCCCAAGTTATTAAAGCTCTAAAAGAATACGGAAGGGACGATATTATGGTTGTTGTAGGGGGCGTAATACCAAAACAGGATTATCCCTTTTTATTTGATGCAGGTGCTGTAGCAATCTTCGGTCCTGGCACTAAAATAAGCGAAGCAGCAATTAAAATTCTTGATATCTTAATCGATTAGCCCCACACTTCAACTTCCCAATAAAATCCTGATTTTTTTAAAAAAACACTTCGGCTAAACAAATTTCTTCATTTTCTGTCACACCTAATTGTGTGTTAAAAAATTGATTTTCAAAAACATAATATCTATAAAATCAAAAGCGTCAAAAATCATTATTTAGAATTATTATAAATAAGTTGCACGAAAGAAATGTAGGACTTATGTTTGCATCACAAATCTATTATTTATAATTAGTCTAAATAAAAATAAAATGAAACAAACAAGCATTCTACTCTTTTTAACATTAAGCATGGTTGGGTTTTCCCAAAACGGAACAATTACGGGAACTATAAAAGATAACAGCCAAAGTGCTTTACTTGGTGTAAACATTTCTTTGAAGAATACAGCCAAAGGTGCACAAACAAATGAAAATGGGTATTTTAAAATAACCAATATTAAACAAGGGAACTACATACTGGTCATTTCCTATCTAGGCTTCAAAACCAAAACGTTACAAATCAACATATCAAACAATGAATCCTTAAACTTAAAAACAATACACCTTTACGAAGGCAATGAAATTTTAAATGAAGTTGTTATCAATGGCGAACGAACCAACAAGTTTTCCCGAAAGGAAACAGCTTATGTTTCTAAGTTTCCCATAAAAGATATTGAAAACACGCAGGTTTATAGTACGATTACCCATGATCTACTCGAATCTCAAGTCATTACCACTTTTAACGATGCCCTAAAAAATGCTGTTGGTGTAGAAAACCTTTGGGCATCTACCGGTCGCGGTGGTGATGGTGCAGGTTACTATGCGTTGCGTGGCTTTTCTGTACAACCCAAACTAGTAAATGGATTACCGGGAATAACAAACGGTACAATAAACCCAGCTAACATAGAGCGCATAGAAGTTATAAAAGGACCATCTGCCACCTTATTTGGTAATGCTGTAACATCTTATGGCGGGTTAATAAATGTTGTTACCAAAAAACCCTTTGTTGGAACTGGAGGAGAATTGTCCTTTACATCTGGAACGTATGGGTTAAATCAAGTTACAGGCGATTTCAATACTGCTTTAAACAAAGAAAAAAATATCTATTTTAGACTAAATACCTCATATGCTACAGAACAAAGTTTTCAAGATGCTGGTTTTAGAAAATCATTTTTTGCTGCCCCATCACTTTCTTATAAAGTGAACGATAAGCTCTCCTTTTCTTTCTATGGAGAAATTACACAAACTGAACAAACAAACCCAACATTCTTATTCCTTAACAGAAGTGCTCCCTCCGATGCCAAAAACCTTAAGGAGCTAGGGTATAACAATAAGTTATCGTTTACGAGTAATGATCTATCCTTAAAAAATCCGACACAAAACTATAGAATTGAAATGCATTACAAACTATCGGATGCATGGCAGTCGCAAACCCTACTATCCAAAAGTTCTACCTCAACCAAAGGCTACTATTCGTATTTATACGATTACGGTATATTGGGTAATAATACATTTACACGCTTTATTAGCAAACAAAATGCCAATACACAAACAACAGATATACAACAAAACTTTATTGGTGATTTTAAAATTGCAACGTTAAGAAATAGAGTGGTTATTGGGATTGATTATTTAAACGTTACAGAAACAAGTAATAATAGTGGCTATGCTTTTTATGGAAATGTGATGCCAAATGGGAACGTTAATGGAGATAATCCTTTTACTACCGAGGTAGAAAACGACACATACCCCCTATCAACTACAGGTGTCGATGCTGTCCTTGCGACCAAGTCTATTGGCAACATTAAATCTAAATACCATATTTACAGCTTATATGCTTCTAATATTTTAAATATCACGAACAAGCTATCGGCAATGATTGGTTTACGTTTAGACAGATTCGACAACAAAGGAAGCTTGGTGAATACAGAAGATGATTTTGACCAAACTACCCTATCTCCTAAATTTGGGCTTTTGTTCCAACCCATAATAAACAAATTATCAATATTTGCAAATTACCAAAATGGATTTACCAATGTAGCTCCCATTCTAGTTGGTAATCCCGATAACGGTCCCCAAACCTTAAAATCTTTTGACCCTGAACAAGCAAATCAGTTCGAGTTTGGTATAAAAACAAACCTGTTCAACAACCGTTTAAATACAACAATAAGCTATTACAACATTAAAGTAACCGATCGCGTCATCACAGATCCCGATTCACCTTTTAACAAAATACAAGGCGGAGAAGTAATTAGTAAAGGCTTTGAAATTGATATCAATACAAACCCAATAAAAGGACTAAACATAAAAGCAGGGTACAGTAACAATGATAGTGAAACAACAAAATCGGATAACATCCAAATATTAAACCGCAGACCTCTTGAATCTGGACCGAAAACACTTTACAATCTATGGGCAAACTACCAACTTCAAGAAGGCACATTAAAAGGATTTGGATTTGGACTAGGTGCCAATGGTGCAAGCGAACGTTTTGCAATTAATTATGAATCTACAGGGGAATTTATACTCCCTAGCTATACGATTGTGAATGCTTCATTGTTTTACCAAACCCAAAACTATCGCATAAGCCTAAAACTTAACAATGCTTTTAATAAAGAATATTATAAAGGCTGGACAACTATAAATCCGCAATCCCCAAGAACCTTATTAGCAAACTTTACTTATAAATTTTAAACCTGCTTAACAATTAAAGACCTGTTAATGATTTGTCTGGTTGAGTACCGTCGAAACCTATGTTTGATCACCAAGCACTAAAACATTTCGACGGTGTTCAACGTAACGTCTAATTTACTTTTCACTCCTCATTTCCCAAAATATGACATTCAAAAAAAGTATCCTTACACTTCATAAAATATTAGGGCTTACAACTGGTTTTGTAGTTTTTATAGTCGCTATAACGGGTTGTTGCTGGGCTTTTAAAGAAGAAATAGAAAACACATATAATGATTATAAAAAAATAATCCCACAAAACAAACCTATCTTAACCCCTACAGAAGCTCAAATTTATGCCAAGTCCGTTTTCCCAAACAACAGCATTCATGGTACTGTGTTTAAGCAACCAGATGATGCCATTGAAGTTATATTTTATAACAGACAACCTGAATTTTATCAAAGTGTGTTTTTAAATCCTTACTCAGGCGCAGTCATTAAGGTAGACAACCACCTTTCAGGCTTCTTTGCTTTTATTCTAAAAGGGCACATGCGCCTATGGTTACCTAAAAAAATTGGCGAACAGGTAGTAGGTATCTCTATACTCGTGTTTATTCTTATCATCATCTCTGGTTTTATTCTATGGCTACCAAAAAGGCGTAAAAACTTAAAACAACGTTTAACTTTTGAATGGAAGCCTAGCACAAGATGGAAGCGCAAGAACTTTGACCTACATAGTGTTATAGGTTTCTATATATGTTCACTTGCCTTGGCACTTGCCTTTACGGGGTCGGTAATATCGTATAACTGGTTAAAATATGTTGTATACAAATCGGCGGGAGGCGACAAAGTACCTCAGTTCATTATCCCTAATAACATTAACAAAAGCTTAGTTACCGATACCAATACAGCTCCTATTGATCGTTTGATAGTAATGCTTCAAAAAGAATCACCTAATGCAAAAAGCTTTGAACTCCATTACCCCAAATCGGATTCATCAAGTATAGATATAGAAGTTTCCAACAGTAAAGGCTTATATTATGATTCCGACTTTCGCTTTTTTGACCAGTACACTTTAGAAGAAATTGAAACCCCTGGTATCTATGGAAAATATAGTGATGCTAAAGTGGCTGACAAGATTTTACGTATGAACTATGATATTCACATTGGCGCAATCGGTGGGCTAGCTGGAAAAATAATTGCCTTTTTAATTAGTCTCCTTACAGCATCATTGCCCGTTACAGGAATCCTTTTATGGTATGGTCGTACCTACAAAAGGAAAAAACAAATTGGTGTCTGACAAAAATTGACAGATTTCAAAAAAAAAGCCAATTTGTGAGATGGCAAATTGGCTTTAGTTTCTTCTTCTTCTTCTTTAAATAATGAGTTTCTTGAAACGAACTATCCCCGAGGCAGAGCCTCGAGGGATTCTTTTCGATTAATCCACCTTTTTATTAGAATTCTTAATTTCAAAATCTTCAAAATCACCTGCATTTACAACAGTCCATTTATCGAAAGTTTTAAAATATTTTTTTATGACTTCATTTACCTTTGCTACAGTTAATTTTTCAACACGGTCTTCAATACTTTTATGAAACATCATATCTCTATCGTAGTAGAGGTTATTGTTAATTAAACCTGATAATTCATTATCCTTAGCCCTGGATACGTTACGTCCTTGTACCCAACTGGTAACAGCGACCTCTAATTCTTCTTCAGTAATACCATCATTAATAAAACGAGCTATTTCCTCTTGAAACCCTGTTTGTACTTTTGAAGCATTTTCCGGAGCATAAATAGCATAAACTACTATAGAAGACTTTTTACCTTTTTCATCGGCATCAACATTTACGTAACCTCCGGCTCCATAGCTAACCCCATCGTTCTGGCGTAATCTGGTTGTTATCCTTGAACTTAAAACGCCACCACCAAAAATAGTGCTTGCTATTTGCAATGCAGCATAGTCCTCATCGACCTGACTCCCTTCAAAAGACAAAAGCCCTATGCTTATTGCGTTCTTTTTATCTGGCGTTTTAATTTTTTCGTTAGCAACGGCATTTGGTATAAATACATCCGAAATTGGCACATAAGGTTTATCCGATTTAAAATCGGCATATTCTTTTTCAAAATAGTCCTTCAACTCTTGCTCATTAATATTACCTATAGCTACTAAGGTTGCATTATCGGATATGCCATAAAACGCATCGTAATACGCCTGTATAGCTTCTACATTAACCGCTTTAATATCTACAATATCTTCCTCTATGGTATTCGCGTGAAGCGGGTGTCCTTTAGGGTAATTCTGATTAAGCAATCCTAATGTCTTACTTGCTAGGTACTGTGGTTCAGTTTTGTTTTGCTCAATACTTGCCAACTCTTGGGTTTTAAGTTTTTCAAGTTCTGCTTCATCGAACTTAGGATTTTTTAGCATATCGGTCATTAACGACAAAGCCTCCATAATATGTTCTTCCTTGGTACTTATATTCGCTGTTACACGTCCATTAGAGCCTCCAAAACTTATAGATGATTTTATGGCACTTAGTTTATCTTCAATATCTTGCCGCGTATTATTTACCGTTCCTTTATTAAGCATTCTTGCCGTATAACTTGCTAAACGTCCTTTATTCATAAAGTCGTTTACATTACCGTTTCTAAAAGTAAATGATAAGGTGACCGTTTTTCCTCTGTTGTCCTTTTTAATAAACCCATATTCTATAGGTGTATTTTTTAAGATGCCAGCATCCAATCTTTCCTGAATATTTTCATAAGACACGTCAAACGCTTCTCCTGTACCATAACCTTCCTTTCCCTTATAGTTCGACACTAAATCTTCTAAACCTTCTGTATGCTCAATTTCTACCCTAATTGGCTTTTTTGTTGGGATAAAATTACCAACCGTTCTATTGGTATTTATAAAATATCTTTGACTGGCTTGGTTAATCTTTTCAACAGTCATACTCTCGATCCTATCTCTGTGTATAAAGGATAATCGCCAATCACCTGCACCTATAAACTCGCTCATGTAAGTACCTAAATAGGCTGAATTTCTAAAAATTTGATCGTATCGCTTAAGTAAATTGGCCTTTGCTCTATTTAGCTCCTCTTCTGTTATTGGATTACTACTCAGATCATCCAAAACAGTTAATAGTGTATTTTCGGCTTCATTTAAAGATTTATCGGAAGGCACATTAACATTAAAATACATGAAGGAAGGTTCTTTGGTAAAAGGCGAAAAAGACCATACCGATGATGCTTTCTGACTATCAACTAAAGCTTTGTATAAACGTCCCGAAGGTTGATCTGTAAGTACATTTTCTGCAACTGCCATAGCGGCATAATCTTCATGAGATCCCGCTGGTGTATGGTATAATGCCGAAACAATTTGTAAGTCTCCCACCCTACTTAAAGTCACTCTTTTTTCTCCATCTTGAGGAGGCTCTATGGTGGGGATATCCCTTAAAGGGTGTTCTGGATTTTTGATTGCTCCAAACTTTTTCTCAATAAGAGCCAATGTCTTTTCTGTTTCAAACTTTCCAGTAACCATAAGTACAGCATTGTCTGGACGGTAATATTTTTTATAAAAAGCCTTTAAGTTTTCTATGGGAACACGTTCTATATCCGATCGGTTACCAATGGTTGACTTTCCGTAATTATGCCACAAATAAGCACTACTTATCACTTTTTGCATAAGCACACTGGAGGGCGAATTTTCACCACTTTCAAATTCATTTCTCACTACTGAAAACTCCGATTCTAAATCTTCTTTAGCTATATAAGAATTAACCATTCTATCGGCTTCCAAGTCTAGAGCCCAGTCCAAGTTTTCATCGGTTGCATTAAAGGTTTCAAAATAATTTGTTCTATCGTACCAAGTCGTTCCATTAGGTCTAGCTCCGCGAGCTGTTAATTCCTTGGGAATATCCGGATGGTTCGGCGTTCCTTTAAATACCATATGCTCTAATAGGTGGGCCATCCCTTTTTCGCCATATCCTTCATGGCGTGATCCCACCTTATAAGTTATATTAACCGTAATAGTTTGTGAAGAATTATCGGGAAACAATAATACTTTCATACCATTTCCTAAAACGTACTCAGAAATACCTTCAACACTGGCAGTCTGTTTAATTTGTGCTTTGGAAACCAGTGGACTAACCACTAGCATTACAAAAAGCATTAATACTTTGATGTTTTGATTGATGTTTGTCATGTGTCTAAAATTTAATAAATATAAGCTAAGTAAATATAATGATTGTTTCCTTAAAAGCATGTTAAAAATACTACACAAAAGCCCTATACAACCAATTTGCCGCTTCGATACAGCAAATCCATCTACAATACCACATCAACAGACCTCATTAATGGCTATCTTCTTTAAAAATTAATTTAAATTAAGATAAATTTGTCTTAATTAAAATTATTTTCTACATTTGACCAAACAAAACCAATAAGAATGTTTTCAAAAGCTTGTGAATATGGAATTAAGGCGTCTATTTTTATAGCGATAAACTCTTTTGAAGGTAAACGTGTTAGTCCTAAAGAAATAGCCGAAGAAATTGATTCCCCCCAAGCTTTTACTGCCAAAATTTTGCAAGCCTTAGTAAGGCACGGTGTCATTAATTCGGTAAAAGGCGCTTATGGTGGTTTTGAAATAGACAAAAAGGACATTGCTTTAATTAAATTATCACAGATTGTGAATGCAATTGATGGCGACAAGATTTATAATGGTTGTGGTTTAGGGCTTCATACCTGCGATGAAAACAGACCCTGCCCTGTACATGATAAATTTAAAGTTGTACGAGACGAACTCAAACACATGTTAGAACACACAAGTCTTGAAGAATTAGCACTTAATATAAAATCTGGAGCTTCCTTTTTAAAAACTATTACGTAAAGAACAAAAAAATTTAATCACAAATAAGACAATTTTATCCTAAATAAATAGCATTATGGAAGTATTAAACAACAATTCACAAAAACAAATCGGACAATTTGTAGCCGAAGATTATAGAACAGCTGCCATATTTAGTAACTATGGTATTGATTTTTGCTGTAAAGGCCAGAGAACCATTGAAGAGGTTTGCGAAAAAAAAGGAATAGACAGCGACGAACTATTAGATAAACTAAACAGTGTTATAAATACCTCAGCAAACCAGTCTATTGATTACAAGTCATGGCCTTTAGATCTGCTTACAGAATATATAGAAAAGAAACATCATAGGTATGTAGAAGAAAAAGTTCCCGTACTGAGACAATTTTTAGATAAATTATGCCGTGTTCATGGTGAAAGGCATCGGGAACTATTAGAAATAAACGCTTTATTCGTGGCATCTTCCAGGGAATTAGCTGCCCATATGAAAAAAGAAGAATTGATATTATTCCCTTTCGTAAAAAAAATGGTGCAAGCAACTTTAGATCAAAATCCAATACAAGCACCTCAATTTGGAACGGTTGAAAATCCAATTACCATGATGATGCAGGAACATGACAATGAAGGAGAGCGTTTTAGAAAAATTGCAGAACTAACAAATAATTATACGCCTCCAGCTGATGCCTGTAATACATACCGCGTAACGTTTGCAATGCTAGAAGAATTTGAAAAGGATTTGCATTTACATATTCATTTAGAGAATAACATTTTATTTCCCAAAGCCATTAAATTAGAAAAACAGTTTACATAATTGGAAGCTTAAGAATTGATTAATAGTGCCCTCTAATTTAATTGGTTTAAAAATTCCAGAAAGTCCTTGTTACTTTCTGGAATTTTATATTGAAGTGATTTAAACTTTTATAAATTGGCTAAAAAGTTTAAACCACTTCATTTAAAAGCTTCTATATTTATACCTTCTTGCTTCTAAAGTACTATTAATCGAACAAGAATTTAGCTATGCAAAAAAGACTAGTAATTGTATGCTTGATTAATTTTTTAATTGCCGCCCTTATGGGTCTGGCTTTGCGCTACACCTATATACAGCCCATTGGACTTAATTATCGCTTTTTAACGCATGCGCATTCGCACGTAGCCATGCTAGGGTGGCTGTATTTAATGCTATATGTATTGCTTGTTCATTTTTTTATACCAGAAAAGCGTCCAATATATAATCGGCTATTTTGGTTTACCGAATTTGCAGTAATTGGTATGATGCTAAGCTTCCCGATTCAAGGTTATGCTGCTGTATCCATTAGCTTCTCAACCTTACATATTTTTTGTAGTTATTATTTTGTATACCTTATCTGGAAACACCATAAAACCGAATCGGTGGTAACGAAGTACCTGTTAAAAACCTCGCTTATTTTTATGTTGATTTCTACTATAGGTGTTTGGTGTTTAGGACCGGCTGTATCGATGTTAGGCCAAGCGTCGGCCTTTTATCAAATCGCCATACAATTCTTTTTGCACTTCCAGTTTAACGGTTGGTTTATAATAGCGGTTGTTGCTGTTTTATTTCACCTATTGCAGCTTCGCGACTCAAAAAGGTTTAGGGTCTTTTTCAAACTTTTAGTTACCTCTACCATCTTAACGCTTGCTTTGCCTGTTTACTGGTTTATAGAAAACAACAGTCTGTTATGGATAAATGGTATTGGCGTCATTATTCAGTTAGTCGCCTTGTTTCATTTTTTACAACTTATTAAACCCAAGCTACCATTGGTACTAAAACAACACTCAAAGCTTGTTGTACATCTTTATAGCTTTGCAATTTTTTGTTTTGTTTTAAAGATACTCTTACGGTCGCTTTCACTACTTCCAGATATATCGGAAGTTATTTATCAACATCGAAATTTCGTTATTGGTTTTATACATTTAACGCTATTGGGTATTATATCGGGCTTTATATTTTCATTTATATTACAAAGTAAATTAGTGAGCCGTAATAGCAGTTTACCGTTCGCCATCTACACCTTTATTTTTGGATTTGTTTTAACCGAATTGCTTTTAATGTTACAAGGTGGTATGTTTTATTATGGTAAAGGGTTTATACCAAACTACTACCTCTTATTATTTCTTTTCAGTGCTTTATTACCCATTGGTATAATGAGCTTACTATTCAATATTTTAAAAACTAAAACGCATGGACAAAAAACCCTTAAAACGCCATAAAGCGCTACAACCTCTTAGTAGAGAACACCATCACGGTTTATTATTATCGTGGAAAATACGCAGTGGGCTAAGTAAAAATATTCCCGTTGAACGTATTAAAGCATACACCAATTGGTTTTTTAAAACACATTTAGTACCACACTTTGAAATGGAGGAAAAACACATATTTCCTATTTTAAATGAGGAAAACCAACTTATAAAACGTGCTTTGTCCGAACACAGGAATTTAGAGCATTTATTTAACACATCTAGATATGATGAAAAAACGCTTAACGATATTGAGGGAACACTTGAGGCACACATAAGATTTGAAGAACGTATTCTATTTCCTGAAATACAAAACAAAGCAACCGATGCTCAACTATTACTCATTGAAAGCATCCATAGCCCGTCTACATTTGAAGACAAACTTGATGATGAATTCTGGAAATAATTAACGTATTACAAAAGACACGTTCATATAAAAATTCCGTCCTTGTCTTGCTATATTATTCCAATCGGCATATGTTGAATAGTTGGCATCTAATATATTCTCAACACCATACTTTAAAACCACTTTATTAGTTTTAACATAAAACATATTTCCTAAATTCAAGTTTAATATACCATAAGCAGGTGTTTTATCTTCACCATAAAAACTACTATACTGACTTTGGTTAGCATTCCCTTCTAATTGCAAAGCAGCATTAAACCCAAGGCTATTATAATTAAACTCTGCCAAATATGAAAAGGGCCTAATTAAAGGTAACTTTATATTATCGTTACCAGTTCCGTAATTATACCCAACCGAACTGTTAATGGAAAACCTTTTATTAAACGTATAATCGGCATCAAGATAAACATCTAGAATTGTAGCATAATCAATGGCCTTATACACCCTTACGCCATCAGCACCAATAGTCATCGAATTTATAGTGGTATCTATATCTCCAATTATATAATCCGAAATATAAAAGCACGACGACTCTAATCCTATTTTTAGTTTATCGAAATGAAAATTAGAATTGACATGGAACTCCAAGCTTTTTTCCTTTTTCAAGTTTGGGTTTCCTATGTAATCATAATTATCGAAGCTGTTAAACAGGAAAAAACCATACCCTTCACTTACCGAAGGTGCCCGTTCTCCATAACCAAGTGCAAATGAAGCATCATAACTATCCTCACTTAACTTATAATCTGCAGAAAGGCTCATCAGCATTCTATTTTTAGAATCTGTTATATTTGGATAAAAGATTTGAAGACTCTCTAAACCTGTTTGCTTAGCAATGGTATTGTTATGATAACCAAAACGCAATGCCCCAGATACCGTTTCAAATGCATTAATAGCATACGCTTCTTTAACATAAACTCCCGAATAAAATGTTCTAATATCTGGCCAAGTATACATAAACATATCCGGTTGATTTGGGTCATTGGGATACATCGTCATTTCTGCTATCGACCTGTTATAAAAACTACTGAGGTTAATCAATAATTTATGTTTCCCTTTATGTAAAGCAGCTTTACTATAAATCCCATAGGTATCACTCCAACCAGGCATATCCATACGAATGGCAACATCGTCACGTTGCGAATCGTCCATAATATGGGTTATGGTATTAAAATATATCTTTGATTCCCATGATTGCAATAATGAATGATGGCCTTTATAACGATACGTTATAGAGCTTATTAATGCCTCTGCTAAAGACACATCCATTGGCAAAGCTGGATATCCAATATCCGTAGCCTTATCGTAAATTATATTAGTTTCCAGAATATGCCTATCGGAAAGTTTATAGCCTCCTTGTAACGATAGGTTATACTTTTGAAATTGGGAATGGAAGACCTCTGTTTGATTTCCTGCCTTATAATTATCTGATCTTCGAAATATACCATCAGTATTCAAATAAAACTTATCACCTGAATATTCCAGATCCAATCCAGTGGTTCCATAATTTCCATTGGTCTCATACCCCATATCGATATGTGTCGTTAAACCTTTATCATAAAACTTTGATGATGGTCGCTTCATATCGATAGCACCTCCGATACTATGTCCATTTTCAGCTCCCTGCTGACCGGAATTGACGGTTACCTTCTCTAAATTAGAAACGTCGACATAAGAAGTTACGGGATCCATTTTATCGGTACAGGCTCCAAAAATCTGCATGCCATCAATGGTCACGTTTAAACGTTCACTCGTCATATTATTTAAAGTCGCTTCCCATGCATAATTACCACGCTTTAGCATTGTAATTTTGTTCGACTTCTCTAAATAATCATCAATACTTGAGAGTGTTTTTTCTTGCCGATGATTGCTTAATTTACGCTGTCCAATTAAAATGACTTCATCTAACTGTGTTGTATCTTTTCTAATAAATTGCTCTCCTTGCTGGGTATAACCAGACATACTTAATAAAACGCCAATGTATACTAATACAATCTTTTGCATAATAAAAAAATTAAAATAAGACGGGAAGTGAGGTTGCCTAAAGCCTAAAAAGCTAAATTCTGTTCTTCATACTTTAGACAACCTTAATCTATAAAACAAAATATTCCTTTAATAAAGAATTTCTTGAAACGAATTATCCCAGAGTCAGAGCCTCAAGGAATTCTTTTCGATTAAAATTGGAGTTCTAAGTACAAACTACTTTGCGTATGCTCTTCTGTTACATCTTCGCCTTTAAGTACCTCTTCCTTTGCATTTGCAAGTTTTAAGTTTAACACCCAATACCCTGTCATTGTTAATGACAATTCTCCATGATATGTGGCTTCTTCATGATTGTACGTTAAATTGGTATTATTGGGTGAGCTATGGTTACCCATTCCTGGCATTCTAGGATCCGAATGCAATGTATAGCCTTCTACAACAGGGAAAGACATCATGTTTTCCATTTTGTAAACTCCAACTATAATATCATTTACACCAATAATAGGCTGAGTAGGCTCAATTAGGGCTACAACATAACGTTTGTCATCGGTTCCCATAAAACTAGTTACATTTTTCTTTTCACTTTGCTCAACTGTTATGGCTTCACTAATCGAATAATCTTCTCCGTTAATAGAATAATCTATCGTTAATGTCCAACCAGAACCATCTAAATTGGTCATTTGATAGATTACAAAACCTGTGAAAACTGTCTTTTTTCCAGACGCTTTTTCAATCACCGATTTAGGGCATGAATGCTGCATACTTGGCATCTGCATCATAGGCTTCCATACTAACGATGCATTAGATACGTAAGTATCAGAACTATGCTCTTTTATACGGATACTCACCGCATTATAACCAGTATAAAATTTACCCGATGCCGTATACAATTCTATGGTATGGCTATCGTTTGTTAGTTCTTGAATTTTTAAAAGACCTTCAACTTCATTTAGTTCAGGTGTATCATCGTTATCGGTAGAACATGCTGTTATTAATAGAATAACTAATAAGATTGGGAATATATATTTTAATTTCATTTGCTTAAATTTTAGGTATGATTGTATTATACCATGGGTATATACCCAGTAACTTTTTGAGATCACCGAATAAAGCATATACTTTATTTTACGATAATTTAAATTTAAAAAGTTAGGTATAAGCAATCCATTTACAGGCGTTACACAAACTGCCCATAGTAATGAATACTTGTTTATAATTAATTTTAAGGAATACCATTTACCTCCCAGCCAACTTATTTTTGCAAGCCGGAAAAGGTTAATCTATTTGGATTTAAACCATTTCTGATTTAGAGACTGTTTAAATTCCATTTTTGAAATTTAAACAGTCTCTAAAAAATAAATATTAGCTTAAAATTGGTGGTGGCGTTTCTACTGCCAAAGCTGTTTTTGTTATTTTGAAGACGTTTCTTGACAGTACAATTTTAGGCAATAGCGTTTGTATAAACTGTATTTCGATAGTGCTCGACTTAGCTATGTAAAACACATCTAATGATTGCGGTTTATTTTCTGGCAAAGGGGCTTCTTGATTATTAGAGCGTGAATCGTTTTGGGCCAACTGCTCTTGTAAATGACACTTACCATTACACCCTTGTTGGTCATCTTTTTGAACACAAAGTGTCGCGGCAATAAAATCTTGATTCCATAAAAAGTGTCCCATAATAACCAAGGTATTGATGTTATTGAACAACAATGCAATAATCAATACAACAACGGTTGTTTTATGTAAAACACGTTTTATCATGTTGCGAATTTAAAACTAACAGGTCTTCCAAAACATGACGGAAGTCACTATAGCTAAAACTTTATTTTTTACAAAGCCGCAAAAGTAGTATTTTGTGAATTTAACTCCTAGTTAATTTACAGGTATTCTATTGTACCAGTTTTAAAATACTATCCACGGTTTCTTTGTTATCTACTCCCAAACCTTCCTGCTGGTGAACCAATTCGCCTCCTGAATTAAAAACACTAATAATATTGGAATGCGAAAAATCTAGAGGTGAAATCTGTTTATATTTTACAGCAAGTACATTAGCAAATTCCCTTACACCACTTTCTGTGCCTTGTAAAAATGTCCATTGTTCGCCATCCATAAAATTCTCCTTAGCAAAAGCTTTCAAACGAGCAGGTGTATCATTTTTAGGATCGATACTAACCAACACAAACTGAAGGTCGTTTAATTTATCCTTGGGTATTTTGGCTTCAATATTTCGCATATCGGCTACCAAACGCGGACAGGCCGCCTTACATGTTGTATAAATCATAACCATCACCAACGTTTTCCCCTTTAAATCTTTAAGCTGAACGGTGCTCCCTTCTTCGGTATGCCAGGTAGTTGTAAGGTTGAAAATAGACTCATCTGAAATAACATCGTCTGCAACTGATTTTGTTCTTTGGTTTTCAACCATTACCAAATCCATTTTACAAACCGGACAGGCTTCTAATTTGGCATAGGTTTTATTTCCTTCACATTGCATAGGACATTTATAAACCGATTCCTCTTCACTTACTTTATGCGAAGCATTATCTTTACAAGCAGTAATAACCGTTAAAACTAACAGTACTACAATAAATTTTAGGTACTTCATTATTATTCATTTATATCTCTTACACATCTAAACCCCAAATTTTTCATGGCATACTTAGCCTTTAAACTACCTCGAATAGCATAGCGCATAAAAGCTGCATAATTCATTAAATCGGTCGCTCCTACTGCTGCACTTCCACAAAACAAATTGGTATCATTATCCACATCTTTCCTCGACTCTCCAGATACTAAAACCGAATTAAAATCTAAAGTCCACTCCCAAACCAAACCATGTAGGTCATAGACATTCCAATAATTTTTAAATGTGGAACCAATTTCATTATTAAAGGTTTTTGGCTTTTCGTACCACCCCAAGATAAATTCATTATAACTTTTCAATGTTCTCGCATCAGGAATCGTTTCATTCGACATAGCAACGTATTCCCATTCATCTATTGTTGCCAAACGTTTTCCTTGACACTCACAATAATCCTTTGCAGCAAACCATGAGATATTTGTAATAGGAGCTTTTAATGATTGTTGGTCTCCTAGTTCGGTATCCGATTTCCAATCTTTTAAATAATTTTTGTCTGCAAATAGTTTTTTTACTTTAGAGCGTTGCCATTTTGGATTTGCCTTAACAAATTCAAGAAATTCTTTATTAGTTACGGGGTACACATCCATTTGGAAATCTACAATAGTAACCTTTAATGAATCACGTCCGTAAAGCGGAATATAGGTTCCTCCTTTTATTTTTACCATTTTAGATTGACAATCTGCCGGATGAACCCAAAATAGCAATATGCAAATTGTCAATCGTAAAACAGCTTTCATTTTTTTATCTTAATAACTGATTAGTGCCCACTTTTAACACGATCAACCATTGCTTTGGTTACATTGGTTTTATTGTTATCCCATGAGTTATATACATAGGTCAATACATCTGCAATTTCGTCATTGCTTATCGACTGTCTTGTCATCACACTATTATACTTTTCACCGTTAACAGTAATTTCTCCTGTCTTTCCTTTGAGTACGATCTCTATAGCGCGATCTACATTGGCATTTAAGTAATCTGACTTAGCCAATGGAGGAAATGCATTAGGAATACCTTGCCCTTCTGCCTGATGACAGGCAAAACAGGTTTGCATATAAATTTGTTTTCCAGATTCCATCTTTTCTGCTAAGGTCTTCTCTGTAGTTGCTACAGTTTGTTTTGCTTTACCATCATCTGGCATGGTTTGTACGCCTCCTCCTTCTGGGTTATAAATACCTTCTTGAACAACTCCAGAGTAAATAGTTTTATTGTCTTCACCCTCTACCTTTAACATTCCTAAAGCACCTTTATTAAAAGCCCTAAAAATAGCATGATCTACTAAAATAAAAGTACCGGGCACATCTACTCTAAACTCCACAATAGCAGCTCCTCCAGCTGGAATAGACGTTGTTTGCACATTTTCATTTATCATGTCACCACCTTCAACGAAAACATTGTCAAATATCTCACCAATTACATGAAATGACGATGTTAAATTAGGGCCGCCATTACCAACAAATAAACGCACAGTTTCTCCTACTTTCGCCGTAATCGCATTATCACCTGTTAGTGCATTTACACTACCATTGAATACAACATAATCGGCATCTTCATCAACAGCCTTATTCATATCGAACGCCTGTAAACCAGGCTCGCCGTTTTCGCCCTTAGTATAAAAATCACCTTGCATGATGTAATACTCTTTATCTACAGGAGGCAAGCCGCCTTCTGGCTCCACTAAAATTAAACCATACATTCCATTCGCTATATGCATCCCAACTGGAGCTGTTGCACAATGGTACACATATAAACCAGGGTTTAATGTTTTAAAACTGAACGTCTTTTCATGACCAGGTGCCACAAAAGACGATGTTGCACCTCCTCCTGGTCCTGTAACAGCATGTAGATCGATGTTATGCGGTAATTTATTGTCTGGATGATTGGATAACGTGAACTCTACCTCATCACCCACCCGGGTTCTAATAAAACTACCAGGTACACTACCGCCAAAAGTCCAGTATACGTATTTTACACCATCGGTCATTTCCCCTTCCTTTTCAAGGATTTCCATGTTGACTATTAATTTTTTAGCCAAACGCTTTCCTACAGGTGTAGGTACATGAGGGGGTGCTGTTAACTCGGCCACCATTTCTCTATTTACGGGGATATCGGCCGTATTTTCATAAGTTTTCTTTTTTGTGTTTACACACGACACAGTAAGTAGTACTGTAACTAATCCTAAATAGGCTAAAAAGCTTGATAGCTTAATTTTTAACTTGTCTTGTTTTAGTATCATAATAATGTGTTTAATTAAGTTGGTCATTACAAATAAGATAATTTTATCCTAATTTAGGAACCAAAAGTAACTTCAAAGTGCTTTTAAAAATATGATTTTTATCATATTACCCACTTAAAAATGAAAAATACCAAAATAATTCTTCAATAAAGATTCTTAATAAATATAAGAAATTTAGGACTAAGTATTAAGCATGCGCTTTGTTAACAAGTAACATTTTTTATACTCGTAAATAATTGTATTTTTACAGTCATAAAAACCAAATCATTAATGGGTAAAATTATTGCAATTGCTAACCAAAAAGGAGGTGTTGGTAAAACAACTACATCTGTAAACTTAGCCGCTTCACTTGGTGTTTTAGAGAAAAAAGTATTATTAATTGATGCAGACCCTCAAGCAAATGCAACATCTGGTATAGGCATTGATGTCGAGACTGTTGAAATTGGCACCTATCAGCTTTTAGAACATTCTAATTCTGCAAGAGAAGCCATTATAAAAACCGAAACACCAAATCTTGATATTATTCCGGCTCATATTGACCTTGTCGCTATTGAAATAGAACTTGTAGATAAAGATCAACGCGAGTATATGTTAAAAAAAGCATTAGCCGACATAAAAGAGGACTATGACTATATTTTAATAGACTGTGCGCCATCTCTAGGTTTATTAACTTTAAATGCCTTAACAGCAGCCGATGCTGTAATCATACCTATTCAATGCGAGTATTTTGCACTGGAAGGTTTAGGAAAACTGTTGAACACCATTAAAAGTGTTCAAAAAATTCACAATGAAGCACTGGATATTGAAGGCTTACTTTTAACCATGTACGATTCACGATTGCGTTTATCAAACCAAGTTGTAGACGAAGTTCAAAAGCACTTTAACAACATGGTTTTCCAAACTATTATACAACGCAACGTACGCTTAAGCGAAGCCCCTAGTTATGGCGAAAGCATTATAAATTATGATGCCAGCAGTAAAGGAGCCAGTAACTACCTAAGTTTGGCGAAAGAAATTATCAATAAAAACTCCTAATATATGGCGAAGGCAACAAAAAAACAGGCTTTAGGAAGAGGTTTATCGGCACTTTTAAAAGACCCTAGTAACGATATTCAATCTGCACAGGATAAAAATGCAGATAAAGTTATAGGTAATATTGTTGAGCTAGATATCGATTTTATTGAAGTTAATCCATTTCAGCCTCGTACCAATTTTAATGAGGAATCATTACAAGAACTTGCTTCTTCCATAAAAGAATTAGGCATTATTCAGCCTATAACCGTACGAAAACTTGACTTTAACAGTTATCAGTTAGTCTCAGGAGAACGACGCTTTAGAGCTTCAAAACTAATTGGGTTAGCGACCATTCCTGCTTATATAAGAATTGCCAATGACCAGGAATCTCTTGAAATGGCATTGGTTGAAAATATCCAGCGTCAAGATTTAGATCCAATAGAAATAGCCTTGTCCTACCAACGTCTTATTGACGAAATTAATTTAACACAAGAGCAAATGAGTGAACGTGTTGGCAAAAAACGTTCGACCATTACTAACTACCTGCGCTTGCTAAAATTAGATCCAATAATTCAAACGGGAATGCGGGATGGTTTTATTTCAATGGGCCATGGTCGTGCATTAATTGCAATTGAAGATCAAGCAATTCAGTTGGATATTTATGAAAAAATTCTTTCCAACAAACTCTCTGTAAGAGAAACGGAAGCATTAATTCGTAATTTTAACAATACGCAAAACATTGAGGTAACTCCTAAAAAAGATGCAGAAACCGAAAATGTTCCTAAATACATAAAAAAAGGTATTACAACCTTTTCGGAATACTTTGGGCATAAAATTGACGTTAAGGTCTCTAAGAATGGAAAAGGAAAGATAACCATTCCCTTTCACTCAGAAGAAGATTTTAACCGCATTAAAAAATTAGTACAAGGTGCCAAATAAACTCCTAATAACGGGCATAGTCTCATTACTATTTTCTTTAACAATAGTAGCTCAAGAAAAAAAAACTTCCGATACTAAGCTTCCTAAAGCAATTGAAGTGGATACGCTCTTGCAGGTTACTAAGGCTCCTATCGATCCTTTATCCCCTGCACGTGCTGCTTTTTATTCGGCTATTTTACCTGGATTGGGACAAGCCTACAATAAAAAGTATTGGAAAATACCCATTGTTTACGGTGCTCTGGGTACAGGTATTTATTTTTATATAAATAACAACAAAGAATACAATCGTTACCGCGATGCGTATAAAAGCCGACTTGCCGGTTTTACTAACGATGAGTTTTATTTAGACGCCCAGGGCAACCAACTCCCCACACCCAGAGTAACCACAGAAGGATTGGAACGCGGACAAAAATTTTATAGAAGGAATAAAGAGATATCTCTTTTAGTCATTTTAGGTATTTATACCTTGAATATAATCGATGCCAATGTAGATGCACATTTATTACAATACAATGTGGATGAAAACCTATCTTTGGCTCCTCATTTTAATATAGATAAGATGGATGCCACAAGCAATCTTGGATTAACTTTAAATTTCAAATTTTAAAAATGAACATAGCTTTACTTGGATACGGAAAAATGGGGCAAACTATTGAAAAGATTGCCATAAAACGCGGACACAATATTGTATTAGCCATTGACAAAGAGGATAAAGAATACGATATAACCAAGGCCGATGTTGCCATCGACTTTAGCGTCCCTACAGTAGCTTTTAATAACATATCCAATTGTATAAACAACAACGTTCCTGTTGTATCGGGTACCACAGGTTGGTTAAACGACTACGAAAAAGCGGTAGCTTTATGTAAAGAGAAAAACGGTGCGTTTATCTATGCATCAAACTATAGCTTAGGTGTTAACATCTTTTTTGAACTCAATAAAACATTGGCAAAAATGATGAGCAACCTAAAGCAATATAATGTCTCTATGGAAGAAATTCACCATACTCAAAAACTAGATGCTCCTAGTGGCACAGCTATTTCGTTGGCTAACGACATAATCTCCAACCACGACAGTTACAAAACATGGTCGTTAGATACACAAGAAGATGCAGGCATACCTATTGTAGCAAAACGTATAGAAGATGTACCCGGAACGCATACTGTAAATTACGAAAGTGAAGTCGATACCATTACTATCGAGCACATTGCACACAACCGACAAGGCTTTGCGCTTGGTGCTGTTATCGCAGCCGAATGGTTGGTTGGAAAAACGGGAATCTTCACTATGAATGATGTGTTAAATATTGGTTAATACATTTAAAAACGGTAACAACATTAGTAAGTTTGGCTACTAACTAAAGATAAAAAAACTACAATTATGACGTTAATACAATGGTTTATATGCTTTTTAATTATTCAGGTTATTCATGGTTTAGGCACATGGAAATTATATACTAAAGCAGGAAGACAAGCCTGGGAAGCTTTTGTTCCCGTATACAATGGCATTGTATTGATGAAAATAATAAACCGTCCTTGGTGGTGGATATTTTTGTTGTTTTTACCTATTGTTAATCTCATTATGTTTGTTGTTGTTTGGGTTGAAACCGCAAGAAGTTTTGGTAAAAACCAACCCATGGACACATTTTTAGCTGTAGTAACCCTTGGCTTCTACAACTATTATTTAAATTATGTTGCCGACGTTAAACATATTGAAAACAGAAGCTTACACCCCAGAACAGGTTTAGGCGATTGGGTAAGTTCTATTTTATTTGCTATTGTAGCTGCTACCATTGTACATACTTATTTTATTCAACCATTTACAATTCCAACATCGTCGTTAGAAAAGTCATTATTGGTCGGAGATTTTCTTTTCGTAAGTAAATTTCATTATGGTGCCAGGATACCAATGACAACTGTTGCTGCTCCAATGGTTCATGATACCATTCCTGTTCTAAAAAAGAAATCGTATTTGTTCAATGACGATTATAACAAACGTAAAACGTCTTGGCAAAATAAATTACAATTACCATACCTTAGAATACCAGGCTTTGAAAAAATTGAACGCAATGATATTGTAGTATTTAACCAACCAGCAGATACTTTGTTGGATATGAATAACTTTCACCCTAACAGGAATTACTACAAACCTATTGACAAAAAAACAAACCTTGTAAAACGTTGTGTAGGTATCCCTGGGGACTCATTGGAAATTAGAAATGGTTATGTGTATATTAATGGCAAACAAAACGAATTACCAGATCGGGCACACTTACAATTTAGTTATTATGTACAGCCAAAAACAAATCAGTTCAACCCTAAGTTTTTAGCAAACAGATACGATATTACAGATAGATTCCAAATTATTAACAATCAAAACACCTATTATTTTTCTGCTATTTCAGATGAAGCATTAGCTAAATTTAAAAACCACCCCAATGTGGCCAGCATCATGCCCGTAAAACAGGAAAAAGGCGTTAGGGATCCTAGTTTGTTCCCTCATGACCCGAATTACAAATGGAATGTTGATTTCTTTGGACCTTTGTATATCCCTAAAGCAGGAACAGCGGTAGACATCAATCTGGAAGTACTTCCTCTTTACAAAAGGGTCATAACAGAATACGAAGGCAATACCTTGGAAGTTAAGGGCAATCAAATTTATATAAACGGCACAAAAGCTGACTCTTACACCTTTAAACAAGATTACTACTGGATGATGGGTGATAACCGTCACAACTCACTAGATGCCAGGGCATGGGGATTCGTTCCTTTTGACCATGTGGTTGGAAAACCTGTTTTCATTTGGATGAGTTGGGATTCGTTTGCCGATGGTTTTAAGAAAATACGTTGGAAACGTTTATTCACTACTGTAGGTGGCAGTGGCAAACCTACCTCCTATTTTATCCCATTTATAGTATTACTTTTTGGATGGATTGGATACAGTAAATGGCGTGCTCGTAAGAAGAATGATTAATTTGTTTTTCGTTTAATATAAGCATAGTACCCACCAAATAAACGCATCCACAGATGACCGTTTTAATACACCCTACGTATTTCCCTAACATAGCACATTTTGTAGCCATGGTTAAGGCGAACCATATTCAATTTGAAGTTGAAGACAATTTTTTAAAACAAACCTATAGAAACAGAACTTACATTTATGGGGCTAATGGGAAATTGGCACTGCACATTCCCGTAATCCATACCCAGAAGAATCGTCAAAAATACAAGGATGTTAAAATTTTCAATGCTGAAAATTGGCAGGTTACACATTGGAAATCCCTTTTATCTGCTTATCGTACCTCTCCTTTTTTTGAATATTATGAAGACGAACTTTTCCCTTTATTTAATTGTAAAATGGATTATATTTTAGACTTTAACCTAAAATGTTTTGAAGTAATATGTGAGTGTTTACAATTAGAATTAAATACTTCAAAATCCCAAACCTTTAATAAGTCTGTTGAAAATTGTGAAGATTTTAGGTATCTGGTAAATGCTAAAAAAGAACAACAACAATCTTTTGATGCCTACACCCAAGTTTTCGACAATAAGCATGGCTTTATTCCTAATTTGAGCATATTGGACCTTCTATTTAATGAGGGACCTAATGCATTGAACTATTTAGAATCCCAAGTAATCCCTGCGCAATAATGCTACAACCCTTTCTTCATTATGGTTGTCATATCCTCCTGCCACTTTTTGTTGCCCTAATTTGGTATAAACCGAAATGGCAACTGGCCTTTTTAATTATGCTATCGGGTTTTTGGATAGATATAGATCATTTACTGGCCACCCCTATATTCTCCCCCAACCGATGTAGCATTAATTTTCACCCACTCCACAGTTATTATGCCATAACGGTATATCTTATCTTGTTAATTCCCAACAAGACACGCTTAGTCGCTTTGGGTTTGGTAATCCATATTATTGCCGATGTTGTAGACTGTTTGCTTATGTAATTATTTCAAAGCCAAAGTCGCCATGATTGGATAATGGTCAGAATAATGCTCGTCATAGGTTTTAAATTCCTTAACGGGATAACTTTCATCAGCTAAAATAAAATCGATCCTTACCGGGAAGTACCTAAAATCATAGGTACGTCCAAAGCCATTGCCTGCTTCCTTAAATGCATCGCGTAAATTACCTTTTATTTTTCGGTACACATACGAGAATGCCGTATTATTAAAATCGCCGCAAACTATCATTTTATACTTACATTGTTCTTTATGCGCTAAAAACAACTCGGTTTGCTCCTGTTGCTTCTTAAAAGCTCCTCTTACCCGCTTAAAAAGCCTTTCGGAATCTTCTTTCTTTAAACTTTCAACTTTAGTATTAATACGTAGTGACTCTAGATGAATATTATACACCCTTACCGTATCATTACCCTTTACCAGGTCAATGAAAATTGCATTATTAGCCGTATTTGGAAATTCTATGGAACCCGAGTTTATTATGGGATATTGTGAAAAAATAGCCTGGCCGTACTTCGTTTTCTTTCCTGATAGCTTTTCGAACTTATACTTAAAGAAAGAAAGATCTATCGCTTCATGGGGATGGTATTCCTGAACACTTAAAACACCTGGAGCTTCTGCCTTAATAAAATCCACAATCTTTGTTTCCAAATGTGCTTCGGGTAACCATTCATAAAGATTAAACAGCCTAATGTTATAGTTCATAACCTTTATGCTATCTTTATTTGCTTCTTCTTTGGATGAAGTAAACTTATATAGTGATCCAAAAGAAAAATAACTAATAATTAATACCACAAGCGATAGCATCAATTGCCTTTTCAGCTTAACCAACCAGTACAGACAGAACAAAACATTGCTAAGAATTAAAAAGGAAACGCTCAAATTTAGAACAGAGAGTCCAGCAAAGGTTTTTGGAGGTACATATGGTAAAACAAACGACAATAACAGTGCTAAGGCCGCTATTTGATTCAGCAAAAAAATCAGTTTATCAAGGAGGCTTAACTGCTTCATAACGCTACTTTCCAGCCCTAAATAAAAACTCTTTTTCCTCGGCTGTTAAGCTATCGTAACCACTTTTGCTTATTTTATCCAAAATAACATCAATCTTTTTTTGGTGGTTAAACTCATCAAAATCGGCTTTGGTATAACCCCCTACCTTCGACTTATTTTTATGCACTGTTTTCAAAGGGCCTTTTTTAGCAGATTTAAACATGCCTATTATACCATCCATTAATCTTTCAAACCCTTTACCTATATCATTACCTTTGGTCAGCTGTTTGGCATATGCATATCCTAATAAAGCACCTCCTAGATGCGCCAAGTTACCTCCTGCATTAGCCCCAAAAAGTCCTATACCATCCAAAATAACAATAGCCAAGCCAATATGCCAAAGCTTTAAACTAAAAGTAAAGAAACGTATATCCTGATTAGGCAAATAAGCACAAAGAAAAATCAATAGTGCTCTTACTGCAGCCGAGGCTCCTACCAAACGGGAGTTTACACCAAAAATACTGGGGAATAAGGTATAGGCTAGCATAAACAACAAGCCACCAGCAATAGCTCCTAAAAAATAAACGTTTAAGGCCATTTTTGGGTTAAACAAATTTAAAAACATACGTCCGATAATATACAGCCAAAGCATATTAAAAAGGATGTGCAAAAAGTCATAGTGCAAAAAAGCATAACTTACAATGGCCCATGGCTTAACGATAAAATCGCTAAAGTCGCTTGGCAACTCTAACCACCCTAAATTTGATCGTACTACAAGCCCTATAATAAAAACAACCACATTAATGGCTATGATCTTTTCCAATACATTAAGCCGTGACAATTTATATTTTATATCTTGTGTTAATGACGTCATTAATACCAACGATTTTGGTTAAACTGATTTTTTTTCCAATACCACATGATCAGGAAACCGGCTAATGCGCCTCCAACATGTGCCATATAAGCTGTATTACTAGGACTAAAAAACGATTGTCCTGTGATTCCTGAAATTAAATCTAAAATAATAATTCCCGGAATAAAATACTTTGCTTTTATAGGAATAGGTAAAAAAATAAGCATTAATTCTGCATTCGGATTCATCATTCCAAAAGCGGCAAGCACCCCCATAATACAACCTGAAGCTCCTACCATACTTGCATTAAAAGCAGGGAAAATAGTTTGCAACTCCAAAAGTTGTGATTGCGAAACCCCTTCCATCAACTTATTGGTAGCCAGCATTTGCTTGATATGCTCTGGAGACAGCCCAGAAGCCAACAAAGCATTGTAATTAGGCACGTATTGAAAGTAATAATACCCTACTTGTAATGCAACAGCTCCGAGACCAGCAGAAAAATAAATAAATAAAAAACGTTTCTTGCCTAAAACTTGTTCTACTGGTGTTCCAAACATCCAAAGGGCAAACATGTTAAACAATATATGTGAAATGCCACCATGCATAAACATATGTGTAACAATTTGCCAAGGCTGGAACGCATCATTTTTTGGAAAATACATGGCAAACCACTCGTAAAAAACACCATTTCCAATAAACAATGTACCTATAAACATAATGACATTAATAATCATTAAATGTTTAACGGCTTCAGAAATCCTTATCATATTTTATATAAATTTTTTATCCAATTCATCCACGCTCATCGTGATGAATGTCATTCTATTACTTGGAGAAACATTGGGTTCTTTACATGCAAAAAGCTTATTTACCAAGTGTTCTTGTTCTTCCTTTTCTAAAGATTGTCCAGTTTTAATAGCCAAGCTTTTTGCCATGGACTTCGCCAATAAATCGGCTGCACTAAAATTACTGTCGGGCACTTCATTTTCGATATCGCTTATTAACTGTTCTAAAATAATAGACACCTCACTATCTGGTACACCTACCGGTACACCCGTAATTTCAACCGTTTCATCAACAAGATTTGAAAACACAAATCCAGTGTGCTCTAAATCTTCTTTTAATTGTTCGATAACAGCAACTTCCTGAGGCGAAAAATGAAGCTGAAGCGGAAACAATAACTGTTGGCTCACGGCATCCTTAACGGTAATATTCTGAAGAAAATCTTCGTAAAGTATACGTTGGTGCGCCCTATGTTGATCGATAACCAACATGCCCGACTTTATAGCGCTAACTATGTACTTATTACTTATTTGATAAGTAGTATGCACCTGTTCAAGCGCATTATGATCTTTAAAGATTACCAGTTCCGACTCCTCGCTCTCAAAATGTACCTCGCTAAAATCATCTTGCGTTTGTGTCCCCTTTGATTCCAGACCAACATACAAACCTTCCCAACTTGCAGCTGGTTCCTTCTTATAAGTAGTTGATCTTGGTCGCGAAGATGTTTCATCTTGAAACGGATTAAAACTTCTATCGACTTCTATGGTTGGTGCACTAACAGTTGCACTTTGGCTAATATTGTAAGGCGTATCTAAACTGGCATCACGATCAAAATCAAGCACCGGTGCAATATTAAACTGTCCTAAGCTATGTTTTACAGCTGCACGTAATAAAGCATATAGGGTATGTTCATCATCAAACTTAATTTCAGTTTTCGTTGGATGAATATTAATATCAATTGTTTGTGGATTTACCGTTAAGTTTAAAAAGTAACTGGGGTGCGTACCACTTTTTAACAAACCATCGAAAGCCGATGAGATCGCATGGTTTAAATAAGCACTTTTAATAAAACGATTGTTAACAAAAAAATACTGCTCGCCTCTAGACTTCTTGGCAAATTCAGGCTTTCCTACAAATCCCGATATTTTAAGTACCTCGGTGTCTTCCTCTACTGGCACCAGTTTTTCGTTGGTTTTATTTCCGAAAATATTAACAATACGCTGTCGGTAATTACTAACAGGAAGATTAAACGTTTCATTACCATTATTATAAAATGCAAATGTAATATTGGGATGTGCTAAAGCTACGCGCTGGAACTCATCAATTACATGCCGCAATTCCACTGTATTCGATTTTAAGAAATTACGTCGTGCCGGAATATTATAAAACAAATTCTTTACCGATACCGAAGTACCTTTTGGTGTTACCACTACCTCCTGCGATATAACATCACTTCCTTCAATTACAAGAGCACATCCTACCTCATCCTCTTCCTGCTTCGTTTTTAGTTCCACATGGGCAATGGCTGCGATACTTGCCAATGCTTCTCCCCTAAAGCCTTTTGTATGCAATTGAAACAAATCGTCGGCACATTTAATCTTAGAAGTTGCATGGCGTTCAAAGCTAAGCCGTGCATCGGTATTACTCATTCCCTTTCCGTTATCTATAACCTGAATAAGGGTTTTGCCTGCATCCTTTATTATTAGTTTAATTGTTGAAGCTTCTGCGTCAATAGCATTTTCCAAAAGCTCTTTAACTACCGAAGCAGGTCGCTGTACCACTTCTCCAGCTGCTATTTGGTTTGCTACATGATCTGGTAATAGCTGAATAATGTCTGCCATGTATTATTTAGAAAAGAAAATAGATAAATCGAAATCGATGATAAAAAGAAATATTAAAACCAGAATAAGAGCTATAATCAACACCCGTTTATCGGCTTCTTTATTACGATTGGTCTTAAAGTCATCTAAAGCATTGCTGAGTTTCGTCTTTAATCCGGAATTACTACCCACTGTTTTTCTAAAATCATCAAATTTATGCTTGATTTCAAAAGGGTTACCTTCACCTTTATCGTCGAAATAGCGTGGTGTATAGTTGAATTTTTTATTCTTACGTAATTTTAAGATTCCCATAATTTCTAAGCTTTTAAGTTACATGAACTTTGTTTCTAACAAATACATACAGATCAATAACAATACCAAAAGTAAGACAAGTGTACGTATAGACACAACGCCCCTTACCTTCGATTTATTGGCTTCGCGAGTCTGTTTCCATTTAGAAATAAAATCGTCTTCCCTAAATGCATCCTCTTTAGAATCCTTCTCATTTCCTTGAGAAAATCTAGGCTTATAATTAAAGGTTTTATTTTTGCGTCGCTTAAACAAAGTATATGAAGCTTATACCTCAAAATTACTTAAAAATAGACAAAAACAAGTAATAGAATTGCCAAAAATTGTTAACACCCCAATTGGGTAAATCCAATAAATCACTGTAATTACCTAAAAATGAAACCAACCACAGTTCTAATTAATGGAAGCCCCTTAACTCCAGGCTATTTCCAATTTTGAGCAGGGGTTCTTTTTCTATAAAATAATATTGGTTTAGCTATTTTGTCTTAGCGCTGCCATTTTTATAGCAGCAACTGCAGCTTCTGTACCTTTATTACCATGTTTACCTCCAGAGCGGTCTATAGCCTGCTGCAATGTATCATCTGTTAACACACAAAAAATAACAGGTGTTTCATGTAAAACATTCAAGTCTTTAATACCTTGCGAAACAGCTTCGCATACAAAATCGAAATGCTTTGTTTCTCCTTGAATAACGCTACCTATGGCAATAACAGCACTTACCATTTGCTCTTGCATTTTTTTGCTTCCATAGATGAGTTCGTAACTTCCAGGAACATCCCAACGCACAATGTTTTTCTCTAAAACACCATGGGCAAGTAAGGTTTCGAAAGCACCTTGGTACAAGCTTTCGGTAATCGAATCATTCCACTCTGAAACAACAATCCCAAATCGAAAATGTTTCGCATTTGGGATTGTTGTTTTATCGTAATCGGATAAATTTTTGTTTGCAGTAGCCATATTATTTATTTGCCAACGCTTGTGCTTTTCCTATAAATACATCAATTGTTGATGCTTCAGTTGCATTAGGGTACTCTTCCTTTATACGCTTAAAGTAGCCAAGTGCCTTATCGGCTTTACCTAAATCTAAAGCTATCGCTCCTGCTTTATACAAATACATAGGCGTCGTATATTCGTTATTACGCATTTTTGCTGCTTGCTCGTAATAATCCAACGCATCTTCTGGCTGATTTAACTGTACAAAGGCATCTCCAATATTTCCTTTAGCCAAAGGTGCTAACACCTCATCTTCGCTTGAGAAATTACTTAAATGCTCTACTGCTTTTTTATAATCTTTCAACCTTAAATAAGCAGTACCTGCATAATAGTTTGCTAAATTAGCTGCACGTGTACCACTGTATTCATTAATAATATCAAGCATACCATATTTACCTTCACCACCATTTAGTGCCAAATTGAAAAGTGAGTCTTTTTCAACACCGTTTATTGCCTGATCGAAATACTTTTGCGCTTGAAACATGTCGTTCATCGCTGTTATCTGCTTTGGTTTTGCAATAAACTCCTTGTATCCCAAGGTTCCTAAAACAACCAAAGCAACTAAGCCTATTATTATAAAAATATACTTTTGATTCTTTTCTACAAACGCTTCAGTTTTAGACGCTGTTTCGTCTAATGTATTAAATACTTCTGCAGTAGTAGAACCTTCCTCTATATTCTGTTCTTTCTCTACTTTATTTTTTGGTTTGTATCCTCTTTTACTATACGTAGCCATATATTCTTAAATATTAATGCGCCGCAAAAATATAATTTTTCTTTATAACTAAAAGGTTATTTATTTGATATTTTTCAATAATTTGCACTTCTTTTTAAAGCATTGTAGGTTTCCAACAGCATTAGATAACTTTTTGCATGATTTTAAAATCGCTTTCATTACTTAATTATAAAAACTTTGATAATAGAACATTTACGTTTGACAGTAAAATAAATTGCATTGTTGGAAACAACGGCATAGGCAAAACCAATATCCTAGATGCCATTTACCACTTATCGTTTGGAAAAAGCTATTTCAATCCAGTAGCAACTCAAAACATTAAACACGATGAAGCCTTTTTTGTAATTAACGGAGACTACATTAAAGGGGATGCTATTGAAAAAATAGTTATTAGTCTTAAGCGCGGACAAAAAAAAATAATAAAGCGTAACGGCAAGGAATATGATAAATTTAGCGACCATATTGGTTTTTTACCTTTAGTTATTATTTCGCCAGCCGATAGAAACCTTATAATAGAAGGTAGTGATACCCGTAGAAAATTTATAGACAGCGTTATTTCCCAAAGTGACAAAAGCTATTTATCTCATTTAATTAAATATAACAAAGTACTTGCACAGCGCAATGCGCTACTAAAGTATTTTGCACTAAACCATACCTTTAACGCAGACACTTTAGATATTTATAACACACAACTGTCTGATTATGGCACTCATATTTTCAAAAAAAGAGAAGCCTTTTTGGAAACATTTATTCCTATTTTCAAGGCACGTTATAAAGCTATTAGTAATGGCAATGAAACTGTAGATTTAGTGTATCATAGCGATTTGTTCGATAATGATATAAGCAGCCTTCTACAAGACGCTTTAAACAAGGACAAAGCACTTCAGTACACAAGTAAAGGCATCCACAAGGACGATTTACATTTTAACATAGAAACGCATCCTATTAAAAAATTTGGAAGTCAAGGGCAGCAAAAATCATTCTTAATTGCACTTAAATTGGCCCAATTCGACTTTTTAAAAAAGCAAAGTGGTGTAAACCCCATCTTACTACTTGATGATATTTTCGATAAACTGGACGAACAGCGGGTTTCCCAAATAATTAAACTAGTTGATGATGAAAATTTTGGTCAGATTTTCATAAGTGACACCCACGCCGAACGCACTGAAAATGCCGTAAAACAAGTACACCAATCGTACGAAATTTTCAGATTGTAATTTATATCTATTCCAAACGAATTTTAACAGCTTCTAACACTAAAATAACTATTATAGGATGTACTTTTGTATTCCCTAACATATTTTTTAACCAACCCCATGGCAAAACGAAACAACGAACACATAAGTATTGCTGATGCACTAAAAGAATTTGTAGAAACCAATAAACTAGAAAAAGGTTTAAACAAAGTTAATGTTGCCGAAGCTTGGGCAAACCTTATGGGTAATGGCGTAAATAACTACACCACTTCTGTAAGTTTGGAGCGTGATACACTTTATGTGCAACTTAGTTCCAGTGTTCTTAGGGAAGAGTTGAGTTATGGCAAACAAAAGATTATTAATTTACTAAACGAATCTTTAGGTAAAGAAATTGTTAAAAAACTGGTACTTCGCTAGTACCCAATATTATTTTTTTGAAATAATTGAATTAAAATCACCAAACTAAACTTATTTATACTACCTTTGGTGCTTAATTATTTATAATATAAAATACAATGAGTAAAGGTACCGTAAAATTCTTCAATGATTCTAAAGGTTTTGGATTCATCGTTGAGGATGACAACAACAAAGAACATTTCGTACACATTTCAGGACTTATCGATGAAATTCGTGAAGGTGATGCCGTAGAATTCGATCTACAAGAAGGTAGAAAAGGATTAAACGCCGTAAACGTAAAAGTAATCTAATACATATACTTTAACAATTACAAATTAAAGTCTATCATTTTTTTGATAGACTTTTTTTATTTACTATCTTTCCTCTTAACTTTCTGTTAAATATTAATTTTTACTATTTGGCATTGAGTTAATTAAACATAATTTATTAATTAATATTTTTAACAATGAGTAAAGGAACAGTAAAATTCTTCAACGATTCAAAAGGGTTTGGATTTATTATAGAAGAAGGTTCAAAAAAAGAACATTTTGTCCACATTTCTGGATTAGTTGACGAGATTCGCGAAGGCGATGACGTTGAATTCGATCTACAAGAAGGCCGAAAAGGATTAAACGCAGTAAATGTAAAAGTAATTTAATATATACTATTTAATTTTTTTGGAAACAAAAAACCCAGCAAATTTATTGCTGGGTTTTTCATTATAATACCAATTCGAATTTGAAACGTATTTATCTTAAAACATCTCTCTTCCTGAAAAGTGAAACGCACCTTCAATAGCTGCATTCTCATCACTATCACTACCATGAACTGCATTTTCACTTATAGAAGCTGCATACAGCTTACGAATGGTTCCTTCGGCTGCATCGGCTGGATTGGTAGCACCAATTAACGTTCTAAAATCCTCTACCGCGTTATCTTTTTCTAAAATTGCTGCAACTATTGGTCCTCGTGTCATATACTCTACCAATTCACCAAAAAACGGACGCTCACTGTGAATTGCATAAAATGTCTCAGCATCGGCTTTGGTCATTTGGGTTAATTTCATAGCTACAATTCTAAATCCTGAAGCTGAAATTTTTTCTAGTATTGCGCCTATGTGCCCTTTTTCAACAGCATCTGGCTTAAGCATTGTAAATGTTCTATTTGTTGTCATTTATAATTTTAATTTATTCCGTTTTCTAAAATTTGATAAATAAGTCTTCATGGAATCACCGTTACCATAAGAAAAAATTTAACAAACTTCTATATGATTTTCGTGCAAAAGTAATGTATTTATCAGTAAAAACAAGCCTATCCAATTTTAAAAATATCGTATCTTCGTGCCTTATGAAAAAACAAGACATATCAAGCATAAAACAGTTACTTTCCGAACCCAAAAATATTGTAATTGTTCCCCATAAAAACCCCGACGGTGATGCTATTGGCTCTGTATTAGGACTCTATCATTACCTTTTAAAGTACAACCATAATGCAACCGTTATCACTCCTAACGATTATCCTTCGTTTTTAAAATGGGTACCAGGAGAAACGTCTATTTTAAAATACGATCTGCAAACTAATACATGCAATGATTTAGTTAAAAATGCCGATATTATTTTCACTTTGGATTTTAATGCATTTCACAGAACTGGTGGCATGGAAACAATTTTATCTGAAAGTAAGGCCTTAAAAATAATGATAGACCACCATCAAGCTCCAGACGATTATGCAACCTACATGTTTTCCGATGTAAATATGAGTTCTACCTGCGAAATGGTATATCACTTCATACACATGCTAGAAGATACAGATTTAATAGACAAAACCATTGCTACCTGCATATACCTTGGTATAATGACCGATACAGGGTCGTTTCGTTTTGCTTCTACCTCAAGTCAAACACATAAAATTGTAGCGCAGCTTATCGAAAAAGGAGCCAACAATGCAGAAATACACAACAATGTATACGATACCAATAGCTACGAACGTCTACAACTATTGGGATGTGCTTTAAATAATTTAAAAGTCATCCCCGAATCCAGAACTGCTTATATTAGCCTTTCTCAAGAGGAACTCAACACCTATAACTATAAGAAAGGAGATACCGAAGGCGTAGTTAATTATGGGCTTTCTCTAGACAACATTGTTTTAGCTGCTATTTTTATTGAAGACAAACAAGAAGGTATCATAAAAATATCGTTACGTTCTAAAGGCAATTTTTCTGTAAACGAATTGTCTCGTTCCCATTTTAATGGTGGCGGACATATAAATGCCGCAGGAGGCAAAAGCTATTTATCTTTAGAAGATACCGTTGAAAAATTTATTAGTATATTGCCTAGTTATAACAAAGCTCTAAATGATGTCTAGACTACTTATACTAATAGCTGTATTACTAACCTTTAATTGTAAAACACCTGAAGCTCGAAGACCTATTACCGTTAAAACCGGGTCGTTTATTGATGCTTCTGTAGAACGCAATAAAAAATTAAATGCTCTTGAGGAAGCCAACATAAAAAAGCTAATGGCTCAAGACGACAAAGAGTACCTAGCTTCCGAAAGTGGTTTTTGGTATTACTATAATAATAAAGCAACCATAGATAGCTTAAACACGCCTAGCTTTGGAGATATTGTTAGCTATAATTATAATGTAAAAGCATTAAACGGTGCCCTAATTTACTCGAAGGAAGACATCAAAACACAAAATTATGCCATGGATCAAGAGGAGTTATTTACAGGGCTTCGTGAAGGCCTAAAACTCATGAAAGCTGGAGAGACCGTTACCTTTTTATTTCCTTCCCTAAAAGCATATGGCTATTATGGCGATCAAAACAAAATAGGAAGCAACACGCCTTTAATTTGCGAAGTAACAGTAAACTCCATAACCGAAAACAGAACTAACAAATAATACATTTATGGTGACATTAAAATGCCCTTTTAAAATCTTATTCATCTCATTAACCATTATATTAACCTCATGTAAAGCGCAGTATCCTGATCTTGAAGATGGTTTGTATGCCGAATTTGTTACTTCCAAAGGCATAATGGTTGCTAAACTTACATATAACAAAACACCCATTACGGTTGCCAACTTTGTGTCCCTAGCCGAAGGAACCAATACCATGGTAGATAATAAATATCTAGAGAAAAAATACTTTAACGGCACGATTTTTCATCGTGTTATAGATGATTTCATGATCCAAGGTGGTGATCCAACTGGAACAGGAACTGGGAGCCCGGGTTATAAATTTGATGATGAATTCCATCCAGATTTAAGACATGACAAACCCGGTATTCTTTCCATGGCCAATTCGGGACCTAAAACTAACGGTAGTCAGTTTTTCATAACTGAAAAACCAACACCACATTTAGACAACAGGCATACTGTATTTGGACAACTCGTCATGGGACTGGATGTACAAGACTCCATTTCTAATGTAAAAACTACCAAACCGCAAAACAAACCTGTAGAAGATGTTGTTATTAAGGAATTGAACATTATTAGAAAAGGTAAAAATGCTAAAGCTTTTGATGCTGCTAATACCTTTAATAATTATTTTGAGGAAGCAACACGCCTTGAAAAAGAAAAAGCAGCAAAAATCGATGCAGCTATCGAGACTGCTAAAGACAAATTCAACACGCAAAAGGCCAACGCAACAAGTTTGGCATCAGGGTTACAATATATTATCACCGAAAAGGGAACGGGGGAAAAATTAACGGAAACAGCCCAGGTGTTAACACACTATGCAGTATATTTTGAAGACGGCAAACTATTGGACACTAGCAAATTGGAAACTGCTGAAAGTTTTAATGCAGTTAATGACAGAAAAAAAGCAAACAATGGCTACCAACCTATAACGGCCGATATTAGTCCGGATGCCAGTATGATAGCAGGCTTTAAGGAAGGTCTACAACAGTTAAGCGTAGGTGATAAAGCGACATTGTTTATCCCATACCATCTAGCCTACGGAGAGACAGGCAACAGGGGTATCCCTCCAAAATCCAACTTAATCTTTGAAGTCGAAATAGTTGAACTTATTAAATAACACGCAATAAAAACAAAAGCCGTTAAGCTACGTTAAAATATAAAAACCATGTACTTATTAAAATTTGATTGGAACCCTATAACCGGAATTGACATTGTTGGAAATTTTAAACTCCATTTTTACAGCCTCATGTGGGTGGTAGCCTTTGTTATAGGTTGGTATATTATGAAACGTATCTTTACAAAGGAAAAAGTATCTTTGGATTATTTAGACCCTTTATTTATTTATACAGTTCTAGCTACTATGATTGGTGCGCGCTTAGGGCATGTACTCTTTTACCAATCGGAGTTAATAACGCAGGATTTTTTTAGTATTTTTCTCCCCTTTAAGTTTAAAGGCGGTTTTGAATTTACGGGGTTTCAAGGGCTTGCTAGTCATGGCGCTGCCATAGGAATAATAATAGGGATGTACCTGTATCGCAGAAAATACACCTACAAATCCTTATTGTGGATTTTAGATAGGGTTGTTATATCGGTGGCCTCTGGAGCTATTTTTATACGTATAGGTAACTTTATAAACTCTGAAATTATTGGCAAAGTAACCGATTCTAACTTTGGGGTTCGTTTTATCCAAGATTACTATTACAAAAGTGAGATTGTAAGACTAACCGGAATTAAAGACGTTCAAAAAGCCTATAACGCAGTAACGGACAACCCAAAATTCCAAAGCCTTTTAGAAGCTGTTCCTTATCGTCATCCAGCCCAATTATACGAATCGTTTTGCTATGTTTTCGTATTTTTAATTTTATGGTATGTCTACACTAAAACACCCAAAAGTGAGCAAACAGGATTTCTATTTGGACTGTTCTTGGTTTTATTATGGACCATCCGATTTTTTGTTGAATTTGTTAAAGAAGCACAAGTCGACGAAAGAGCTTCATGGGCTTTAAATACCGGACAATGGCTAAGTATTCCATTTGTTTTATTAGGATTCTATTTTATGTTTATATACAAACCAAAATCTGCAGTTAAGTAATAAAAATGCATGTTAAATCGGTAATAGTATTATCCTTCATTTTGTGCTTAAACATTAGCATACATTCTTGTAAAGAAGGTAAAAAAGAAATAAAACAAACGGAAGTGCACTTTAAAAAAGAAGGTGAGCTCAGTATTTTTAAATCTTCTAGTGACACCTTAAAAGTTTCGCTTGATATTGAAATAGCCGATACGGACTACGATATTCAAACGGGCTTGATGTACAGGAATGCAATGCTAAACAACCAAGGCATGCTTTTTGTGTTTAAAGATGCTCAAGAGCGTTATTTTTACATGAAAAATACTCGTTTCCCACTAGACATCATTTATATAAGTGACAAGAATACGATTGTTAGCTTTCAAAAAAATGCCAAACCTTTTGACGAGACCTCTTTACCTTCAAACGCACCTGCCAAACATGTCTTGGAAGTGAATGCTGGTCTAGTGGATATTTGGGGATTAGCCATTGGTGATAGCATAGGTTATACTAAATAAAATTTGCATGATGAAACAATTAATATTACTGTTATTTCTAATTAGCGGGATTGCCTACACTCAAGATAAAAAGCCTAACATCTTGTTCATAATTTCGGATGATTTAACGGCTACGGCTGTTTCTTCCTATGAAAATAAAGCTTGCCATACACCTAATATCGATCAATTAGCTTCTGAAGGTACGCTTTATACCAAAGCATACACACAATATCCCGTTTGTGGCCCCTCCAGAGCATCGCTTATGTCTGGTTACTACCCCAATGCTACCAAAACGTTTGGTTATGTAAGCGGACGTGAAAATATTGGACCCAATCGAAAAACATGGTCTCAATTATTTAAAGACAACGGTTATTACACAGCCCGAGTTAGTAAAATATACCACATGGGAGTTCCCATAGACATTGAAACAGGATCGAACGGACAAGACGATCAGGCTTCTTGGACCGAACGCTATAACAGTCAAGGGCCAGAATGGAAAGCAATTGGAGATGCCGAATTGGTACAGAACAACCCCGACGGTAAAATTGAACGCAAAGGCGGCAATGTTATGACCATTGTAAAAGCCGAAGGAGACGACCTTGTTCATTCGGATGGAAAGACAGCCAAAAAAGCAGTAGCTTTAATTAAGGAACATAAAAATGAGCCATTCTTTCTGGCAGTAGGCTTTGTTAGACCACACGTTCCTTTTGTTGCTCCTAAATCCTACTTTACGCCTTATCCTTATGAGGAAGTCGTAATGCCCAAAAAAGTAAAGGGCGATTGGGACGACATCCCCAAAAGAGGCATTAATTACGTAACGAGTGTCAATGCCGAAATGTCTCTTGAACAAGAAAAAAAAGCTGTAGCCGCTTATTACGCCTCGGTTTCTTATATGGATGCACAAGTAGGCAAAGTATTAAAAGCACTTAAGGATGAGGGACTGGAAGATAACACTATTGTTATTTTCACCTCAGACCACGGATTTCATCTAGGAGAACACGATTTTTGGATGAAAGTAAGCTTACATGAAGAATCGGTACGTGTCCCTTTAATCATTAAAGTTCCCGGCAAACAACCACAGGTATGCCATTCGTTTGTAGAGCTACTTGACCTTTACCCTACCATTTCGGAACTGGCGGGATTAAAATACCCTAAGTACATTCAAGGGAAAAGTTTAACCAAAACCTTAGACAGGCCCCAACACAGTGTTAGGGATATGGCATTTAGCGTAACACAAGGCGGTAAATCGTTTTTATTAAGAACTAAAAAATGGGCTTATATTCAATACAATGAAGATGCTTCAGCCGGTATAGAGCTATTTGATATGGAGAACGACCCAAAGCAATATACAAACTTAGCCAACATGCCAGAGTATGCCAAAACCGTTGCTTTCTTTAAAAAGAAACTAAAAAAGAAGCTAGAAAAAGTAAGAACAAATGATTTAGGGGTTGTATATCCGTAGTTTGTGTAGATTTGACAAAATCTAATATGATGCAAAATAGTTCTGACTCAAATAGTGAGTGGTTGTTTATAGTTCCCATTTCAGGTTTAAAACTCACTGGCACAATATCCAACGAATTAAAAGTTGGTAATGTAATTTTCGTTTCAAAGAGTAGATTACCAAGGATAAGAAAAAGATTGGGTATTCAAATTCCAATCTCAAAACTTGGCAATATTGGAGTTAATACTCCGAAACGGTATAAAATTAGTCTTAGAGATTTTTTTGAATTCTCTCAAACCTACGCGGTCTTAAACTTTACAGGTGTACCAAAAGAAAAATATTTTGACAATATTAGATTAATTGAAGACGCAATAGACCTAATTACTTTTTCCTCGCTTGGTTTCTCGACTAGAAGATTTCATTATAAGATCCAAATAAAGAATTCAGAATACTCACTTCGTAACAAAACATTGTTGATTGACAAAAAAAATTTAAGACTGATATTAGGCAGTAAATCTTTACACCCTTTACCACTTGAATTAAACGAGAGATGGAAAGAGTTTCATAATAATTTCTATTATCACAAGCTTTTAGCTATAATAAATCGAGAAGTAGAGATAAATTCAAAGTGGAGAAATCTTTTGATTTCAGTTGCAAAGATGATTGGCAAAAGTTTAAATTCCCATGACATTCCAGAATCATTTTTAAAAAACATTATAGCCTTAGAAATGTTATTGGTAAATCAATCTGAAAAAATTGAAGATAAAATTATTGAAAGGACTAGATACCTTCTAGATTGGTATGAGAAGTGGGAAACCAATCAAATTGAAACTAGGATTAGTGAGATGTACAAAAAAAGATGTGATTATGTTCATGATGGAAAATTTAAAGAAATAACAAAAGAAGATTTGATTTTCACTGATGACCTTCTTTTTAATATTTATAATAATTTATTGAAAAACATTAATAAGATAAGTTCTAAAGGTAAGTTAATTGAATTTTCAGATAAATATAAATGCGAAAAGCAACTAGGTATCGAATCTAAATACCAATTCGGTAAATTTCAATATTTAAATAAAGTTTACGAAAAATCAGATTTGGACATAATTTAGGGTTCTCTATATTATACTTTATAAAAATATACGGTATACGTTAATTGAATGGTCTCCTCTACTATCACGTCAAAAATAAAAAAGCCCATCAACCAAATTGGAGATGGGCTTCATAATAAAGAAAAAATTTGAGTTAGCTATTTTTCTTCTTTTTATCTTCTAGTTTTTGAACTGAATCGAACATAACGGGTGTTGCAATAAACAATGAAGAGTATGTACCGACAATAACGCCCACAATTAATGCAAACATAAAGCCTCTAATAGAATCGCCTCCAAAGATAAAGATTGCTAATAATACAACCAAAGTCGTTAAAGAGGTGTTTAAGGTTCTACTCAATGTGCTACTTAGAGATACATCTACAACTTTATTGAACTCCCAAGAAGTGTGCTCGTTAAAATACTCACGTATTCTATCGAAAACAACCACGGTATCATTCAGGGAATAACCAATTACCGTTAGGATAGCTGCTATAAATGCTTGATCGATTTCCATACTAAATGGCATGAATCGGTATGTTATAGAGAACACACCCAATACAATTAATACATCGTGAAATACAGCGGCTACCGCACCAAGTGAATACTGCCACCTTTTAAAACGTAATAAGATGTAAAGGAATACTACGATTAAAGATCCTAAAATCGCCCAGAAGGATGCTTGCTTAATATCATCAGCAATCGTTGGGCTCACCTTATATTGCTCCATGATACCTACTGTTTTAGTATCACTAGTATTATCAATAAACGCTTCGTATGTTAAATTTGGTAAATAGGGTTGTAAAGCTGTAAACAGTTTACTTCTTATTTCTTCATCTACTTCTTTACCTGTTTCATCAACTTTGTACTTCGTCGTGATTTTTAAGTTGTTAGCCTCACCAACAGTTTTAGCATCGGCACTTCCAAATACATCTGGTTTAGACAAAACACTTGTTATTTCAGATGCACTTACATCCTGCGCAAAACGTACCTGATAAGTTCTTCCTCCAACAAAATCAACCCCTTGGTCTAAGCCATTAGAAAACAAAGACCCTAAGCCTATAACGATTATTACTCCTGAAATGATGTAAGCAATTTTTCGCTTTCTAAGGAACTCTACATTAATATTTCTAAAAAGGTTTTTAGTAATAAATGTCGAAAAGTTTAGTTTCCCGCCTCTATTTACATACCAATCTATTAGTAAACGGGTAATAAAGATCGCTGTAAATAAAGAAGTACCTATACCAATTAACAAAGTAGTAGCAAACCCTTTGATTGGTCCCGTTCCAAAAACGAATAAGATTAAGGCTGTTAAACCAGTCGTAATGTTAGCATCTAAAATTGAGGATAGTGCATTACTAAATCCATCTTGAATGGCCTCTTTATAAGCTTTCCCTTTTGCTATCTCTTCTCGAATACGTTCAAAAATAAGTACGTTGGCATCTACCGACATACCTATGGTAAGTACAATACCGGCTATACCAGGTAAGGTTAGTACCGCTCCTAGACCAGATAAAATACCAAAAATCAACAAGATATTTAATAACATTGCTATGTCTGAGAAAACACCAACTTTCCCATAATAAAATACCATCCATAATAACACTAATACCAAGGCTATTAAGAATGACATACTACCACTATCGATAGCTTCTTGACCTAAAGATGGTCCCACAACATCACTTTGAATAATATCGGCCGAAGCTGGTAATTTACCTGCACGCAATACGTTTGCTAAATCGATCGCTTCATTCAAGGTAAAATCACCTGAAATTGAAGAACTTCCACCAGCGATAGGACCAGTGCTAACTGTTGGTGCTGAGTACACAATATTATCTAGCACGATTGCTATGTTTCCTTTAGTCGCGTATGCCTCACCAGTCATTTCTTCCCATATCTTAGCTCCTTTAGCATTCATTTGCATAGATACTTCAGACTTACCTGTTGGGCTAAATTGGTTTCTCGCATCGGTAACCACGGCACCACTTAACGGTGGCACATTATCTCTATTACCAACCAAAGCATATAAATCGACAAGCTCACTATTTTTTTCAGGCTTCCCAAACGCAAACTTAACATAGCGTTGCTCGGCAGGTAACAAGGCCCTTACTTCTTTTGAATTCAAATAGTTTAAAAGTGTTTCCCTGTCCTTTAACTCGAACTTAGCGAGAACAGGTCCTCCTGGGTAACCTTGTCCTTTAATTAAATCGAAAATTGGGTTTACACTGGCAACAGCGGTAGAATCGGTTTCTGCATCTCCTAAAAGTTCATCAATCTTAGAATCGGTAGCATCTTCGGCGTCTTCACTTTTTAATTCTTCTGTAGTTTCTTGTGTATCGACAATCTCTTTTAAAACCTCATTTGCTTGGGCTAAAAACGGAAAGAACTGCTCTCCTTTATAGGCATCCCAAAACTCTAATTGCGCCGTACTTTGTAAAAGACTTGTGGCACGCTCAACATCTTTAACACCTGGCAATTCAACTAAAATACGCCCTGAAGTCCCTAAACGTTGTATGTTTGGAGATGTTACACCAAACTCATCAATACGCTTACGTAATACTTCAAAAGCCGAAACGATGGATTCATCTATTTTTCTTCCTATAACTTGTTTTACCTCATCATCGCTCATCGTACCATTAATTTCCCCATCAAGCTCCTTGGTGTAGAAAATGTCTGGTGATGCTAACTTAGTATCGCCTTTAATGGCATCAAATGCGATGAAAAAATCCTCTAAATAAGTATTTTGACTATCCTTTTGGAGCTCGGAAGCATTATCTAAGGCCTGGTTAAAAGCAGGATTGGTCGTATGGTTAGCCAGTCCTTTTAATATGTCTTTTACAGATATCTGTAGAATAACGTTTAAACCACCTTTTAGGTCCAAACCTAAATTCATGGCTTTAGCTTTCACCTCATTATAAGTGAATTTAGCAATACCTATATTAAAAACGGTATCTGTCGCAATAGACTCTAAATAGTTAGCTTCTTCTGCACTTCGTTTAACTCTATAATTTTCTTCAGTATCTGGAATTTTAGTTATAGCAATCTCTTCTGCATTTTTTTCAATCTGATTCGCCTTAAATGTAAAGGATAGTTGGTAAATACTAACCAACCCGAATAAAACTGCAAATAATTTTACTAGTCCTTTATTTTGCATCTTTATGTTTTTTTAGTTTTAAATGTTTCTTGTAACAATACAAATCTTGTTACGTACATGTTTTATGGTTAATCTTAAATGTATTTCCTAAATAATATTATTTAGAAAGTAATGGTATACTTAAAAGTATAATTTGAAATTTTAACTGGAGGCATAGTAGTAAGAAGTAAAATATACTAGCACCTCATTTCCTTAAGCCAATGGTCCAGCCCTGACTTCTGGTATATTACGTGAAGTTGTATCTAGTGCTACCGCAATAGTGCGGCACACCTTAAATGCTACTTTAACGGTTTTATCCTCGTCCTTAGCATCTATTTCATTGTTAAAGTTATAAAGGTTGGGATTATAGAACCTATCGAAATCCTGTTTTACATTCAAAACACATTTCCCATCCAATCCAGAAGGCACATCATTCCCTTTATGGATTTCGAATACATCGAGCTTATACTGCTTTGAATCGTCATTAGGAGACCTTTCGTGTTTGTTCGCAGATAAATAACCTGATTTGAGTGCTTTAGATTCTGAAAGCTTTTCTTTTATAAATTCAACATCGGTCGCACTGTAATAGGTTATTTTAAACTCTCCGTTGCTTAGCTCTTGTACCTGAACCGCATCAATTCCAATGGTCTGCAATTGATTTTTAACAGCCATAATAGCGCTTTGGGCTTCATCAGATGTGATATTTGCATCTGAGAATTTCAATACAACCTCCTGATTAGGTCCAGAAACGCCGTTCTGGTAAACACCTAATACGATTAGGATAATTGTAAGAGCACCAAAGTACCATTTTTTGTTCATGCGCCAAATATAAAAATAAAGACTGTATTTCTACAGTCTTTATATAAATATCTATTTTTAAATCCTTTGTGCATTTTAATAAAACCCTGTCAATTCGAGTGCTCTTTACGATTGAAACGAGTAAAATTTGTATCGAGAATAAGAATTTTAGCCTTTAAAATAGTTCTCGATACTATTTTTTTATCAAAAAATCACTCGAACAGACATTATTGAAACTAGTTCAATCCAAACGCACAATGGCTATTTTTAAATTATTGAATATTAAAATTCTAACAATCCGTTTGTTTTCCTAACACCTTCGGCACTAGCCTGCATGTGTTCTTTTTCGGCATCGCTTAAAGGTATATCAACAATACGCTCAATACCATTTTTACCTAAAATTACCGGCACTCCTATACAAATGTCTTCTAATTGGTATTCCCCTTCCAACAATGTTGAACATGGGAATAATTTCTTTTGATCGCAAGCAATGGCTTGTACCAAACCACTTACTGCCGCTCCTGGAGCATACCAAGCGGATGTTCCCAATAATTTGGTAAGGGTTGCTCCACCTACTTTAGTATCGGCTGCCACTTGCTCTAAGCGTTCTTCACTTAAAAATTCTGATACTTTAACACTGTTTCTTGTAGCATGAGAAGTTAATGGCACCATACCCGTATCACTATGTCCGCCTATCACCATACCATCCACATCGCTTATTGGTGCGTCTAGTGCTTCTGCCAATCTGTATTTAAAACGTGCTGAATCCAATGCACCTCCCATACCAATAATTCTATTTTTAGGTAGGTTGGTTGACTTATGTACCAAATAGGTCATCGTATCCATAGGGTTACTTACAACAATAATAATCGTATTTGGAGAATGCGCAATTAGACTTGATGCAACGGTTTTTACAATGCCTGCATTGATGCCTATCAATTCTTCTCGTGTCATTCCCGGCTTACGCGGTATTCCTGAGGTAATAACACATATATCACTATCTGCCGTTAGGCTATAATCGTTAGTGATTCCCGTGATTTTGGTATCAAACCCATTTAATGATGCGGTTTGCATTAAATCCATAGCTTTTCCTTCAGCATAGCCTTCTTTAATATCCAATAAAACGACCTCTGAAGCAAAATCTTTAATAGCAATATACTCTGCACAACTGGCACCTACTGCTCCTGCTCCTACTACTGTTACTTTCATAAGTTAACTTTTTAAGAATTTTAATGATTATATGTTACTTCAAACAAAAGGAACTTTCAATTTACATTGAAAATCCCTAATGTTTTCACCTTAATCAATTTTGTTATTTCGTTGATTTCTATAGCTCAAAAATACGAATAAATATACGGTTAATAAAAAAAGTGCAAGATTAAATCTTACACTTTTCGCAATAATTTTTATACATTTTTAACTAAAACGATATAGGGCACTACTAACAAATATTCATGCAGCCAATTCCTGTTTTTAACATTATCTAAATCCAAAATTGATCCCCACAGAAAAAGCATTAAATTCTGCTAAGTGGTATTCTGCATTAAGCCTAAAGAATCCTAGTTTTAATTTTGTACCTATTGTACCACGTACGCCAGAAATCTCACTGGATACAGAAAAAGGATCAACAATATCACTTGTCGTTAAAACACCATTAGAAACCCTATACGTTCCCAACAAATCTGATTCCGATTTACCTTTTAAATACCCTAGTCCGCCATAAAAATTAATAACCGGCATTTTGGTAGACGCTATTAATTGAAGCAACCAGGTATTGGTCGCTGTTTCTAAACGTTGATTCTCACCTTCTATATTTGAGGAATCATCTAAATTATAGGTTCCATCTAAATGCGTATAAGCGACCAAACCAGATATAGCAACTGGCAAGAGTTTATCGGCCGGTAACCATTTTGTAAATTCAAGCTGCAAACCAGCTCCATACATACTTATGGACACATCATCTGTATCAATCTTAGGCACAAAACGTGCTTTAAGCTCTATACCTTTGCTCAGTCCTAATGCGCCTTGAATAAAAGCGGTAGGTAACAAATTTGCTGTTTCTGAACCAATCCCTGAAGGCAAGGTTATTTCTTCTGTTTGCTGTCCAAAAATAGGATCATCATAAGTAATCTCTACAACCACGTCTGGATCATTTTCCCCTAAGGCAGTTGCGACCATTTGAGCATTAGAACCTTGGACAAATCGCACATTATTATACGTATCCGTATCCATTAAAAAGGATTTATGCTCATTTTTAATCGTCGCCGCGTTTGCAACTATGGATATTTCAAAACCGCCTAAAGGTTTTGCGTCGGCTGTATTAAACCAATTGGCATTCATACTATACATAAGACCATTGGTTCCCGGCATTAAATAGTCGTTAGCAAAATGTTCAGCATCTTCAACTCCTGCCGCCAAAAGCGCATCTAAATCGTTTTGGGCTTTTACTGTAATTGTTACTAGACTTAGTAACATAAATAAGGTTAACTTTTTCATAGTTCTATAAATTTGGGTGCAACAAAAATAGTAAATTATATTAAAAAACAACATTTAATCGATTAAAATTGCTTTTAATCGATACAAATTCCATTATATACTTAAAATTTAACTCTAAAACTTACATTAGGGGTTAGCCCTAAAGACGTGTTGTCAATTTGAATAGCGGACTCTGAATCATTTGGGTCTACTTCATAATACCTATTGATGCTATTTTGTCTATCTAAAATGTTTAAAACACCAGCTCGAAAGGATGCTTTTACCGATTTTGTAATATTAAAATAATAATTAAGCGAAGCATCCAATCGTTGAAAGGCATCTAAATTTTCACTGTTAGGGGTATCATAGTTTACCAAAGTTGTATTACCGTCCCTAACAGTTTCATTGCCGGCTACTGGTTTGGTATATGGGCGTCCTGTACGCCATATGCCTCCAATAGATAGCTTTAAATTTTGCAAAACATCGTAATTAAAAGCCAAAGATACCGAGTGCCTAATATCAACATTATTTGGAAATACCGAAGGCGTAAATGCTTTAAACTCATAATCATTAATACTATAAGTATAACTAAACCAAGCACTATATTTATTGGCTGTTTTATTAATTAAGAATTCCACGCCTTTAGCTGTATAGTTTCCTGAAGCATTAAGGTATTGAAAGTTATTGTAAAAGCCTTGATTTTTAGCGGTTACACCAGTTACCAACTTATAAAACCCTTCTACATCAATCATTAAATTATTATGGTTAAATTCAAAACCAAAAGATCCTTGTTTACTCGTGGAAATTGGAATGTTTTCTTCATCTGCTAAAATCCAACGTCTATTTTCAACTCCTAAAAAATCGTCTTGAAAATCGACAACCTGTGTGGCTGATTGATTCTTAAATTCTCCTTGTAGCTTTGTGGTAAATCGATTCGAAAGTTTCTGTCTAAAATTTAACCTTGGCTCAATTAATAGTTTATTAAACTTCTGAAAATAATTAGCCCGTACACCAATTCGAAAATAGGTACGGTTTTTATTAAACTCTGCCTCGGTAAAAAGTGCATGATTTAGCAATACGTCCTTTTTAGTACGTTCATAAGAAGGTGCGCTTACCGTGGTTTCATTTAGAATACCTATCTCACTAAATTGATATCCATTTAACAAGTGTAAATTATTATTAACCGAATAATTGGTTTTTAATTTTATCCCTGTTTCAATAACCTCATTAGTCTGCGTTAACTTTTGGTCGGTTTCAATTCTATAATCGATGGCATCGACATTATAATTCGAATAAAAAGCAACAAATTCACTATTAAACCTAGCACTCCAATTGGCTGACCAATTAGCTCCAACGCCTATGTTCTCTTGTTTTAAATTACTGGTCTTAGACTCTGTTTCACCATCAGTGTTAACAAAGCTTTCTGTATAGTCTAAATTATTACTAATGCCTATTGCATTGACTCTTATCTTATGATTTTCATTAAGATCAAAAAGTAACTTCGCCGAATAATCATAAAAGAAAAACTCTGAGGATCTATTACTCTCACTAATATTATCACTATTCGTTGTTAGCTCACTATCTTGAAAACTACGTTCAAAATACGTGTCGTAAGTTGGCGAATTGTAAAAATCGGTAAATGAACGTCTTCCCGATACATGTAGGGCTACTTTATTTGTTATTGGTATTTCTAAAAAGGCATCGGCATGCAATAAATTCAAACCAGCACCTCCAGAAAGCTTTGTATTAAGCTTGTTTTTTGTAAACATATTTACCGTACTGGACACGCCATCGCTAAACTCGCTACTGGTTCCATTTTTGGTAACAACTACCTTATCGGTAAGATAGGGATTGTAAGCAGAAATGAGTCCAAAAAAGTGTCCCGAGTGGTACATCTTGATTCCGTCCCAAAGCATTAAGTTCTGATCGTTAGTCCCTCCCCTTACATTAATATTTGCAATGCTCTCGTTTACACTTTCTACACCAGGAAGTGCTTGGATAGATTGCAAAATATCTGGTTCGGTAAGCCCTGGCAAAATGCCAAATTTTTCGGTATTTAAAACTGTACTTCCATCACTGCGCTTTTGTAAACCGGTAGTTAAGAATTTTGAAATAAGTACCCGATTTAAAACTTCGGCCTCTTCCTTGATTAAAATAGTTTTGCAGTTCCCATTTCTTGATAACAACGCATTGGCTTGAATCTTTTGTGTTTCATAACCCAGAAATGAAATTACAATGGTTTTATTTAACGGCACATTGTCTAATTGAAATCTACCATTAACATCCGTAATCCCGCCTTTAGTTGAATTATTTAAAATAACCGAGGCTCCAAAAATGGGTTCGCCAGTATCATGGCTAACCAGTATACCACAAACTGAAATGGTTTTATCTAAAGTAGACACCGTTATATAACGATCGTTTAAAAACTTAAAGTTTAAAAGTGTATTTTCATTAAGGTAAGCAATAACCTGATTTAAAGTATACGCTTCGCTAGGCTCATTTACATCAACATTTTCGACATCATTAACTGAATAAGAAAATTTCACATCAAATTGTGCTTCAATATCGGCCATAAGCTTTACCAAAGACACTGTTTCCTGTGCTTGACCAACAAAAGAAAACCCAAAACATATAACTGATAAAAATAAGTAATTAGTTAGCTTCATAAGTGTAGAACGTAACATTTTCACCATCTATCTTGTAACTTAATTTGAGAGGAATTGTAACCGATTGTAATGCAATATTCTTATCGGTATGTGTAAAGCTTCCTGAAAACTTTTGGAATGTATCAATGTTATCTGCAACTATAATTATGTTGTACTGTATTTGTAATTCTGCAATAACCTGCCACAATGGAACATTATCAAAAGAGGATTCATTGGCTAGCCAGGACGGATTTTTTGAAACAAAGTCTGCAGCAGGACTCACCTCACCATTTACTACCCTAAAAGACTTTCCAGGTGTCAAAACAGTCTTTACAGCATTGTATTGAACCTGTACCGAACCTTCATAACATTGTACCTCAAAATAATTGATTCGCTCTTTTACATTAAACTGTGTTCCCAATACTTGTATAGCCCCTACTTCTGTTTTTACTGTAAACGTTTCGCCCTTGGACACTTTAAAAAAAGCTTCACCTTCCAATTCAAGAATCCGCTTTTGCTTCCACTGCTTTTTGTTATATACCAGTTTAGATTGTGCATTTAAGATAACCTCTGAATTATCGGGAAGATACACTATTTCTGTTTGGGCAATATGTGTTGAAAATGACTTGTTTGTATTAAAAAACAAGAAATAAGAAGACGTAAGCATAACAACCAGAACGGCTGCCACTTTTAAAACGCTATTAAAGTTTAAGCGGACAACTTTAGGCTTGGTTCTTTTAAGATTTCTAGCTTTAAAATCAGCTAATGCAGCTTGAGCATCAATTTTAGGTGCTTCAATTTGTTTTGCATAAAACCCTAACTTCTCAAGTGTTGAAAAATCTTCTTCGCTATGGCGTTTTTTAATTTCCTCGGTAGAAATTTCACCTTCAAACCATTTTAATATGTCCTTTTCTTTGCTCATTAAACAACGTTTTCTATAATTGAGACACCTATATATAAATTTACCCTACAATAACAAGTTAAATTTTTATTTCTTCAACCTTTGCTCGTAATATTTTCAAGGCTCCAGACATTCTCTTCTCTACTGTTTTTTGGGAAATATCCAGTAATTCTGCAATTTCCCTGTACTTTTTCCCTTCTATTCTATTCAATAAAAATACTTCCCGCTGCTCAGCACTTAAACCAGAAATGGCAGACATCAATTTCTGTTTGAACTCTTCTTCCTCCATTAAATATTCTGGACTCAAATTCGTCCTATCCATGTAGGGTTTTTCCTTTTCATAAGTCATCACCACTTTTTGATGCCGTACTGTATTTAAGAACAAATTATTAACTGTAGTAAACAAATACGTTTTTGCTTTTGTAAAATCTATCTTGGAACAATTTTCCCATATCTTAGCAAAAGCATCTTGTACAAAATCCAATGAGGCTGCCTTATCACCACACTTATAAAAGGCAAAATTATTTACAGCCTGCACATGTTCTAAATAAAATGAATTAAAAAAAGATTCTTCGCAGAGTTTATGTTTGGGACTACTCATATACTATATTTAACTTTTTAATAGCTATCTGTTATAACGTAATAAGTTTTAGTCTAGACTATTTCATATAGTCTTTATAAAATGTAGATTGCAACAAAAATATAAAATAAATATTTAAAAAATAACACACTGAAAAACAGTGATTTGACTAAAAATTCGTAAAAAAAACAAAAAAAGCATAGGGTAAAATAATTGATAGGGGTCTTAAATTCAGAAAGGCGAAAAAATCGCTATGAAAAAGAAAATTATTATAACCCAAAAAATTAGTATCATGAAAACATTAAAATTTATTACCGCAATCTTATTACTTTCATTTCTAGGATTAACTTCTTGTCAAGATGAAATAGACAATGAAAATGGACAAAACCCAAACACAAATTCGGCGAATTCTGAAACAGCCAGCAACTTAGAACGTACTTCTATGTACGACGGTAGTTTTGACGATTTTTTAGATGGCATGTCTTGTTCTTCTATTTTATTTCCTGTAACGGCTACAGTAAATGGCACACAGGTAACCCTATTAAGTCAATTGGATTATTCTTTGGTATTAGATATTTTAGGACAATTTAATACTGATGATGACAATGTTGTTTTACACTTTCCTTTATCGGTTAAATTAAGCAACTATAACGAAGTAAACGTAGCAAATCAAGCAGAGTACAACGCCTTAATGGATGCTTGTGAGCAAGCTGAAGACGAAGCAGAAGACGCTATTAATTGTTTGGATATAGACTTTCCTATTACCATATTGACATATGACCTTAAATTTGAACAAACAGGTAGTGTTGTTATTGAATCTGAACAACAGTTATACACATACATGAACAACTTTGGTAATGACGAATTGTTTGCCGTAAATTACCCAATCACAGCTACATTAGAAGACGAAACAGTCGTAAACATTACCAGTGATTTAGATTTAAGAACACAAATTAACGACTGTTTGGAAAACGAAGACATTAAAGATGAAGCTGAAGAAAATGCTGATGCCTTGGAAACCATTTTAGTCAATGGTATGTTTAAAGTAGAATCGTTTGTAAATGCAGGTGTAAACACAGCCAACAACTATGCAGATTATACTATAGACTTCGCTAACGATTTAACATGTTTGGCCGAGCACACTATTAATACTACTGTTGAAGGTACTTACGAGGTAACATCATCGCTTGAAGTGTTCTTAACTTTAAACTTTTCTGGTAATGCCAATTTTGAACTATTAAATCATACCTGGGAAGTAACAAGCTATTCCGAGAACTCAATCTCACTACAAAGCACTACAAATGCTACTATAACACTAGTTTTAGACCAAATATAAACTAGTATCGCATTTGTCCCATTGTTATGGTAAAAACAGCTGCCGAAATTTCGGTAGCTGTTTAATAACAAAAAAATTGTTATTATAGCACCTATAAAAACAAGAGAAACACTGTTAATTCAAAAATCATGAAGCATAACATTTTAATTCCATTCTTTTTTCTATTATTTATCCTTCAAGCTTGTACGACGGACAGTGATGATGCTACCAATAACCAAGAAACTTCAGTAAACAAAGCTGCCAATAAAAAAGCTACAGGAAGTGCTTCTAACGATATTTTATCGGATGACACATACAAAAGTATGGTTATTGAACTTGTTTACGTTGACGGCTTTGCACCAACACAAGCTGCTCAAGACAATTTTGTTTCCTTTTTAGAAGCAAGAACCCATAAGCCTAACGGCATTACTATAGAAAAAAGAGCTATTAATTCTCCGGAAGATGACCGTTTAACGATAGAGGAAATTGTTGCTATTGAAGATGCAAACCGTACAAAATATAATACTAACGACACTATTGCCATTTGGGCTTTCTTTACCGATGGCGAATCGGACAGCAATTCTGAAGACAGTGTTGTGCTTGGTACGGCATACAGAAACACATCGTTCGTAATTTTTGAGGAAAGTATTCACGATTTAAGCAACAGTCCTTTTGAACCTAATAGAAACCTTCTAGAAGCAACCGTTATCAATCATGAGTTCGGACATATTCTTGGATTAACAAATTTAGGAGCAACTCCGCAAAGCGATCATGAAGATCCTGATCATGAAAAACACTGCAATGTAGAAAGCTGCCTAATGTACTGGGCCGTTGAATCTGCTGCTGGCATTGCTAATATGATTGGTTCTAATTCTATACCTCAACTCGACGACCAATGTATTGCCGATTTGAGAGCTAACGGTGGAAAATAGACTTTACCCAACACATCATTAACTTAAATTAAAAAAAACAATGAAAACGACTTTTTTCACAATTATGTGTACACTATTCTCAACTTTATTTATAAATGCTCAAGACCATAAATCTAACGCAGGAATTAAGGGAGGCTATAACCTCGCCGCTGTTAGTTTTGATGGTAATACCGAAACGGGACAAAGACATGGATTTCACATAGGGCTTTATGGTGAATCCTTTTTAACTGAAAGCATAGCACTTCAAGTTGAATTATTATACTCGCAACAGGGATATGAATTAGATGATAATGGTAGTACGTTTACACAAAAAATAGACTATGTTAACTTGCCCGTTTTATTTAAAATGTACCCAAGCGATCATTTTTTTCTGGAGGTAGGACCGCAATTAGGATTAGCCATCTCACACAAAGAAGAATATGATAGCAACTTTAGTCTTTTTAATACCTCCCAAGAATTTAACCCAAAAGATTTGGACTGGGGAGTAAATTTTGGAGGCGGATTTAAAACCGACTCAGGTGTTAGCCTTGGTGTGCGTTACCATTTGGGATTAGGAAGTATTTATGACGATGGCAGCCCTAAAAATAGGGTTTGGCAATTCTCAATTGGATTTGACTTTTGATTTTTAAATTAACTAAAAAATGTCGCTTAAATTAAGCGACATTTTTTAGTTTGTATTCATGCTCTATTTTTAAGCATCAATATTTGCATAGATGGCATTCTTCTCAATAAATTCTCTACGCGGTGGCACCTCATCCCCCATCAACATCGAGAAAATACGATCGGCCTCAGTACCATTATCAATTTGCACCAAACGCATAGTTCTAAACTCTGGGTTCATAGTTGTATCCCAAAGTTGCTCTGCGTTCATTTCTCCAAGACCTTTATAACGTTGAATTTTAGAACCATCTCCAAATTCTGCTATAATTCCATCTCGTTCCTTATCTGACCAAGCATATTGTTTTTTATTTCCTTTCTTAACCAAGTATAACGGAGGCGTTGCAATATAAACATGTCCTTCTTCAATAAGCTCTTTCATGTAACGGAAGAAAAATGTTAAGATTAAAGTGGCAATGTGACTACCATCAATATCGGCATCACACATAATTACTATTTTGTGATAACGTAATTTAGATAAATTTAATGCCTTACTGTCTTCTTCTGTCCCAATCGTTACACCAAGTGCTGTAAAAATGTTCTTTATTTCCTCATTTTCAAACACTTTGTGGGTCATAGCTTTCTCTACGTTCAATATCTTACCACGCAATGGCAATATGGCCTGAAAGTTTCTATCACGTCCTTGTTTTGCAGTTCCACCCGCCGAATCTCCCTCAACAAGGAATACTTCGCACTTTGCAGGATCTTGTTCTGAGCAGTCACTTAATTTCCCTGGCAAGCCTCCAATGCTCATGACGGTTTTACGTTGTACCATCTCGCGTGCTTTTTGGGCAGCATGACGAGCCTGAGCTGCTAGAATAACCTTTTGCACAATGATTTTAGCATCATCGGGGTGCTCTTCCAAATAATCGGTTAACATTTCTGAAACTGCCTGGCTCACCGAAGCAGACACTTCTCTATTTCCTAGTTTAGTTTTTGTCTGACCTTCAAACTGTGGTTCTTGTACCTTTACAGATACAATTGCTGTTAAACCCTCACGGAAATCATCACCAGCAATGTCAAATTTTAATTTATCCAACATTCCAGATTCATCGGCATATTTCTTTAAGGTATGCGTTAAACCACGACGAAAACCAGATAAATGCGTTCCGCCTTCATGGGTATTAATATTGTTTACATAAGAATGTAAATTTTCTGCATAGGATGTGTTATACACCATAGCAACCTCAACTGGTACACCATTTTTTTCACCTTCAAAAGCAATAACATCTTTCATTAAAGGCTCACGGGTTGCATCCAAATACTTAATAAACTCTTTAAGGCCTTCTTCTGAATGGAATGTTTCTCCTTCAAAATCGCCATTTTCTTTTTTACTTCGCTTATCTACTATATGAACGGTAATACCTTTATTTAAATAAGATAACTCTCTTAATCTACTTGCTAAAGTATCATAACTATACTCTAAGGTTTGTTGAAAAATAGTAGGATCTGGCTTAAAAGTAACAATGGTCCCCCTCTTATCGGTTTCACCAACTTGTTTTACAGGGTATAACGACTTACCACGCTCATATTCTTGCTCCCATATTTTACCATCTCTATGCACCGTTGCCTTTAGGTGTTCAGACAGTGCGTTAACACAACTTACACCAACACCGTGTAATCCACCGGAGACTTTATAGGAATCTTTATCAAACTTACCCCCTGCTCCAATCTTGGTCATTACAACCTCTAGCGCAGAAATACCTTCTTTTTTATGTATATCTACTGGAATACCACGACCATCATCCTCAGTAGTAATCGAATTATCCTCATTTATCGTAACGGTAATATTATTACAGTGTCCTGCAAGCGCCTCATCAATAGAGTTATCTACAACTTCATACACTAAATGATGTAAACCACGAACACCTACATCACCAATATACATGGATGGACGCATACGTACGTGCTCCATACCCTCCAGCGCCTGAATACTGTCAGCCGAATAACCATGCTTATTAAATTCTTCTTTTGCTTCACTCATATTTAATAGTTATCTAAAAATTATAGTCAAATTTTATCTCATAAAAAAAGATGCCTAACGCACCCTTCTGAATACAAACAAATATACAAAATAAGCATGCTTTTAAAAAGCATTTTAACGTCTTTATTCAATAATTATCAACAATTGTTAATTACTAAAAATGCGCTTAAATCGCTCGAAAATAGCCTTAAAATAGATTTTACTATATTTTTCAAGATTTTAAAAACCTAAAAATTACAAAATGCCTTAAAACTGATTTATGCAATTATTTGCAACCCTTTTTTTAACTAAAAAAAAGTCATTTTCCCGACTAATAACGATAAATCCCCACCTAATTAATTAACCTTATTAAGCGATAACATTAAATCCATTATAGAACTAATAAATTAACTTTGCTTTTTTTATTAATTTGACAATACACGACAGGATATACAAAAAAAATGTGCTTAGTAAGTTAATTCTACATATATTTGACCTTCAAAATAGAGCAATGATAAATAATAATAACAATAATAATTTCAATAATCCTAATTTTTAGGACTGGAAGGTTATTGTTAAAAAATATATGAAGCCTTCCGAATTCGGAAGGCTTTTTTTAAACCTAAAAATCAAAGAAATGAGTAAAATTATGACCGTCGACATATTGTCGAGTATTAAAGGAGCACAACCCTCGGAGGCTGTTAACAAATTATTTGACGTAATAAAGAACGCCCATACCGAAAATAATGAGTCTTTTAATAATGTTAATAATAATGCTCTGTCTGTAAACGATTTGAGAGATGATGTTGTAATTGAAAGTTCTGCAATAGAAAAGCAAATTATAATAGAAAATTTTCCCAAAGAGAAAAATGGGTATTTAGTAGTTTCTAAAGTTATAGAAGAATAAGTTATGGACTCTCAAATAAAAAAGATTCACCAACAATTAGTAAGTAAGGAAATTACCTGTACAGAGCTAGTACAGAGGAAACTAGATTTACTTAAAAAGAACACCCATAATACAGCAAATAGCCTATTAGAATCATCTGCGCTTGAACTAGCTGCTAAAGTCGATGCAAAAATTTCAAATGGGGAAACTATTGGGGTGTTAGAAGGTATTCCCTTTGGCATCAAAGACGTATATATGCTGCAAGGTACGTACACAACTGCAAGTTCTAACCTGTTAAAACATTACAAATCTGCTTATACAGCTACCGCTATACAAAAATTATTGGATGCTGGAGCCATTCCTATAGTTAAAGAAAACTGCGATAGTTTTGGACATGGATCATCCAGTGAAAACACCATATTTGGTGCGGTTAAAAATGCAATCAACCCCGAATTAGTTGGAGGTGGTTCCAGTGGTGGTTCTGCAGTAAATGTTGCCAAAGATTATACTATATTCTCCATTGGAGGCGATACGGGAGGTTCCATTAGACAACCTGCTGGTTATAACAAAATATATGGCTTAAAGCCTACGTATGGTCGTATTTCCCGATATGGCTTAATGGCTTATGCGTCGTCTACCGACTGTGTAGGGCCTTTAGCCAAGTCTATTGAAGACATACGCATTGTACTTAATGTTATGAGCGGTAAGGACGCTAAAGACCAAACGTCTATAGAATCCGAGAGCATTAGTGAAGAAACAATAGCAAATACCAATACCGTAAAAACCATTGGTTATTTTAAAAATTTTATTGAAAATGATGCTATTGATACCCAAATTAAAAACGACTTTTTAGCTAGCATCGAAAAAATAAAAGCAAAAGGCATCGAAGTAAAGGCTTTAGACTTCTTTAAATCGGACATTCTAGTTTCAACCTACTACACATTGGCTATGGCCGAGACTGCTTCCAATTTATCGCGCCTAGATGGTACTAACTATGGTAATCGTATTGAATCCGAAAATTTAAAGGAAACTTATGCTGTTACACGTTCTGAAAATTTTTCAGAAGAAACCAAACGCCGTATTGTTGGGGGCAACCAGGTATTGTCACAAGGGTTTTCAGATGAGATCTATTTAAAAGGACTTGCTCTAAGAGATCAAATTTCAGAAAATTTTAATAAGGATTTTGAAGAAGTCGATATTATTATTTCACCTGTAACCCCAAGCACACCTCCCAAAATAGGAGACAGCTTAAAAGACCCTCTGGCCATGTACTTATCAGACGCCTACACCGTTGGGTTTAGTTTAGGACAGTTACCTACCCTAACCATTCCGCAAGGCACATCTACTGGTATACAAATTACAGCTGCCAAGAACAATGATGCACATGTGCTACAATTTGCTAACTTCTTAAAAGAAACTATATAATGAAATGCACAAAAATGAAATTTCTGAAACAACTAAGGGCATTCATTTGTGTATTGCATCTGACCCCTAAAAAAATATAATGAACAGATGAAATTGGAACAATTAAATGCGGCGCTTAAAGCCCACGAGTTAGAATTGGTAATTGGACTGGAAACGCATGTTAGGTTAAATACCAATACCAAATTGTTTTGTTCTTGTCCAAATCAAGAAATAGAAACGCCAAACCAAAATATATGTGCCGTTTGTACAGGACAAATGGGGGTGCTTCCTGCGGTTAACAAAGAAGCCATTACCAAGGCCATTCATTTTGGAAAAGCCGTAAAATCTACATTCGACAATGATGTGATCTCATGGGATAGAAAACATTATGAATATCCCGATAACCCCAAAAATATTCAGATTACCCAGTTTCACAACCCCATTATACCCGATGGACAAGTATCTTGCTTTAGAAATGATGGTTCGCAGTTTACTGTAAACCTTACACAAGTACACATTGAAGAAGATGCAGCCAAGCTAATACACGAAAAGAAAGTCTCTTTAGTTGACTTTAACAAAGCAGGGGTGCCTTTAATTGAAATTGTTACCACGCCTTGTATCCGCCATATTGAAGATGCTTCAACCTATGCACAATATATACAACGCATCGTTCAAAATTTAAAAATATCGGAGGCCAACCTTGAAAAGGGCGAGTTTAAATCGGATGTTTCGGTATCCTTACGAAAAAAGCATACTTACAATTTAAATCCGCGTACAGAAATAAAAAACTTGAATTCATTCAAGTTCATGGTCGATGCCTTAAAAGAGGAAGTTGAAAAGCAATTAAACTATTACTTAGAACATAAAGAATTTAGACCAGAGCAAACTACCGTGCTATGGGATGCCGACTTGAAGCAAACCAAAACCATGCGTAAAAAGGAATTTGAAGCAGACTATCGCTTTATTTCTGAGCCCGATTTGCCTTTTGTAAACATTAAAGAGGTGGTTGAAACCATCGATGTTGATATTAGTGCATTGCCATTTGCTGTAGAGTCTATTTTAATAAAAGGAGGCGTTTTACCCCAAGATGCCAAATTCTTTACGGCCGATGCTATCCGATCTAAAACATTCGTAACAATAAACAACGAGCTTAAAGACCCTTCTTTTGTTGCAAAAACACTGGTTAACAATATTGGTGCGGACGAATATGGGGACATTCACGATATTAACCACTTAATTGACATCTTCAAACTTTTTAAATCCGAAAAAATAACAGCTGTTTTAGTTCAGAATGCCATTACTTCTTACTTAAAAGACAGAACTTTTGATTATAAAAAGTACTTTGAAGCTAATACCATTTCTGAAGACAAAATTACTGAAGCTATTAATAAGGTTATTTCTGAAAATGAAGCTATTGCTAGCGATATAAAAGCTGGAAACCAAGGCAAAGCTGGAATTCTTGTTGGAAAAGTAATTGCCATTATTGGAAAAGGTGCATCTGGGAAAGTTATCCGTCAAGGTATATTAGATGCACTATCGGCCGATGGTATTAAAGAAGCGCAAACCGAAACACAGAAACAAAAAAAGACATCCGATAAAGCTACCACAACAAAAGCTGAAGAAGAAGTAATACCTAACATTCCTTTAGTTGTTAAAGAAGCTTATAGAACGCATAAAATTACGGAACTTTCAGAAGCCTCTATTTCCAACACAGTAACTTTGGCTGGATGGGTGTCGAGTGTGCGTGATCATGGTGAATTGATTTTTATCGATTTAAGGGATTCGAGCAACGAAATATTCCAGGTTCGTTTAAGCAGGGAATCGTTCCCCAATTTAGATGAACTGGTAAAACTAAAACCAGAAACCGTAATCTCGGTTACAGGAGACGTTGTACAACGTAAAGAAGATGATTACAATGCTGGATTACGCACTGGAACTATTGAGCTGGAAACCTCTGCATTAGAAATATTGAACCTGTCTAAAACCTTGCCTTTTGAAATAAAAAGGGCAGCACGTTCTAACGAAACGGTTCGTTTTCAATATAAATTTTTAGATCACAGAAATGACAGTGTACGAAGAGCTATTGTAAACCGACATAAGGTAACAAAGCTAATGCGTGATATTTTAGACAATGAAGATTTTTTAGAAATTGAAACCCCCATTTTAACCGCTGGTACCGACGAAGGTGCTAGAGAGTTCATTGTCCCAACGCGTAAACAATCGGGATCTTTTTACACCTTACCACAAGCGCCACAGCAATTCAAACAAATGCTAATGGTTGGTGGATTTGAAAAGTATTTCCAAATCGCCCGTTGCTTTAGGGATGAAGATTCTCGTGGCGACCGTCAACCAGAATTTACGCAATTGGACATTGAAATGGCTTATGCCAGCATGCAGGACATTATAGACTTAAACACACGCATGTTTAATGAGATTGTCCAAAAAGTGTACGGTAAAAAATGGATATTACATCCTTTTGAAGTCCTTACCTATAAAGAAGCCATGGACAAGTATGGTTGCGACCGACCCGATTTACGTTTTGGCTTACAAATGCAAGACATTACAGATATTGTAAAAGATACAACCTTCCAAGTATTTAGTAAACCTATTGAAGATGGTGGTATTGTAAAATGTATTAAAGTATCGGCCAAAGAACAAGGAAACAAACGTCTGTCCAAAGGTCAAATTGAAAACCTAACGGCCATTGCTCAAGCTAATGGTCTAGGAGGTCTGGCCTACATAATAGTTAACGAGAATGATTTACAGTCACCAATCATTAAATTTTTAGGCGAAGATATAGCTGCTAGAATTATTGAAGCTACCAATGCCAAGGTAGGTGATATTGTATTTTTCTCGGCAGCCGACCATGCTACGGCCAATAAAGCTTTGGATGCCGTACGACAGGAAATGGGACGCTTTTTACGTTTAATAAACCCAAAAGAACTACGCCCTGCCTGGGTAATAGACTTCCCTATGTTCGAGAAAACCGATGAAGGTAGGTGGACTTTTACTCACAACCCATTTTCCATGCCGACTATTAACGACATAGAAAAACATATGAACGGTAAAGAAGAAGAAATTGGCACCATTATTTCACAACAATACGATTTAATTTTAAATGGTTACGAAATCGGTGGCGGTTCTATTAGAGCACATAAACCTGAAATACTAGAAGCTACATACAGAAATATGGGCTACAATAAAGAAGAGATGTTAAAAAGTGTAGGCACCATGTATAAAGCATTTCATTATGGCGCTCCACCACATGGTGGTATAGCCTGGGGTGTAGACCGCTTAATGATGATCTTAGAGAAAAAAGCCTCTATTAGAGAGGTTATGGCCTTTCCTAAAACAGGAACCAGTGAAGATTTATTATTCGGCTCACCTTCTCCATTATCTGACAAAAAAGTAGAAGAAATGAATGTAAGAGTAATTAAAAAATAAACTTTTCTTTAATATTGACTAAAGAAATGCCTTAGTTTTGTCTAAGGCATTTTTTTTTTACATCTATGAATCCACTAAACAACCATTTTGCAAAACTGTTGTTCTATAGCTGCTTTTTGGTATTTTTCAACACCTATTCGCAACCCACTTGGCAAACTTTAACAGCTATTACTCCCAATATAAACAACCAACGTTTTGACGACATCTTCTTTCTAGATGAAAATATAGGTTGGGCCGCTAATGGCTTTTATGCTGCCGTATACAAAACTATAGATGGTGGAAAAACATGGACAGAGCAACTAAATGAAAGTGAACTTGGAGGTGATTATTATTTTAGAAACATTGAGTTCTTAAATGAAGACATTGGCTTCCTGGGCACATTAAATGGCAAGTTTTTTATAACATCAAACGGTGGTGATAACTGGGAAGAGGTAACAAATATATCTCCAAATCCGTCAGCAATTTGTGGACTGGATACTGTTGGGGAATCTACCATTTACGGATGTGGAGCGTATTTTTCTCCAGCTTATATAATTAAATCAACCGACAGTGGAAGCACATGGCAGTATATTGATATGTCTGCTTATGCCAATGCCTTGGTTGAAATTTATTTCTTAACAGAATCTGTTGGTTATGCTTCTGGTAGAAGTAACAATGGTGCTACAATACTAAAAACAACAGATGGAGGAAGTAGTTGGACAGAAATTTACAATTCTAATATAACAGGGGAATATTTTTGGAAGTTGCAGGTCCTAGAAAGTAATACAAACATCATTTTTGGTTCCATATCATCCGTTCCTCAAAACCCAGGTAAGCTTGTTAAAACAAATGATGGCGGTCAAACCTGGAGTAGTTATAATGCGCCAGAAACAGACGTACAAGCGGTAGGTTTTATTTCAGAAAACCGTGGATGGATGGGTGGGCATACTACCGGTTTTTACGAAACAGAAGATGGAGGACAAACGTGGACAAATCTTAATACAGGTAGTAATCTAAACCGAATTTTTATTATCAACTCTAATCTAGCTTACGCTAGTGGCACGTCACTTTACAAGTTTACCGATGAAACTTTGAGTACCAAAATCGTAAGAAACCAAAATAGGGCACCATTAAACATTTCATTTAAAAACAACCCCGTAACATCTACATTAGAGTTTGATATTGTATTTGAATCTATCGATAATTTGGTAATTGAACTATACAACTCAAACGGAAAATACATTAAACAATTGAGTATTAAAAACAACATTCAAGCCAAAACACCTCAAAACTATGCTTTCTCTGTTGAAGATCTGGCTTCTGGAGTTTACTTTATTAACTTCCATAATAATACAGGAAGGGAGTCCAAAAAATTTATTAAGAAGTAACATCATTTTTTAATATAATATTAAGAACTTCAAACAAAGAATTACTTAATTTTAAAATTGCATATTAACACTAACTATAAAAAAACTATGAAGACATCAAATTTTATTTCAAGTATAGCTTTTGCTATTGTATTATTATTAACAACCAATGCTGGGGCTCAAGAGTTTAGTAAACTCGATAAAAGTCCTATGGATGCAACTATATATAGAACATCCCGAAATGCTCCTGCAATTGCAAAAGTTATCTATAGTAGACCTCAACTTAAAGGACGCTCATTAGGTTCGCTTGCTCCAAATGGTAAAGTTTGGCGTACTGGCGCTAATGAAGCTGCCAACATTACTTTATACGAAGACGTAAAAATTGGAGGAAAAACTGTAAGTGCCGGAGAGTATTCGCTTTTCACCATTCCTGGAGAAAAAGAATGGACGATTATTTTGAGCAAGGATATTAACGTTTGGGGTGCTTATTCTTATAAAGAAGCAAATGATGCTATTAGGGTTCCAGCACCTGTTACAACTGCAAGCGAATCCCTTGAGGCTTTTTCCATTGCTTTTACTAATGATGCTTTACATTTAGGATGGGGTACGACAAGAGTTGCCGTTGCTTTCACGAAATAGCATGATGCTATTATAAACATAAAAAAAGTGCCTTATTAGGCACTTTTTTTATGTTTAGGGTATATTTAAATATTTATGCGTTTGTAAAGACACTTTCCATTTTGGGTGTGCCATCACATAATCTACAATTTCGGGAATCACCTTGTCACGCTTACTCCATTCTGGTTGCATATATAATATGCAATCTTTATTTACTTTAGCTGCTTGTTCTTCTGCAAACCGAAAATCATCTCTATTATAAATAATCATTTTGAGTTCATTAGCCTTTTCATAAACTTCTTGTGTTGGTAATTTCATCTTTTTAGGAGACAAACAAATCCAATCCCAAATGCCGGTAAGTTTATAAGCTCCAGATGTTTCGATATGCACTTGCAATCCTTCTGCCTTTAATTGTGCTGTTAAGGCTGTCATGTCCCAAGTTAAGGGCTCGCCTCCTGTTACCACTACTGTATCACTATATTTTTTAGCTTGGGCAACAATCTTAACCGTCTCTGTTGGCGGATGTATATCTGCATTCCAACTTTCTTTAACATCGCACCAATGACATCCCACATCACAACCTCCTATACGAATAAAATAAGCTGCAGTTCCTTTGTGATACCCCTCTCCTTGAATGGTATAAAACTCCTCCATTAAAGGCAACATTTCGCCTTTATCTACTAGTAACTGTATTTCCTTATTCATCTGTTTACTCTTTAATCTGGTCAGATATAACACGCCAATAATAAATTTGGTAAGATATCGTCTTTTCTATGGCTTATTTATTAGTTTGCAAAGATACAATACTTTAAAAAAGTATGAATTAAAAGTTTATTGTTTTATATAGCTTAATTATTGAGTTTATTTTAACCTTTTCTGTTTCCTAAAAAATGACTTAAATCCATTCATAATTCGTTACTTTTTTACTCGTAGGAATACTATAACTTTCAAAAAGTGCCTCAACTGAATAAATTTTGATCTCATTTTCGGTTAAAAACAAAAAGTCAAGATGAGTTCATTATCGTTTAACATAGAATAGTTATTTTTATCCGAAATTATCACCTATGAACAGAAAGGAAGCTTTTTTAAACCATATTGTAGAGGGCAACACGACTAAGGGCGATTTTATTCCTATTGGTGCTGCCATGTTAGATGGAGAAACCATTTCGGGCGCACATGTAAAAATCCCTTTAAAGACCATGAACAGACATGGCTTAATAGCTGGGGCAACCGGAACTGGAAAGACCAAATCTTTACAAGTTCTAGCTGAGAATTTAAGTAACAAAGGCGTTCCTGTATTACTTATGGATATTAAAGGTGATTTAAGCGGTTTGGCCCAACCGAGTCCCGGTCATCCAAAGATTGACGAACGTCATGAAAAAATAGGATTGCCTTTTGAGTCCAAAAGCTTTCCTGTAGAAGTATTAACACTTTCTGAACAAAACGGTGTACGCCTTAGAGCCACCGTTAGTGAATTTGGTCCGGTTTTATTATCGCGTATTTTAGATTTAACTGAAACGCAAACAGGTATTGTAGCCGTTATTTTTCAATATTGTGACGATAACAAACTACCGCTCCTCGATTTAAAAGACTTTAAAAAGATATTACAATACGCTACCCAGGAAGGTAAGCAGGAATTTGCCGAAGCCTACGGTCGAATTTCGACTGCATCAACAGGTGCTATTCTGCGTAAAATTGTAGAATTGGAGCAACAGGGTGCTGATTTATTCTTTGGTGAAGCCTCTTTTGATGTACAAGATTTATTGCGTATTGATGATGAAGGAAGAGGTTATATTAATATTATAAGATTAACCGATATACAAGACAGACCTAAATTGTTTTCAACATTTATGTTGAGCCTACTAGCCGAAATCTATGCTACTTTTCCTGAGCAGGGCGACAGTGATAGGCCCGAATTGATCTTGTTTATTGATGAGGCACATCTTATTTTTAATGAAGCGTCTAAAGCCTTACTCAATCAAATAGAAAGTATTGTGAAATTAATTCGTAGTAAAGGTGTTGGACTTTATTTTGTGACCCAAAATCCTACCGACGTTCCAGAAGCAGTTCTAGGGCAGTTAGGTTTAAAAGTACAGCATGCTTTGCGAGCTTTTACTGCCAAAGACAGAAAGGCTATTAAACTAACAGCTCAAAACTATCCGGACTCAGACTATTACGATACTACAGAAGTATTAACATCTTTAGGTATTGGAGAGGCCTTGGTATCTGCCTTAGATGAAAAAGGGCGTCCTACTCCTTTATCGGCCACTATGATGCGTGCGCCAATGAGCAGAATGGATGTTTTAACTGCGAGCGAACTAAGTGATTTAATAGAAAAGTCTAAGCTCGCTAAGAAATACAATGAAACTATTGATAGGGAAAGCGCATACGAAATACTTAACGATAAAATTGAACGAGCCCAAGCTGAAGAAGCTAAAGAAAAAGCAAGGCAAGAACGTGAAGCTCTTATAAAAGCTACTTCCAAAAAACAAACAAGTACCAGAAGAAGACAAAGCACGCGTATCAATCCCATAGTAAAAGTACTTACAAGCGCCACATTTATACGCAGCGTCTTTGGTATATTAACTAAAGTCTTAAAAAAATAAACAGTAACTCTAACAAACTATACATATTCATGAACAAATCATTTTTCCCCCTTATTATTATTGCTTTAATACTTACTAATTGTAATAAAACGCAAGATCCCTTTCAAATAAGCAAGCAACACATTGGCTCGCTAACAGATTCCACGCGCGTAAAGGATCTTGAAACCGTTTTTAAAAACGATTCTATCGTAAAATTTACAAGCGGCGATGAATTTGCGGGGAACAGAAATAGTATTAAAATTTTCGAAAAGGGAGGTAAACACTTACTAACTCTTACACCTAGACAAGCTTTGGACTCTTTATCGGTTATTGAAAATATCCAAATTATAGATCCGCGATACAAAACAGACAAAAACTTGTCTATTTTAAGTACATTTAAAGATATTTCGAATACATACAAGATATCGAGAATTGACAATTTAATTAACTCGGCACTCATCACGGTTAACGAATTAAATGCATCGTTTACTATCGACAAGGGCGAGCTTCCGGCAAACCTTAGATTTGATATGGACTTAAATTTAGAAGCAACCCATATTCCTGATGGCGCCAAACTGAAATACTTTTTTATTAACTGGCACAACAATTAATAAATACTAATGAATCCATTCTTATCAAAACTATTAATAGATATTGCCCGAAAAAGGCTTGGAGACAAAGAGGCCAAAAAACCTGTGAGCAAAAGGGAAATAGTGCCTTTGGTAAGAAATCTATATGTAGAATTAACGCATACCGTTAAAGAATACATATTCATAATTATTGGGGTTTTTGCTGCTGGATTTGGCTTAAAGGGCTTTTTGTTACCCAATCAATTTATTGACGGTGGAGCCACAGGAATCTCCTTGTTACTAGAAAATATCACATCTATAGAGTTGAGTTTACTATTGGTTTTTGTAAACCTCCCATTTTTAATTCTTGCCTCCAAGACCATCAACCTTAAATTTGCATTACGCAGTGTAGTTGCTATTGCGTTTTTGGCCTTTGTAGTGCATTATGTCGATTACCCCATAATTACAGAAGACAAATTACTCATAGCCGTTTTCGGCGGCTTTTTTTTAGGCTTGGGTATTGGCATGTCCATACGGGGTGGCAGTGTTATTGACGGGACAGAAATACTAGCCGTTTATTTAAGCCGAAAATTATCACTTACTATTGGTGACGTATTACTAATTATAAATATCATTATTTTCTCCTTTGGCGCCTACATCTTGTCAATGGAAATAGCTCTCTATGCTATTTTAACCTACCTCAGTGCTGCTAAAACAGTCGATTTTGTTGTGGATGGTGTCGAAGAATATATAGGCGTTACCATTATTTCGGAGCAGCACGAAGCCATAAGAACAATGATCATTGAAAAATTAGGTCGGGCATGTACTATTTATGCTGGTAAAGGTGGCTTTGGGTCAAGAGGAAAAAGCTATGATAAAGACATTATTTATACCGTTGTAACACGCTTAGAATTAGCAAAACTCCAGACTGAGATTGACAAAATAGACAGAAAGGCCTTTATTATTATGGGAATCGTTAAAGATTTAAAAGGCGGTATGATAAAAAGAAAACCGCTTAAGAATTAACCAATGAAGAAATACACTATACAAAATACGCCTTTTATAGTGGCTACCAACGATGGTAAAATTATAAAAGAACACTTTGGCTTAGCTTCTGATGGTAATTCAAAAATTAGTATTGCCCACATGAAAGCTCCTGCTGGATGGAGTGAACCTTTTCAAACACCAGAATTTGATGAATACACTTTTATTATAAAAGGTAAAAAGCAATTTATAATAGATGGTGAAACGATAGTACTAGAGGCTGGTCAGTCTATAAAAATAAATAAAAACACCCGTGTTCAATATTCCAATCCGTTTACAGAACCCTGTGAATACATAGCCATTTGTACTCCAGCTTTTTCTATGGATTTAGTAAATAGAGACGCTTAATTAAATGAAAAAACATCTGGCTAAACTAATTGGTATTTTTATTAACCTTATTGGTATCTTTTCTTCTGAGCAAGCAGCTAAACTTGCCATAAAGTTATTTTCTACCCCAAAAAAGGGAAAAAAGTTAAGTACAGAAGCACACGATTTCCTTGATACTGCACTTAAAGAAGAAATAAATTGTAATGGTACATCCATTATGTCCTATAGGTGGATTGGCAAAAAAGAAACCGTTTTACTGGTGCATGGCTGGGAAAGCAATGCCTTTAGGTGGAAAGACCTAATAGAAAACCTAAAAAAATTAAATTATAACATTATTGCTCTCGATGCTCCCGCTCATGGGAATTCTGAAGGTCACATTTTTAATTCGCTAGCTTATTCGGAATGCATCTACAAAGTAGCAAAAAAGTTTAATACAACTATTATTATTGGCCATTCAGTTGGTGGTATGGCTACTGTGTTTGCGCAATACAAACACCAATTAACCTTTATTGACAAATTAGTTTTACTGGGAGCGCCTTCAAATTTTACCGGAATGTTTAACCGCTATAAATGCATGATGGGATACAGTAAGAAGGTATCAAATGCCATGGATTTATTTGTTTTAAAGCATTACGATCATCATCCCAACTATTTTTCGGCTGCAAATTTTTCAAAAGACATAAAAGCAAAAGGACTTATTATTCATGATAAGAACGATGACATTATCCCATTTTCTGATACTATAGATTTTAAAAACAGTTATAAAAATGCGGAACTAATAGCAACTACTGGCTATGGGCACGGTTTAAAATTCGACACCGTTAATAACCACATTATAGACTTTATAAGTTCTTGAACTCATTTAAACTTTTTGGAATAAAATAATTTCTTGAAACGAACCATCCCCGAGGCAGAGCCATAGGGGTATTTAGCTCGTTTCATTTTGACCTAAAAAGGTCAAAAACCGAAATTCTATTGTTTAGATTCCCGTTTTATTCATCAAAACATATTTTAAATTAAGGTATTCATGAATCTACGATTTCACGGGAATGACAATTTCAACCGAAACCCCGACGCAAAGCATCGAGGAATTCTTTTTGATTAAAGCGAAAATTAGGCATTATTTGCTCATTGGAAGGCATTTTTGAGTTGCATAGCTGGACTACGGAAGGAGAAAAAGACAAAAAGTGGGCGGAAAAGGGCAATTTTATAGCCAATTGAAAAAGTTTAAATGAGTTCATTAGTTTATTGTATTTTTGCTGCATGTCAGATCAATTAAAACGCATCAATAAATATTTAAGTGAAGTGGGGTATTGCTCACGTCGTGAAGCCGACAAGCTCATTGAGGCTGGTCGTATAACCGTTAATGGGGTGCCTCCCGAAAAAGGCACTAAAATAACCCTCAATGATGATGTTCGTGTTGATGGGGAATTGATAAACAATATAAAGAAATCGTTTGTTTACCTTGCTTTTAACAAACCTGTTGGTATTGTTTGCACTACCGATACACGTGTTGAAAAAGATAACATTATTGATTTTATAAACTACCCAAAACGTATTTTTCCAATTGGTCGCTTAGACAAGCAAAGTGAAGGACTTATTTTATTAACGGATGATGGTGATATTGTAAATAAAATTTTGCGTGCCAGCAACAATCATGAAAAAGAATATGTTGTAAAGGTCGACAAACCTATTTCCCAAACTTTTATTAAACGCATGGCTGGGGGTGTTCCTATTTTGGATCGAATTACAAAGAAATGTAAGGTAGAAAAGATTAACACCTTTGAATTTAGAATTATTTTAACGCAAGGCCTTAATCGGCAAATTCGTCGTATGTGCGAGTATTTTAACTATACTGTTGTAACACTCAAGCGCATTAGGATCATGAATATTAAATTGGATATGCCTATTGGTGAATACAGGGAACTTTCTTCTGATGAATTTAATGAACTGAACCGCTTAATTAGTGGCTCTTCAAAAGAATACAAACCAACACCCTTAAGAGGGAAAAGACCTTAGTTTCTTTTGTTCTATAAAAACTTCAATCTAAAAAGAGGTGTCATTACAATTACGCTCTTTGAGCGTGAAACTTTATATAATCTGTAGGCGCGTATTTCATAGTCTTTTTAAACTGTCTGTTAAAATTAGAAATATTATTAAATCCAGATTCAAAACATATTTCGGATATGTTATACTTTTCCTCTATCAATAATTTACAGGCGTAACCAACGCGTACTTCATTTAAGTATTCACTGAATGTTTTTCTATTAACGCGTTTAAAGAACCTACTAAAAGCAGATGGGTTCATGCAGGCAATGTCTGCCACATCAGCTAAGCTTATTTGTTCTCTAAAATTCTTAATTATAAACTCATATACCTTATTAAGGTTATGCTTTTCAGTCATCTTAAACGAGTTTATAAATCCGTTGCTAGACAATAATTTATAATCTTTGTGTCTGGCTAGGTTATTAAGAATTTGAATAAACTTAATCACTTTATCAAAATCTTCTAAGTTCCTAAGGTTATTGATCCATTCCCTTATTAAAGTTAAATCTCCAGAAAACTTTATACCGTATTTCGACTTGTCAATTAACTTTTCAATAGCATTCATTTCTGGCATATCAAAAAAACCTTGACCTGCAAAATCTTCTTTAAAATGAATAGCTAAGGCATGTGCTTCCAATTTAGAGTCTTCTTCAAAATACTCTTTATCATTTAACCACATGTGTGGCAAATTTTTACCTATTAAAACGACATCGCCAACATTAAACTTCTCAATATTGTCACCAATAAATCGTGTTCCCGTACTTTTTTGAATAACGACCAATTCCAATTCTTGATGGTAATGCCATATTTTTAAAAAAAACGGATAACGATTTTCAGTAATAGTGAAAGAACTATTTTTTATTCTATTGCTCCGGTCTAATAAATGTAGTTTCATATATTGATGTGAGCCCAATTTATTAACAGGCTTATACATAAAACGTAAAAATACAAAAACTAAGCAATTTAAAGCAATAAAAGTATCATTGCTTTATACAGACAACAAAATCAATCTTTATGCTATTAAAAACACACTTAAACTTAAAGCACCATGAGCACCTATTACTAAAGATTGTTCAATATCTGCTGTTTTGGAAGGACCTGAAATAAATACTCCAAAGTCATTATCTATGCCATTCAAGGCTTTATAAGCATGGTGCAAATTTGGCACTAAACAACTCTTATTTAAGACCAAAACAAGATGCTTGGTTATAAAAGGCAATACCCTAACTGGTAATTGATTGCTAGAAACCCAAACAGCTCCATTTTCAGATACTCCAACTAAACTCTCTAGCACCAATACATCTAAATCGTTAAGGTCATGAGGCCTTTGCAATGCCTCTAAACTGATTGTATTAAAACCAGACGTTCCTTCTACTGTGGAATAGTTATGACTGGTATCGGGAAACAAAGCTTTTACCTGCTTTAAAACCTCATCTTTCGACGCTAGATTAAATACATTACCTCCAACAATTTCTACCTTCTTGGTAAATTCTTCAACTAAATCCAAGGAGTCTTCAAATTGTTCAAGGTTTATTTCCGGGAGTGGTAGTAAATCTGGCTTATTACGCTTTATATTGGCTAATATACTGTCTCTACTTCCCATTTTTATTTCTTTTTTTATACCAATCATCAAAACTTTCTTTAGGACCTTTTGGTAAATCCCGCTCTTTACCCCATACATTAGGGCGTGCATTAATTAGACCTTTAGGCAAATTTCGCAAAGCCCAACGCCCTGCTCTTCCTATCTTTTGATATTGCTTAGGATTGGAAAACATGCGCCCCATGAACTTCATCGACATTTTTTTCATGGCCGGTTGTGGGGTTTCCTTAGTTATTATTTGTCGCCATTTATACAATTGTTTATGAATATCAATTTTAACAGGACAAACATCGCTACAAGACCCACATAAGGTGGAGGCGAACGGTAAACTACTATACTTTTTTAAATCTTTTCCTGGCGACAGTATAGAACCTATGGGACCTGGAATTGTCGCATTATAACTGTGTCCGCCGCTACGTCTGTAAATGGGACAAGTATTCATACAAGCGCCACAGCGAATGCAATGCAAGGAAGCTCTAAAATCAGGTCTGCTTAATTGTTCTGCCCTACCATTATCTACAATTACAATATGCATTTTAGCACCTTCTCGTGGCTTTTTAAAGTGAGATGAATAAGTGGTAATGGGTTGGCCGGTAGCACTTCTTGCCAATAACCTTAAGAATACGCCCAAATGTTCTTGTTTGGGTATAAGCTTCTCTACGCCCATACATGCTATATGGACAGGGGCTAAATGCGCCCCCATATCGGCATTACCTTCATTTGTACACACCACTAAACCACCTGTTTCGGCTATGGCAAAGTTAACCCCTGTTATAGCTGCATCAGCTTCTATAAACTTTTCCCGTAAATGTTTACGCGCTTCGTTGGTTAAATACTGAGGATCTCCATTACAAGGTTTTGTACCTAAATGCTCTTGGAACAACTCATCAACTTCTTCTTTGTTTTTATGGATAGCAGGTAACACAATATGGCTTGGCGGCTCCTTAGCCAGTTGCACAATGCGCTCCCCTAAGTCGGTGTCAATTACTTCAATATTATCGACTTCCAAATAGGGATTTAGATGGCATTCTTCAGTAAGCATCGATTTACTTTTTACTACTTTTTTAGCTTGATGCGCCTTTAATATACTATGTACAATACGGTTATGTTCTTCGCCATTGGCTGCCCAATGCACTTGTACCCCATTCTTCAGGGCATTTTCTTCAAATTCGACTAAGTAATTATCTAAATTGGACAGTGTATGCGCCTTTATTGCAGATCCCAACTCTCTTAATTGTTCCCAACCTTTTACGGTATGTACTGAAAGATCACGTTTATGGCGTACAAACCACAAGGCTTTATCATGCCAATTTACCTTGGCTTCATTCTTATTAAATATACTTGCCGCTACAGAGTGCTCCATTCCTTTTACTTAATTGTACTATTCAAAATTTCGGCAACATGCATCACCTTTAAAGGCTGCTTATTACGGGTTATTAAACCTTCTAAATGCATCAAACAAGAGGTGTCTGTGGCTGTTATAACCTCTACCCCACTATCTAAATGATCTTGAACACGGTCTTTTCCCATTTTTACGGAAACAGCTTCTTCGGTAACTGCAAAAGTACCTCCAAAACCACAGCATTCGTCTTTACGTGTTAAAGACATTAGTTCAACGCCATCCACTTCTTTAAGTAAATCTTCAATAAACGAAAAGGGTTCTCCAACAACTTCGGAGCAGGAACCCAAGCGTAATCCTCTCAATCCATGACAGCTTTTATGTATGCCTACTTTATGGGGAAAGCTGGCTCCTAGATCCTTTTTCTTTAAAACGTTCACTATAAAGTCGCAAAGTTCGTATACGTTATTACGAACCTTAACAACGTCTTTGGTCTGTTCTACAATATCATAATGTTGTTTAACATGATAGGCACAGCTACCTGAAGGTGTAACAATATAATCGAAATCTTTAAAGTTTTCTACTAAATTCAAACACGCCCCAACCGACTCGCTTTCATATCCTGAATTGGCCATGGGTTGTCCGCAACAGGTTTGCCCCGAAGGATAAACAACATTAACATTTAGCTTTTCTAAAACTTCTAATGTTGCCTTTCCTACTTGTGGATATAATTGATTAATGTAACAAGGGATAAATAATCCTACTGTCATTATTTTCTTTTTTCTCTAAAATATTTTCTTCTATCTACTACTCTGTTTCTTTTTGGACACTATGCTTGGCATAATTCAATCCCATAGCCTCCAAACGGTTTACAAAAATGTTAAGACGTGCATTAAAATCGTCCCAGTTCTTAGCATCTTTATCAGACCAAACTACTTCCGACAGGGCACTCATACGGGGTAAGATCATATACTCGACATAATCGGTCGTTGCCATATATTCGGTCCAGACATTCCCCTGCGCTCCCAAAATAAATTTTTGTTCTTCTGCCGACAGCTCTTCTGGTGTTGGTTCGTAAGCATAAACATCGGCTACCGTTGTCTTTCCTCCAATAGCCAAAGGTTCGTTAGCCTTGTCTTCAGACTGATAGTGATCAAAATAACAAGAGTGCCCTGGTGTCATGATAACATCGTGATGCTGTTTGGCTGCTTCTATACCGCCTTTGGTTCCTCGCCATGACATGACTGTTGCATTAGGTGCCAATCCGCCTTCTAAAATCTCATCCCATCCAATAATTTGCTTGCCTTTGGAATTGAGGTATTTCTCCATCCGTTGGATAAAATAACTTTGTAATTCGTGCTCGTCATGCAAGCCCTCAGCTTTAATTCTAGCCTGACAACTAGGACATCTTTCCCAATTCTTTTTAGGACACTCATCGCCTCCAATATGAACATATTTCGAAGGGAATAAGGGTATAACTTCATCTAACACGTCTTGCAAAAAGGCAAAGGTTTCTTCTTTACCTGCACAGTATACATCGTTGAATACACCCCAGGTTTCCTGAACGATCTTTGGGGTTCCGGCCGCTTGAACTTCTTTTCCTTTTTTAGACATCATATCGTTGGTAACTTCTGTTGGCTCCTCTGGAAAACAGCTTAAATAAGGATATGCTGCTATGGCTGCACTACTGTGCCCTGGCAATTCAATTTCCGGTATAACTGTAACATGCTTCTCTGTTGCATAAGCTACAATCTCTTTAACATCTTCTTGGGTGTAATAGCCCCCATATTCCTTTTCATCATTAGAGGTTCCCGGATGATGGCCCACAATCGTTCCGTAACGCTTGGAGCCTATTTCAGTTAACTTGGGGTACTTTTTGATTTCAATACGCCAGCCCTGGTCTTCTGTTAAATGCCAATGAAATGTATTCATTTTATGCAAGGCGATTAAATCGATATATTTTTTGATAAAATCTACAGGGAAAAAGTGACGTGCTACATCTAAATGCATCCCTCTATAAACATATCTTGGCTCATCTTTAATGCTTACTACTGGAATGGTTAATTCTTTTAAACTTCCATTGGCAGACTCAATACTTGCTGGCAGTAACTGGCGTAAGGTTTGGATGCCATAAAATACACCTTTAGAATTTTTTCCCGATATGGTTATTTTATTATATGCTACTTCTAACTGATAGCCTTCTTCATTCGCAATACGACTATCCAGCTGCAATTGAATATTCCCTTGTGATCCTTCACTAAACGAAATATCCAGACCGGTTGCAGCTCCTAACATGTCTGCTAAAAACTGACCTTCTTTTTCCAGCGAAGCATCACCTGAAACCTTGGTATTCTTATCAACTAAAAACCTTCCTTTGGCCATTTCCATAACCAGTGGCTTAGGGATTATTGGATAATCCTGATCTGTATTTGCCACTTCTTTGTACTTATTCGAGCATGATATACTTAAAAAGCAGACACATATTACAACTAATAATCTCATTTCTATTATCTTTTATTTGATTAAACTACAATTCATATATTTTTTCCATCAACAACCACTTTTCACCCTTCTTAGCTGTTGGTAAAGCTTGCTGATATTTCCACATTAACGTTTCCCACTCCTGAACTTTTGGATTATCGGCATCCATTTTGGATTTCCTTTCAAATGAAAAGGTATCATTAACCTCCATAATCATAAACATTCGATTCCCTACACAATAAATCTCTAAAACTTCTATTCCCGCATCTTTGATACTAGCGGTTATCTCGGGCCAGATCTTCTCATGGTACTTTTTGTATTCTGCCATCAATTTGGGATCATCTACCAAATCTAAAGCAAAACAATGTCTTTTTAAACTCCCCATCTAATCCTGATTAACATAATGCAATGCATCATCTGTAGCTTCATGTCTCTTAAAAACCCTAAGCCCATACCATGCAATATACACAAAACAAAGCAGCGGCAATATAAACGAAAAATTAACTTCGGAAACGCCCATGATCTTAGTATCGGCCACGCCATTACCTCCTGCATCAATTATTATACCTTGTAGCTTTGGCATTAATGCTCCCCCAACAATGGCCATTACCAAACCGGCAGATCCCACTTTCGATTGTTCTTCTGTTAAATCTCCCAATGCGATACCATAGATAGTAGGAAACATTAAGGACATGAAAAACGAAACTCCTACTAAACTATAAAGCCCCACAATGCCATTTATATACATAGTTCCGAACACAAACACCATTGAAAACACAGAAAAATACATTAACAGCTTTCCTGAACTAACAAACCGTAGTAAATACGTTCCAACCGCTCTACCTACCGTAAATAACACAAATGCCCCCATCTGGTAATAACCAGCGGTAACACTGTCCATACCTATGCCTTCTGCATATTGATAGATATAGGTCCAACACATAATTTGTGCTCCTACATATAAAATCTGCGCCAACACCCCTAATACATACTTTTTGTTTTTTGCCAATGTTGCAAATGTATCTCCTATACTAGGCATACCTCCTTCATCTTTAGATTGTGGCATTTTGCTAACAACAAACAGAACAAATACTGCTGTAATGACCAAACCTAAAATCACATATGGATCGCGTATAACCATTAAGTCTGATGTCTTAATTAATATTTTAGAAGCTTCATCGAGAGCACTAAAATCTGAAATATCATCTGATTGCAAATTCTTTAAAACAAATTGCTGAGCAACAAACAATCCAGCAATTAAACCCACCGGATTAAAAGCCTGTGCTAAATTTAAACGTTGCGTCGCAGTCTCTTTCGCTCCTAATGCCAATGCATAAGGGTTTGCTGCTGTCTCTAAGAAAGCCAATCCGAAAGTCAAAATGTAAAGTCCCAAACAAAAGAACCAGAATTTTTCGGTAATGGCAGCTGGATAAAATAACAAAGCTCCTGTAGCATAAAGACCTAGTCCAATTAAAATACCAACCTTATACGAATACTTACGCATAAACATGGCCGCTGGTAAAGCCATACAAAAGTAGCCCCCGTAGAAGGCCATCTGTACCCAAGCTGCTTGTGAATTGGAAAGTTCTAAAACTTTTTTAAATGCTTGAACCATAGGGTCTGTTACAGCATTAGCAAAGCCCCATAGTGCAAATAATGAGGTTATTAAAATAAAAGGAAGTAAAACTTTCTTTGATACAACAGGTATTTTTTTAATGTTATCCATAGGTTATAATAATTATAATAAAGCTTAAATTTAGTTATATTGATTTAGCATTTCCTATTTTTTCGACGAAGGTTACAATGCTCTATCTAAATGGACATAGCCTCCATCTACAAAAATCAACTGCCCCGTAGTGTGACTGGAGCGTTCTGACAATAAAAAGACGACAGTATTTGCTATTTCTTCTGCCTCGGTCATTCTATTTTCCAAAGGAATATTTTTTGTGATGGCTTGTAGTTTTTCTTCTGGATTATCAAAAGTCTTTATCCATCGGTCATATAACGGCGTATAACACTCGGCTACAATTACAGCGTTAACCCGAATGCTATAGGGCAATAATTCTACGGCCCATTCTCGTGTTAAGGCATTACGTCCGCCATTAGCAGCTGCATAGCCTGATGTTCCACCTTGCCCTGTTAACGATGTTTTAGAGCCTATATTTACAATACTTCCCTTACTCTTTTTAAGCTCTGGGAGTGCATGGTGCGCCATTAGGTAATAATGTGTGAGATTCTTTTTAATAGACTCCATAAACCCTTCGTAAGACCCATGCTCCAAACCTATACCATCGTTAACGCCTGCATTATTCACCAAACCGTCTATTCTACCAAAGGTCTCTATTGTTTTTTGTACTGCGGCTTTGCATTGGGCTGGATCCACTAAATCTGCAATAGCATAAGCTACTTTTTGACCCTTCTCTTCGAAGGTTTTCATTAACTCTAAAACACTTTTTTCATTTCTTGTAACAATCATTGGGATTGCTCCTTCATTCATTAAAGCTTCTGTTATTCCCAATCCTATCCCCTTAGATCCGCCAGTAACTATGACGACCTTATCTTTTAGTTTTAAATCCAAAATGTCCTAATAAAGTTTTGTTAAAATAGTTGTACAATGTACAAATAACAAATCTAATTTATTCACTTGGATATTATCTACCATAAAAACAACTTTCACTGATACTTTTTTTGCTCATTGACAACATTTACCTAACCTATTCCTTCTAAGACCATGCTTTAATAAAATGGCATCATAAAAAAAGGTGAGATTGTTTAAAAACAATCTCACCTAGAAACTAAACTTTGTTAGTATAAATTATTAATTAAAGTCAGGTAACATCCCTGTTTTAAACGTCACATAATCATCTCTATAATAAGAGCTTGCATCTGTTCTCCAAAAGATTGGTGATGTCCAATTATTCTGATCAATTACTTTTAAGAAAGCCTCTGAGTTGTTTTGTAATTCAGAAGACGGATACATTAAGCGTTCTGGCTGTGGCTTCATAACCTTACCTTGAAATGTCATAGGCTCTAATTTTGGATGTCTTGTCCTTCTTAATTCACTCCATAATTCTATGGGTCGCAATAAATTCATATGAATGTACTTTTGTTGCATAATAATCTCCATTTGGTCATCAGCACTACTAACTGCATCAAAAGCATTCTTAACTTTTTCAGCATAAGAGCTTATAATGGCTTGGCTAGGTTTAGAAGGACGAATTAGACTTGCCCAAGGCTCTGTTGTATAGTCCTGTCTATACTGCCCTAAACCGTTTAACATATACCAATAATCGGTAGAATGCATTACAGCATCCTCAATGTGCCCCCCAGCTGTCTTACCTGTATTCGCTAATCCTTTTGCAGCCACTTCCGCTAATAACAAGTCTATCTCTGCAAGCGTAAACATATCTGCTGGTACATTATTATGCGTAAGGGTAACATGACTATACATAGATCTGGCATTATTTTCAGATGAAGATTCCAAGTTATCTGCCCACGGATAATATCTATCGCCATCGACATAACCTTGATTCTGACCATCGGCATCTAAGGACACACCTCTATAATCATTATACTTTGTAGGTAATGCAATAACAGGTAATCTAGGATCGTCTATAGCTTCCTCATATTCTAACTCATGAAAGTTCATTCTATTCATAATTATATTAGGAATAAAAGTCACATAAGGCCTTTCGTATAATCCACGTTGCCATGTACCTCCACCAGGTAATGCGCCTGCAGCATCAATATGAGGCAGGTCAAAAGCTAAATCTTCTGTTGGCAAATTATTAATTGCATCACTAATATGGCTTGACGCAAACTGTGCATCTACACTTGCCAATTTAACTGCAAACCGAAGTCTTAAAGCATTTGCATACTGAACCCATTTATCGACATTCCCTTGCAAAGCAATATCTTGAGTTTGCAAAGTAGCTATCCCTTCTGGTGACATTTTTGCATAAATCCCTGGTAATTCGTCTGCAATGGCTTTTAAATCATCCAAAACTGCCTTATAAATAGCTTCTGGATCATCGTACTCTGTAAAGAATTCACCTTGAGATCCTTTAAAAGCATTTAAATATGGAATGGAATTAAACAGGTCTACATTCCTCAAAGCTGCCCAATCCTTCATTATTGACAACATTTTAAAATAGATAACACTATCATCATACTCTTGACCGCTAAGTCCATTAATTACGTCCTGGATCAATCCCCAATTACGCATTCTTAAGTAAAAGTCATTAAACCAATTAAATCCACTTTGGCTAAAACCATTTCCGTTTGTTACGTCATCATAATCGATAAACCAACTATATCTAGGTGTAATATAACGGCAAGATATTTGTGCATAACTAGGCATACCGTTACCGCTTAATTGCCACCAATATTCACCGTAATCTTTAATATAAAATTTATATTGAAGGAGAGCGTTTGTAAACATCCCAGAAGCCAGTTGATCTGGGTTAGGCACGTATTGCTGCGGGTTCTGAAATTCTTCCTCTAAGACATCCTGACAAGACGAAAGGACTATCAAGGAAAACATTAATAACATTATTTTTTTCATCTGTTTAAATTTTATTGTTTTTCATAGATCAGATGTAATTCGCCAATAATCATCTCGGTGGGTATCAAGATTTGTTATGGCTCATTTCATAATACCTTATCTTTTTATTTAACTTTTGATTAAAAACTAATATTAAGTCCCATTCCTACTGAAGTGGCTACAGGATAAGCTGAATCCTCCACCCAAGAATCGGTTCCCAAAGTAGATTCTGGATCTATATTAGGTATGGACTTGTATATGTAAAACAAGTTTCTAGCCAAAAATGAAAGTGTCATTTTCTGCATTCCAACTTTTTTCACCAAATCTCCTGGTAGCGTATAACTTAACGACAATTCACGAAGTTTGATATAATCGTTTTTGTGCAATCCGTCAGGCGCATAATTTTGCCCAAGGTCATTAATATATATTAAACTGCGTTCGTAAGCAGATAAGATCTTACCATTCTGTTCGTATACTGGATTTTCGGCAGTGCCTACATTAACTACCCCTGGATTAATAACCCCGTCGTGATATACCAAACCATCACTAGAGTCTGTTGGTGCTGCTTGATTATGCTGCCAAGGAATTTTATCACCAGCGCCATCAATGTAATAAGCCAATCCTCCATGAGCTTCATCTCTATACTTTAATGTCTCTTTTGTTATTCCCATACCGCGGTAATAATAATTAGAACGCGAAAATATAGTTGCCCCAAATTTATAATCTAATCCAATATGGAAATTGAAACCTTTAAAGAAAAAGTCACTCATAAAACCTCCAAAAATATCGGGTGTAGTATTAGCCACAGCTTTTAATTCTGACTGATCCAACACATAATACCCTGAATTATCGACTACTCTGTTACCCTCTCCATCTGTTAAATAGTCAAACATACGCAGCTCTCCAAACGGCCTTCCTTCTTCTGCCACTTGAACAATACTGTTTCCTACCGACCCTGTAACTTTTTGCGTAATTCCCGGATACAGTTTCTTTACTTCCGATTGCTGCTTAGCTGCCGTAAATGTAAGATCCCATCTGTATTTTTTAGTTACTATCGGTGATCCTTTAAGTAGTAGTTCATACCCCCAGTTTGCAACATTACCAGCATTAATCTTGATGTCCCCTGCACCTGTTGTATTTGATAAAGGCACACCCATAATTTGATCATAAATATTATTATGATAAAAAGAAAAGCTGGTTTCTATTCTGCTACCTTTAAAAAATCGAGCATCAAAACCAACCTCGAGTTCTCTCTTCCTTTCAGGCTTTAAGGCTCCGGCAAATAACGATGAAGGAGCGCTTATAGAGAGTGCATCTGTATTATTTACACCACCTACACTATAAGATCTATTAGCGAAATAACTAGTAACACTTCCTGGGGCACCACGTCCAACATCGGCCCAACTAGCTCTAAACTTACCATACTCCATAAAAGGGATATCAAACGTATTTGTAAAGTTCCAACTTAACCCGATCCCTGGATAAAAGAAAGAATTGTTCTCTGGAGGCAAAGTTGAAGACCAGTCATTTCTGGCCTGTAACTCCAAGTACAACTCATTATCCCATGAAATTGTAGCAGAACCTAGGGCACTGTACAACACTTGTGAGCCATAATTATGCCCTCTAACGCGTCCTCTTTGGCTACCATCTGGCCAATCTTGTTCATTATTAAGAGACCAAAAATCTGGAAATCTCAGGTCGCCGTAGGTAGCTACATTAATACTCTTAAACGCTGTTTTTTTATACTCACCTCCTACAAACGAAAATATTTTCATTCTATCATCAAAGAGGCTAAATTCATAATTTAATAATCCTCGGTAGTTCTCTACTGTTGTGTTATGTCTCGCATATGCATATCTCCCTCCTGCATTTTCTGGTTCAAATCGCGTAATTGGGTTCTTTGTTGTAAAATCTGTATCGGTATAATCCAATCCAACCTGACCAATAAAAGATAATTGATCTGTAAAATTTAAAGTTGTTTTAAGCGATGTTATCAAGTGTAATTTATCATCTAAATCACTATTTTCTAACTGCTCCCATAATGTATTCATTAAATAAGTAGGCGCAAATTGTCCTGGCCAACCTGTATCTTCAGCATTAAACTTAGAACCATCTTCATTTTTGTACAAATCTTTTATGGCATTAAAGTCATAATCCCTATTAATACCCCAAGCTACAATATCTCCCAAGTTTGGATATCGGTTGTGGGTTTTAATCTTGTACAAATTGGTATTAACTTCTACGGTTGCAAAATCAGAAGCTTTTAACATCCCACTAAAATTAAAAACATGCTTCTTTTGATAATTATTAGGAAGTAAGCCCTTAAATTCTTGATTTGTATAAGACACCCGCATATTTCCCATCTCATTACCTCCAGAAACCGCTACAGTATGGATAGCATTGCTACCATTTCTAAATAAATCTAAATAGTTGTTAGGATACGCTTGGTAAGGTCTTATACTACCGTCCAAAAATTGTACTGGCGCCCCGTCAAATTTAGGTCCCCAATTAAATCGACTCCAAACAACTTGTCTATGACCTTGACCACCTCCAGGTAAGGTTTCGTATTGTCTTGTGTATTCACTAGTACCTGAACCATATTCGTTTTGAAAATCAATAAATGTTCTTGGAATTTCATAAGTATATTGTGTATTGACATTCACTCCAAGACCGCGTGTACCAGTGCCTTTCTTAGTTGTGATTAAAACCACGCCATTTGCTCCTTCTCCTCCATACAATACCGAAGCTTTAGCGCCTTTTAATATTTCTATGGAAGCAATATCTTCTGGATTTATATCATTTATTCCCGAACCATAATCAAAGGAGTTTAAAGGATCATATCCCCTGTTTGCCATATTAGATCCGGTATCATAAATTGGCATACCGTCAACTACAAACAAAGGTCTTGTATTTGCAGATGACTCTAATCCAGCTGCTCCACGTATCTTTATATCTACAGCCCCTGTAGGCCCTGCAGCATTAGTAGTAATACCAACTCCAGAAGCCTTGCCATACAAACTAACGACAGGGTTTGTAGAGGCTCCTGCAATGGTTATGTCTTTAGATTCGATTCGACTCACAGCATACCCTAATGATTTTTCATCTCTTTTAATACCAAAAGCTGTTACTACCACTTGATCTAAGTTCTCTGTATCTTCCTGCATGGTAACATTAATTGTGGTATTATCGCCAACTGTAACGGTTACAGTTTGCATACCCACATAAGAAAATGACAGTTGATCTCCTTTTTTGGCATTAATAACATAATTTCCATCAAAATCAGTTTGAGTACCGGTAATGGTACCAATCTTTAATATATTAACCCCAACCAAAGGCATCCCTTCGTTGTCGGATACTAGACCTTTAACAACACTTTGCTGTAAATCTACTTGAGACTTAAATACAGTACTTTTATTTAAAATTACTTGTCGCTCATTTATTGAATAAACAAGTTTATTGTTGTCTAGCACTCTATCTAAAACCTTATAAATAGATTTATTGCTAATTTGTATATCTCCTTTAATCTTACTTAACTCTGGTAAGATTTCGTCGTTGTAAATAAATACAAATTCACTTTGGTTTTCGATTTCCTTAATCATATCGATTAAAGAGGCTTGTTTTAGGTCAATTCTCAATTTAGTACTTTGAGAATACGAATCGGTGAAAGAATAAAATGTGAATAGCAACAAAAACAAACTAAGACATTTCATCGCAAATAGAATTTTGTTCCTATAACCCACTAAGAAGTTGTAGAAAAGTTGGTTTTTTTTCATAAATTTGATCGTTTTACATTAAACATTCTGTTATTTCTAACAGTTTTTTTAGCCAGGGAATGTTGGCGCATTTCCTGGTTTTCTTTTATTTTATCATATATTTTCTAGTATTTATTTTTTCAAAATTAAAATCAGCTGTGATCATTAAATTTTGTAAGGTTTTATTAAGATCTTCTTTTAAATCAAGCTTACCACTTATTTTTACTCCCATGAGCTTATCTGCTGATTCATTAAAAGTAACTTCTACATTATAAAAGCGCTCTATCTTTTTAATGACGTTAAACAACGGTTCACTTTCAAAATGTAACAAGCCCTGAATCCACAATGTATAATTATCTGTATTTACGTCTCTTACTTTTACACGTTCTTCTTCCTTATTCCAAACTGCTAGTTGCCCTGGACTTAAAAACGTTTTATCCTTCTTGAATACATTATCTTCTACAACATTAACTTTCCCTTCTGTCAAAACAGTTAAAACATCCTGATCGGAAGGGTAAGCAGATACGTTAAACTTCGTCCCTACAACTTCAATGGACAACTCATCTACAACTGTTTGTACTATGAATGGTTTTTCTTTATTAGGAGATACTTCAAAAAAGGCTTCTCCAGACAAAAACACCGTTCTTTTACTTCCAATAAACTTTTCTGGAAACACAAACTGCGTGCCTGCATTAAGATATGCCACAGTTCCGTCCGAAAGCGCTACCTTACTTCTTTTTCCATAAGGTGTTATTAGGGTATTTAAGGTTTCTATCTCTTTGTTATCAGCCCTAGATCCATTACTTATAGTATCATTTTGATTAACTACAATATTTCCTAATCCATTAAACTCAATTAATGACTCTTTTTCCTCTATAAAAACGTTTTCCCCAGTCCCAAATGTTAACCGCGTACTGTTAATTGAATCAAGAGCAACTATATTGATATTATTAAAAGGCAATTTAGTAGATTTATAAAAGTGCTCATTTATCAAAAATCCTATAGCTATAAATACCAAAAGCAAGGCTGCATACTTATAATATCGCCTTATAAAGTAATGTATTTTACCTGTCTTTTTTCCAGTGGCTACTTTTATTAAAAGTTCCCTCAAAATTTCATCCTTCTCTTTTTTAGAAATAACAAACGGTTCTACTTTCAAACTTAACAATAACTCTTTAAGAGCAATTATCACGTCTCTTTCTTCTGGGTTTTCATAAATGTAGTTTTGCCAAAACCTATCGCTATCCTGAGTAGGTTTATATACCCATTCAATAAAAAAGCTGTCTTCTAAATACCTTGAATAAGGCTCCATATTCTTTTTGTTTACATTATAAAGGGGACAGAAACGCCACTTTGTGGACACTTTTTTTAAACAATTTTAAAAAATACACACAAAACACTAACTATCAAATAGATATGAAAGCGTTTTCTTTTTAATAAAAAACTTTAACAATCAATTAAAGAATAAAATAAGATAATTTGAGAGATACTCTTAAAGGCTTTATTTTGTCTTAACTTTTTTATTGCTCTATATACTTGTTTACGTACTGAATTATGATCTATATCGACAATTTCGGAAATCTCGATATAATCAAATCCTTTCGAGAATCTTAGATAAAGTATCTCTTGCTGCTTGGAAGTCAACTCTTTTACTATTTCGCGCAAAAGCTTTTTTTGATGTTCTTTAATTTCTTTATCAATCGTTCTAGATTCTATATTGTGTTCTGTTATAAACGAAAAAGTCTCAAATTCAGAAAAGTCTCCTTTCTTCCTTTCTTTCTTCAATTTCTTAAACATTGACCGTTTAAGAGCAATAAACAAATAATGATTAATGTTTTTAGGTATAGATAGCTGCTTTCTATGTTCATAGATATCCAAGAACACGTCCTGTATACAATCTTTCACGAAATCTCGATTAGAAAATACGCGCATTCCATACGAGAATAGTGAATCTACATTTGAATTATAAATGGTTGCAAACGCTTTTTGATCACCACTTACAAACTTATGCCACATGTCCTCCTCCAGTTCCCGCATTAATTATAATATAGATTGTTTTTTTGCATTAATGAACAAATGAAGTCATCTTTACTTTTTCAATTTCCTAAAAAACTGCTGAAAATTTTTCCGTATTCGTTATTTTCCGACCATAGCTCTACTATGCTTACTATCTTGTTTTACTCAAAAACCTAAAAATAATAATTCCTTGAAAAAGTTAATTTCAAAATTTTTGATGCAATTTAATTATTTAAACTTATTACCAACTAATTAAATAATAAATTAACAATATAAGCTGTTTTTTTACAGTAATTTCTTAAAAAGAAGCCATGTATTTTTGCTATAAATCAAAATATAGTTTTCAACATAAAAGTATCTGATTAATTTCACAAAAAATAATTAATCGTTTAGCCCAAGACCTCTAATATTATTAAAAATTAAGAACAAAAAAAGCATTATAATTCTCAACTATAATGCTTTTTATAATTATAAATAAAGAAACTTTATTTTCTATGTCTTTCTCTGGCAAGTAATGTGTTTTTAAGTAACATAGCTATGGTCATTGGACCAACGCCTCCTGGTACTGGTGTAATATAGCTTGCTTTTTTACTTACACTTTCAAATTCAACATCTCCGGCCAACCTATAACCACGCTGCTTAGTTTCATCTGGAACACGCGTTATGCCCACATCAACAATAACCACACTTTCCTTGACCATATCGCCGGTTAAAAATTCTGAAATTCCAATAGCTGCAACAATAATATCTGCGCTTTTAGTTATCTCTGTTAAGTTTTTTGTACGACTATGAACTACGGTAACGGTAGCGTCACCGGCTTTACGCTTCTGGCTCATTAGAATACTCATTGGGCGCCCTACAATATGACTCCTACCCATTACAACCACATTTTTTCCTGAAGTCTCAATATTATAACGCTCTAGCAATTCTAAGATACCAAAAGGGGTCGCTGGCAAAAAAGTGGGCAAATCTAAAGTCATTTTACCAACATTTACTGGGTGAAACCCATCAACATCCTTATCTGGATCGATAGCCATTAACACCTTTTGTTCGTCAATATGTTTAGGAAGCGGTAACTGCACTATAAACCCATCGATATCATCATTGGTGTTCAATTCATGAATCTTTTGCAAGAGCACTTCTTCTGAGGTTTCCTCTGGTAAATCTATTAGTGTAGAATCAAAACCAATTTTTTCACATGCTTTTACTTTTGCATTAACATAGGTCATACTGGCGCCGTCTGTACCAACAAGAACCGCTGCTAAATGAGGCGTCTTTTCACCACTAGCAAGCATTCTACTAACATCATTGGCTATTTCCTCTTTTATGTCATTACTTATTTTCTTACCGTCTAGTATGGTCATATTTCTAATTAGTTTTCAATCGCAGTCGGCAGTCGCAGAAAAACTATTCCGTATCAACTCCAAACTTGATTGGGTTATTAATCATATAATTTATTAGTTTTCCGACTTCTTCCGTTAATTTAACAAATTAGCAGATGCCGAACGTGAACTCCTTCTTATTTGATCGGCTAACGAATAAACTTCCTCTTTTGGAAAAGATTTCGAGACTTCAAAAATATCCATAGCCAAATCGAATGATTTTTGATAAGCTAATAATTTTTTGAAATCCATAATTGAAAGATTATTTCACTATCTAGTTACTGAAAACTGATACTGTGACTGAACACCCAAATTAACGCATATTCTTCATCAATTGCATCATTTTCTTTCCGCCTCCACCTTGCATCATTATCATCATTTTACTCATTTGATCAAACTGTTTCAACAACTGGTTTACTTCTTGAACAGTGGTTCCCGATCCTTTAGCAACGCGTTTCTTTCTACTCGCATTTATAATGCTTGGATTGCTTCTTTCTTTGGGTGTCATAGAGTGAATAATAGCCTCAATACCTTTAAAGGCATCATCATCTATGTCAATATCTTTCATCATTTTACCAGCCCCGGGAATCATACCAACTAGGTCTTTCATGTTTCCCATTTTCTTGATTTGTTGTATCTGCTTTAAGAAGTCATCAAATCCAAACTGATTTTTAGCAATCTTTTTCTGGAGCTTCCTTGCTTCTACTTCATCAAACTGTTCTTGTGCACGTTCTACTAAAGACACAACATCCCCCATACCTAGAATACGGTCAGCCATACGTGATGGATAAAACACATCTATCGCTTCCATTTTCTCTCCTGTACCAATAAACTTAATAGGCTTATTAACTACAGATTTAATAGAGATCGCAGCCCCCCCCCTGGTATCACCATCTAATTTTGTTAGAATAACACCGTCAAAATTTAAAACATCATTAAATGCCTTTGCTGTGTTAACTGCATCCTGACCTGTCATTGAGTCAACAACAAATAGGGTTTCCTGCGGTTGAGTTGCCTTATGGATGTTTGATATTTCGGTCATCATTGCCTCATCTACAGCTAAACGACCCGCAGTATCTATTATAACCACATTAAAACCATTGGCTTTTGCATGCGCTATACCTGCCTTTGCAATCGCAACAGGGTCATTATTCCCCCGATCACTAAATACCTCAACGCCTATTTGATCTCCTACAACGTGCAACTGATCGATCGCAGCGGGACGATATACATCACATGCCACTAAAAGCGGCCTTTTTGTCTTTTTGTTTTTTAAGTAATTGGCCAGCTTTCCAGAAAATGTTGTTTTACCAGATCCCTGTAAACCAGACATTAAAATAACACTCGGATCTCCAGAAAGGTTAATGCCCTCTGCATCGCCCCCCATAAGTTCGGTTAGTTCGTCTTTTACGATTTTAACCATTAACTGTCCGGGCTGCAACGTAGTCAATACATTTTGACCTAAAGCTTTTTCTTTAACTTTAGTAGTAAAACTTTTTGCTATTTTAAAGTTAACATCGGCATCTAGTAATGCGCGACGCACTTCCTTTAAAGTTTCAGCTACGTTAACTTCTGTAATACTGCCATGTCCTTTTAATACATGTAAGGCCTTATCTAATTTATCACTTAAATTATTAAACATACTTCAGATTCAAAATTTTGATTACATCGCTATTAAACATTATTAGGATGTAGAAATAAAGTTGCAAATTTAATCATTTGAAGCATATTATTTAAGTAACTATCAATAAAAAAGCGGTCAATATTTAAATATCGACCGCTTTTAAAAGGAAACTTAACTAACTAACCTATTGGAATAAATTTCTCTTCTTCATGATAAACTATATTACACTTTCTTTTCTAAGACCAATATACGTTCTATTGTTCCTGTAGCACTATAATCTTTTAATTCAATTCTGTTTTCTGATATTTCTTTAATTCGCCATCTATGATTTAACGCATCAAATGGAGCCTCAATACCAAAGTGCATCGCTAAAAACAAGCCTTCATTCCTGTAAGCTAACCAAGAACCATCAATAATACCATTATTGGGATCGGTCACTTTAATCCATCCACTTTCTAAAAAGTCTATGGTATACATATGAAACTCTTCTGTTTTATTCACATCACCGTCTTCATACAATGCTACCTCCCATTCACTGTCAATTAAAACATTATCAACATAATTTAAGTCGTCATCAACATTTGGGCAATGTCTCTGCAACACCATTCTGTTAGTGGCATTTTCAAGTTTAATTAAACCTGGTTCTAGGAACGTTATAAACCACTCTAGTTTTAAGTTGGGTCTTCCTTCCAAAATGATTTGTAAAACAAAACCATTGTTTCTTACACCTATTTCATAAGTACCTTCTACAAACTCGCCATTTACCCTTAGCTTAACAACATTGTTTTCAAAGAATTTTAAAGGCGTTCCTATATAATCTTTTTCATTATCTACACCATCAACGCTTAAACGTACTATTCGCCATAAACACTCTTGAAGGTAATTTTTTATACGCTCCTTAGTGTAATCTACAACAATATCACAGTTTTTCTTTAAAATAATTCTATTACCCCCGGCTTGATATAGTTTTATTTTTCCAGGTTCTAAATCGTATACAAACCATTCTAAGGTAAAGTCTACTAAGGTGTCGAACTCTAATTTTATTAAAGCACCACGCTCGGTAACACGAGTCGACCACGTTCCAGTTAGCATATCACCTCCCCTGGCGCGTACTTTAACAACGTTATCTTCTTTAAATGCAATAACATATTCGCGATATTTATCGTTTAAGTTATCTTCATTTCTTTTAAATTCATAAACCACCCATGGACAAGACATTAATAAATTGTCTAAACGTTCTTTTGTAAAGTCGTCATCGCCATAATCGTTATCATCATCCTCGTCACAAGCTTCTTTTGCATCATGAATCACCTGTTGTAACTCCTGGTTGTTATTTACAACTACGGCAGATCCATCGCTTAAAACCATGGTTACAGGAAAGTTAAGGCTCGCAAATACTTCTCCTTCTTTTACACGCTTTATAAAATGGTATAATTGTCGGTCACTTTCAATGGTAATAACATCAATTATCTCAAAATTGGCATTGTAAACCGAAAAAGAAATTGGGTACTTAAAGTCGATACATTCTATATCGTCATCTGGTTCGTTTTCTCCTTTACACTCTTGTATAAGGTCTTCTAAAGCATCCCGGTTTTCAATTACAATTTCTGAATGATTAGATAAAACTATTGTAATTGGAAAAACAATGTCCAGATGATCTTCATCATCTTCAAACTCATTAAAAATGGCCTCGATTACTTTAAAATCCTCTTTAGAATCAATAGTAACCTCAAGGCCATTAACAATAACAGTAACCGGTAACTCAACAGATAGACAACTTGCTCTATCAATTATGTTATCGGCCGATCCATCTTTAATAGAAGTAGCACTTATCAACTTGGTTAACTCAGAATTAGCTACAAGTGCTTCTGAATCATTTGGGGGCGTAATTTCTACAACTTCATCTTGACAAGATGTAAACAATAAAAAGGCAAAAAAAGGTACGAATAATAGTGTTTTCATTAGATCTTTCATAATGTTTGATTTAGGGTTTAACATAGCATTTTTAATCATAAAACAGGAAGCGATTAAAAATTCCTACCCTCATTCCCAAAAAAAATTAAAAATTCCAAAACCCAAACTCCAAAAAGCCTTATTTTAGAGGCTCCAACTACCTAAACCGCATGAAGAAACAATTACATGATAATATTTGTGAAGAACATCTATTTTCTTCTATTTTTAATAAATATGCCAAAGATTTACATGACTTTTTATATTATAAGTTTGGCGAACTGCTAAACCCTAAAGACAAGGTACAGGAAGCCTTTGTTAAATTATGGCAAAATTGTGCTAAGGTCACTCCTGATAAAGCCAAAAGTTTTTTGTTTACTACAGCGAATAATTTAATGTTAAATGAAGTTGCCCACCAAAAAGTAGTTTTAAAGTACCAACAGACCAAACCCAAAACGTCCACCAATGAAAACCCAGAGTTTTTAATGCAGGAATCCGAGTACATGGACAAACTACAAAGAGCCCTAGCTAATTTAACCGATGCGCAACGTGAAGCTTTTATGATGAACCGTGTAGAAGGAAAACGTTTTAAAGAAATAGCTAAAATTTTAGACATCTCAACCAAAGCGGTTGAAAAACGTATTTATGGGGCTTTGGAGAAATTGCGAAGGGACATTAAGGAACTGTAATGATTGTTTGTTATCGATACGAAACCAAAAACTTGAAACCTGAAACTTGGAACTTGAAACTTTTTAAAATAAAGGGTAGGAAAAAATGAGTGTTAATTGTTATATAGTTGAATTTAGATATGATGGATAGAGAATTTTTAATATCGAAATGGTTAAACAACGATTTAAATGACCAAGAGCTTGAGGCATTTAAAGCACTTGAGGACTATGATGACTTAATGAAGTTAACGCATAGTCTACAGGCCTTTAAAGCAGATGATTATGACACTTCTAAAGAATTAGAACGTACATTGTCTGCCATTAGAAGCTCCAAAAAGCAAACCTCATGGTTAAAGTCATTTATGCGCATCGCTGCCATACTTGTTATTTGTTTTGGTATATACCATTATACCACAACTCTAGATACAAGTGTATCGACAACTATGGCACAAAAAACAACTATAAGTTTGCCTGATGCTTCCAGTGTTACACTTAATGCTAAATCATCCATCGTCTTTAATAAAAAATCTTGGAAACATGAACGTGATATTAGACTGGAAGGCGAAGCCTTTTTTAAAGTTGCCAAAGGTGAGACCTTTAATGTTATCACAAAATCAGGAACCGTTACCGTTTATGGCACCCAATTTAATGTAAAGCAAAGAAAAAATTATTTTGAAGTTATTTGCTACGAAGGCTTGGTTGGAGTCACCCATAATTCTCAAGAAACAAAATTAAAACCTGGCGACAGTTTTTTAATTATTGATGGGAAATTAATTGCTAAAGAAAAAGAAAGCCAACCAAGCCCTTCGTGGCTCCATAACGAGAGTACATTTAAAAGCTTACCTTACAAGGAGGTGCTTGCTGAGTTTGAAAGGCAGTACAACGTTAATATTACCACAAAAAACATAGATACCAAACAACTGTTTAGTGGTAGTTTTGCACATAACAATTTAGATGTTGCATTACAATCCATTACCTTACCTTTACAAGTAACTTACAGTAAGGTTAACAATACCATAATCTTAACCCGTGAGTAATAGAAGGCTACTTTCTATTGTTATCCTTTTATTTTTTTTGAATATTGAAAGTGTAAACGCTCAAGTTATTCAAAAGGAAAAGCAACCACTTATCTCAATTTTAAAAGTTTTAGAAAGCCGATACAACATAAAGTTCTCCTATGTAGATGCCTTTATTAAAGACAAAAAAGCCACACTCCCCAGTGAAGGTTTAACTTTGGAAGTTGCTTTGGAAGCATTGAGGACAGAAACGCGCCTAGACTTCCAATTACTAGACAAGCGTTTTGTTGCCATAAAAAAAACAAACTCAGAACGCAATAGCTTTAAAGTACAAGAGCTGGAAGAGGTTGTTATTAATAATTACCTTACTACCGGGATAACAAAATTAAATGATGGTTCTGTTACCATTAAGCCTGAAGCTTTTGGTATTCTTCCCGGCTTAATTGAACCTGACGTATTACAAACTATACAGTCCCTGCCAGGTGTCCTAAGTTCAGACGAAACCGTTTCGAACATTAATGTAAGAGGCGGCACCCATGACCAAAACCTATTGCTGTGGGATGGTATTAAAATGTATCAATCCGGACATTTTTTTGGGCTCATTTCGGCCTTTAGCCCCTATACTACCAAACGCATAAATGTTTTTAAAAATGGTACAAGTGCCAAATATGGCGACGGCATTTCGAGCATTATAGACATTCAACTACCCGATGAATTGGATCGTACATTCAAAGCTGGAATAGGGTTTAATTTAATTAATGCTGATGCGTATGCAAAAATCCCATTATCATCAAGAACAGAATTACAGTTTTCTACTCGACGCTCTGTAACCGATTTGATACTCACCCCGACTTACGATCAATATTTTAAGCGTATTTTTCAAGATTCGGATCTAAGCAATTCAAATCAAGATTCAAACTCAATTTCCAAAAACGAACAATTCTATTTCTATGATATTGCCGTAAAGTTCTTATATGACATTTCAAAAAAGGACAAAATTCGTTTCCATATCTTAAATGTAAACAATAACCTAAATTACCTTGAACAATCTACTATAAATGATAGAGACGAAGCTTTAAACAGCATGCTCTTACAAGAAAACAGGGCTGTAGGTGTAACTTATACCAGAGATTGGAGTAATAGGTTTTCAACCACATCACAAATATATGTTTCTAATTACGATCTTGATGCCACAAATTTTGACATTCTAAATAACCAGCGACTAATTCAAGAGAATGAAGTTTATGATGGTTCGGTAAAACTAGACATTAACTATCAACCCGATTCACAATTTAAGCTCAATGGCGGCTATCAGTTTACCGAAGTAGGGATAAGCAACCTAGAAGATGTTAACAATCCTCCTTTTAGAAGCTACATAAGAGATGTGCTGCGCAATCACGCTATTTATGCTGAAACCGGATTTCTATCACTTAACGCTATGACCAAATTTAATCTGGGTGGGCGCTTAAACTACATCTCTAAGTTCAACGTGTTTTTAGCTGAACCTAGGTTAAGTTTTAGCCAACGATTTCTTAACAACTTCCGTTTTGAAATATTGGGTGAGTTTAAAAGTCAGACCACCTCTCAAATTATAGATCTACAAAACGACTTTTTAGGTATTGAGAAACGTCGCTGGGTATTATCAAATAATAAAGAGAAGGCTATAACCATTAACAATAAAGAGATACACCCCGTTCCAATCATAAAGAGTAAACAGCTTTCTGCCGGTATTCATTACAACAAAAACAAATTATTGATAAGTGCTGAAACCTATATAAAAAAAGTAAACGGGATTACCACAAGAAGTCAAGGGTTTCAAAACCAGTACCAATTTATAAATGCAACTGGAAGTTACAACATAAAGGGCGTTGATTTTTTACTAAACAAACAATTCAGCACTACCGTTAGCACTTGGTTATCCTATTCGTTTAGCTCCAACAATTATACCTTCAAATCCTTAAACGACGGACGCTCTTTTCCGAATAACACAGACATAACCCATGCGCTTAATTTAGCGGGTACCTATACCAGTAATGCGTTTAAATTTGCCTTAGGTTTAAACTGGCATTCTGGAAAACCCACTACCAAACCAGCATTGGAAGACGATCCTGATGACAACGAAATAACTTATGCGGACCCCAACAGTTCTAATTTAAGTGATTATTTACGTGTAGACTGTTCCGCTACTTATGCCTTTAATATTACAGATACTGTTAAAGCGACTGTTGGTGCTTCAGTTTGGAACGTTTTAAACAAAAAGAATATTATAAATACTTACTATACTCTTGACGACGAAAATGAAGTCAACCAAGTTGATAATGAATCACTTGGCATTACTCCAAATGTTAGCTTTAGGGTGCACTTTTAATAATTACTTATATTTGTAATATGTTGATTGCAAAAAACATAAAAACACTTTTTGGCAGTATAGCCTTGCTGATTACCTTAATAACATTTTCTGGCTTTACGGCGGCTATTAACAATTATCAAAGACCACAAACCGAACAGGTTATCACTCCTCGTTCGAACAGTGGCAATCATACTACCCACTATCATAGTACAATCCCTTTAAAAGTTACGCTCAATCGGTATACTATTTTCAGTTTTAAATCTCTTTTAAATACACAGCGTTTCAATTTAATAAATACACAGCGTTTCAATTTAACTATTCAATTTAAATCCCAAGAAAAAGCAGTGTTACAATTTGTAAATTTCAATTCAATTTTAGAACAAAACCTCATTGCTAAATCACGGTCAAACCTTACCTACAAAGCTTCTTTGGAATAAATTTATTCTCCTCTGCTTGTAACTGCAAGCTTTAATTTTTTTCTTAATCTCTAGCATTAAGGATTAATGCTCTTATAGCTATTCCTAAAATGAAATCTTAAAAAAACACATTAAGAGACTGTTTAAATTCCAGTCGTATTTTATAAAAAGGACAATGCCCCAAAATACATTGTTGAACAAATCGACAAGAAAAAACAAAAAAATGAAGATCAAAACATTAAAGAAGTTTTTTAGAAACCCTTAAATTTATACAATCGTAACGCAGAATTGTTTGCAATTATTTTTTTATTGTATTATACAAGTATATTAAACAAATGAAACGAGCATTAAGAAATTTTAAAAATTACTTCACAAAAGGAATGTTTAAAATTTTTAATGAGAGAACGAGTGTAAGGAGTGGTTGCACACGTTCTTAATTTTATAATTACAATAAAAAAATAATTACTAAAATTTAAACGTGTGAAAAACTCAAGAATAGCTTCAATAGATATCTTAAGAGCTCTAACCATGGTATTAATGATTTGGGTAAACGATTTCTGGACTTTAACAAACACTCCTAAATGGCTAAACCATGCTACAGCTACAGAAGACTATTTAGGTTTTTCTGATATTATTTTCCCTTTGTTCCTTTTTATTGTGGGATTAAGCATTCCATTTGCTATTAAACAAAGACTAAAAAAAGGAGGTAATATTTATACAATTGCCAGACACATTATTATAAGAAGCATATCACTTCTAATTATTGGGGTATTTATGGTTAATTACGAAACGGCCCATGATTCTGGTATGTTAGACAAATATACTTGGTGCCTGCTTATGGCCTTGGGCGTTGTCCTAATTTGGACAGATTGGAAGCGAAGTCCTATACCTTTTAAATGGCATAACCCAATACAGGTTGTTGGTATTTTAATACTTATTTTTTTAGCCGCTATATACAAAGGAGGTCCTACTGGCAACAGTGGTATGACAACGCAATGGTGGGGTATTTTGGGGCTTATTGGTTGGGCATACGGTATTAATGCTTTAATTTATCTTTTTTCTAAGGGCAATAAAATAGTTATAATAGGTTGCTTTTATATTTTCAACTTACTTTCTGTATTACATCATGCCGACCTTTTACCTCAACTAAAGGGTGCTCTTAAATATATCTCAACGATTTACACGGGCACGATACCTGCATTTACAAATGCTGGTATTATTGCTGCCCTAATACTCGTTAAATTTAAAAACGATACTCCTAAAAAGTTACTAACCCTAACTTTAACTGGAGTAGCCATTTTGTCTTACGGCTTTTTAATGCGTCCCTATTGGGGTATCTCAAAGATCCAAGGTACTCCGGCATGGTTAGGGATTTGCATCGGACTTGGGTTTCTTTTATTTGTACTATGCTATTATATTGCCGATGTTAAACAACACACGCAATGGGCGAAGATAATTGCACCCGCTGGAACAGCTACCTTAACTTGCTATATGATCCCTTACTTTATATACCCCATTAGGAACTTATCCACTATACGCTTACCCGATGTTTTAAACAATGGGATTCTAGGCCTCATTGTCTCTTTCGGGTTTGCAATGTTGGTTGTTATTTTTACAGGCTATCTGGAAAAGAAGGGTTTTAAGTTAAAGTTATAAAATAATTAAAATATACTTCTAATTTTATTAATACCTTTGAAATGCCTATTATCAAAAAGTTACAAACCCAACCGAAATCGAAGATTCACGAACTCCTATTTTCAAAATAAAACACGCGAGTATATAATGATTTAGACATCGCATCTGACCACTAAAAAACAATAAATATTAACAGATGAAACCTTACTTATCAATTTTAATAATTCTTTCAGTTTTCGTATTCTCATGTAACGCTGACAAAAAAAGTAAAAGGAAACCAAATATCATTCTCATTATGGCTGATGACATGGGATATGAATGTTTGAGCTCTAATGGTTCTATAGCTTACAATACGCCCAATTTAGACCATCTAGCTTCTAATGGTATTCGTTTCTCAAAGTGCATTTCCCAACCGCTCTGTACACCTTCAAGGGTTAAAATAATGACAGGCCTGTACAACTATAGAAATTACGATTATTTTGGTCATTTAAATACTAACCAATACACTTTTGGAAACTTAATGCAAGATGCAGGATACGCCACCTGTATTACCGGAAAGTGGCAGCTAAATGGTGCCTATCATAAAGACAACATTCCTGATTGGAATGATAATACAAAACCTAATACATTTGGTTTTGACGAATACTGTTTATGGCAATTAACAAAATCAGGAAATGAAGGAGGAAGATATGCAGCGCCCTTAATTGAACAAAATGGCAAAACCATACAAGGTAAAACCAATGACTATGGACCGGATATATTTGCCAATTATCTGATGGATTTTATGGAGCGCAAGAAAGACAAACCTTTTTTTATCTACTACCCTATGGTCTTAGTCCATGATCCTTTTGTGCCTACACCCGACTCTAAAGACTGGGGACAAATTGAGCTACGAAAGAAAAATGACACAGCCTATTTTAAGGATATGGTAGCTTATACCGATAAAATTATCGGCAAAATAGTAACTAAACTCAAAACTCTTAATATTGATGACAATACCATTATTATTTTTACCGGAGATAATGGTACACATCCCACAATATTCTCTAAGACGGTAAATAGTACTGTTCAAGGAGCAAAAGGTAATACAATTGACGCTGGCACGCATGTACCGCTAATCGTTTCATGGCCTAAGGAAATAAAGAAAGGCTCTGTTTACAGTGAACTAATAGAATTCAGTGATTTTTTTCCAACCTTAGCCGACATTGTTGACAAAAAGATTTCTTCTGATGGGAGAAGCTTCTATCCTTTATTAAAAGGTAATGACTATAAAGCACGTAACACCGCATTTGTACACTACGACCCCCAATGGGGGAAACGCATAAATCAATATAAAAATCAATTTGTTAGGACACTTGATTATAAATTATACCAGGATGGAACGTTTTTCAACTTAAATAAAGATCCACTGGAAAAACACCCCATACATCTAGATTCGCTAACCGAAAAGGAGCTAGAAACCAAACGGTTTTTAATGGATGAGTTAAAAAAACATCCTAATTGGAAAAGTACTGAATAAAGGTTAACTACATTCTTTCTGGCACTTGAATTCCAAGAATCTTAAATGCGTTTTTTATAGTCATCGCTACTTTTTCTGAAAGTTGCACCCTAAATACCTTATCATTTTCATTATCGGCTCCCAAAATGGAAATATTTTGATAGAAGGAGTTAAACTCTTTAACCAGATCATAGGTATAATTAGCAATGAATGCCGGACTGTGTTGTGCAGCAGCATTTTGAACAACTTCTGGAAACAATTGTAATTGTTTAATTAGTTCTCGTTCTTTATCGGCTAACACCTTGCCTTCAGCATGTAATGTTGTGCTATAATCGAAATCTGCCTTTCTTAAAATAGATTGGATTCTTGCATAAGTATACTGAATAAAAGGGCCTGTATTCCCCTGAAAATCGATAGATTCTTTAGGATCGAAAAGGATACGTTTCTTGGGATCTACTTTTAAGATATAATATTTTAGAGCCCCTAGTCCTATAACTTTGTATAGTTCCTGTTTCTCTGCATCAGTATAGCCATCTAATTTCCCTAACTCTTCAGATATCTCCCCCGCTGTAGCTGCCATTTCATCAATAAGATCGTCGGCATCAACTACGGTTCCTTCCCTACTTTTCATTTTTCCACTAGGTAGGTCTACCATACCGTAACTTAAATGGTATAGGTTTTTAGCCCATTCAAAACCTAACTTCTTCAGAATCAAAAACAACACCTGGAAATGATAATCTTGCTCATTTCCAACCGTATATACCATCCCTCCAACATCAGGAAAATCTTTAATACGTTGTATGGCCGTGCCAATATCCTGTGTCATATATACAGCAGTCCCATCGGCACGTTGTACTATTTTTTTATCTAAACCGTCTTCGGTTAAATCACACCAAACCGAACCATCTGCTTCTTTAACGAAAACGCCTGATTTTAAACCCTCGGCGACAAATTCTTTTCCTAACAAATACGTATCGCTTTCGTAGTATAAGGTATCAAAATCAACTCCTAAATTTTTATAGGTTTCATTAAAGCCAGCGTACACCCAACCATTCATCTTTTTCCATAACGCGACCGTTTCTTCATCTCCAGCTTCCCATTTTAAGAGCATGTCCTGAGCCTCCAACAGAATAGGAGCATTTTTTTTGGCATCCTCTTCCGTTTGTCCTTTTGCCACTAAAGCTTCTATTTCCTTTTTGTATTCTTGATCGAATTTTACATAATAATTCCCAACTAGTTTATCTCCTTTTAGCCCTGTACTCTCTGGTGTTTTTCCGTTTCCAAAACGTTTCCAAGCCAACATACTTTTACAAATGTGTATGCCCCTGTCGTTTATAATTTGTGTTTTATAAACTTTTTTCCCTGAAGCCTTTAAAATTTCTGCAACACTATAGCCTAACAAGTTATTCCTAATATGCCCCAAATGCAGAGGCTTATTTGTGTTTGGCGACGAATATTCTACCATTATAGCTTTATCACCAGCTTGTGGCGTTTCAAAACCATAGGAAGTTACATCCTTAATACTATTAAAAAAGTTAATAAAATAAGCATCACTTATTTCTATATTTAAAAACCCCTTTACAACATTAAATGCTTTAACTTCAGAAACATTTTCAACCAGATAGCCTCCAATTACTTCTCCTATTTGTACCGGATTACCTTTTATAAAACGTAACATTGGAAAAATTACAACTGTAATATCCCCTGCAAATTCTTTTCTGGTTGCTTGAAATTCTACGGCATCAATAGTTATATTGTAATTTAATAAAACAGCTTGTTTTACTTGGCTTGATAAAGTTTCTTGAAAGCTCATTAATAGTACTTTTTTTAAGTGCACAAAGATAAAACTTTTATTAAAGCATCTTTTATAAAAATGTCCTTATAAATAAAAGAAGGGTTTTTAAGAAAAAACAATCTAGACTAGTTTTTTTTATCTAAGAACGGAGCGGTCTTTAATCAAACTTTCGAATGGCGGTGGTATCCGATAAAAAATATAGATCAGCTGCACTATTATAATAAAGTCAATCCTTATTTTTTGAGAAAATTTAAAATAGCAATGGAATGGCTCAAGAAATACTCTTAAAAGTATTTGTATTCAAAGGATTACCACAGCGATAAAAAGTACCTGCATTGTGTGAGTGCATTTCATCGATGAAAGTGTTGTTTTTCTATGATTTTTGCCGTTAATCTATTCGTCGATATTTCTCAAAATTCAGGGCTTCATTTCATCTAATTTTTTGGTAGTAAAACAGAGAAATTAGCTTTTAAAGACAGTTTTTCCAACTTTTGTTTAACCATTAGCTATTAATAAACTTTAGACACTAACATTTTTTAAGCTTAAATAGAGTAATCTTTTTTTCCCTCAAAGTAAGATACCTTAATTATAGCGACAGTATTTGTAATTTATACATTGTATGAGAAAAACAATTACGTTAATTATAATTATATTTTTATCTGCTTTCTACAGTTTTTCACAAACCAAGGAATTAGACAGCCTTTCCATACAATTAGCATTTCAGAGTCAAGACACTTTAAAAGTGGATACTTCTTTAAATCTTATTAAATCACTTTATGATTTAAAAGATTATGATAGAGCGTTAAAATATATCATTGAAAGTGACAGACTTGCTTCTTCTTTAAATTATAAAAAAGGGATTGCCGAAATCACCTATTACAGAGCATTGATATTTGCACAAAAAAACGATTATATCAATGCCACATCCAACTATTCAAAGTCTAAAGCATTGTTTAATGATTTAAATGACACTTTAGGAATTGCCAAGGTTAACAACAGCATTGGTTTAATAGAGATTAAACGTGGAAATTATACTAAAGGACTACAATATTCGTTAGCCGCCATTGATGCATTTAAGAAACGAAACTTAAAAAGCGAACTGGTTTCAGCCTATACAAATCTTGCAGAGGCTTATTATAATGTAAATGATATTGACAATTCTATTGCGTTTAATTTAAAAGCTTTAGATCTTCAAGAAGTATTAAATGATAAATCTGCTATCATTAACAGCCAAAGTAATTTAGCTAAGCTTTATTCTATAAAAAGAGAACACCGTAAAGCCATAGAATATTATGAAAAAGTAATAGCAAGTATAGGAAACAATAATGACTCCATTCGTGGGGCCATTTTTCCAAAATTGGGAGGTGAATATCTTAAATTTAGAGATTATGAAAAAGCTACCGGCTATTTACTTCAAGGCTTACAAATTAACAGACGAACCAAAAACGAATCCGGATTGTTAACAACCTTAATCAATTTGGGTGATTTAAACTTTCAACAACGAAAATTTATACTGGCAGAAAAGCAACTTCTTGAGGCTGGTTCCCTAGCGAAAAATTTAGGAAATAACGAAGAGTTACTGAAACAGTATAAATTAATGAAAGCTATAGATTCCACTAAAAGGGATTTTGCCAGTGCCTTTGTATGGCAACGAAGGTATTACGATTTAAAAAATCAAATTTCAAATGAAAACCTTAGTAGAAGTGCATCTCCACTAGAAACAACAGATTTAGATGCCAATAATGATTTTAACAAATCCAATGAGGTAATAGAAAATTTATCACAAAACAATAATGGCAGCGGCAATAGAACAACCCTTAATCGCTTTAAGTTAATCTCTTATCTGCTTCTTGCGGCCTTTGCTATAGTTTCTACTTTTTTGATATTGATTTATATAAAACGTAATAGCAACATAAAATACACTCAAGAATTAGAGGAAAAAAATATTAAAATTCAATTGCAAAACGAAGCTTATCAAAAACAAACTGAACAACTTGAAAATGCTAATAACGTAAAGGACAAACTATTCTCTATAGTATCTCACGATTTAAAAGACTCTTTATCCTCTATTAACGGATTTATTAATTTGCTTCAAGAAGGCACTTTATCAAAAGAGGAGTTCGACAATCTAATACCCGAATTAAGCGAAAATGCCAATAATGCCTCATTACTTTTATACAACTTATTAAACTGGTCTAAATCACAAATGCATTCCTTAGAACCAAAACCCAGTTTATTTGACATTCAAGAGGTTTTTGAAGACAAAGTAAAGCTCGTTGAAAAACGTATGGAAAATAAGGGCATTGCCTTGGTTGATCATTCATTACGTGATTTTGCTTATGCCGACAGGAGCATGTTTGAAATTGTTATACAAAACTTACTTGCCAATGCCCTGAAATTTTGTAAAAGTGGCGATACCATAACTATTTCTAATCATATTAGTAATGGCAGTTGTATAGTAAGCATAGCCGATACTGGAATTGGTATTTCTAAAGAAAACATGGAAAAACTGTTTAGTAATACTACGTTTACAACAGTTGGTACCAATAACGAAAAAGGCACTGGCTTAGGGCTTTCTATTTGTAAAGAATTGATAGAACTGAACAATGGTAAAATTTGGGTTGAAAGCACACTAAACGAAGGCAGTACATTTTATGTACAACTTCCCAAATCTAAACCAGCTTAAATCGATCTAAATTTAAGATTTAGGTAAAAACACCTCTGCCATCATACAACGGGCACTTCCACCACCACACGCTTCAATAGTATCTAAAGAGCTGGTCACTATTTTATTATGCTTTTCTAACCGTGCTATTTGATCTGTAGTTAACGCGTTGTAGGCTGCTTGACTCATAACTAAATACAACCTATTGTCTCCTCCCCTTACTTGTAACATGTTTCCAGCAAAATGATTAACCTGTGCCTCTGTAATAGCTATGATTTCCTTTCCGCTTTCTTTTAAATGAGCCATTACGTTTTTGCGTTCCTTTTTATCGTCTATGCTGTCTAAACATATTACAGCAAAAGTCTCTCCCAAACACATCATAACGTTAGTATGGTAAATAGCTTTGCGCTTTCCTTGGACAGTTTGATAAGCGGTAAAAATAACGGGGGTGTATTCAAAATCTTCACAAAACTCAACAAACAAATCCTCGTCAGCTCTGGCAGACAATGCACAATACGCCTTACGGTTCTCACGATCCAATATTACACTACCAGTACCTTCTAGAAAAACATTAGCTTCTTCTGCACTAGTATAATCGACAATATCTTTAATTACAAAACCTTGTTGTTCTAAAACATCTAAAATGTCCTCTCGTCGTTCTAAACGCCTATTCTCAGCAAACATAGGATACAAGCTAACTGTTCCGTTTTCATGGAATGAAATCCAATTATTAGGAAAGATTGAATCAGGCGTATCGCTTTCCTCTGTATCACTAACAACAACAACATTAACCCCTATACCTCTTAACTTCTCAACATAAGCATCAAACTCCTGCTGGGCTTTGGTGTTTACCGTTTCTGGTAATACACTACCCAATACCTTCTGATAATAATTATTAACTGCTGTTTGCTCATTCATCCTGAAATTCACAGGTCGAATCATTAAAATAGTATTTGTTGTCTGTAGCATTATATAAAACAGTTTTAGTTTCAACAAAATTATGACTTTTTACTATGCTTAATACCATTTCAACTTTAAACTTACACACATAAAACACGCCTTTTTACACTATGAACTCATCACAAAAATAAATCGTAATTGGCAGCTATGTTTAATTTTCTTTTTTGTCTAGCACAAAAATCCATCATTTTCTTTTGAGAAAACTTAAAATCGAATTTTCATAACACTTGATTTTCTCATAAAAATAAACGAACTTAGTTAGGCACTTTTAACCAATAATATGGTGAGCACGGACAAATAATTAATTTTAAAACAAAAAATGATGGCTAGAAAATTAATAAGTACAGGATCGCCCTTTGAATTTGAAATAGGATATTCTCGAGCTGTTGTTCAAGGCAAATGGATTTTTGTATCTGGTACCACAGGATATGATTATAAAACCATGACTATTAGTGATGACTTGGTATTACAAACCGAACAGTGTTTAAAAAACATTAAAGAAACCCTAGAAAAGGCAGACGCATCTTTAACTAATGTGGTTAGAGTAACTTACATACTTCCAAATGCAGATGATTTTAAGCAATGTTGGCCCGTACTAAAAAAGTATTTTGGAGACATACGCCCTGCTGCTACTATGATAAATGCTGGTTTAGCCGATAGTAAAATGAAAATTGAAATAGAAGTAACTGCTTTAAAACCTTAATTAATCCCTAATTAGGGGTAAAGTAGAGCAACGTAACATACCCTCTTGTTTCGATATTTCAGCATAGGGTACTTCTTCAACAGTAAAACCATGGTTACGCAACCAGTTGTTTAACCTCGTAAAATTCTTTTCGGAAACAACAACATCTTCAGAAATAGAAAATATATTACTGGTCATGTCATACATTTCGTCCTTTGCAATTTCAAAAATATTTTCTTTTCCGAAGAAATCAACCAGCCACTCATATTCTCTTTCAATTAAAAACCCATTTTTATGGATAATGGCTTTGTCCTTTCCTATTGGTTGAAAGCAACAATCTAAATGTAATGCATTTTCCTTTGGATCTGTATTAGATTTTCTGAGTTCAAATGGCTTCACAGTCTTGTTTGGAAATAATTCTTGAATGGCTATAACCGCATCCATATTGGTTCTAGCTGTAATTAATTCAGGGTAATCTTCTCCCGAATAAGTTCCTATAAATATATAGTCGTTCCAAGGCATAACATCGCCTCCTTCAACATGGCATTCCTCTGGTAAAATAATTCTATTGTTACTATCAACTTGATCCCAAACATATTGTATTGCCCGAATTTCCTTTTCTCTATTGGGAAGGATGTTCGCTCTAATTATTTTGTCCTCAATTACAAAGGCTATATCTCGTGAGAAAATTTGGTTACAGTCCTTAATGACCTCTGGTCTAAAAACTTTAACGTCATATTTTTTAAATACAGCTGCCACTGCTTCCATTTCAAGAACCATATCGGCTTCCGTTGGATAGGTGCCTTCTAATACATGCTGAATACTTTTAGGATCATAACAATCCTCTATTTTAGGAATTGGCCCATTGCTTTCGGCTGTTCCTAAAATAACCGCACGCAATCTTGCAGTCTCGTTTTTTATGTGGAGTTTTAACATGCTGTAAATATAAAAAAGCTCCATAAGTATTAGTTATGAAGCTTCTTATTTTTTTAAACAACTTTGCTTTCACCTTTCATCAATAGAAACAAAGGATCTGTGAGTTTCTCCAATATATACTTGTCTTGGTCTTCCAATTGGTTCTTTACGTAAACGCATTTCTCTCCACTGCGCAATCCATCCTGGCAAGCGCCCTAATGCAAACATAACCGTAAACATATCGGTAGGAATTCCCATTGCTCTATAAATGATTCCTGAATAAAAATCTACATTTGGATATAATTTTCGCTTAACAAAATAATCATCGTTTAAAGCTTCTTGCTCTAAGCCTTTGGCGATATCTAAGATAGGATCTTCAATACCCAAATCACCTAATACTTCATCTGCTGCTTTCTTAATAATCTTAGCTCTAGGATCGAAATTCTTATATACTCGGTGACCAAAGCCCATTAAACGAAATGGATCTGCCTTATCTTTTGCCTTAGCCATATATTTTTTGGTATCACCTCCATCTAACTTAATAGCTTCGAGCATTTCTAAAACAGCTTGATTCGCCCCACCATGTAACGGTCCCCATAGAGCAGATATACCTGCTGATAATGAAGCAAACAAACCTGCGTGTGATGACCCCACGATTCGAACGGTAGATGTAGAGCAGTTTTGCTCATGGTCAGCATGAAGAATCAAAAGCTTATCTAACGCGTCTACTAAAATTTTGTTTTGAACATACTCTTCATTAGGCTGTCTAAACATCATTTTTAAGATATTTTCTACATAACCTAAGTTTTTATCTCCATAATCTAATGGCAGTCCTTCCTTCTTACGGAATGTCCATGCAACCAATACAGGGAATTTCCCTAAAATTTTAACCACCGACTTATACATATCTTCTTCGGAATCTACATTTACCGAAGAGGGATTAAATGCCGTTAGGGCACTTGTTAACGACGCTATAACTCCCATTGGGTGCGCCGACTTAGGAAAGGCGTCTAAAATCTTCTTTACATCTTCATCTACAATAGACTGTGCTTTAATATCTGCATGAAATTTTTCGCTCTGTTCTTTAGTAGGCAATTCTCCAAATATTAAAAGAAAAGCTACCTCCAAAAAATCGGCTTTATCTGCCAATTCTTCTATTGAATATCCTCTATATCTTAAAATTCCTTTTTCACCATCCAAAAACGTAATTTCACTCTCACAAGATCCGGTATTCTTGTATCCTGCATCCAAAGTTGTTACGCCTCCTGTTACACTTCTAAGCTTTGAAATATCTATTGCAACTTCATTTTCTGTTCCCGTAACTAAAGGAAATTCATTTTTTGTACCGTTAATTTCTATAGTGGCAGTTTTTGACATATATATAAAATTGTTTTTTGATTTTGAGAGTCGCTAATTTACGAAATATCTCTCCGTTTTTAAAGGTTTCCTGCAAAGATTTAACCATTTTAAATATTAGCAAAAATACCTCAAAAAAAAAGCGATTATTAAAAAATTTATAATCGCTTTTTTCATAAAACATAATGTTTATTATTTTATTTTAAAGGCCTTTTCTTGTGGGAAATAAGCAACATCAGCCAATTCCTCTTCTATTCTAAGCAATTGGTTATATTTTGCCATACGATCACTACGTGAAGCCGACCCTGTTTTTATTTGACCAGTGTTCAATGCTACTGCTAAATCGGCAATTGTATTGTCTTCGGTTTCTCCAGAACGGTGAGACATTACAGAAGTATAGCCTGCATTGTGAGCCATATTTACAGCCGCAATTGTTTCTGTAAGGGTTCCTATTTGGTTAACCTTAATAAGAATTGAATTTGCTATACCATTTTCAATACCACGAGATAAACGCTCTACATTGGTTACAAATAAATCATCACCTACAAGCTGTACTTTATCTCCAACTTTTTCGGTTAAGTATTTCCATCCTTCCCAATCGTTTTCATCCATTCCATCTTCAATAGAAATAATAGGGTACTTTTCAACCAATTCTGCTAAATAATCGGCTTGTTCTTTACTGGTTCTTACCTTACCGCTATCGCCTTCAAACTTCTTGTAGTTATACTCGCCATTCTCATAAAATTCGGCTGAAGCACAATCTAAGGCAATTTTAACTTCGTCTCCAAATTTGTAACCTGCCTTTTCTACAGCTTTTGCAATAGTATCGATAGCATCTTCAGTACCATCTAAAGTAGGAGCAAATCCACCTTCATCACCAACAGCCGTGCTCAAACCTCTATCGTGCAATACTTTCTTAAGGTTATGGAATATTTCGGTTCCCATTTGCATAGCGTGCGTAAAATTATTTGCTTTTACAGGCATAACCATGAACTCCTGGAACGCTATTGGAGCATCACTATGCGAACCTCCATTAATAATGTTCATCATTGGTAACGGAAGCGTATTGGCCGAAACACCACCTACATAACGGTATAATGGTAATCCTAGCTCTGATGCAGCTGCTTTAGCTACTGCCAAAGACACTCCAAGAATCGCATTGGCACCTAATTTTGATTTGTTTGAAGTTCCATCTAAATCAATCATCATTTGATCGATTAAATTTTGTTCAAATACTGATACGCCTAATAATTCGTCGGCTATAATAGAATTGACATTTTCAACTGCTTTTAATACGCCTTTGCCCATATAAGTATTACCACCATCTCGTAATTCGACAGCTTCATGCTCACCAGTTGATGCTCCCGAAGGAACTGCTGCTCTACCTAAAATACCATTTTCTGTTACAACGTCTACCTCTACTGTGGGGTTCCCTCTGGAATCTAAAATTTGTCTTGCATGGATATTAATTATTGCACTCATATGTCTTATTTTTTAACTTTTATTACTTCAAATTTACGGTTAAATCTTGTTTAATTTTAGAGGTTTTTAAAGAAATACCCAAAATCACCTCTATAACGTTTTAGTAAAATAAAGCCCTCAAAAAAGGTTTCTTTCTTGAGGGCCAATTATTTATTTGCTTTTCTTTATATTTTCAATAAACTGATCGAAAAGATACGAAGAGTCATGGGGACCAGGACTAGCTTCGGGATGGTATTGAACTGAAAAACAATTTTTACTTTTCATAGCCAATCCAGCCACAGTATGATCGTTTAAATGCATGTGGGTTACTTCTAAATCGGGATGCGATTCGGCTTCTTCCCTATTAACTGCAAATCCGTGATTCTGTGATGTAATCTCACCTTTACCCGTAACAAGATTCTTTACTGGATGGTTAATACCACGGTGCCCATGATGCATTTTATATGTCGACACACCATTTGCAATTGCAATTACCTGATGACCAAGACAAATACCAAACAAAGGTAAATCTCTTTTAATAATTTCCTTAGCTAAAGCTTGTGCTTCTTTTAAAGGTTCTGGATCACCTGGTCCATTAGACAAGAAATAACCGTCAGGGTTCCAATTACTCAGCTCCTCAAACGTTGCATTATAAGGGAACACCTTTATATAAACATCGCGCTTAGCAATGTTTCGTAAAATATTCTTCTTGATGCCAATGTCTAGAGCTGCTACTTTATAAGTCGCATTTTCATCACCGAAATAATAAGGTTCATCTGTAGAGACTTTTGATGCCAATTCCAAACCATTCATGTTTGGCACTTCAGCCAATTGCTTCTTCAATTCATCAACATTATCAACATCGGTAGATATAACAGCATTCATAGCTCCATTGTCTCTAATATAACTTACCAAAGCTCTAGTATCAACATCAGATATTGCCAAAAGGTTATTATCATTCAAGAATGTCTCTAGTGAACTATCTGCCGCATCTCGAGAATAATCGTAACTAAAATTTTTACAAATCAAGCCTGCTATTTTAATAGAATCTGACTCAATTTCATCAGCATTAGTTCCGTAATTCCCAATATGAGCATTGGTTGTTACCATCAATTGGCCGTAGTAAGAAGGATCGGTAAAAATTTCCTGATACCCAGTCATACCTGTATTAAAGCACACTTCTCCAAATGAAGTTCCTTGCTTGTTACCTACAGCTTTTCCATAAAAAATAGTACCGTCTGCCAAAAGGATAATGGCATTTTGTCTTTTTTGATATTTCATTTATTCGATAAAAAAGTTTTGCAAAATTGCACAAAAAAAAGGATAAACTAAAATAGTTTATCCTTTATATTTAAAATGTATATTAACATCTATTCTTCCTCTTCGTTGGTTGCTTTAGTTTCAACAACTGGAGCAGCTGCCGGTTTAGAACCACCTCTTCTGCTTCGTCTTGTTGTTTTCTTCTTAGCTTGTCCCGCGTTGTAGATTTCATTATAATCTACCAACTCTATCATAGCCATGTCTGCGTTATCTCCCAAACGATTCCCCAACTTAATAATTCTAGTATAACCACCTGGTCTATCAGCGATCTTTGTAGCTACATCTCTAAACAACTCTGTAACTGCATCTTTTTGTCTCAATCGAGACATTACAATACGTCTGTTATGCGTTGTATCTTCTTTTGATTTTGTAATCAAAGGCTCAACAAACTGCTTTAAAGCTTTTGCTTTAGCTACAGTTGTATTGATACGTTTGTGCTCAATCAAAGAACAAGCCATATTAGCCAACATTGATTTTCTGTGGGCTGTTTTTCTTCCTAAATGGTTAAATTTCTTTCCGTGTCTCATGACATTTCATTTAGTCTTCATCTTGCCTCTACCCTTTTGGGGAGCAAACTATGAAGAAATTAATTAATCTTTATCTAATTTGTATTTACTTAAATCCATTCCAAAGTTTAAACCTTTAACGCTTACAAGCTCTTCCAGCTCTGTTAATGATTTTTTACCAAAATTACGGAACTTCATCAAGTCATTTTTATTGAATGACACCAAGTCTCCTAATGTATCTACTTCAGCAGCTTTTAAACAGTTAAGCGCACGCACCGATAAATCCATATCGATTAACTTTGTTTTAAGTAACTGTCTCATATGTAAAGATTCTTCATCATATGTTTCAGTTTGTGCTATTTCATCCGCCTCTAATGTAATACGCTCATCAGAGAATAACATGAAGTGATGAATTAATGTTTTAGCCGCTTCTGTTAAAGCATCCTGAGGTGTAATAGAACCGTCTGTAATAATTTCAAAAACCAATTTTTCATAATCAGTTTTCTGTTCTACACGGTAGTTCTCTATACTGTACTTAACATTCTTTATAGGCGTGTATATTGAATCTGTAAAGATAGTTCCTATAGGTGCAGCAGCCTTTTTATTTTCCTCTGCAGGCACATAACCTCTACCTTTCTCAATAGTAATCTCTAAGTTAAAGTTTACCTTAGGATCTAAGTTACAAATAACCAATTCGGTATTTAATACTTGGAATCCTGAAATAAACTTTTGGAAATCACCCGCTTTAATTTGATCTTGACCAGAAATTGATATAGAAACAGATTCGTTATCAATATCGTCAATCTGTCTTTTAAAACGAGCTTGCTTTAAGTTTAAAATGATCTCTGTTACATCTTCAACAACACCAGCAATTGTAGAAAATTCATGATCTACACCTTCAATTTTAACCGATGTAATTGCAAATCCTTCTAAAGATGAAAGTAGAACTCTTCTTAATGCGTTACCTACTGTTAATCCATAACCAGGTTCTAAAGGGCGAAATTCGAATTTGCCTTCAAAATCGGTTGAATCGATCATGATTACTTTGTCAGGCTTCTGAAAATTAAATACTGCCATAATTTTTCTTCGTTTTAATTGTTATTTAGTTGCGCGGTTTATAAGTTTGAAGAAGTACGAATAAACCCTTTGGCTAAATACCAATGTTGTTAATTTATTATTTAGAATATAATTCGACTATGAATTGTTCATTTATGTTTTCTGGAATTTGAATTCTAGCGGGAACAGCAACATAGGTTCCTTGCATGGTATCATTGTTCCATGTAATCCATTCGTAAACATGATTTGAATTAGCCAAAGATTGCGTAATTACATCTAAAGATTTAGATTTTTCTCTTACAGCTACTACATCTCCAGCTTTTAAAGAATATGATGGTATGTTTACCAATTCACCATTAACAATTATGTGTCTATGAGATACTAATTGTCTAGCAGCACTTCTTGATGGGGCAATTCCCATTCTGTAAACTACATTATCCAATCTAGACTCACATAGTTGTAATAACACCTCACCGGTAATACCTTGTGCAGCTCTTGCACGCTTAAACATGTTTCTGAATTGACGCTCTAATACACCGTAAGTGTATTTTGCTTTTTGCTTTTCCATTAATTGGATTGCATATTCAGATTTTTTTCCACGACGCTTAGCGTTACCGTGTTGACCTGGAGGATAATTTCTTTTTTCAAAAGATTTATCTTCTCCAAAAATAGCTTCTCCAAACTTACGAGCTATTTTAGTTTTAGGACCAGTATATCTTGCCATTTTAAATTGAGTTTTTAAGAGTAGTTATGAATTAAGGTCTAAATCTTATCCTTCGATAACCAGTAATCTCTTGTTTTGATACTTGTTAATATTATTTTTCGGTTTGCAAATTTATACAAAAAATTAATACCATCTGTGAATCAGATGATATTAATTTTATTGTCGATTTTTGATTTATGAGATATGATTAAAATATCTTCAATCGAAAATCTAGAATCGTAATTTGTTATACTCTTCTACGCTTAGGAGGTCTACATCCATTATGTGGTAATGGGGTAACATCGATAATCTCGCTTACTTCAATACCAGAGTTGTGAATGGAACGAATAGCAGACTCTCTACCATTTCCAGGCCCCTTAACGTAAACTTTTACTTTTTTCAAGCCTGCTTCTTGAGCTACTTTAGCTGCATCTTCGGCCGCTAATTGTGCTGCATAAGGTGTATTTTTCTTAGAACCTCTAAATCCCATTTTACCAGCAGAAGACCAAGAAATAACGTCTCCTTTTTTATTGGTAAGTGAAATGATAATGTTATTGAAAGATGCTGTTACGTGAGCTTCACCAACAGAGTCTACAATAACTTTACGTTTTTTAGTGCTTGTTTTTGCCATATTTTCTAGTTTTTAGCTGTTAGTGATAGTCGCTAGAATCCTAAACCTAAATAATTTCAAACAGATTCTTTCCAACGTCTAAATACTAAAGACTAAATTTCTAATTATTATTTAGTTGCCTTTTTCTTGTTAGCAACAGTTTTTCTTCTACCTTTTCTAGTTCTAGAATTGTTTTTAGTACGTTGACCTCTTAATGGAAGACCAGCTCTATGACGAATTCCTCTATAACAACCAATATCCATTAGTCGCTTAATGTTTAATTGCGTCTCAGAACGTAATTCTCCTTCAATTGTATAAATTCCTACTGCTTCACGAATATTTCCAATTTCATCGTCAGTCCAGTCTTGTACTTTTGTACTTTCATCAACCTTAGCTGTTGCCAAAATTTCTTTTGCTCTACTTTTACCTATTCCATAGATATAAGTTAAAGAGATAACACCTCTTTTGTTTTTTGGTATGTCTACACCTGCAATTCTTGCCATATCATTTTTGTTTCTAGTTGTTAGTTTTTAGTTGTTAGAATCCTAAACATTTCTATTTCAAACAGATTCATCTAACCTCTAAACTCTAATGACTTCTAATTTATCCTTGTCTTTGTTTAAATCTAGGATTCTTTTTGTTAATTACGTAAAGTCTACCTTTTCTACGCACGATTTTACAATCTGCACTTCTTTTTTTTACTGATGCTCTTACTTTCATCGTATTAGTATCTATAAGTTATTCGAGCCTTCGTTAGATCGTAAGGACTCATTTCTAATTTAACTTTATCCCCTGGTAATAATTTTATATAATGCATACGCATTTTACCTGAGATGTGTGCAGTCACAATGTGACCATTTTCTAATTCAACACGGAACATAGCGTTTGATAACGCTTCTATTATAGTTCCATCTTGTTCTATTGCTGCTTGTTTTGCCATAGTATAATAATTAAGCTACTGCTTTTCTATTTTTACCTGTTTTCATCAAGCCATCGTAATGTCTATTCAACAAGTAAGAATTTACCTGTTGCATAGTGTCAATTGCAACTCCAACCATGATTAATAATGAGGTTCCTCCGAAAAACAAGGCCCACCCAGCTTGTACGTCCATAAGTTGTACAATAACAGCTGGGAACACAGCTATAATTGCTAAGAATATGGAACCTGGCAAGGTAATTTGAGACATTATTTTATCAAGATATTCTGATGTTTCAGAACCAGGGCGGATACCCGGAATAAAACCACCACTACGCTTTAAATCGTCAGCCATTTTGTTAGTTGGTACTGTAATTGCTGTATAGAAATATGTAAATACTATAATTAATAACGCAAATACTAAATTGTACCAAAAACCAAACATGTTATTTCCAAACTCTGTTTGAAGCCATTGTCCTATTGCTGAGTCCTTTAAAGAATCTAAACCTCCTATTAACCCAGGCACAAACATAATGGCCTGAGCAAAGATAATAGGCATCACTCCAGATGCATTAAGTTTTAAAGGAATGTATTGTCTAGATCCAGCCATAACATTTTTCTCATAGCCTCCAGATGCTGTACGTCTTGCATACTGAACGGCTATTCTTCTAACTGCCATTACAAGCATAATAGAAGCCAAAATGATAACAAACCAAATAACTAACTCAAAAAGAATCAACATAATATTGTTACCCTCTAACCTAGTTGCGGCATTTTGTAAAAATGACTGAGGTAATCTAGCTATAATACCTACCATAATTAATAAGGAAATACCATTACCAATTCCTTTATCGGTGATCTTCTCTCCTAACCACATGGCAAAAATACAGCCTGTAACTAAAATAGATACCGATGAAAAATAAAACAATGGCCCTGTTCCTAATAAAAACGCGCTTTGAGGAATCCCTAAACTTGGCAAGCTAGCCAAATAACCCGGTGCTTGTAACAAACAAATAGCGATTGTTAACCACCTTGTTATTTGAGTGACTTTCTTCTGTCCACTTGCTCCTTCCTTTTGTAACTTTTGCAAATAAGGAATTGCAATCCCCATTAACTGTACAACAATAGAAGCAGAAATGTATGGCATGATACCCAATGCAAAAACGGACGCATTAGCAAATGCACCTCCTGTAAAGGCATTAAGCAATCCCAAAATACCTTGTTCAGTATTATCACCTAGAGCTTCTAATTGCGAAGCATCTATACCTGGTAATACCACTTGGGCACCAAAACGATAAACTAAAAGCAGACTCAAGGTTACAATGATTCTGTTTCTTAGTTCCTCTATTTTCCAAACATTCTTTAACGATTCTATAAATTTCATACGTTTAATAAGGTCTTATAACGTTACTGCTTCTCCTCCAGCAGCTTCAATAGCAGCTTTTGCTGAGGCTGAAAACTTATGTGCAGATACTTTTAATTTTGCTTTTAACTCTCCTCTACCCAATATTTTAACCAGATCATTTTTCCCAATTAAATTATTAGCAAATAGTGTTTCAAAATCTACCGTATCACCTATTTTCTTATCATCAACCAATTGTTGTAAAGTATCCAAGTTAATACCTTGGTATTCCACACGGTTAATGTTGGTAAAACCAAACTTAGGAACTCGTCTTTGAATAGGCATTTGCCCACCTTCAAATCCAATTTTCTTAGAATAGCCAGAACGTGATTTAGCTCCTTTGTGACCACGAGTCGCAGTACCACCTTTTCCAGAACCTTGTCCTCTACCTACTCTCTTCCCTTGGCTTTTTACTGAACCTTCTGCAGGTTTTAAATTACTTAAATCCATTTTTCAGTTTATATTTTTAAGCTTCTTCTACAGAAACTAAATGTGAAACTTTAGCAACCATACCAAGAATATTTGGTGTAGCTTCATGCTCTTTTACTTGACCAATCTTTTTAAGACCTAAAGCTTCTAATGTTCTTTTTTGTCTTTGCGTACGATTGATAGCGCTTTTAACTTTTGTTACTTTAATTTTTGCCATCTTTGATGTTATTAAGCGTTAAAAACTTTTTCAAGTGTAATACCTCTATCTCTAGCTATTGCATTAGCATCTCTTAACTGTAATAAAGCATCGAATGTTGCTTTTACCACATTATGAGGGTTAGACGATCCTTGGGATTTTGATAGTACATCATGTACTCCAACGGCCTCAAGAACAGTTCTAACTGCGCCACCTGCAATTACTCCAGTACCAGGAGCAGCAGGAATAATATTTACTCTTGCTCCACCAAATTTACCTTTTTGCTCGTGTGGTAACGTTCCTTTTATAATAGGAATTCTAACAAGGTTTTTCTTAGCGTCTTCAACTGCCTTTGCAATAGCACTTGCAACATCTTTAGACTTTCCTAAACCTTGCCCTACAACACCAGCTTCGTCACCAACTACAACAATTGCCGAAAAACCGAATGCTCTACCACCTTTGGTCACTTTTGTTACTCTTTGTACACCAACTAAACGATCTTTAAGATCTAATCCACCTGGTTTTACTAACTCTGCGCTTTTGTATTTACGATACATAATTTCTTAGAATTTAAGTCCTGCTTCTCTAGCTCCTTCAGCTAATGATTTTACTCTACCATGGTATAAGTAACCACCTCTATCAAAAGAGACAGCTTCTACACCAGCTTTTAAAGCTCTTTCAGCAAGTGCTTTACCTACTAATTTAGCCACTTCAACTTTAGTTGCTTTCGCAGAACTAATATCTTTATCTCTGGAAGATGCAGCACTGATAGTTTTACCAGTTACGTCATCTACCAATTGAGCATAAATTTCTTTATTACTTCTATAAACAGCTAATCTTGGTCTTGCTTCTGTTCCAGAAACAATCTTACGGATTCTGTTTTTTATTCTTAGTCTTCTTTCGTTCTTTGTCAATGCCATAACTTAATTATTAAGCTGATTTACCTGCTTTTCTTCTTATTTCTTCACCAACAAACTTGATTCCTTTTCCTTTGTAAGGTTCAGGCTTTCTAAAACCACGAATCTTCGCTGCTACTTGACCAACTAATTGTTTATCATGAGAAGTTAGTTTAACAATTGGATTCTTCCCTTTTTCAGAAATAGTCTCAACCTTAACTTCTGGAGCAACTTCTAAAACTATATTATGTGAAAACCCTAATGCTAAATCTAATTTTTGTCCTTGATTAGATGCTCTATAACCTACACCAATCAACTCTAACTCTTTAGTCCATCCCTTAGATACACCTTCAATCATATTATGCATCAATGATCTGTATAAACCATGTTTAGCTTTTTGATCTTTAGAATCTGAAGAACGTGTTACCAAAACATTACCATCTTCTACGGTAATACCAACAGTATCGTAATTTTGAGTTAATTCTCCTAATTTGCCTTTTACTGTAACTACACCGTCTTTTATATCAACTGTAACACCTTCTGGGATTGCTACTGGATTATTTCCTATTCTTGACATATCTCTTTCTTTTTAGTAAACGTAACACAATACTTCACCACCTACATTATCTCTTTTGGCTTGTTTACCTGTCATTACTCCATGAGAAGTAGAAACGATGGCAATACCAAGACCATTAAGAATTCTAGGTAGCTCTTTAGAACTTGCATACTTACGTAAACCTGGTTTACTTATTCTTTGAATCTTTTTAATTACAGGTTCTTTAGTTTCTTTATTGTACTTAAGAGCTATTTTAATAGTTCCTTGTACTGTAGAATCGTCGAACTTGTAACTTAAAATATATCCTTGCTCGAATAATATTTTAGTGATGTCCTTTTTTAAATTAGATGCAGGTATCTCAACCACTCTGTGGTTAGCACGCACTGCATTTCTAATTCTTGTAAGATAATCCGCTATAGGATCTGTGTACATAATTATTGATTTGCGGTTATGGTTTTCAAAAAGAACTATTTCTATTTGAACCTATAACCAATTTAAAATATTTTACCAACTAGCTTTTTTAACACCTGGAATTAGACCTTGATTGGCCATTTCTCTAAACGTTACACGTGAAATACCAAAAGTTCTCATGTATCCTTTAGGTCTCCCTGTTAATTTACATCTATTATGCATGCGAATTGGGGAAGCGTTTTTAGGTAACTTTTGTAATGCTTCGTAATCGCCTGCTTCTTTTAAAGCTTTACGTTTCTCAGCATACTTCGCTACTGTTTTAGCTCTTTTTACCTCGCGGGCTTTCATTGATTCTTTAGCCATGTCTTAGTTCTTTTTAAAAGGTAACCCTAATTCAGTTAATAATGATTTTGCTTCTTTATCTGTCTCTGCAGAAGTTACAAATGTAATATCCATTCCTGAGATTTTATTAACTTTATCAATATTTATCTCTGGAAAAATAATTTGTTCGGTAACTCCAAGGTTGTAATTACCTCTTCCGTCAAAACCAGTTGCCTTAATTCCGCTAAAATCCCTCACACGTGGTAAGGCCGAAGTAACTAAACGATCTAAAAATTCATACATTCTTTCTCCACGCAAAGTTACTTTAGCGCCAATTGGCATCCCTTTACGCAATTTAAATGATGCAACGTCCTTTTTAGATATTGTAGCTACAGCTTTCTGTCCGGATATTGTTGTTAATTCTTCTACTGCGTAGTCGATTAACTTTTTATCTGCTACTGCAGCTCCAACACCTTTAGATATCACTATCTTTTCTAGTTTTGGAACTTGCATAACATTCTTATATCCAAATTCTTCTGTGAGAGCTGCAATAACTCTGCTTTTATACTCTTCTTTAAGTCTAGGTGAATATGCCATAACTATATTACTTCATTAGATTTTTTTGAAAATCTTACTTTCTTATCGCCTTCCACTCTATACCCAACACGTGTTGTTTCTCCCTTTGAAGTTAACAGTGATAAGTTAGAAATGTGGATTGCAGCTTCTTTTTCTACGATACCACCTTGAGGGTTTTGTGCACTTGGCTTAGTATGTTTCTTCACCAAGTTTACGCCTTCTACAATGGCTTTGTTTTTCGCTATTAATACCTTTTGAACTTTACCTTCGGCTCCTTTATGGTCTCCGGCAATCACTCTAACAGTATCTCCAGTTTTTATTTTAAGCTTTGTCATCTTAATAATCCATTAAAGCACTTCAGGTGCCAATGATACAATTTTCATGAATTGTTTATCACGAAGTTCTCTAGCAACAGGACCAAATACACGTGTACCTCTCATTTCTCCCGCAGGGTTTAAAAGCACACAAGCATTATCATCAAATCTAATATAAGATCCATCAGGTCTTCTTACTTCTTTCTTAGTACGTACAACAACTGCTGTAGATACCGCACCCTTCTTAATGTTTCCATTAGGTGTCGCATCTTTTACAGAAACAACTATTTTGTCTCCTACAGAAGCATATCTTCTTTTAGTACCACCTAGAACACGTATTGTCAATACTTCTTTTGCTCCAGTGTTATCTGCTACTTTTAATCTTGATTCTTGCTGTACCATAATTACTTAGCTCTTTCTATGATTTCAACTAATCTCCAACATTTAGATTTACTTAAAGGTCTTGTCTCCATGATCCTTACAGTATCTCCAATATTGCAATCGTTTGTTTCGTCGTGTGCAACATATTTTTTTGTTTTTAACACGAACTTACCATACATAGGGTGTTTTACTTTTTTAACCTCTGCAACCACAATGGATTTTTGCATCTTGTTACTTGTAACAACTCCTATACGTTCTTTTCTTAAATTTCTTGTTTCCATCTTTCGCAGAATTATTGTAATTCTCTTTTAGTTAATTCCGTCGCAATTCTTGCTACAGTACGTCTAATTGTACGTAGCTGAATTGGATTTTCTAAAGGAGATATTGCATGAGCTAATTTTAAGTCTGAATAGCTCTTTTTTGTCTCACCAAGTTTTTCCTGTAACTCAGCGGTAGATAATTCTTTAATTTCTGATTGTTTCATCTGTAAATCTTATTTTTTACTTTGGTCAGATGTAATTCGCCATTTATAGTTTCATTAACTCGAAATTATTAATAGCTCATTTCATAATATCAAATAAATTATGCTTCGTAATCGCGAGCAATTATAAACTTAGTTTTAACCGGTAGTTTTTGAGCTGCTAATCGCAATGCTTCTTTTGCAATTTCAATTGGCACTCCTCCTACTTCAAAAAGCACACGTCCTGGTTTTACAACTGCTACCCAATACTCAACGGCACCTTTACCTTTACCCATACGTACTTCAAGAGGTTTCTTAGTAATTGGCTTGTCTGGAAATATTTTAATCCAAAGTTGCCCTTCTCTTTTCATGTAACGTGTAGCGGCAATACGTGCAGCCTCTATTTGGCGTGATGTAATAAATTGAGAGTCTAATGCTTTTATACCAAAAGTTCCGTTTGAAAGTTGATTCCCTCTTTGGGAAAGTCCTTTCATACGTCCTTTTTGTTGCTTACGAAATTTTGTTCTTTTAGGCTGTAACATTTTTCTTTACTTTATAAAAAATTACTTTCTACGACGAGGTTTTGAATTTCCACGCCCTCCGGCTCCACCTTTTCCTTGCTTTTTGGACAATCCAACAAGCGGAGAAAGTTCTCTTTTACCATATACTTCACCTTTCATGATCCATACTTTAACACCCAATCTACCGTAAGTAGTGTGTGCCTCAACTAAAGCATAATCAATATCGGCTCTAAAGGTCGATAAAGGAATACGTCCTTCTTTGTAGTGTTCAGAACGTGCCATTTCAGCACCATTTAAACGTCCACTAATTTGAACTTTTATTCCTTCAGCATTCATACGCATTGTAGCAGCAATAGCCATTTTTATCGCACGACGATAAGAAATTCTGTTTTCTATTTGGCGTGCAATACTTGATGCTACTAAAAATGCATCTAGTTCAGGTCTCTTAATTTCAAAGATGTTAATCTGAACTTCTTTTCCTGTAATCTTTTTAAGCTCTTCTTTTAACTTGTCTACCTCTTGACCGCCTTTACCAATAATGATACCTGGACGAGCCGTAGTGATAGTAACGGTTACAAGTTTTAAGGTTCGCTCTATAATTACTCTGGATACACTAGCTTTTGATAAACGTGCATGAACGTACTTTCTAATTTTGTCATCTTCGGCAAGCTTATCTCCATAATCATTACCTCCGTACCAATTAGATTCCCATCCTCTGATAATACCTAAGCGATTTCCGATTGGATTTGTTTTTTGTCCCATACTTCTATCTTAGCTTTGTGTGTTATTGTTTGCTCCAACTACAATTGTTACGTGGTTAGAACGTTTTCTTATTCTGTGTGCACGACCTTGAGGAGCTGGACGTAATCTCTTTAACATAGATCCGCCATCTACTCTAATTTCCTTTACAAATAATTCGGCCTCTTCAATATTAGCATCCTCATTTTTAGATTGCCAGTTTGCGATTGCAGACAATAACAATTTCTCTAAACGATTAGATGCTTCTTTTTGACTAAACTTTAATATGTTAAGTGCTTTTTCTACGCGTTCACCTCTTACTAAATCGGCTACTAAACGCATTTTTCTTGGAGATGTAGGACAATTATTAAGCTTCGCAAAAGCAACATGCTTTTTTCTCTCCTTAATAGCGTCTGCCATTTGTTTTTTACGACTTCCCATAGCTTACTACTTTTTACCTTTGTTTTTAGCACCTGCATGACCTCTAAACGATCGTGTTGGTGAAAATTCTCCTAATTTATGACCTACCATATTTTCTGTAACGTAAACAGGCACAAATTGACGGCCATTGTGCACTGCAATTGTCTGCCCAACAAAATCTGGAGTAATCATGCTGGCTCTAGACCAAGTCTTGATTACTGTCTTTTTATCAGCTTCAACATTAGCAGCTACTTTTCTTTCTAATTTATAATGAACGTAAGGTCCTTTTTTTAATGATCTTGCCATGTCTTATTTCTTTCTACGTTCTACAATGTATTTGTTAGTTGGATTCTTTTTAGAACGTGTTCTAAATCCTTTAGCAGGGATACCCTTTCTAGATCTTGGATGTCCTCCAGAAGCACGTCCTTCACCACCACCCATTGGATGATCGACAGGGTTCATAACTACCGGTCTAGTACGAGGTCTTCTACCCAACCATCTTGTTCTACCTGCTTTACCAGACACTAACAACTGATGATCTGAGTTAGAAACAACTCCTACAGTAGCCATACAATTAACTAAAATTAATCGCGTTTCTCCCGATGGCAACTTAATTGTAGCAAACTTACCATCTCTAGCCATTAATTGAGCAAATGCTCCGGCACTACGTGCAATTACCGCACCTTGCCCTGGCCTTAGCTCAACACAAGAAATAATAGTTCCTAATGGAATTTGGCTTAACGGCATTGCGTTTCCTATTTCAGGAGCAATACCTTCAGATCCAGACACTACATTTTGACCAACTTGCAAACCATTTTGGGCAATAATGTATCTTTTCTCGCCGTCTTGATAGTTTAACAAAGCGATAAAAGCTGTCCTGTTTGGATCGTATTGTATCGACTTCACTTCAGCAGGAATTCCTGCTTTGTCTCTTTTAAAATCGACAATACGATACTTTCTTTTATGACCACCACCGATATAGCGCATGGTCATTTTTCCTTGACTGTTTCTACCACCAGATCTTTTATTCGGAACGAGCAAGCTCTTTTCCGGCTTATCAGTAGTAATGGCGTCAAATCCATTAACTACTCTAAAACGCTGACCTGGTGTGATTGGTTTTAATTTTCTTACTGACATTCTTGTCTAATTACATGTTACTGTATAAATCAATCATTTCACCTTCCGCCAGTTGTACAATTGCCTTTTTAACAGCATTTGTTTTACCATGTTGAATACCTGTTTTTGTATAACGGGTTCTTCTATCTGGACGGACATTTATAGTACGAACTTTTTCAACAGAAACACCATAAGCAGCTTCTACTGCTTTTTTAATTTCTACCTTGTTCGCCTTTGTATTCACCGAAAACGTATAACAGTTTCTTAACTCGCTATCTGTAGTCGCTTTTTCTGTGATTATAGGTTTAATTAAGATACTCATCTGTTTCTTATTTACTTAAGTTTGTTTCAATTCCTTCTAAAGCACCTTCTAAAAGCACTACTTGATTTGCATTCAAAATCTTATAAGTGCTTAATTCTGAATTAGTTACAACTTCAGAACCTTTTAAATTGCGCGATGACAAATATACATTATTATTTGAACCACCCAACACAAACAAAGATTTTTTACCTTCTAAGTTTAAGGCTTTTAGCACTGCGGTAAAGTTTTTCGTTTTTGGAGACTCAAAATTAAAGTCTTCTAATACCACGATAGACTTCTCACTAGCTTTAATACTTAGCGCCGATTTACGTGCTAAACGCTTAAGATTTTTATTAAGTTTGAAACTATAATTTCTAGGTCTTGGTCCAAACATACGACCTCCTCCTTTAAATACACCAGACTTAATACTACCTGCTCTAGCAGTACCAGTCCCCTTTTGCTTTTTAATCTTACGTGTACTACCAGCAATCTCACTACGCTCTTTGGATTTGTGAGTTCCTTGTCTTTGGTTTGCTAAATATTGCTTAACATCCAAATACACAGCATGATTATTAGGTTCTATAGCAAACACATCATTAGAAAGGTCTGCCTTTCTACCTGTGTCTTTTCCGTTTATATCTAAAACTGCTACTTTCATTACTTCTGAATAATTACATAAGAGTTTTTATGTCCAGGTACGCAACCTTTAACAACAAGCAGGTTCTTTTCAGCAACTACTTTTAAAACTCTTAAATTTTGAACTTTCACTTTTTCACCACCCATTCTTCCGGCCATTTTCATGCCTTTGAATACTCTAGCAGGATATGACGCAGCACCAATTGATCCTGGCGCTCTTAAACGGTTATGTTGACCGTGGGTAGCTTGACCCACACCTCCAAATCCGTGACGTTTTACAACACCTTGGAATCCTTTTCCTTTAGATGTTCCCGATACATCAACAAATTCTCCTTCGTTGAAGTGTTCTACAGTGATTGCATCACCTAATTTGTACTCCTTGTCAAAACCTTTGAATTCAATAACCTTGCGTTTTACAGAAGTCCCTGCTTTTTTAGCATGACCTAAGTCAGCTTTAGTAGCACTTTTTTCTGTCGCGTCATCGAAACCTAATTGAACAGCATTATAACCATCAACTTCTTCAGTTCTGACTTGGGTAACGATACATGGACCTGCTTCGATTACTGTACATGGAATGTTCTTTCCATTTTCATCAAAGATGCTGGTCATACCGATTTTCTTTCCTATTAACCCAGACATATTTACTATTTATTAATTATTACTATTTGTTATTAAAAATTCAAGGCCAAAACACATTTCGACCTTGAACTGCATTTTTCCGTTTTTCCCGCGACCACATCGGTGGGACATTTTAACTAATTCAGAATTCTGAATTCTGGATTCTGAATTAGACTTTTATCTCTACTTCAACACCACTTGGTAATTCAAGTTTCATCAAAGCATCAATTGTTTTAGATGATGACGAATAAATATCAAGTAAACGCTTATAAGAGCTTAATTGAAATTGTTCTCTTGACTTTTTATTTACGTGTGGCGAACGTAAAACAGTGAAAATTTTCTTGTGTGTTGGTAATGGAATTGGCCCAGTTACAACAGCACCCGTACTCTTTACTGTTTTTACAATCTTATCAGCAGACTTGTCTACTAAATTGTGATCGTAAGATTTTAATTTTATTCTGATTTTTTGACTCATTTTCTTAATATTTAAGCTTCAACACCTTTAGCAGCTTTAATCACTTCTTCAGAAATATTTGAAGGTGTCTCAGCATAATGTGAAAATTCCATAGTTGATGTCGCACGACCTGAAGACAATGTTCTTAACGTCGTTACGTATCCGAACATTTCTGATAATGGCACGGTAGCTTTTACTGTTTTAGCTCCAGCTCTATCTCCCATATCACTAACTTGTCCACGACGACGGTTTAAGTCACCTACAATATCACCCATATTTTCTTCTGGGGTGATAACTTCAAGTTTCATGATTGGCTCCATAATAACAGCTTTTGCAGCCTTAGCAGCAGCTTTAAATCCAAGTTTAGCAGCTAATTCGAACGATAATTGATCTGAATCCACATCGTGATAAGAACCGTCTGTTAATGTCACTTTCATAGCATCAACTTCATATCCTGCCAATGGACCATTTACCATAGCCATTTTGAATCCTTTCTCTACAGATGGAATAAATTCTTTTGGAACGTTACCACCTTTTATTTCAGAAACAAATTCTAATCCAACCTTACCTTCTTCAGCAGGCTCTAATGTAAATACAATATCTGCGAATTTACCACGTCCACCAGATTGTTTCTTATAAACTTCTCTGTGCTCTGCACGTTGTGTAATAGCTTCTTTGTATTCTACCTGAGGCTGTCCTTGATTAACTTCAACCTTAAACTCACGCTTTAAACGGTCAACAATAATATCTAAGTGAAGCTCACCCATTCCAGAAATAATCGTCTGTCCTGAAGCTTCATCTGTTCTTGCCGTAAATGTCGGGTCTTCTTCAGATAATTTAGCTAAAGCCATACCCAATTTATCAACATCTGCTTTAGTCTTAGGCTCAACCGCAATACCAATTACTGGATCTGGAAAGTCCATAGATTCCAATACAATTGGTGCGTTTTCTGCAGACATGGTATCACCTGTCTTAATGTCCTTAAACCCTACAGCCGCTCCAATATCTCCTGCTTCGATAAAATCGATAGCATTTTGCTTATTTGAGTGCATTTGATAGATTCTTGAGATACGTTCTTTTTTTCCTGAACGATTGTTCAAAATATAAGAACCTGCATCCAAACGACCAGAATAGGCTCTAAAGAATGCTAAACGTCCAACGAAAGGATCGGTAGCAATTTTAAATGCCAATGCAGAGAACGGATCTTTTACATCTGGCTTACGAATCTCTTCTGCTCCTGTATTTGGATTTGTACCTATAATATTATCTCTATCTAAAGGTGAAGGCAAATAGCGACATACGGCATCTAATAAGAATTGCACCCCTTTATTTTTAAATGAAGAGCCACAAATCATAGGAATAATAGCCATATCCATTACAGCAGCTCTAAGTGCGGCATGCACTTCATCCTCTGTAATTGAATCTTCATCTTCCATAAACTTTTCTAAAAGATTCTCATCGTACGTAGCAACTTCTTCAATTAAAAGTGCACGATACTTACGAGCTTCTTCCTTCATATCTTCTGGAATATCGATAACATCAAAAGTTGCCCCTTGTGTTTCATCGTGCCATACAATTGCACGGTTTTTTACTAAATCGATAATTCCTTTAAAGTCTACCTCGTCACCAATATTCAATACAATTGGCACCGCGTTAGACTTCAACATATCTTTTACCTGTTGACAAACACCTAAAAAGTTAGATCCTTGACGGTCCATTTTGTTAACGAAACCAATTCTTGGAACTTTGTAGTTATCTGCAAGTCTCCAGTTAGTTTCAGATTGAGGCTCTACACCATCAACTGCACTAAACAAAAACACCAATCCGTCTAACACACGTAATGAACGGTTTACCTCAACAGTAAAGTCAACGTGACCAGGAGTGTCTATTATATTAAAGTGGTAACCTTTAGTTTCATCGACAGGCTGCCCATTTTCCAATGGAAAGTTCCAAGTACAAGTAGTAGCAGCCGAAGTAATTGTAATACCTCTTTCTTGCTCTTGCTCCATCCAGTCCATAGTAGCTGCACCATCGTGCACCTCTCCTATTTTATGGGACACACCCGTATAATAAAGGATACGCTCTGTTGTAGTAGTTTTTCCTGCATCAATGTGTGCAGCAATACCAATATTTCTAGTGAATTTTAAATCTCTTGCCATTTCTTATTAAAATCTAAAGTGAGAGAATGCTTTATTTGCTTCTGCCATTTTATGAGTATCAACTCTTTTCTTAACAGCTGCTCCTTCTTCTTTAGCTGCTGCTAAAATTTCAGAGGCTAACTTCTGTGACATAGATTTTTCATTCCTTTTACGTGCATAACCAATCAACCACTTCATCGCTGTTGAAATCTTTCGATCAGGACGTATTTGCATTGGAATTTGAAAGGTTGCACCTCCAACACGACGACTACGTACTTCTACGTGAGGCATTACATTAGATAAAGCATCTTTCCAAATCTCTAAAGCAGATTTTTCTTCATCTGTTTTTTTAGCATCTACAATGTCAATTGCATCATAGAAAACTTTAAACGCTACAGACTTTTTACCATCCCACATCATGTTATTTACAAAACGCGTAACTAACTGATCGTTAAACCTTGGATCTGGTAAAAGCGGTCTTTTTTTAGCTTGTCTTTTTCTCATGTCTTCTTTTTAAGTTATTAGTTATTGGCTATTAGTTATTGGTAATTAGTTAAACTTTTTACTTCTAACTTCTAACTTCTAACTTTCATTTTACTTTTTAGGGCGTTTAGCACCGTACTTAGATCTACGTTGCGTTCTACCTGCAACACCAGCGGTGTCTAAGGCGCCACGAACGATATGATATCTAACTCCCGGTAAATCTTTTACCCTTCCACCTCTAACCAATACTATCGAGTGCTCTTGTAAATTATGTCCTTCTCCAGGGATGTATGCATTCACTTCATTACCATTTGTTAATCTAACCCTTGCAACTTTACGCATTGCTGAGTTAGGTTTTTTTGGTGTTGTAGTGTAAACACGCGTACAAACCCCACGTCTTTGAGGACAAGAATTCAAAGCAGCCGATTTACTCTTCTTGGTTATTTTGGCTCTTCCTGTTCTTACTAATTGTGAAATTGTTGGCATAAATTATATATAAATTTAAAAATCCTCTTCTAAGAGGGCTGCAAAGGTAGAAATTAAAATTAAAAATTCAAATCCTAAAACATTAATTTTCAACTAAGTTTAAAATTAATGACCACATACTATATTATAAGTATCTATTTTCCGTTAGATTTACACAATTAACACACAGTTAATTTTAACGTGAAAAGATTTCTATTTTTACTTCTTTTAATATATACCTCCTTTTTCTCGGAGTTTTACAGCCAAAACTTGCACCTTAAAATCAAAGGCGCTTCCAATATAGATTCCCATACGATAGACTCCATAGGATATTCTAAAACTCATAAGGATTATGCTTCAGTAAAAAATGAAATTGAGACACTTCAAAACAACCTTTCGAAGATAGGCTACATAGAAAACAAACGCACTCCAATTAACAAAGTAAATGATTCAACTTTTACGACCACCATCCAACTAAAAAAGAAATACAACACCATATACATATATTACAATAATGCAACTATAGATGCAAGTATATTAAAAACCATTTCCAAACGTGTATTCGATACTTATTTTGAATTAGAATTTAAAACTATTGAAAGTACACTCCAGTACATCAACTCAAAAAATATTGAAAAAGGATTCCCTTTTTCCAAATTAAGACTAGCCAACATTACCCCTATTGAAGACTTTAAATTAAGAGCCGATTTAGTTCTTGAATCCAACAAAAAACCAAGAATCATAAACAACATTGTAATTAGAGGTTATGAAATGTTCCCTAAGTCATATTTGAACTATTATTTTAAGATAAAACCAAACCAATTTTATAGCAGCAGTGCTATTGAAAGGAAAACAGAATTATTTAGAAGCCTAAATTTTGCCAACCAAATAAAGCCTCCCGAAGTATTGTTCACAAAAGACTCAACAACACTTTATCTTTACATAGAAAAATCAAAAAGCAATTCATTCAACGGTTTTTTAGGTTTTGGAACAAACACCGAAACCGGAAAGTTAGAATTCGACGGCTATCTTGACCTAAACCTGACCAATAATTTAAATTATGGCGAGTCATTAAAACTACTCTACAAGAGCGACGAAGGCAATCAGAAAACTTTTGAGACAAAGTTAAGCCTCCCTTACCTATTTAAATCCCCAATTGGTATCAACCTACAACTGCACATATTCAAAAGAGACTCTTTATTCTCTACCGTCAATCAATCTGCAAAGTTGGACTATCTTATAAATTCAAACCATAAAATATACTCAGGCATATTAGCCTCCCAATCCAGTAATTTACTATCCATAAACACCAACCCCAACATAAAAGACTACACAACCAAAGCTTTCACTTTAGCTTACGAATATAAAAAAGCCCAACCCAATAATTTATTATTCCCATTACATTCAAATTTATATTTAGAAACCTCCTTAGGCAAAAGAACCACCTCTGACATTTCAGACAAACAAACGGGCATCACTATAAACACCTCTACAATCATTAATCTTAACAAAAAGAACAGCATATTTCTAAGAGTAGATAGCTCCAATTTAATTTCTAACTCCTATCTAGAAAACGAATTGTTTCGATTTGGAGGTATAAACTCCATTAGAGGCTTTGAGGAAAACAGTTTGCTAGCCTCATTCTATGGTACAATAAATACCGAATACAGACTACAGTTAGGAAGTAACCTCTACGTCCACACCATTACAGACGCTTCTTATTTTGAAAACAAAATACTTAATAAAAAGGAAAAACTTTTTGGATATGGTTTCGGCTTAGGAATCATGACCAAATCTGGACTTTTTAAATTAAACTATGCCAACGGCAAAAGCGAAAATCAAAAATTCAAACTTTCCAATTCAAAAGTACATATAAGCCTCATTTCTCAATTTTAAAGTCCAAATTCCCCCTTTCAACCATCGATAAGGGTAAAAAAAGCAAATTTTAACCAATATTTATTGCTTTATTAAGATTTTATTAAGATTTTTGATGTTGACTAATTCAAATAATTATTAAAATGAAAACAAAGTTTAGTGGAATTCTAACGCTATTACTAGCGTTTGTTGTGCAATTAACTTTTGCACAAGAGAAGACAATTTCAGGAACGGTATCCGATGAAACCGGATTACCACTACCTGGCACAACTGTCTTAGTAAAAGGTACATCTTCTGGTACCTCAACCGATTTCGATGGTAATTATTCAATTGATGCTAGCACAGGAGATGTTCTTGTATTTAGTTTTGTTGGGTATACGAGCCAAGAAGTCACTGTTGGATCATCCAATACTGTTAACATTACAATGCAAGAAGATACAGCTGTTTTAGAAGAGGTTGTTGTCACTGCTCAAGGCATTAGAAGGGAGAAAAAGGCTTTAGGGTATGCAGTAACAACTTTAAATTCTGAACAAGTAGAAAGCCGACCTGAAGCTGATATTGCAAGAGTTTTATCTGGTAAAATAGCTGGTGTAAGCGTTGTAGGAACAGGTGGCTTAGCGGGTAGTGGAACCAATATAAAAATTAGAGGCAATGTTTCTATTACAGGCGACAATCAACCTTTGTTTGTTATAAATGGAGTTCCGTTTAACACAAGCACCAATGCTGAAAGTAATGTTACTACAGGTAACGGTTCTGTATCTGCTTCCAGTAGATTTTTAGATTTAGACCCTAACAACATTGCTTCAATGAGTGTCTTAAAAGGACTAAGTGCTACAGTTCTTTATGGTGATGCCGGTAGAAATGGTGTAATATTGATCACTACCAAAACAGGTGGAGATGGAAGTGCTGATAAAGGTTTTGAAGTAAGCCTTAATCAATCTGTTTTTTTCAATGAAATTTCAAGCTTACCAGATTACACAGATGTTTATGGTCAAGGGGGTGATAACTCTGTTAACGTTGGATTTGTTGGAAACTGGGGAGGACGATTTGATGGCAATTTCACAGTTAGACATCATTACGATTTACCTGCTTTAAACACTTCATTTCCTGAATATGCAGGCGTTACTGTTCCTTATCAAGATTTCAAAAACAATGTGAAAGATTTTTTCAGAACTGGTCTTGGACGAACAACGTCTGTAAATGTATCTAAGGGAACTGAAAATGCTTCCTTTAATGTAAATTTTGGTAATACAGATGAAGACGGTTACGTAAGAGGAAATAACATTAAAAGAACAAATTTTGGGGCTGGCGGTTCTATTAAATTGAGCAATAAATTTACTATTAACGGTTCTTTCAATTTTTCAACAAGCAAATTTATCACACCTCCGGTTGCTGCAGATAATGGTACAGGCAACTTTTCCATCTTTACTAGAACATTATTTATCCCAAGGAATTTTGATTTAATGGGACTTCCTTATCAAGATCCTTTTACAGGAGCTAGTGTATACTATAGAACCGATCAAGAGAACCCTCGCTGGCTAATAGACAATTCTCAAGAATCTATAAACGTAAATAGGTTTTACAATTCTATAAGTACAATGTTTGATATAAGTGAAAATCTAAAATTAACTTATCGAGTAGGTTATGACACCTACACAGAAAGACAACAATTTTATATTAACAAAGGAGGTGTAAGTGCTTTAATTGCCCAACAAGGTTTTCTAAAAACTACATCTGCTACAAATACCATTTGGGATCATAGTTTAATTCTTAATATAAATGACATAAACCTAACCGAAAATCTAGGCTTAAACGCAACTGTTGGTATCAATACCAACTCTGAGGTATATGATAAATTTGGCGTTGCCAGTACAGGTCAAGTTGTTTTTGATTTTATCGACCATAATAATTTTGCTACTCAGAGTAATCAAGATCCCCTCGGAAGCTCTTTGGACTTTATTCAAAAAGAAAATACAATAGGTGTTTATAGCCAACTGCAATTAGACTACTCTAACTATTTATTTTTAACTTTAGCAGGAAGAAATGACTGGACCTCTACAGTTGAAATTGACAACCGATCACTTTTTTACCCTAGTGCAGCCCTTTCTATAATTCCAACTTCTGCTATTCCTAGTTTGAAATCAGACGGATTAAATTATTTGAAGTTTAGAGTTGGTTATGGTACTTCAGCTGGTTTTCCAAGCCCATACAGAACGAGACAAACACTTGCCCTAGGTACTGCTGCATTCACTACTCGAGGAGGCCGAGTAGTAAATGTAAACTCTAGCGGTTCATTATCCAGTGGTGTTGACGTTGAATCAAATCCTAATCTTAAAGCAGAATTGCACTCTGAAGTAGAGGCTGGTGTTGAAGCTAAATTATTCAACAATAGAGTTGATTTAGAATTAAGTGTCTTTACAAGAGATTCTAAAGACCAAATTTTAAGCTCTACCATTCCACTGTCAACAGGATTTGAAAGAACAACCGTTAATGCTGGTAAAATTTTAACTCAGGGAATTGAGGTTGATTTAGGCATTAGACCAATTGAAAATGATAACTTTAAATGGTTATCAAACTTCACTTTTACAGCTATGGAAAGTGAAGTTAAAGATCTCCCTGCTGGTGATGTATTCATGGCTGGTTTCTCTAATTTAGGTAACTATGCTATAGAAGGCGAACCTCTAGGTGTTATAAAAGGTAGTTATGCGTTGAGAGACGATGAGGGCAATTTACTAATCAATCCTACTACAGGTAATATTTTAGACAGTAGTGCCTTAGGTTTTGACGATGAAATAATTGGCGACCCTAACCCAGATTGGCAATTAACTACAATCAACAGTTTTTCGTTTAAAGGCTTAACTTTAACTGCTCAAGTTGAATACGTACATGGAGGTGATTTTTCATCCAACACAATAAATAATCTTTTAAGAAGAGGTGTTACGAAATTTCAAGATAATAGAGAAGGCACTAAAGTTATCTCTGGATTTTATGCTAACCCTAACACTGGAGAAGTATTGCTGGATGGATCAGGGAACAAAATACCTAACACCATACAACAGGGTACTAATGAATTATGGTTCCTTAATTATGTAGATACTTCCGACAACCAAATATTTGATGGTTCTACTGTAAGATTAAGAGAGATTTCATTAACCTACGACCTACCTAAGAAATTCTTAGCTAAAACCCCGTTTGGTTCAATGTCATTTACTTTACTAGGGCAAAATTTATGGTTTTATTCTCCCAATATTCCAAAGTACACCAATTTTGATCCTGAAACTTTAAGTACAGGTGTAGGTAACGGTCTTGGTCTTGACTTACAGACTGCGCCAACTTCAAAAAAGTATGGATTTAGTTTTAAGGCTACTTTTTAAATTAAAAAAAATAGAAAATGAAAACACAGAATATAAAATTAATACCTATTTGTTTCCTTCTTCTAGCCTTAGCTATGGGGTGTGAAACTACAAATTTGGATTTATTGAATGATCCAAGTGAATTAACGCCGGTAAGTGCTGATCCTGATTTGCTTCTCAATAACGCACAACTGCGTTTTGTTGCAGCAATTGCTTATAATGAAGATAATGAAGATGGTCTAAATGTAAGAGCCGCAGAAACTGTTAGAATGCAGCATTTATTTGGAAATTACTCAGGACCTTTTGCCGCATCTAATGGCGCTCTGAATGATGCATGGAAAGACCTGTACAGAGAGACACTTCAGGACATTAACGTACTACTTCCCATTGCGGAAGAAAGAGATCTACAAGGTCACATTGGAATTGCCAAGATAATTAAGGCATTTGCTTTTGTAACCCTAGTTGATATTTGGGGAGATGTTCCTTATAGCGAAGCTTTACAAGGCTCAGCTGTTATTGCTCCAAACGTTGAAGACGGTCAAGTAATATATAACGACATGCTTGTTGTTCTTGACGAAGCTATTGCTGCTCTTAATAATGCCAGTATAATGCCTGCCGATGATTTGTTTTACGCTGGTGATGCTTCAAAATGGATAACGGCTGCACGTACACTTAAATTTAAAATGTACGCGCAAATGAGATTAATCGGTAACTTTCAATCTGAAATTAACACTTTAATTAGCCAAGGCATAATAGATGATGCCAGTGAAGATTTAGAGTTTAAGTATTCTACGGTATCTAGTGCTACTGGCGAAAGCCGTCATCCTTACTATGCATTATGTTATGATTCTGATGGAGCCGACGATTTCATGAACAATTACTACATGTATCTATTAAAAGACGACAAAGGCTTTAATGATCCTAGATTACGTTATTATTTTTATCGCCAAACACCTACTGCGCCAGAAGGTGATTTCTTAGACTGTGAAGGAGATGCTGTAATAAACTTCTGTTATATTGGTGATTTCTATTGGGGAAGAGACCATGGTTACGATGCAGGTGTAGACCCCGATCAATTATTAAGAACGACTTATGGATTGTATCCTGTAGGTGGAGCTTATGACGGTGATGACTTTAAACCAGTTACTAATAATGTTGGAGCTGGTGGTGCTGGTATTTTCCCTTTTATGTTATCTTCTTATGTTAAATTTTTAATGGCTGAATCAGCATTAACAATTGGAACAACAGGAAATCCGAGAACACTCTTGGAAGAAGGTATACGTGCATCTATGGATAAAGTTGCTAATTTCCAATCAAGTGCTATAACGGCCTCTTTAAGTAATATTTTGATTCCTGATGATCCGGATACAGAAGATGTTAATGAAGAAGTAACTGTTGGTGACCGACCAGAGGAATACTTGATAACTACAGACAATGTTAATAATTATGTTGATTATGTTTTAGATGCTTACGATGCTGCTACATCTGATGAAGAGCGTTTAGATATTATTATGAAAGAATACTATATAGCGCTTTGGGGTAATGGCATTGAAGCATATAACATGTATAGAAGAACAAGTATGCCCAGTGATATGTCTGATCCTGTTATTGAAGCCGGTTCCTTTATGAGAAGTTTCTTGTATCCTGCTGCAGAATCGGCCACCAATCCTAACATTCCAGAAAAGCCAGTTACAACCAAAGTTTTCTGGGATACTAACCCTGATAATTTAAAATAAAAATATTGTATTATGAAAAAAATAGCATTTTTTAATTATACTATGATAGCCACGGCATGCTTCCTCGCTATTTTTAGTATTACCCTTTTCTCATGTGAAGATGAGGATAAGGATATTTTTAACGTTTTTGAATTGGGAGGCTTTGTGAGATTTGAAACTCCGTTCCCAACAGTTGTGAACATAGCAAGTTTAGCTGAAGCTGCTAACATTACAGTAACTAACGTTCTTGAAGCACCCGATGGAAATGTAGCCAGCTACAGTATTGAAGCTTCTGCAATGGTTGCAGGCGAAGAATACGGCCCTGTAGCATTTGGAGAAACTGTTACCTCATTTCCTGCTAATTTAACTATTACTATGTCTGATTTAGCAAGTGCTTTAGGGTTTGACATTGCAGACGTTGGTTTTGCTGACACCTTTTCTTTTACAGGAACCGCTGTAAATGACAAGGGAATTGTTTACAAAGGCAATGACAGACAAACTTTTACTGAAGAAGACGGAGTAAAAGGAGGTAATAATAGTAGTGATCTTTTAGACGAGACAGGCTATAGAAATGCATTTGAATTTAGTTTTGCCATTCCTTGTCCTCCCAATAATAATCCAATCTCTGGTGATTGGACTATTGACATGACGGATTTATTTGGAGATGGATGGGATGGTGCATTTGTTACTGTTGAGATCGATGGTTCTACAACGGACTATACAATTCCTGCTACTGATGCTGCAACGCATGTATTTAATGTGCCCTCTGGAACTGGTGTATTACGTATTTCTTACACAAGTGGCTCCTGGGAAGAAGAGCATGTTTACACCATTACTAACCCTGATGGAGTAGAGTTTGGTCCTTTTGGGCCTGAGCCTGGAACATGTCCTGAGTACACAAGTCCATAAAAATTGGATATTACACATAAAGAAAGGCGACTATTTTTTTAGTTGCCTTTCTTGTTTTATAGACTTACTTTACACAATTTGTTAATCTGCTAGCCCTTAATTTTTAAAGTCAAACAAGTTTAAGCTAATTAATTCATTAATGCTATTTTCCAAAATCTCCCTTCTGTCCTTAAAATGTAAATTCCTGTTGACAAACTGCCAACAAACCTTATCTTAGTTTGATGGTTTGATTTATTAAACTCGTAATCTATAGGCAAGTTCTTTCCTTGTAAATTAAATAATTCAAACGCCATTCCTTCATCAGTGTTATTAATAAACAATTGATCGGAATTACCCACAGGGTTAGGATATGCAACCATCTCAATTTCTTTTTCGTTTTGATTATCAAAATATTTTTTTGCAAAATTAAATGTCTCCACCCCTATTTTCTCTCCTATTATTCTACCAGGAATATCATCCATTGGTGGATGGATGCCTCCCCATATTCTTGAAAGGCTACATTGATCTGACGCATCTCTATAAGTAGCCCATTGTAACACTATATCTTGACTAGGACCTTCTTCAAAAACTAAAAACTCATTTTTATTTGCATGAAACTCACCCAATCCACCTGGGAAAAAAGGCGAACCAGTCAATTTTGTAAGTACTTCGGCTGCAGCTCTCGAATACGTTGAATGCCCTGAAACATAACCAGCGAATGGAGGGGTAACAAATGATGGTCGCTGATATGGCCACCAATTTTCAGCAAGAATCCAACCAACACCGGCTGCATCTGTCTCAGCATCTTCTATATACTTATGTCCCCTCCACGTAAATAATTTAATCTTACCAACATTTTCGCCATTATCACCTGCCAGGGGGTCATCTTCATTTACAACCTCAATCAATCCATCAACTAACGGTATTCCATTAATATTAAAATTATCCAAATTGATTTCAGAGCTTTGGCCTTTATCTGCCATGTACCTAATAGCAGAAATGGGTCGTATATAGTCATACCATCCCTTAATACCCCATGCAGCAATAGCGGCATCGTGCATTGCGCCTCCTAAGATAAAATAGGATTTAACTTCCCACTCGATATCACTTAAGACAGCTCCTTTACCTTCGAATTTCTTTTGTAACAGTGGATGATCATTAATATAATTCAATATAACAAACCAATGCCCGGGAGGTGTTTCAGAATCAGGACCATCTGCCCAAAATTCTGCTAAAACTCGGGTATAGTCACCTCTTGGGACTATTTGCTCTACATAAGCCTGATTTGTAATTGGATTTAAATCATGCCCATTACCTATATCACCACCTTCAATCAGTTTATAAAAATCCTTATAATTATAAAAATCATCAGGAAATAAACTGGAAGAAATGTTGCCTATCGATCTTGGTGATATATCCCACATAATTCCATCATTTGGAGATAAATGAGAGCTCCATATAGAGACCAAAGAAAACCCCCATTTGTATATATTAGAAGAAGTAATATCTTCTGTATCAATAAAAGGGGGCGGTCCTGGATCATGATACACATTATAGTGGTTCGAATTTCGGAAATACGTACTCTTATCGCTCTGTTTTAAAGAGAAAGGCTGTGTGTTTCCCCATTCTGGGCTCAAAAATTCAGGAACTGAATTAGTAGGGGATACAATATTCCCACTTTGGTCAATATACACATCTAATGAAAGTGGTTGCCATCTGTTGGGATCTGAAATGGTTTCATTACCACCAACAATTGGAGCCAAAGACTCGTTAACTGGCAAATAATATTGATTACCGTACTCATTTAATTCATTGGAGCCATCTTGAAGTCCATATTCAATTATTTTGGAACCAATAAAATTTCCTAAAGCTGCAGGCTCTCCATTTGAATAGTCAATAGAATTATAATTAACATCATAATTAAGTAGTGCCATTAACTCATTTAAACGTTCTGAAATAGTTTCCCGATTTGGAGACTCTTTAAATCTGTGTTTCAATAACCTATATACCGCAAAACTCAAAGTTTCATTAACAGCATCAGAGATAAGATAGTCTCCAGAAAGCGAAAAATCATCAAAGTCACATAAAAATCCATATAATTCCTTACCAATTAAGTAAGTTTCGTTGTTCTTATTATAAATAGCCCATGAATCATACATTGCGATACTGGTATGAAACAGATTTCGAGCATGGACTGTAGGGCGTGCATAATCTGTCCTAATAGCCTCTAATAAAAGTTCATTCCATAGTCTCGCGATAGAATAATTAGTCTCCTCTAAATGTAAATCAACAGCTAAAGGCACTTCCAAAGAAACGACATTAGACATACAATTTTCACCCTTATTAACAACCGAAACAATGCCTTTTGAAGCGATATCCCACTTCACTTTAATTGCATTTGTTCCCTGACCATTAAGAATCTCTCCATTAGTAACCGTCCAAAAGTACACTTCTCTATCAGTTAAACTATGAGCGTATGTTTCTGTTCGTAATGGACTTGAAGTAGCATTACCTATTATACTTCCTGTCTCTGCAAAAACACACGAACCGTCATCAATAGTTGCATCAGGGTTAAAATTACACGAATTAGGATCTTTACATCCATATATAGGGGTAACCGTACTGCCCGTACCTTCTTTTAAGGTCAAAGATTGGTTAACATCAATATTATAAAAATAATCTTCAATACCACTTAACCATTTTACTTTAACATAATCCACTAAAGTATTACTCCCAACTCCAAATATTTCGGATGCCGAATTTTGAGATAAATACCCCTCTCCACACAATGTATAACGATATTGTTTTTCTCCGCTTGCTGATATCTCTATTACCGCCCCAATTCCATCTCGGTTACTGACAGTTCCTTCTAACCCAATCTTTAACCAATTATTATTGCTAACTGTTTCATTCATCCACAGATTAATAAATTCATCATCCGTATTGGATACAACAATGTCGTACAAACCATCATTGTTTACATCGCCAATTGCATTTGAATAACTCGTTTTATTATCATTAAAAAAACCTGAATTTATATCGCTTTGAAATTTATTATCACCTAAATTCTCAAAAAAAACAGAAGAATTATAAACTGAAGTTCCGTTTAACGAACTACTAACATACAAATCTAAATCTTGATCATTTTCAGCATCTAGAAAAACAGCTCCCCAGCAAACACCAAAAACTTTTGTTCCTGTTGATGGGGCTATATCGGTAAAAGTGCCATTTCCGTTGTTCCTTAAGAAAACATTGCCATCATCTGGAGAATTAGTAACATATATATCAAACCAACCGTCTTTATCAAAGTCATCAATGGTTACAGACATTGCGTCTATTCTTATATCAGATTTAGATTCCTGACTCTTATCTGTAAACGTACCATCTCCGTTATTCTTATACAAAATATTGGGATTGAAAATCCTATCGTTAGATATATAAATATCTTGCCAACCGTCGTTATTATAATCAAAAAAAGCAGCACAAAAAGATAAATGGCCTAAAGAACTTATCCCCGCAGATTCACTAACATTAGTAAATGTATTGTTACCATTATTTTTATAAAGATAGTTTGGAACAACTTTATTAGAATCGAAACTACAAATAAACACATCTAAGTAGCCATCATTGTTATAATCTCCCCAAGATGCTCCATAGGTAAATATATTTTGTTCGGGCAAACCAGAAGAATTGGTGATGTCAATAAAGTTTAAGTTGCCATCATTCTCAAATAATCTATTTCCATTTGTATCGCTCGTAATATATAAATCTTTATCGCCATCGTTATCTATATCTACCCAATTAACTTGTTTCGTTTGATGGTTTATTTCAGAAATATTAAGATAATCTTCAACAAAACCATTACTGCCAGTATTTTTAAAAAACCTTACGTTCTGTCCTGCTTCAGTTGCAAAGGTTATATCATCAAAACCATCTTGATCATAGTCGTAAAAAGACACTCCGTTGCCGAGATAAGTAGTACCACAAGAAATATCTACACCACGACTTTCGGCCCTATCAATAAAATTAATCTGACCAGTTACGACATTAACCATTAAAACAACTGTAAATAAAATAAAGTGTTTGGTGCTTTTTTTTAATAACATGTAGCTTCTCTTTTCCATAAATTTACAAAAAATAATATACCTTTTTTGAGTTAAAAAAATAGAAAAACATCTTTTTTACTGGTTATCTCTTTATACAATTTAAACTTTGTAATGGTATCTTTTATATCTTTACCCCATGCAAGATCAAACACAAATTTTTGGTATTCGTGCCATAATGGAGGCTATAAACGCTGGTGAATCCCTAGATAAAGTATTTCTTCAAAAAGGTTTACAAGGCGAATTATTTAAAGAGCTTGAATCGCTTATTAACAGAAATAGCATTAACAAATCGTATGTTCCTGTTGAAAAACTCAATCGGTTAACCAAAAAGAACCACCAAGGAGCCGTTGCACAAATATCCCCTATTGCTTTTCATAACTTAGAGACTTTGGTTTTGAACGTTATAGAGTCTGGAAAAACACCTTTGTTTCTGTTGTTAGATCAATTGAGTGACGTTCGTAATTTTGGCGCTATTATCCGTACTGCCGAATGCACAGGTGTAGACGGTATCATTATCCAGAAAAAAGGCGGTGCTCCTGTAAATGGCGATACTATTAAAACCAGTGCCGGTGCTGTGTTCAAAGTACCTATTTGCAAAGTAGACCATATAAAAGACGCTGTATTCTACATGCAAGCATCGGGCATTAAAGTTATTACTGCCACCGAAAAAACGAATAACACGCTATACGATGTTTCTTTTAAGGAACCTTGTGCTATTGTTATGGGATCAGAAGCCAGAGGCATTAACCCTTCTATTCTAAAAGTAGCAGATGCTAAAGCCAAACTCCCGTTGCTGGGCGAGATTGAATCGCTTAACGTTTCGGTTGCTTGTGGAGCATTTTTATATGAAGTGGTAAGGCAACGTTTAAATTAGATTTAAGCAGTTTTAATGAATTATGAGGACACACAGCCTTCAACCCTATTCTTCATTATCCTGTTTTTCCTTAAACGTATAATTAACAATCGTTTGGTTTTTATCTACTTCCACCTTATCAATTGTTTCTACAAAATTGCCATCTGCATCGAAGTGTTTTAAAAAAGGATCGTCATCTTCATTATAATTTTCCTGTTCCCAATCAAACTTTTTGGGTTTTGCTATCTCCCTTCTAAAAACCAGTGCAAATAACAAACCTGTGATCATCCCTGCCAAATGCCCCTCCCAAGAGATGCCTTCCTTAACGGGCATGGTATACCATATCATGCTACCGTAAAGAAAAACAACCAATAAAGACAAAGCTATTAACCTATAATGCTTAGCAAAAACACCTTTAAAAAACGTAAAACTTACCAATATATAAACTAGTCCACTTGCTCCAATATGATAAGAAGGCCTCCCTATGCACCATGTTAAGAAACCAGATATCAAAATGCCATAAATAACAATTTTCCAAGCAATGTGCCTATAAAAATAGAATAATGCCATAGACAGTACAAAAAGAGGTATTGTATTATGATAAATATGATTAATGTCTCCATGTATAAAAGGACTCAAAATAATACCGCGCAAACCTTTTACGGTTAAGGGATATATCCCATACTTACTAAAATTAAAACCAAAGCGCACTTCAAACCAAAACACAATCCAAATGACAAGTACGAAGAGTATAGGGTAAGCAACTACACCCGTTGAAAATTTAAAATGTTCTCTTTTATCCATAACATAAAGATATCAAATTATAATCCACAGTTTACTTTGATGTTATATTGTCATGATTAAACTTAATTCTTTTACGATTCCTTATCATCACTGTAATAAATATTTTAATTTTACAGTATGAATGAACCTTTAGCAGAACGTTTAAGACCAAAAACATTAGCAGATTACGTAAGTCAAGCACATTTGGTTGGCGACAATGGATCATTAACACAACACATTAAACAAGGCCTAATCCCATCTATGTTATTTTGGGGACCGCCTGGCACTGGAAAAACTACACTTGCCAATATTATAGCAACAGAATCCGGACGACCTTTTTATACCCTCAGTGCTATAAATTCTGGTGTTAAAGATGTTCGCGAGGTTATTGATAAGGCCAAACAAAGTGGCGGATTATTTACCACCAAAAATCCCATCTTGTTTATTGATGAGATTCATAGGTTCAGTAAATCACAACAAGATTCTTTGTTACAAGCAGTTGAAAAGGGATGGATTACGCTTATTGGGGCTACTACCGAAAATCCGAGTTTTGAAGTAATCCCTGCTCTTTTATCACGCTGTCAGGTATATATTCTGAATGCCTTTAATAAGACTGATTTAGAAACCCTTTTAGAACGCGCCATCGAAAAGGATGAATACCTTTCTAAAAAGAATATAACACTAAAAGAAACAAGTGCCTTATTAAGAATTTCTGGTGGTGATGGCAGAAAATTGCTTAATGTATTTGAACTAATTGTTAATGCCCATGATAGTAATGATATTATCATTACTGATGACATGGTATTAGATAAAGTTCAAAACAATACAGTACGTTATGATAAAACGGGTGAACAGCATTACGATATTATATCTGCTTTTATAAAATCGATACGGGGTAGCGATCCTAATGCTGCTGTGTATTGGTTAGCGCGTATGGTTGAAGGCGGCGAAGATGTTAAATTTATAGCGCGACGGTTACTTATCTTGGCTAGTGAAGATATAGGCAACGCCAACCCTACTGCTTTGGTAATTGCCAACAACACCTTTCAGGCTGTATCGACTATTGGCTATCCTGAATCCAGGATCGTACTTAGCCAATGTGCCACGTATTTGGCTTGCTCTCCTAAAAGTAATGCAGCTTACAAAGCAATAAATACAGCCCAGCAATTAGTAAGACAAACCGGAGACTTATCGGTTCCTTTAGAAATTAGAAATGCGCCAACAAAATTAATGAAAGAATTGGGTTATGGTGAAAATTATAAATATGCCCATAACTATGACCTAAACTTTGCCAATCAGGAATTCTTACCCGAAGCCATAAAAAACACTAAGCTTTATGACCCTGGCAATAATGCTCGGGAAAATGCCCATCGCGATTTTTTAAAACAACGCTGGAAAGACAAGTACGGATATTAATTATTTCGTTCTTAAACCTAAAACTTAATATTGAGTCCTTCCTGTTTTAAAGTACCATCGGCATAATATTCAAGAATCCAACTATCTCCTTTCTTATAAACAATAGCCTGCTTGTTTTCAACCAGAAACGTATTTTCAAGTCCAGTTTTTAAAATTCTATAAACCACTTTTGGTGAGCTATCCACTAATTGAAATCCGTTTTTAATAATCTGTGCATACAATACCCCAGACACGCTTTCTATTGCACTAGATTCAACACTCTTAATTGCTTTAACAGGCACTGTAGCAACTTTTGTTTCAGTAACTTCAGCTTGCTTCTCTCTTTTTAAAGATGCTATTTCCTCTTTTAATGTCGCTATCTCCTTTGATACTTCAGCCTTGGCCTCAACTGCTTGAACAGCAACAGTATTTGTTATCTTAGGTTGGTATTTATAGTTAAGTGCTTCAAACGATTTAAAGGCCGCTCTTAATGCTTCGTTATAGGCCTTTGCATATTCCTTCTCTCTGCTTTCCCCTATTTCGGATGTATAAACAACACGATCATTACAATCTTTTAATTCGACGGTTAACTTCGTTTTAAAAAGGCCTGAATCCTTTATAACATCCGACTTTAAGGTCAAACACCTATTAAGTGCCATATCTTCTGGATATCCGTCTCCCTCCATTAGTGCATTAAAACCATATTTCTTAAATAAAAATTGAGCTAATTCATTTAATTGATATTGATTCTTTTCTTTTAAGAAATCGAACTTATTTGGTACGATTACATATTTGTAATCATTTAAATTCGCTTGAGAAAATGTGTTTGAAACCATGAAAAGTGCTATTAACACCAAAAATAATCTAGTCTTCATTTTTATTAAATATATAGTTAAACCCTAACTGTAAAGATACACTTTGTGCATCATATACGTTTTTATATTGTAGAAAATTATCTGCCATAAGATAAAAATTAACAGCACCAATATGTGCTGAAAGCCCAAAGCCTATGTTACTAAAAGAATAGGAATCTACGGTATAGGTTGCCTTTGCCCGCAAACCTTTAAACAATCTCCTGTAATAGTATGCCGTTAGGGCCATTTGAGGCTGTTTAGGCCTTTTTATCGCATATAACTGCAAACCAACAGCATTAAGATACCCAACATCCTCTTTTAAACAATTACATTCCTCACTTCTTTTCTCACCAAATGCATAATTTAAGGAAGCATTCAATTTTATAGGTCTCCAGGTTATGTATTTATTAGCAGTCGTATCGACAGTAAATAACGTTTCGAACTCATCTTCAATTTCACTCCAGTATTCCTCTGCTGTTTGACCAGATCCAGTTTCTGGAAAAATAGGGTTGGCGCCTTCAAAAGCATAATTACCTGCTATTTTATAATTTTCCACATCCTTACTATGACTTATAAACCCAATATCTAATAAACTTCCGTCCACAGTCCATTGTTTTGACAACTTATGAGAAAAACCTATGTCAAATCCCAAGCCAAGATCTCCTCCAAAAAGCGCTCTTTTTTTTAATGCCTTAGCTACTGCTTCCGAATCTGTATCATCATCGGTTAAACTTGCCAACCCAGATGTTCTAAGTTCAAGATCTAAATTGAATATATGGTTGTAAAAATTATTCTCGCCATATTCGGTAACAAAATAGCCTTTGTTTTTAGTAGTAGTTAGATTAAGTATATTGGAGTATATTTTCCCCCGAACACCAAATGAAAATGTTCTATTTACTTTTTTATTGAATCCTACATGTAAAACTGAAATAACTTCTGCACTACCACTGGCATGACCTGCATTAAAACGTCTATTGATATTATTTTGATTGCCTTCGTAAGCTAAAATGGCATAATCTTTTGGGAAATATGTGATAAAATCAAACTCTTGATACATACCAAAACTTATGTACTTGTTTTTATTATAACTAGTTCCATAAGCAAAACCGCCAGAGAAAATTTCTAATTGTTGATTAGCACTAAAAAAATCGTTAGATCTCATGCTGTATATAGCATTACGGAGCTTAGTATTGAAATCTACACCATCATCGGCAAAAACATCATAAACCGTACTACCCGATATTCCCACACTAGTATGAATGTGAGACAGTAATGGAATACCAAAATACCAATCGTTCTTTATTTCGCCTCCGGGATTAAGCATTAGTGCTTGTGGTATTTCTGAAAACCCATAAAGCACTTGCTTATTTTGAGAAAAGGTTAATCCCGTTATACATAAAAGCAACCAAATAACCTTTCTCATATAGAATTATCTATTTTTAAATAAAAAACACCCTTAGATTTCAAGCCTATTCTACCCGGTGTGCCTTCGTTGATCGGACTACCAGAACGTGTTCTTAAAGTAAGTATTAATTTGGTTGTTTGCTTTAAAGCTATCAAACTATTACCTTCAAAAACCTCTGTATGCTGTGAAACAATTTCCTCGTTATTTGGAGAAGGAGCAACAGATACTGTAAAGGCATGCCTTAATTGGTTTGCAGCATCAAAAAAATCGACTTGCACATCAAGTCCTCTATTTATTGAATTGGTCATTTCCAATACAAGCTCAGCCTTTATTAAATTATCTATTGCAAACTGATTGTTAAAAACATCGATGCTAACCGAATCTTGGATAACAGCGACCTCATAGCCATCGATATAAAACCTGCTCGCTGGCTCATCTAGGTGTACCAAACTGGATTCCAGTACTGGGTAAATTTCAAAATCGTTTATCTGGTCAAAATCCACATCTTTGGTGCACGAACCAACAAAAAAACTAAAAATGACGCTTATAATGGTATACTTAAATATTTGCTTTAACATGTCTAAACTTAAACGTAAAGATTTTCTAAATTGTACATTCTTCTATAAATATTTTTTTAATTGAATAAGATTATTGATTTGCTTAATATTGACATCTAATGCCTGATTCTTTGGATCGAAATAAATAACATCCATTCCAACATTCATAGCGCCTAGTATATCTGCCTCATAACCATCACCAACCATAACACTTTGATTAATATTAGTATTTGCTGCTTGTAGTGCAAACTCAAAAATTTTAGGGTTTGGCTTTTTAACGCCTGCTATTTCTGCATTGGTAACAGTCTTAAAATAATGATAGATATTAGCATTTCTTAGTTTTTTGTGCTGTACTTCGCTTAGGCCATTACTTATAATATGCAATGTATATTTACGACTCAAATAATCCAAAATTATAATTGTATTATCAAACAAATGATTATAGTTTGTAAGATGCATTATATAATCCCTGGAAACTCGATACACCGTTTCATCTTCAATAGAAAAACCAACAGCCTTGAATGTATCATTTAAGCGTCCGAAACGCAAAGTTTCATGATCAATTTTCTCATCCCTATAACGCTTCCAATAGTGTGCATTAATGACTATATAATTCGCTAAAAATGCATTTAAATCCACAGCCAATTCATTGAGTTCAAAAACCTTTTTGAATGTCAACGCCGAATTTTTATCAAAATCCCATAAGGTATGATCGAGATCAAAAAAAACATCTGTAATGCCCTTAAGCTTCATTTACCGAATCTAAAATAATATTAAACAATTCTTTAAACCCTTCCCAGCGCTCTGTATCACTAAAGGTGTAATTATGAAATACTGGCACAAACTCCCCATTAACATTTTTTATTTCGCTAATCAACTCATTTAACACCTTCTTTTTATCTAACAGTGATTGTGTTTTAAGCAAACTGTAGTCCATAAGATGGTAAGAGTTAATCTTTAAAGGTGTTTGTACTTCATAATCTAAATCGTAAAACAAAAATGGTGTGCATGAACCAGCTCGGAATCCAACATGATTTACATAGCCCATAGTATAATCCTCTTGAATCTCCAATTCGATAAGATTTCTGTAGGACTCTGGCATATTAAGCTTTGAAAACGATTGTCGGGAAGCCTTTAATGATGTATTCAAAATAGCTTCCATCCGCCGTTTTTCCTTTTTTAAAACTGTAATGTCATCAATTGCAAAAAAGGATGTTTTTAAGCCAACACTACAGTAATCGGCTATGTGCTTTATAAGTGATATAAAATGCTTTTTGTTTGCGTTTATACCCTTATCGTAAGTAGAATAATCGCCAATTAAAAAAAAGAATAAAAACTTATGATCACTATGCTTTTGCTTATTAATAATATACCTAAACGTATCGTAGGGATCATGCTTTAGACCAAACAACACCATGTAGCGGCTATAGAGTCGTTTAAATTTAAATTCGAACAAATCCTTTAAAGTACCTCCTAAAGAACGCATAATTCCCTTAAGTTTGAAATTATAAGCACTGGGAACATCTATAATTGGTTTTATAGAATACTTCCTTACCGGAAACTCAAATTCGGGGTACTGCTCATGTAAGGCTGCTTTAAACTTATAAGCCCAGATATCTACTACCGGTTGATGTAAAAACCCATATTTATACGCTATACTTTCGGTTGCAACAAAACGACCATATTCATCTTTAACGTGTGGTAAATATTCTTCGTATCTAGACAACAAATAAAAGGCCGCCGCAAAAATATCAAATGGCAAAGAACTCTTGTCACCATTAAAGAAAAAACACTTAGTTTCTTCCCAATCGTGAATGTGGATATCGACATCCGACAAACTTTGTTCAAATAAAATATCATGGCTCTTTATAAAAAACTCATTTCCAAGTGACTGTTTGGTATAAGACATTTTTAAGCTGTCATGAGCAATAAATGCCTCGATCTTAGTGGTAAAAGAAACCTCAATACCTAATACCCTAGTACAAATATGTCTAAAAACATATTTTAATCTCGGCGTAATATGATGTGTATAAACTAAGAGCATAGATAGAGTAAAGTAAATTTCAATTTTTAAATTTCAAACCACAAATCTTTAATTGGAATTTGATGCTTTCACAATAATGATTCATCGGCGAAACTAAAATATGCTTTTTCCGTTACAATTAGGTGATCCAATACTTTAATATCTAAACTTTGTGCTGCTGTTTTCAATTTTGTGGTCAACTGCTTATCGGCTGTACTAGGGTTTAATGCCCCTGACGGATGATTATGTACCAAAATAAGCCCCGTAGCTCCAAGCATTAAGGCGTTTTTAAGTACTAAACGAACATCTACTAAAGTACCTGTAATACCGCCTTTACTTAATTGGTATTTTTGGATAACTTTATTTGAATTGTTTAAATATATTATCCAAAACTCTTCATGCTGCAATTCACCAACTAGTGGCTGCATTAATTCAAAAACCGATAAACTTGAACTTATTTTTTTCTTATTCAATGCCTCTTCTCCCCGACGCCTACGCCCTAACTCCAAGGCAGCTGCAATTGTTATCGCTTTGGCTTCGCCAATGCCTTTAAACACCATTAACTGTTCAATAGACAACTTACCCAACTCACTTAGGTTGTTACCTGTATTGGCAAGTATGCGTTTGGCTAAGGCAACTGCACTTTCCTCCTTATTCCCCGAACCAATTAATATAGCAACCAATTCAGCATCACTTAAGGAAACCCGACCTTTATTAAGAAGTTTTTCACGAGGACGGTCGTCTAGCGACCATTTTTTAATAGTAAAAGATGAAGATTTTTCAGACATTTGATAAATATAATTATTGTAAATTTATCAGGCAATTTTAATCAAAAGAATTCCTCGATGTTAGTTCATTTCATGAAATTCTTAGATTTATCCGTTGGTTAAAAATTTTCTAAAATATTTACTTATGAAATCCCTATTTGAAATACATGTACACCAAGACATTTTAAATCGTATTGAAGCACTAACTGAAAACTCACAGCCGCTATGGGGAAAGATGGATGTTGCCCAAATGTTAGCGCATTGCATGGAACCATTAAACGTTACTTTAGGCAAACAAACCCTTAAAAAACCAAACTTTATTATGAAGATTTTGTTTTCGTTTTATAAGGCATCTCTTTATAATGACAAGCCTTGGAAACATAATTTACCGACTTCAAGAGAATATAGGGTTGTTGACAAAAAGAATTTTGTAGAAGAGAAAGACAAACTAATCGAACTAATCAATGTGTTTTATGCTAAAAAAGACGATCCCAATTGGCCATCACATCCTATTTGTGGAGATTTCACCCATGAGCAACGGGGACAAATGCAATACAAACACTTAGACCACCATTTAAGGCAATTTGGAGTTTAACCAAAGAAATTTATAGTATTAAGCTCATTACCAATAAAACTATTTTTAACTTATGAACATAACTTCTACAAATATTGCAACTCCCCAAACATTTGTATGGCAAGGAAAGGAAGTAACTTCTGGTATTTTTAAAACTCCGGTTAATACTCCTATATTTTTGGGCAAGGAAAGCGTTAATAATGATTTTGTTAGCGACACCAAAGTACACGGTGGTTATTATAAAGCATGCTATCTATTCTCTGCAGACCATTACCCCTATTGGAAAGCGCTTTATCCTAACTTAAATTGGGACTGGGGCATGTTTGGTGAAAACTTAACGGTTGCAGGACTTGATGAAACTAAAATTCATGTTGGTGATATTTATAAAATGGGCAGTGCTCTAGTTCAGGTTTCACAACCTCGGGAGCCTTGTTTTAAATTGGGGGCAAAATTTGGTTCCCAAGAGATTTTAAAACAATTTATAGCCCATAAACGCCCTGGAACTTATATAAGTATTTTAAAAGAAGGTAGCGTAAGTATAGGTGATTCAATAACCTTAGTAGAACGTATGGAAAAAAGTCTTTCAGTAGCTGAGTTATTTCATCTATTCTTTTCTAAAACAAAAGACGATACGCTTATAGAAATAGCGATGTCAAATGAGGCGTTACCTCAACATAAAAGGGACAAGTTAAAAAGCTTTCTAGGCAAAGCACCTTCGTGACAATCCGCAGCGCACATAAATCTCGATTAGGTAAATACGTTGTAATTTTACTTAATCAGCCTTTTAACTTCATCGAAATCCAATCCACCATAATTACCAGAGCTCATTAACAACAAGGCTTTATTCTCAAAATTTTGAGAGAACAAGTAGTTTTTAAAATCGTTAGGGTTTGTATAAACAACCAAGCCATCACGACCAAATGCATGAGCTATCTGCTCTTTCGTTACGGCATCAAGTTTTTTAATTGCAACGGCATTAGGTGAATAAAACACAACAGCTTCATCGGCTGCATTTAATGTGTCTTTATATTCTTTAAGAAAAGTTGCGGTTAAACTGCTATAAGTATGTAGTTCCAAACAGGCTATCAATTTCCTATTTGGGTATTGCTCTTTTAATGCACCTGTAGTTGCCTTCACCTTACTTGGTGAATGGGCAAAATCTTTGTATGCTACACTGTTATTACTTTCAGCTATTTTCTCCAAACGTTTGCTTGCACCTTTAAAAGTAGCAATAGCTTCATAAAAATCGTCTTCATCAATACCCATATGCTGACAAATCCATTTGGCACCTGCTAAATTGTTAAGATTATGCTTGCCAAAAACTTCAATAGGCATAGGGCCTTCTGGTGTTTCCAACAGTGTCCCCCCATTCTCAACCGTATATTCGGGCGTACAATATGGTATTTTTCTAATTGGGTTTTCACTAGAGGTTACCACGCTAACTACTTCTGGGTCTTCTTCATTATAGTTAATGCTTCCGCCTTTAACAATGCTATCTACAAAAATTTTAAATTGCTCAACGTAATTTTCAAAAGTTGGAAATACGTTAATATGATCCCAAGCAATACCACTTAACAATGCTATATTAGGTTTATACAAATGAAATTTAGGTCGCCTATCTATTGGGGAACTTAAATATTCATCTCCTTCTAAAACGATAAAATCATTAGCCTCAGTAAGCTTTACCATTACATCAAAACCTTCCAACTGTGCACCTACCATATAATCGACTTCTCTATCATGATAATGCATTACATGTAAAATCATGGAAGTAATGGTGGTTTTTCCATGACTTCCTCCAATAACTACCCGCGTTTTATTTTTAGACTGCTCGTACAAAAATTCCGGATAACTATAAATTTTAACGCCTAACTCTTGTGCTCTTAATAACTCAGGGTTATCTGCTTTGGCATGCATTCCCAAAACAATGGCATCTAGATTTGTTGTGATCTTTTCGGGAAACCAACCAAAGACTTCTGGCAACAAACCTACTGCTTCCAATCTTGATTTTGAAGGTTCAAAAATCGTATCGTCACTTCCTGTTACTTTATCTCCTTTATTATGTAATGCTAAGGCTAAATTATGCATTGCTGCACCTCCTATAGCTATAAAATGTACGTTCATGTATCGTTTTTTGAAGAAAAATCAAATATACTTTTTTCGTATATAATACACGAATGTTTTTAACTATTATGTACTGTATATGGCATTCATAATCTATTTAGACCAAACTTAAACATTAATCAAGTTCTAATATCTTTTCCTTTTCTTCTATAAAAGAGGTTTCTTTGGGAAGTTCGGCAATTGCTAAATCTATATATTTTAAAGCCGCAATCTTATCTTCTCTATGCTTATGTATTTGTGCCAATCGATAATATGCCCAAGCTTTAGGAACCCCATCTGCCGTGCTGTAATTATTAAGGTATACATGTAAGCACCTTTCCCCTTTTTCTAGCGCAACATTATATTCGGCCGACACTTTGCCTATTTGATAATGCAATGCATTACGCTGATGCTTTTTCTGTGCGTCTTCAATAGTTTTTATAGCCCTACCGGGTAGTTCATTTTTTTCGTAAAAGCTAACTAGTTTATTAAAACAAGTCAATGAGCCTCCTACCTGTATTGCCTTTTTATAATAAGCTTCAGCTAGTTCGGGTTCATTATCATATTCATATATATAACCTTTAGCCAAATAACCATCTACGGCCGACAAGGTTTCTAACTGATTTGCATAGTGTAATGATTTCTTTTTACTCCCTCCCAAAATACCAGGCAACTGCATATAGAGTTCAACCAACGCCCAACGGGTATCAATATGGTTTTTATCTAAATCGGCAGCTTTTAAAAATGCTGTCTTTACATCTCCTATAATTGTTAAAGCTTGTATTTTACTAACAGACAAAGCTTTCATACCCAAAACGCCTCCGTATTTATAATGGTAATTTGCCTCATTTGGTTTAGCTTCCACCAATTGTTTGTACTGTACTATGGCTTTATTCCATTTTTTTTGATGGCCATAAGCATCTCCCAACAACTCAATGGCCTTTAAATTATTTGGATAGGTCTCTAAATAGTTTTGAAGCTCAATTTCAGCATTAGCAAATTGCTTTTTTTGAAATAGCAAATCGATTGCATTGAGCCTTGGCTGCCCTAAAAGCACAATAGGAAATAAAAAAAAGTAGAAAAATTTACGCATAATAAATCCGTCGAAACTACGAAATTAAACTTTCATTGTACAAAATAAAGAATTTCATGAAACGAACTATCCCCAAGACAGATCCCCGAGGAATTCTTTTCGATTAATATTTTCAAAACATACCATTCTAACTTAGATTTACTGTAAACCATAGCGGGACAAGCATTGGAACATTTAAATCTCGACTATCGAATAAAAGGTCTCGTACATTTATTGTATTTTGGAATGGCTTTTGAGTAGTACTAACAAAAAAGCCTTCTAACTCTTATGAAATATTTACGTCGCATCTTAACAGTTATTCTTTTTACAAATTTTACTTATGCCCAAGTACCAAACTATGAAAATCTTTGGGAGCAAGTAGAACATTTTGAAATGGAAGGTTTACCTAAATCTGCATTAAAAATAGTTACCAATATTTCAAAACAAGCAACAAAAGACAATAATGCGGCGCAACAAATAAAAGTAATGCTGTATAAAAGTAAGTTTGCTTTAGTTTTGGAAGAAGAGGCACAACTAAACATCATAGAGGATTTTAAAGCTGAAATAGCCAAAAGCAGTTTCCCCAAAAAAAATATTCTAGAAAATTTACTCGCCAACTTATATTGGCAATACTTTCAACAAAACAGATGGCAATTTTACAACCGTACCAAAACTGAAACAAAAGCTTCTCCTGAAGATTTTAGAACTTGGGATCTGCAAACACTCTTTGAAGCGATACACATACATTATCAAAATTCACTTCAAAACGGTCTACTACTTCAATTAGAATCTTTAGACTCCTATGATGCCATACTCGAAACCCAAAAGGATTCTAAAATTTACAGACCTACACTTTACGACTTTTTGAGTCATAATGCTTTGGACTTCTATAAAACCAATGAAAACAGTATTACCAAACCCTCATATAAATTTGAAATTGACAATCCAGACCTATTGGGTGATTCCAAGACATTTTCCATGTTAACTATCATTTCTAAAGACACCACTTCGCTACAATTAAATGCTCTAAAAATTTATCAAAACCTTATAAAATTCCATTTAAAAGATACCACGCCCATTGCCTTATCCGATATTAATATTGAACGCTTAAAATTTGTAAAGGAACATGCTACATTTAAGAACAGTGAGGCCATTTTAACAGAAACATTCAAAGCAGAGGCACTAAAGATAAAACAGCATGAAGCTTCAGGATTATACAATTTCGAAATCGCATCTTTATATTTTGGCAAAAGCCAGGAATACAATCCCAAAACGAATGAAACCTTTCGATGGAAAGCTAAAGAAGCAAATGACATTTGCAATACTATCATCTCAAAATTCCCTAAAAGCAAGGCAGCCAAAAAATGTGCTGTTTTAAAACAGCAAATCGGACAGCAAACCGTCCAAATTACTACAGAAGCCTTCATTCCCATTCAACAACACGGACGCCTGTTGGTTCGATATAAAAATTTAGACTTGCTTGATTTTAAAATATTCAAACTAAGCAGGAAGACACTGGATCAATTCAATAAAACTTACAGAAAAGAAGAGCAATTAGCCTTTATTAAAAAGCTTGAAGCTACAACCCAATGGAAAAGTACTTTACGTAACGAAAATGACTTCCAGCCCCATACTACTGAAATTACAATTCCTAAACTTGAAAATGGGACGTATTTAATATTTGCTACACCTAAAAATGACAATACAATCTTTGCATTTAAAAGCATTCAGGTTACGAACCTGGCCTTAATAGAAACCGATAGTGATGATTATAAACACCTACAGGTAATTGATAGAAATAATGGGCAACCAATTGAAGGCGCCAAACTAACACTATCGTACCGTAAAAGCTCGAGTGGTGGAAAAATCTCTGAAACTAAAACATCCAATAAGTATGGAGGAATATCAATTCCTAAGTTCAATTCCATTTATAAAAATCTAAAAATAGAGGTTGAATCTAACAATGAAAAAGCACATTTTGAAGGTTATTTTATCTACCAATACTACAAAAAGGAAGGAGAACATGAGAAAACTAGCTACACCTCCTTTTTATTCACCGATAGAAGTATATACCGTCCCGGTCAAACTGTATATTTTAAAGGGATTGTCATTGAAAAACATAAAGAACAAACCAGTCCTGTTATAAACGAAACCATTTTCGCTTCCCTTTACAATGCCAATGGTGAAATAATTTCCGAACTTGATTTTGAGACAAATGAATATGGCTCTGTTGCTGGTGAATTTATACTCCCCAACACAGGGCTAAATGGCCAATACTATATTGAAATTTATGCAACAAAAGGTGCTATACGCGATCGCCATTATTTCTCTGTTGAGGAATACAAACGCCCTAAATTTGAAACGAAGTTCAATCCGGTAACCGAAACAGTTAAAATAAATGACACAGTCTCCATTAAGGGTAGTGCCTTAGCTTATGCAGGTAGTTCCATTACCAATGCCAAGGTCGTTTATCGTGTGCATAGAAAAGTCCAATACCCACGTTGGTATCATTGGTACCGTCCATGGTTTCACAGTGAACCTCAAGAAATAAGCCATGGCGAAACCTCAACGGATAGTAATGGTAGGTTTGAAATCAACTTTAAAGCCCTACCCGACCTTAGTGTAGATAAAAATGACCTCCCTATTTTCAATTACGAAATCACGGCAGACGTTACCGATCTTAACGGAGAGACCAGAAGTACCCTAACGACTGTGAAGGTAGGTTACCATGCATTGCTAGCCACATTATCTATAGATCCTACATTAGAAAAAACAAAAAAGACCCACGCGCTTAGTATTGATACCCAAAACCTAAACGGCGAGTTTGTCCCCGCAAAAGGTACTATCAAAATATATAAACTAAAAGCCCCTGAAGCTGTTCTAAGACAGCGTCCCTGGGAAGCTCCCGACTATCAAGAATTATCAAAAGACACCTTTAAAAAACTGTTTCCACACGATGCTTATAATAATGAGCACAAACCCGAAAACTGGGAAAAAGGCAACCTCGTTTTTGAAACTGAATTTAATACCGGGGATTCCAAAGAAATAAAATTAGGTAACCTAAAAAAATGGGATTCGGGCAAATACATTATAACCCTAGAAAGCAAGGACCGCTTTGGACAAGAGGTTAAAGATGAGATAAAAACCACATTGTATGCCGATACCGATGAAACACTAGCCGACAATCAATTATTCAGTATAACTACCGATAAATTAACTTACAAAGCTGGTGAAACAGCTATAATAACGCTGGCCTCGGCTGCCGATAATTTGAATGTTACGGTTACGATTGAAAAAGATCGCAAAACCGTAAAAACAGCCATCATTCAATTAAACAACAATAAAAAATCTATACATGTTCCCATTACAAACCAAGATATTGGTGGTTTTATTATCCATTACAGTTTTTCAGCATTTAACGATTTTCAATCCGGCTCACAAGCAATTACTGTACCTTATCCTGAAACGGAGTTAGAAATTGAAACGCTTACGTTTCGTGACAAATTGCAACCCGGACAAGATGAAACGTGGCGCTTTAAAATCAAAGGGCCTCAAGGAAATAAAATAAGCGCCGAACTATTGGCGAGTATGTACGATGCTTCTTTAGACCAATTCAAACCACACAATTGGAACTTTAGCCCCATTAGCAACCCTATCTACTATCCATATTATAGAAGCAATGCCAAACAAAGTTTTGGAACATCACATTTTAGAGTATCTAATAACAAGCTTAATATTAATTATCCAATACAACTATACGATCAGTTAAATTGGTTTGGATTTTATTTTGGAAACAGAAAAAGATATGATGTAACCAATGCGATAAATCAAAAAATTAAAGGTGCTCAAATTGTTAATGATGAAATAGAAGTCGAAGAATCAATTGCTTTTATGAACGCTGATGACAATGAGGGTATTTTAGATGAAGTTGTTGTAGCTAGCTTTGATAAAAAACAAGAAAAAAAGCTTGAAGAACACCAAAACTTCAACAATGTTCAAATCCGTAAAAACCTGCAAGAAACAGCCTTTTTCTTTCCTCAGTTACAAACAGACGAAGTTGGCAATATTAGTTTTAGCTTTACAACCCCTGAAGCACTCACCCAATGGAAGCTGCAATTACTGGCACATACTAAAACTTTAGAAAGTACAACCAAAACCTTAACTACAGTTACACAAAAAGACCTTATGGTTATACCCAATGCACCACGTTTTTTACGTGAAGGTGATCAAATAAACATCAGCGCCAAAATTACAAACCTATCAGGTAAGCCACTGTCCGGAAACGCTATTTTACTTTTATTTGATGCACTTTCGGGCAAACCTATAGACTTCAAACTAGGAAATTCATCCAATAACAAAACGTTTACTGTAAAGGCTAAAAGTAATACTCAGATATCTTGGGATTTGACCATTCCAGACGACATACAAGCTGTACAGTATCGCGTGATTGCTAAATCTGGTAACTTTAGTGATGGTGAACAAAACTTATTACCTGTACTCTCTAACCGCATGCTCGTAACCGAAACCCTCCCCATGTGGATTAAAAGTAATGAAACCAGAACATTTGTATTAGATAAACTAAAGACCAATACCTCAACAACACTAAAACACCACAAACTCACCTTGGAAATAACTTCCAATCCTGCGTGGTATGCCATACAGGCACTTCCTTACCTAATGGAATATCCGTATGCATGCAACGAGCAAACCTTTTCACGATACTATGCCAATGCACTTGCTAGCCATATAGCCAACAGTAACCCTAGAATACAAGATGTATTTAAGCAATGGAACTCACTGGGCGCGGTAATTAGCAACCTTGAGAAAAATCAGGAATTAAAATCCATCTTAATTCAAGAAACCCCTTGGCTACGAGATGCACAAAGCGAAACAGAACAGAAAAAGCGTATCGCCTTATTATTCGATTTAAATAAAATGCATAACGAACTACAATCGGCACTACGCAAATTAAAAAACAATCAAATGGATTCCGGAGCCTGGCCCTGGTTTCAGGGAGGCAGGGAAAACCGCTATATCACCCAGCACATCATTACTGGCTTTGGACATTTAGATAAACTAGGGGTTACACCAAACACAAACGCCGTGCCTGAAATGATTGAAAAAGCAATCCGCTATCTGGATGCCGAATTTGTAAAAGCATATAAAGACATCCGTAAATACGATGCTAAAGTAGATTTGACTAAAGACCACTTAACCTATATACAACTACATTACCTGTATATGCGTAGCTTCTTTCCTGAGATCAAAAAATCGGATGAGACCAAGGAGATTTCAGAATACTACCTATCCCAAATTCAAAAGTACTGGCTAACACGTCCTCTTTACGCCAAAGGTTTAATGGCTTTAATTACCGATAGGATGAACGATAAGCTTACGGCTTCAAAAATTTTAAAATCATTAAAAGAAACTGCTATTATCTCTGAAGAGCTTGGCATGTACTGGAAAGAAAACAGCAATTCCTGGTTCTGGTACCAAGCTCCCATTGAAACGCAAGCTCTATTAATAGAAACGTTCTCTGAAATTGAAAATAATACAGAAACCCTAGACAATCTTAAAATATGGCTACTTAAAAATAAACAAACCAATCGTTGGAAAACAACCAAAGCAACCACAGATGCCATCTATGCACTTTTATTACAGGGCAGTGATTGGCTAAGCATAACCAACGAGGTAGATGTTACAATTGGCAACCAAAAAATAGTACCATCAAAACTGGAAGCAGTAAAAGTAGAAGCAGGAACAGGATACTATAAAACCAATTGGAACACTTCTGAGATTAAACCCGATATGGGAGAAGTGAAACTAACAAAAAAAGGAAACGGTATTGCTTGGGGTGGATTATACTGGCAATACTTTGAGGATCTTGACAAAATAACCGCTGCCGAAACATCATTAAAACTAAAGAAAAAGCTATTTCTAAAAAAATACACCGATAAAGGGGAATCCATCTCCGAAATCTCCCAAGACACCCCTTTAAACATAGGGGATCTGATTAGGGTTCGCATCGAATTACAAAATGATCGCCTTATGGAATTTGTCCACATGAAAGATATGCGAGCTTCCGGACTTGAGCCTATAAACGTACAGTCACAATACAAATGGCAAGATGGATTAGGCTATTACGAAAGTACCAAAGATGCGGCTACCAATTTCTTTTTTGATTATTTACCAAAAGGTGTTTTTGTGTTTGAATACGATTTACGTGTTAACAATGCAGGTAATATGAGTAATGGTATTACAACCATTCAAAGCATGTACGCACCAGAATTTAGTAGTTATAGTGAAGGAAAGCGAATTATTGTTAATAGTACTAATTAATTCTTTTTACACGTAAATAACTATTTACGCGTAAGTTAATACCTCTTTTACCGACAAAAGAGGTTGAAGAAATTTCTTTATGCTTTTTTTGCAAACCGCCTAATGATTTATCCTTGTGGTATTTGCAACGAAAACATATGGATTTCGAGGGGCAATCCTCGAAGGGTTCAATACCATTCCTGATTTTAATGAGTCATTTTATGGTATAATGACTATTATCGAATAAATTCTAACTAAAAACATTCTATTATGAATTCAAAAGTTTTTACAGTATTACGGATAATTTTAGCGCTAATACTACTAGTATTTGGTCTCAATAAGTTTTTTCATTATTTACCACAACCAGATGTCTCTGCCGACGCAGGTGCGTTTTTTGGCGCTTTGATCTCTACAAAAACATTTATGTTAATTGCAATTGTTGAAGTCCTTGCGGGCTTTGCATTTTTATTAAACAAATATGCAGCCCTAATGGCTGTAATTTTAATGAGTGTTTCTGTAAATATTATACTATACCACCTAAGTTTGGATGCAGAAAACATAGGTCCTGGATTAATTCTATTCATTTTAAATATTGCTATGCTCTATAATTATAGAGATAAGTATAAAGAACTACTTAAAGCATAACATAAAAGAGGCTGCCTAAAAAGCTGAATAATACATTTCAATTTTTGTTTACTTTTGGGCAGCCTCTTTTTTATACCTCTTATTTTCATTTATCCCCCCAAAAATGGTGTATTTTTGAGTTAGACAAAAAAGAAAAGATACGGTTATTTTTGTAATGATGTATCGTGCAAAAAGGCGCATTTTATATGTACCAATTTAAAGTTGAAATGGTATTTTATGTTAACAGTAATCTTGTTATGAGGCTCAAATGCACAATTCAGGTTTAATTATTAACTTTGATCGAAAATTAATTCCTTTTTTAATTGAAGAAACGATCGACATACCATGCGATTTTAACCCTCTTATCTGTGTTTATATGCTCCTGTGCTCCAACCAAACCTATGGAAGCACCCACTTATAACATAAAATCTTCTCCAAAACTTATCTTTTTAAACTATGCCATAAAGAAAAATTCGGATGACACCAAAACTGTCCGATTTGTAAACAAAATAGTCACCGAAGGTAAGCTAAAAAGTTATGGCAATAAGTATATTAAAACTGGCCATCCGGGTGACCTTAAGTGTGTACAGTTAGACAAAACGGGAAAGGCACTACATGAACATATTATAAAAAACCCGTTAATCAAATCATTTGAATATCTTAATGACTCTAGATCGTTCGAAAAGAAAACAGTTAATTTAGACAGTACTTCTTTTTCATTACGATTACAACTAAACCCCCTCACAAAATCTATAATGATAAGCGAGATCATGGCTTATAAAAAGAATGATCAAATACTAATCCGAACAGCTATTAATTCACTATGAAACAAGCACTACTAATGTTGTTGGTATTTATTGGTCAATATCTAGGTATTGCACAAACCTTTGATGTAGAAACAATTAAATACTCAGGAGAGGATAACAAACGGATTAACCTCGTTATTTTAAGTGAAGGCTATCAAGAGCATGAATTAGCTCAATTTATAACAGTTGCGACCGAATTTACTAATGCAATGTTTAATGAGCCACCCTTTTTGGAATATGCAAACTATTTTAATGTATATGCCATAAAAGTACCCTCTAATGAAAGTGGTGCCGACCACCCCGGAACGGCTACAGACATTGATGAAACAGCAATAACACCTACTTACGTAGACACCTATTTTAATGCTACATATGATGCCTTTGGCACACACCGATTGTTGTACTACGAAATTGACGGTAACAATGCCAATAACACAGAATTAAAAATAACAACCGTACTCGCCAATAATTTTCCTAATTATGACAAAGCCGTCCTATTGGTTAACTCCGACGATTATGGCGGTAGTGGTGGTGAATTTCCCATGTTTTACTCAGGCAATTGGGGAGCCGCTACAATGGTTCATGAACTAGGCCATGCTTTGTTCGACCTAAAAGACGAATACTACCCAGGTGATCTGTTAGCTGGAGAAGCAATTAATATGACACAAGTAACCGATCCCAATATAGTACGATGGAAAAATTGGCTAGGTAGTAATGAAGTAGGTATTTATCAATATTATGATGATGATGGTTTTGCTAAAGATTGGTACAAACCACACCAAGATTGCATAATGGAAAAAATTGAAAAATCATTTTGTTCTGTCTGTAAAGAAGGTGGGATTGAAAAAATACACAGTATCATCTCTCCTATTAATGATTATTCACCTAGCAATACTTCTATTGAAAGCCCCTCTTTTCCAATAGATTTTCAGTTAGATTTAATTCATCCCATTCCAAATACTTTAGAAACAACATGGACTTTAAATTCAAACGAATTTGCAACAAATGTTGACGCAATAAGTATTTTGGAATCCGATTTAAATAGCGGTAATAATAACTTAACGGTTGTTGTACACGACGCTACTTCTCTTTTGAGAGTTGATAACCATACTACAACCCATATCTATACAGTAAACTGGAGCATTGATAATTCTTCTTTGGGAGTATCCTCTATAACTAGTGAAATTAACAATTTAAGCATTGCATTATATCCAAACCCGACTAATACAATTGCTTATATAAAACTGGAAAGCAAAAACATTATTACATTAAAAGTAGAACTCATAAGCTTGGATGGAAAAAAAATAAAAAGTCTCGAACTTAACACATTAATTCCTATCGAATTAGACATTGAACATTTAAGTCAAGGTACCTATATTGCCAATTTTTATACAAACAATGTCCGTATTGCTAGCAAACGGCTAATTAAAATATAAACTATTGTTTGGGTGGGTATTGTCCAAGTACTTTTTCTACAATAGCTTTTAAACGATTTTCCCGCTCTTCTGGTGTAGCATTTGGATTGAAACTGGCCTCACTAACTGCTTGCCAAAAAAGTGTCATACCACTTTTGTCTACAAAATCAATTATAATCCTGCGATTCAAATTTCCTTGCCCAACTGGCACCCCTATAGAAATGCCACCTCCAACATGACGACCTGTCCCCCCCAGACCGACACCAACGGTATTTCGAGGTGCTTCCTGATATGCACTACTTTTTATATCTATGAAAAAATCAGGTGCCTCGGACAAATCAAGACCTTTAGCTTTCATATTCAAATCAATTGCATTCAACAATCGTTTTACATCCAAATCGCTCAAGCCCGTTTCCATATCACTAAAATAGTTATAGGATTTGTATTTAGTGAAATTGGTGTTCTTATCAAAATCATAACTGACACGAATGGGAGCGCAAGACGTTATTATTGTTGCTAAAAGAATAATTTTAAAAAACTTCATAACAAATACTTTTTATAAAATTAATCAAAAATTGTGCTACAAACTTTCATTAAAAAATTTTATACCATTTCCACCATGAAACGAGCATTAAGAAATTTTAAAAATTACTTCACAAAAGGAAATGTTTAAAATTTTTAATGAGAGAACGAGTGTAAGGAGTGGTTACACACGTTCTTAATTTTATAATTACAATAAAATCAATTAATTACTAAAATTTAAACGTGTAAAAAAAACTATCCGATTATTTATTATCAACAGATTTCGTTAAGGCCGAAGATATTATACCGGTTGGTATTGCAACAATACCCAGTCCAATCATTAGGATAATAAACGTAAACACCTTTCCGCCTACTGTAATTGGGTATACATCACCATAGCCTACAGTAGTTAGTGTAATAATAGCCCACCAAAGACTATCAAAAACTGATGAAAAATGTTCTGGTTGCGCTTCATTTTCGAAATAATAAATTCCTACAGCAGAAAAGTATATTAATATAAGTGTAATAAAGATAAACAGTAGAATTTCTTCCTTTGCCGATTTTATTGCTGAAGTAAAGTGATTCATGGCTCTATTATAACGCCCCAATTTTAAAATTCTGAATAAGCGCAAAAAACGTAAAGCCCTTAACGACCTTAAATCGACCCCAAACGCTAAATAAAATGGAAGTATCGCTAATAAGTCAATAATACCAAAAAAGCTAAAAACGAATCGAAGTTTACTATCCGCTACATAGATTCTTAGAAAATACTCAAGAGTAAAAACAATTACACTAAACCACTCTATATACTTTAGAAGGGCTCTTGTTTGGGGTTCTAAATCGGGTAGTGTTTCAATTGAAAAAGCAACAACAGATAATAGGATTAAAAACTGAATAAAGATAGAGAAATACCTGCTTAACTTATTATCATTAATTTCCACAATATTTTTAATACTCTTTTGCATATTGAATTCTTTATTCAATTATAAACAAAAATGAGCCAATTTAAAAATCTTTGTGAGCCTTAAAAAACTAATTATTAAGTATTTTCCACAATATATCCTTAAGCTCTGTTATACCCTGTTGTGCTACTGACGATATAAATACATAGGGAATTGGTAGTTCGTTATCCAGTTCCTCTTTCAATTCTTCTTTTAGCTCATCATCTAACAAATCGCATTTAGAAATGGCAATAATACGTTCCTTATCCAACATCTCAGGATTATAGCGTCTTAATTCATCAAGCAATATATCGTACTGTTTCTTAATATCATCTGCATCGGCTGGAATTAGAAACAGCAATACAGAATTACGCTCTATATGCCGTAAAAAATAATACCCAAGCCCCTTACCTTCGGCAGCTCCTTCAATAATCCCTGGGATATCTGCCATTACAAAGGTTTGAAAATCCCGATATTTTACAATTCCCAAATTAGGTTTGAGTGTTGTAAATTCATAATCAGCAATTTTAGGCTTTGCAGATGTTATTACCGATAGCAACGTTGATTTCCCTGCATTAGGAAAACCAACTAAACCTACATCGGCCAATACCTTTAATTCTAAAGTAATATGTTTTTCTTCTAACGGAAGTCCGGGTTGGGCGTAACGTGGTGTTTGATTGGTTGCTGTCTTAAAATGCCAGTTTCCCAGGCCTCCTTTTCCACCTTCAGCAATAATCTTTTCTTCTCCTTCTTCTATGATTTCAAAGATAATATCGTTGGTCTCTGTATCACGTACTACAGTCCCTAGCGGCACGTCAATATACACATCTTCACCATCAGCCCCGGTGCTCCTACTTTTTCCACCATGTTCACCATGGCCAGCTTTTGCGTGCCTTTTAAATTTTAAATGCAGTAAGGTCCAAAGGTTAGATTGACCACGAATAATTACATGACCGCCTCGACCACCATCACCGCCATCGGGACCGCCTTTGGCGATATACTTTTCACGATGTAAATGCGCAGAACCTTTACCTCCGTTCCCAGAGGTAACATGTATTTTTACATAATCAACAAAATTTCCTTCAGTCATATTAAAGTTAAAAGTGATAAGTTAAAAAATTAAAAGTTATCAATAAAAACTTTCAACCTCAACGCTTACCATAATTATAGAAAAACTAAGTAGTGTCTGTTTTTCTTGTATGCTATAAACTGTCAATCACACTACTTAATCGCTTGGTAATATCTTCAATGCTACCAATACCGTCGACTCCGTAATATTTATTTTGAGCGGAATAATATTCCTTTAAAACAGCTGTTTTATTGTAGTATTCTGTTATTCTGTTTCTAATAATTGACTCATCGGCATCGTCTGCCCTGCCACTGGTTTCACCTCGTTTAAGTAAGCGTTGTACCAAAACCTCATCTTCAACTTCTAGGGCAACCATGGCACTTATTTCCGAATCCTTACTTTGCATTAGCGTATCCAAAGCTTGAGCTTGTGCATTGGTTCTTGGAAATCCGTCAAAAATAAAACCATTTGCATCTGTATTTTTTTCAACCTCGGCATTCAACATATCTATTGTTACTTGATCCGGCACCAATTCGCCTTTATCTATGTAAGACTTAGCCAACATTCCCAAAGCTGTTTCATTTTTAATATTATACCTAAAAACGTCACCTGTAGAAATATGAACTAAATTGTATTTTTCTTTAAGAAATTCTGCCTGTGTTCCTTTTCCAGCTCCTGGAGGGCCAAATAGCACTAAGTTTGTCATGTGTTGTGTTTCTTTTATTTGATATACTTCTGGCAAATCCCTTCCCAGACCGTCATAATCAAGTCCGTAACCAACTATAAACTTATCGGGAATTTCAATACCTACATAATGTAATTTAAAATCTTTCTTATAGGCTTCGGGCTTATAAAACAGCGTTGCTATCTTTAATGTTTTTACTGCTTCGTTTTTAAAAATACGATGTACTTCGGCCAACGTATTACCAGAATCTATAATATCTTCCAAAATAATAACCGTACGATCTGTTAAATCTTGTGTCAAACCTATTAAACGTTGAATATCCTCACTGGACTTAACGCCTTCGTACGAAGCCAACTTTATAAAGGTTACTTCACATGGCTTGGGGTATTTCTTAACAAAATCGCTTACTAGCATAAACGATCCATTTAAAATACCAACAAACACAGGAATTTCGTCACCAACATCTTTAGCTATTTCATTGACCATACGATCCAGAGCTTGGTCTATGCTTTGGGCCGAAATAAATGGCTTAAAAAATTTATCATGAAATTGTAACACGACTAATACATTTTGAAAGACGCAAAGATAATCAATAGATTAAGGAATAACCATTTTTTTATACGTTTAAATTATGATAATTCATTTGATTTTATATTAATGATAAAATTGAGAACGTATGTAATCGCTACGCTCCCACATTAAAAATTTTAAACATTCCCTTTTGTGAAAAAATGCTTAAATTTTGTTAATGTTCGTTTCATCTGCTTATTTTGTTTGCCCTATATAGATAGTACAACGTTTAATGAGCAAATAATCACTCCCTATGTGTTACATGGTTACGTTAACTATGGCGGTTTCATTTAGTTTTTATTACCTATTCGATCATCCATTCTGGTTTACATATTTACATAAAGCTCATTACCATCATATCAAGATCAGGTATTAAACTTTAGTTATGGATGTTCCATTTTTAAGTGTATTTTTGCATATTCCAAGCCACTTAGCTGTGGTCTAATTTCAGTAAAATACAATAGAATGAATTATTTTTCTTCAAATTTTAAACTTGGTATTCTTGGTGGCGGCCAGTTAGGAAAAATGCTGCTTAACGATACCAGAAAATTTGATATATATACCAGTGTTTTAGATGCTAGCAACGATGCACCCTGTAAAATTGCCAGCAATGAGTTCCATTTAGGTGATTTAATGGATTACAATACGGTTTACAATTTTGGGAAACACGTTGATGTGCTTACCATAGAAATTGAAAACGTCAATGTTGATGCCTTGGAAGCTCTCGAAAAAGAAGGGATAAAGGTACACCCCGGATCCAAAACACTCCGTACCATTCAAAACAAAGCAAAACAAAAATTATTTTACACTGATAACAATCTACCAACAGCGCCATTCTCACGTTTTGCTTACACATCAGAAATTAAAGACGCTATAGATAATGGTGGATTAAAACTACCTTTTGTTTGGAAATCGGCACAGTTTGGATATGATGGCACTGGTGTTAAAATTGTAAAAACAATTGACGATCTAGATGGTTTACCAAATGTAGAATGTATTGCTGAAACGTTGGTGCCTTTTAAAAATGAATTATCTGTAATAGTTGCCCGTAGTGCATCTGGGGAAACAACAACCTTCCCTGTTGTAGAAATGGAATTCCATCCAGAGGCTAATCAGGTGGAATATGTAATTTGTCCAGCTAGAATTCCAGAAACTGTGGCAAAAAAAGCTGAACAAGTTGCTTTAGAAACCTCAAAAGCTTTTAACCATGTGGGGCTTTTGGCTGTAGAAATGTTCCAAACCAAAGACGATGCTATTCTAATAAATGAAGTAGCTCCAAGACCTCATAATTCAGGGCATCACACTATTGAATCCAGCTACACATCGCAATTTGAGCAACACCTCCGAGCAATCTTAGGTTTACCTTTAGGACGAACAGCTAGTAAACTAGGTGGTGTGATGGTAAATTTAGTAGGTGCTGAAGGGTATACGGGTAATGTTGTTTATCAAAATATTGAAGCCATTTTAAAAATGGAAGGTGTTACACCACATATTTATGGAAAAAAACAGACCAGACCGTTTCGTAAAATGGGACATGTTACCATTGTAAATGCAGATTTAAGCGAAGCCCGACGGATTGCAGAAGAAGTAAAAAATACCATTAAGGTAATAAGTGAATAACGTCTCCCCGAGCGCAGTCGAGGGAGCTGTTTACATATTCTTATTTTTGAATTTAGGTCTCGACTGCGCTCGACCTGACAAAATATAATTTGTATGAGTAAAGTTGGAATAATTATGGGAAGTAAAAGTGACCTTCCTGTTATGCAAGATGCCATAGACATCTTAAACAGTTTCCATATAGAGGTTGAAGTGGATATTGTATCTGCACATAGAACCCCGGAAAAACTATTTGATTATGGACAAAACGCACATACTAGAGGATTCTCTGTAATTATTGCCGGTGCTGGTGGTGCTGCCCATTTACCAGGAATGATAGCTTCATTATCTCCTCTACCGGTAATTGGAGTTCCTGTAAAAAGTAGTAATTCTATAGATGGTTGGGACTCTGTTCTTTCCATTCTCCAAATGCCAGGCGGTGTTCCTGTTGCCACTGTAGCTCTTAATGGCGCTAAAAATGCAGGTATTTTAGCCGCTCAAATAATTGGTTCTCATAATGTAGATGTTTTAAATAAACTCATAGCTTACAAAGAAGAACTGAAGCAAAAAGTACACGAATCGGCCAAAGACTTAAAATAAAAAAGCCCCGAACAATCTTCGGGGCCCATCAAATATAAAACCGAATTATTATAAGTTAGTCACCTTATAAATTTTACTTGGCAAATATATAAAAAATATATTATGCGCGCATAGTAATAACTGTAATTTTTATCCCCTTCTTAAAATGACGAAAAACTATTTACTAGAATCCTTTAACACTCCATATAATACCGCTCCTTTTTCAAAAATTAAGGACTCCGATTTTATCCCTGCTTTTAAGGAAGCCATTTCAAATGCTAAATCTGAAATAGATACCATTATAAATCATCCAGATACACCTACATTTGAGAACACTATTGTAGCTTTAGACTTTTCCGGAGAGCAATTGGATAGAATATCAAATATCTTTTTTAATTTAAATTCTGCTGAAACTAATGATACCATTCAAAAAATCGCACAAGAAGTATCACCCCTTTTATCAGAATTCAGTAACGATATTACACTTAACGAAGCACTGTTTAGGCGTGTAAAAGCTGTATACTTACAAAAGGAATCTTTAAATCTGACTACCGAACAACAAACACTACTTGATAAAAAGTATAAAAGTTTTTCTCGTAATGGTGCCAATTTACCAGAAGATAAAAAACAAAAACTTAGGGATATTGACAAAAAGCTCAGCACTCTTAAATTAAAGTTTGGAGAAAACGTATTAGCAGAAACCAATAAATTTGAAATGCTAATCACAAACGAAAAAGATCTCTCAGGGCTTCCAGCAGGTGCTATAGAAGCTGCTAAGCAACTCGCCGAATCCAAAAATAAAAACGGTTGGGGTTTTACTTTAGATTATCCAAGCTATATTCCATTTGTCACCTATGCAGACAATCGTGACCTTAGAAAGCAACTAACATTAGCTGCCGGAAGTAAAGGCTTTAAAAATGATGCCTTAGACAATCAAGCAAACATACTTCAGATAGTAAAGCTAAGACATGAGCGTGCTAATCTTTTAGGTTATAAAACACATGCACACTTTGTTTTAGAAGAACGCATGGCCAAAACACCCGAAAAGGTTCAAGAGTTTTTAACCGAATTGCTCGAAAAAGCAAAGCCTGCGGCAACAAAAGAATTTAAAAACTTAGAGAAATTTGCCAAAGAGCTAGACAATATAGACAGATTGGAAAAATGGGATGCTTCCTATTACTCGGAAAAATTAAAACAAAAACTTTTTAGTTTAGATGACGAACTCCTAAAACCATATTTCAAATTAGAAAATGTTATTAAAGGGGCATTTACCGTTGCAAACAAATTATTTGATCTGTATTTTGAAGAAATAAATACTATAGATAAATACCATGAAGATGTTCTAACTTATAAAGTAACGGATAAAGAAGGGAACTTGATTTCCATTTTCTATGCCGATTTTTTTCCAAGACCAGGTAAACGCAACGGTGCTTGGATGACATCTTATAAACCACAATATATTAAAGATGGTATTAACGAAAGACCCCATGTCTCTATAGTTTGCAACTTCACGAAACCAACAAAAACAAAACCATCTCTCTTAACCTTTAACGAAGTCACTACCCTATTTCATGAATTTGGACATGCGCTTCATGGCATGTTGGCCAACACCACATATCCTAGCCTATCCGGCACCAGTGTATTTTGGGACTTTGTAGAACTACCTAGCCAAGTTATGGAAAATTGGTGTTACGAAAAGGAAGCTTTGGAACTTTTTGCTAAACATTATGAGACAGGAGAAATACTTCCTATGGAACTTATTGAAAAAATAAAGGCATCGGCAACATTTCATGAAGGTATGCAAACCTTACGCCAATTAAGTTTTGGGTTATTGGACATGAGTTGGCACGGACAAGACCCTACCCATATGACAGATGTAAAAAACCACGAAGCCAAAGCTTTTAAAGACACCTCTTTATACCCGGAAGTAAAAGAAAACTGTATGAGTACAGCTTTCTCACATATCTTTCAAGGTGGTTATTCGTCTGGCTATTACAGTTATAAATGGGCCGAAGTTTTGGATGCTGATGCTTTTGAATATTTTAAAGAGCTAGGAATTTTCAATAAAGAGGCTGCCAATAAATTCAAGGAAAATGTTTTAAGCAAAGGAGGTACCGAAGACCCTATGACACTTTATAAACGCTTTAGGGGGCAGGAACCAAAACCTGAAGCCTTGTTAAAACGGTCTGGGTTGATAAAGAATTAAACATATTCATTTTTTTGTCCTATTTTTGGAATTCAAAAAGCTTGTTATGTCCAACAACCTAATTAACCCTAATAATTGGATTGATTTGTATTCCGATTATTTGTACAACTACACAATTTCTAGAGTTAGTGACAAAATGGTTGCTCAGGACTTGGTACAAGACACTTTTTTAGCCGCCCTAAAATCGATGAAGAATTTTAAAGGAGAATCCAGTGAACGCACCTGGTTAATCTCTATTTTAAAACGAAAAATTATTGATTATTACCGTAAAATAAATTCAAACAAAGGAAAAGCAGAAGTACGTATTGGTTACAACAATGATTCTGAAAGTGAAGGTGACTGGTTAGAAGAACGCGTCGCCGATCCTTACGACAAAACAGCCGAAGACATTTTACAGAATAACGAACTTGGAGAAGCCATACATAAATGTTTGGGTAAATTACCTAAAAAACAAGCCGATGTTTTTAAAATGAAAACCATACAAGGCCTTGAAACTGAAGTAATTTGTAATGAATTAAATATTACGGCGTCTAACCTTTGGGTAATCATTCACAGAGCACGTACAGCTATGGCAGATTGCTTAAAAGAAAATTGGTTTTAATTATGAGTAAAAAAATTAAGGTCTTGATTCCTTGTAAAGAAGCTAATCATGTTTGTGATAAAACCCAATACAACGAATCTTCTTTTTGGGAAAAAATAAAACTAAACTTTCACCTTCTGTATTGTAAAGCGTGTAGAAAATACTCAAAAAACAATGCTAAACTCACGCAAGCCATTAACGAATCTGAAGTAAAATGCATGGACAAAAAATGCAAAGAATCCATGAAGCAAGAATTTGAAAAAGCTTTACAGGAAATCCAGCACTAAGACAATAATAGTTCTAATATTAACCACAAAATAGGAATGCCCTCAACCCAAAACGAACTATAAAACTTAGATTGATTTACTCTTGAAAAAATCAAAAAGAGCATCGTTAAAAAGGCAATTATTAAAAAAGCCATCATACTAGTTCTTCCTGTTTGCTCTTTAAAAAATTCCAACCAAACGAAAACCAACAATAGCATACTTCCCAATAATTTTGTCTGCTGTACTCCTATTTTTTGAGGAATTGTAGCTAGCTTTATACTATCGTACTGTAAATCCCTAATTTCAAAAGGTAGCATTAAAGCGACAATAAAAACAAAACGCTGCACTGCAGTTAACACAATATCCATATTAATACCCTGGCCATTATTTATTAATGGTAAAAGAACGGTTACCCCTGCCCATACCAAAGCAATTAAATAAACTTTTAACCCGCCAATACTTCGTAAATTCTGTTTACTATCTAAAAAAAAACGTTTTGGCAAGAATGGTATGGCATATAAAAAAGTTATCAACCCAAAACCACCTATATACAATAATGTAATTGTTTGTAATCTTAAGGCATAATAACACATGAAAAGAAAACTAAAAAACGAAAATATTTGAATCCATTTTAACCAATTGGCCAAACGCCTATGATGAAACTTTGCAACTCCAAAATACTTTACAAAATTGTAGCCAGTAATTGAAGCGTAAAATATAAAGTACAATACATTTTCGTCGTAAGGCACACCGTAAGTAATCAAAGTAATCCAAGCCAATGAATACACAGACAGAGCAACATGAATACTACTATTAATATAGAAATTAAAAAGTTCCCTAATCACCTTCATACCACAAAAATAAGCAAAGTGTTAATAAGCTCTTAAAATGGTTAAAAAGTTTCACATTTACACATTAAAATACATTAATAATTATGTAATTTTGCCGACTAGTTAAAACTAAACTTGCAATGAATACAAACGCTTTTGCATTACGTCATATTGGTCCCAGTGAAGAAGACCAAAACCTTATGTTAGAAACCATAGGAGTTGACTCATTAGATCAGTTAATTTACGAAACCATCCCTGATGACATTCGCTTAAAAAACGGATTGAACCTAGATGATCCAATGACAGAACATGAGTATTTACTTCATATTCATGAGTTATCTAAAAAAAATAAAGCTTATAAAACGTATATTGGTTTAGGTTATCACCCAACGATATTACCTGCGGTCATTCAACGAAACATTCTTGAAAACCCAGGTTGGTATACCGCCTATACACCATACCAAGCCGAAATAGCACAAGGCAGACTGGAAGCTCTTTTAAATTTCCAAACCATGGTAATCGACCTTACCGGAATGGAATTAGCAAACGCTTCGCTTCTTGATGAAAGTACTGCGGCGGCAGAAGCCATGAGCCTGTTATTTGCTGTTCGCGAACGTCAGCAAAAGAAAGCCAACATTAATAAGTTTTTTGTTTCAGAAAACATATTACCCCAAACCCTTTCTTTACTACAAACAAGAGCTACCCCAATTGGTATAGAACTTGTTGTTGGCAATGAAGAAACATTTGAATTCTCATCCGACTTTTTTGGTGCCATTCTACAATACCCTGGAAAAGACGGACAAATAAGCGATATAAAATCATTTATTGGTAAAGCAAAAGAAGCACAAATAAAAGTAGCTGTAGCTGCCGATATTTTAAGTTTAGTAAAGTTAGAAGCTCCTGGCCAATTTGGTGCAGACGTTGTTGTAGGAACCACACAACGATTTGGTATTCCAATGGGCTATGGCGGGCCACACGCTGCTTTCTTTGCTACTAAAGAAGCATACAAGCGCGATATCCCTGGTCGTATCATTGGTGTGACCAAAGATGCCAACGGCAACAGAGCCTTACGAATGGCTTTGCAAACACGTGAGCAGCATATAAAACGAGACAAAGCGACTTCTAATATTTGTACTGCACAGGTACTTTTAGCCGTTATGGCAGGGATGTATGCCGTGTATCATGGTCCTAAAGGATTAAAATTCATTGCTAATAAAGTCCATAATAAAACGGCAACATTAGCCAAAGCCTTAGAACAATTAGGCTATGCGCAAACTAATACCTCGTATTTCGATACGTTACAAATTAAGACTAAAGCTAAAAAAATAAAAGCTGTTGCCAAAGAGAAGAAAGTAAACCTACATTATCCCGATAAAGAAACGGTTACTATTTCAATTAACGAAACTACTTCTATTAGGGACATTAACTATTTGATATCCATTTTTGCTGAAGCCGCAAATAAAGAAACAATTATTATCTCGTCAATTCTTGAAACTAACAACATTTCAGAAGCGTTGCAAAGAACTTCAAAATTCTTAACGGAGCCTGTTTTTAACACCTACCATTCTGAAACCGAATTGATGCGTTATATCAAAAAACTTGAACGCAAGGATTTATCCTTAAACCATTCGATGATTTCTTTGGGTTCGTGTACAATGAAATTGAACGCTGCTTCGGAAATGTTACCTTTAAGTTGGTTTAAATGGGGAAACATCCACCCATTCGCACCGCTTAAACAAGCCAAAGGGTATTTAACAGCTTTAAAGGAACTAGAAGATCAATTAACCGAAATAACTGGTTTCGCTGCTACTTCGTTACAACCTAACTCGGGTGCGCAAGGTGAATTTGCAGGACTTATGGTTATTAAAGCATACCATGAATCCCGTGGCGATAACCATAGAAATATTTGTTTAATACCATCATCGGCTCACGGAACGAATCCTGCAAGTGCTGTTATGGCAGGCATGAAAGTTGTCGTAACAAAATCGACTTCAGAAGGAAATATTGATGTGGACGATTTGCGTGAAAAGGCAATAGCCCACAAAGACAACCTTGCATGCCTAATGGTAACCTATCCATCTACACACGGTGTTTACGAATCCGCCATTAAAGAAATTACAAAAATAATTCATGATAATGGTGGACAAGTATATATGGATGGTGCAAACATGAATGCTCAAGTAGGTTTAACAAACCCAGGAAATATTGGAGCAGATGTATGCCATTTAAATTTACATAAGACCTTTGCTATACCACATGGAGGTGGAGGTCCTGGTGTTGGTCCTATTTGTGTTGCAAAGCAATTAGTTCCATTCCTTCCAGGCAATCCACTAGTTAAAACAGGAGGAGAAAAAGCTATTACAGCTATTTCTGCTGCGCCATTTGGTTCTGCACTTGCCTGTTTAATCTCTTACGGGTATATAAAAATGTTAGGTGCTGAAGGTTTAACGCAATCTACCAAGATCGCTATTTTAAATGCCAATTATATAAAACAACGTTTACAAGGTAGCTTTGACACATTGTACTCAGGTGAACGTGGTCGCGCTGCACATGAAATGATTATAGATTGCAGACCATTTAAAGCGAATGGCATTGAAGTAACAGATATAGCAAAACGCTTAATGGATTATGGATTCCATGCACCTACAGTTTCTTTCCCGGTAGCCGGCACCTTAATGATCGAGCCTACAGAAAGTGAAAGTAAAGCTGAAATAGACCGCTTTTGTGATGCCATGATATCCATTAAGGAAGAAATAGACAACGCTTCAAAAGAAAACACTAATAATGTCTTGAAGAATGCACCACATACCTTGGATATGCTAACAACTGATAACTGGGAGTTTCCATATACAAGAGAAGCTGCTGCATTTCCGTTGGATTACGTAAAAGAAAATAAGTTCTGGCCTTCAGTTAGGCGTGTGGACGATGCCTATGGAGACAGAAATTTAATATGCTCTTGTACTCCTTTAGAAGCATATGCCGAAGCATAACACGCTTTTGGACATCGTAAAATAGAACAGGATAGAATTTGCCTTTAATAGATTGCTATTATATTTGTTATATTAGCACAATTAAAGGCATTCTTCTTTTATGAATATAAAAATTACTGGAACAGGAAGCTACATCCCTGATACCATTGAGAAAAACGAAAACTTCCATCAACGTCAATTCCTTAACACAGATGGTTCTATCATAAACCAACCAAGTGAAGTTATTGTAGATAAATTCAAAGCTATTACAGGTATTGTTGAACGTCGGTATGCCAAGCCTCATTTAAATGCTTCTGACTTAGCTTTTTTTGCAGCTGAAAAGGCAATTGCTGATGCCAATATAGATCCAGAAACAATAGACTATATTATTATTGCGCATAATTTTGGTGATGTAAAGCACAGTACCGTACAAAGTGATATTCTACCCAGTTTATCTGCTAGGGTTAAACATAGCTTAAGAATTAAAAACCCAAAATGTATAGCCTACGATATTCTTTTTGGGTGTCCTGGTTGGATAGAAGGTGTTATCCAGGCTAAGGCCTTTATAAAATCGGGCATGGCAAAACGCTGTTTAGTAATTGGATCTGAAACACTTTCGAGAGTTGTAGATAAATATGATAGAGATTCAATGATTTTCTCTGATGGTGCAGGTGCTACCATTGTTGAAGCTTCAGAAGAAGAAGGAGGCATTTTAGCTCACGAGACAGCCAGTTTCACCTATGATGAAGCTTACTATTTATTCTTTGGTAAATCAAACAACCCACACAAGTGTAAAGACACACGCTATATAAAAATGGATGGCCGCAAAATTTATGAATTTGCGCTTACCAACGTACCTAAGGCCATGAAAACCTGTTTGGATAATAGTGGTGTTAGTATTAAGGATGTGAAAAAGATTTTTATCCATCAGGCAAATGAAAAGATGGATGAAGCCATATTAAAACGTTTCTACAGACTTTACAGAACAGACATCCCAGAAGGTGTTATGCCTATGAGCATTCAAACATTAGGTAATAGCTCGGTTGCAACGGTCCCTACCCTATTCGATTTGGTAAAAAACAATAAATTAGAAAATCATCGTCTTACAAAAGGGGATGTTATTATATTTGCAAGCGTTGGTGCTGGTATGCACATTAATGCAATTGTTTATAGATACTAATTTAACCGCTTAGGCGAACATGCAAGATGTACGAAAAAACATTTCCGAACAAACGTTTTAAGTATACCCTAGAATTTCTAAAAAAACATGTTTCAAACTCTGAAACCATTCTGGACTTAGGTGTAGAAAACCCTTTTTCTGAAATCATGAAACAGCATGGGTTTCATGTTGAAAACACTAAAGGAGAAGATTTGGATATCGATACATCAACCATTTCAAACTCGGATGCTACTGTCGTAACCGCTTTCGAAATCTTTGAGCACTTGCTATCCCCTTTTACTGTATTAAATTCTATTAAAGCTGATAAATTAGTTGCAAGTGTACCTCTTAAACTTTGGTTTTCCTCAGCTTACAGAAGTAAAACGGATATGTTAGACAGACATTATCATGAGTTTGAAGATTGGCAATTCGATTGGCTATTGGAAAAAGCGGGATGGAAAATTATGGATCGTCAAAAGTGGACTAACCCAACCAGAAAAATAGGGATTCGACCTATTTTGCGTTGGTTTACTCCAAGGTATTATGTTGTTTATGCAGAAAAGGTTAGCCCATAACTTTTTTAAACATTGAAACCAACAGCATGGACTTCTACATCATCATCCCAGCACATAACGAGCAAGATACCATTGGACTCACTTTAGATTCATTGGTTAACCAAACCCATCTGCCAAAACGCGTTATAGTTGTTAATGATAATTCAACAGACAATACAGAAGATATTATAGAAGCGTTTGCCTCAAAACACGCGTGGATTAGTTTGGTAAACTCCAAATCGTCTAACGAGCACTTACCGGGTTCAAAAATCATAAATGCGTTTTATAAGGGCTATGAGGCTTTAGACGACAGCTATGATGTAATCTGTAAGTTTGACGCCGACTTAATCTTTCCCAATAACTATTTGGAGCAATTGGCTAACCACTTTAGCTCAGACAATATGCTAGGCATGGCATCGGGCTTTTGTTATATTAAAAAAAATGACGCTTGGGAGTTAGAGAACTTAACCCGTAAAGACCATATTCGTGGTGCACTTAAAGCCTATAGAAAGGCCTGTTTTAATCAAATTGGCAAATTAAAACCTTCAATGGGATGGGATACCGTGGATGAACTGCTTGCAAAATATTACGGCTGGAAAATAGTAACAGATGCCTCTTTAAAGGTAAAACACCTAAAACCTACTGGAATTAGTTATAATAAAGCATCTAAACACATGCAAGGGGAAGCCATGTACAAAATGCGCTATGGTTTTTTAATTACGCTTATTTCGGCCCTAAAGTTAGCTTACAAAAAGCATAGCTTTAAATTATTCTTGGATTATATGAACGGCTATTTTAAAGCCAAACGCGAAAAGCCCGACTTTCTTGTTACCAAAGACCAAGGTGATTTTATTAGAAAATTACGTTGGCAAGGGATGATAAATAGAAAAAGGTCCAAACTAATTTGAACCTTTTCAAAATAAATATTTTTTTAACTACCTTACGACTAAACGCTTAACTACTGTATTTCCTGTTTTATTATCTGTAACACTTACAATATAAATACCACTTAAATAATTCCTTACACTTATAGAGGTATTGTCAATTTTTGAGTTATATCGGGAATCGAACAACAGGGTGTTTTGTAAGCTGTATACTTTCAGATTTATATCGTTACTACCGAATTTGGATAAACCTACGTTCACAGTCCCTTTTGCTGGATTTGGATAGAGCGTAAATTTAGATGTACTAGCTGCTGCTGTTCTTGTAATGGTAATAGAATTAGACAAGCTAAAGCACCCTTCTAGACTGGCAACCAAATGATCTCCTTCTGAGGGAGGCTCCAATCCCACTAGACCATTCTCATAACTTAAATGCCATACCAAACATGTTCCGGCTCCAGCCCCATCAAAATCGACCTCTGTGTAATCATTCTCAGGTAAGCCTAATATAATTGTTCCGTCTTCATTAGTAACGACCCATTGAGAATTAGTGCCTATATTCCCTTCTAAGGTAATAGCATCTGCAGGAATATTATCTGCAGTACCATCTCCTACAGTAAATTCAAATGTATTATCATCGCCCGCTGTTAAAGTTCCTCCTTCTGTATGCTTTCTAATTACTGTTACGGCATTTGACAAATCGAAGCAGCCCATCAAATCTGCTGGATTATTACCAACTTCCAATCCTGTTAAATCATCTTCATAACTTAAATGCCATACCAAACATGTACCTGCTGGAGCCTCATCAAAATTCACCTCAGAATAACTGTTTGGGGGTAACCCAAGAATTTCGGATCCATCTTCGTTGGTAACTACCCAACTTGAATGTGTCCCTTCATTACCCGATAAGCTAATAGCTCCTTCGGGAATATGATCGGCTTCACCATCTCCTACACAAAACTCAAAGGTATTATCATCACCCGCTGTTAATGTCCCACCCTCTGTATGTCTTCTTATAACCGTTACAGCATTTGACAAATCGAAGCAGCCCATTAAATCCGCCGGGTTATTACCAACCTCCAGACCAACAAGTCCATCCTCATACATTAAGTGCCACACTAAACAAATACCTGCCGGAGCTCCATCAAAATTTACTTCTGTATAACTATTGGGGGGTAATCCAAGAATTTCGGATCCATCTTCATTTGTTACTACCCATTGCGAATTGGTTCCCATATTCCCAGAAAGTGTAATAGCGCCTTCCGGTATATGATCTGCTTCACCATCTCCTACACAAAATTCGAATGGCTCGCCTTCCAACATACCTCCAGTTGGTTTTTGCTGTCTTGTAACCTCAATATAGTTTGATAAGCTATAACGTCCTTTAATATCGGAAAGGTTTTTAACGTGTTTATGCCAGAATGGATCTACTAAAGGCTTAATACCGTTATAGGACAAATGCCAGATTCTACAAACTCCAGGAGGCGCATCTTCAAAATCAAATGGAGACCCCTCTGGAAGCTTTAAAATATTATTCTCATCATCAGTTATAATCCACTGTTTGACACGTCCTGAAGCATTTTCGACGGCGACATTTATTAAATCTGGAATACCATCGCCTACGCAAACAGTTGTATTATCTGTAGTACTAATAACGCCTCCATCAACAGTAGCATTTTCGTTAGCATGCTCATTTTGAGCAGTTACAAAACTCATGTTTAAAACTATTAAAACAAAAAGAAGCATCTTGGTTTTAATATTTACAAAACATTGACTTGGGGAATCATCGTGTACCTTTTCTTTCATAACTATTTGATTTATAATTTAATAAGATCAAATAAGATACAAAAAACCAACAAAATAGTTGCTATCTATCGTATCAGGTACAAAAAAAATCGGTCACTCGTAAAAGTCCCAAGAAGTAGTGTTACTTGACGTTTCTAATTTGTACTCCAATTCGTCATCTAGTTGAAAAAAGAAATCTATACCAGTTAGCTTTTCAATTTCATCTACTGGCACAACAAACTCATATAATGGGATATCGGAATCTTTATGGGGCATTAAAAATGCAATCATATTGGTTTTCCCGTTTTGAGTTGCCAAAAGCACTTTAAAAAAATAATCGGGTACAGCAACTTGTTCTTTTCCAATAACTTCCAAACCGTCTTTTAAAACACCTCCTGTTACCACAAATACATCATTATACTTAGATGCCCAATATCTCACTTGCTGTTCTAAGTCGTTCCATATCCCAGAGTTAAAGCGGTGTTCTTGTGGTGTGATATTACTGGTTAAAAAAGTTTCTTCGTATGCCGATTGACTGTAACGACGATCTCCTGCAGGACATAAATGGCCTCGATCGTAGCCCGAATTTTTATAGTTATTCCAGTGAGCCGCGCCTGTTATCACGGCTTTATCAATTTCAAAATAAGGGCGTTTATAATTAGCCTTCGACAAGTCTGACTTTTTTAGTTGATAGGCTACCCACTCGGGTTGTTCATAAGGTTCACTGTACGATAAGGAATAACCTTCATGATGAATAACTTGCTCGGTAGTGCTTGTAGGGAGTAAATATTCTTTCGTATTTGCTTTTACAACTTGTCCCTCTGAAACATCTGCAACCTTTTCGCCTTCATTCAAAAAATACTCATAGGAATAAACCCCTAAAAAAATTAAGGCTGCTAAAATTGAATATAATGTTCGTTTATTCAAATTATTATTCCAAAACAAACTCTAAAGGTTTACCAATAGCCCCATTTGGAAAACTTATTCCCAACAGCGCAGACATTGTTGGTGCAATATCTGTAATTTCCGTTCGCCGTAGTGTTTGTCCAGGCTCAATACCCTTCCCAAAAAACAGAAGCGGTACATGGGTATCATAATTTAAACTGCTTCCATGTGAAGAACCTGTTTTCCCGTACGAAATATGGGCTGGATCTGGCACCATAATAATATCTCCAGACCGCTTTTGGTTAAATCCTTTTTGTACAAGGCTCTCTACCCCTATTTCAAATGATGTTGTGCTCATTGTAGTTGCACTGTATGCTTTATCAATACTTTCATAAGTAATAACTTCGTTTACAATAGCTTCTTGAACATCATTTAAATGTAAGTCTAGAGCTTTTATCTTCTCCCTATTTAAAAATATTTGATTATTACTAATGTTCTCAACCAAATCCTTACTTCCATAAGACGCCACCATAAAAGCATCGAACACTTTTCTGGTTTTAGAATTATTTAAGTAACCCGCAGGGATTTTAACACTTTGTAGATATGCTGGCACATCAACAGCTCCATGGTCGGCTGTTAAGAAAACGGTATAATTATTTTTACCAACTTTTTCATCTAAGCTATTGAATAGCCTTTCCAAATCTTTATCTAAACGTATATAGGTATCTTCTATCTCTTTAGAATTAACCCCAAAATTGTGCCCTACATAATCCGTACAAGAAAAACTAACGGCCAACACATCGGTTATATCATCTTTTCCCAATGCTTCTCCATCAATTGCTGCTATGGCAAAGTCTGCCGTTAAACTATTACCAAATGGTGTAGACTTAAGAATATCAAACCCGCCATTTTGAGCGCTTAACTTAGAAAGATCGTATGGGAATGTTGCCGTTTTCTTGCCTTTAAAACCGCCTTCGAAGGCATTTAAATCACTTCCGCTTTCTACATAACTATTAATATCGTAAACTGTATTCCAAACTTTCAGATACGATTTTGCAGTACTGGACGCATTAAAATCATTTACCCACTTAGGTAATTTGTCCATATAATGTGTACTTGATATCCAATGGCCTTCATTTTTCCCATGAAACCAATATGCTGCATTTGCTGTATGTCCAGCTGGTAAAATAGCACCGCGATCTTTAATTGAAATTCCTATGGTCTTACCACGCATTTGTGTAAATAACCTGTTTTCATCTGCAAAGGTTGTTGTTTTCATTCTGTGAGGCGACATTTTCCCTGCTTTATCTAAGGTCCCTACAGGCTGTACAGCTGCATCACCTGCACAATATACCATATCCTTAATGTCTTTATCATACCAATCATTCGCAATAACACCATGATATTTAGGCGTTGTCCCTGTGTATATTGAGGTATGTCCTGGCCCTGTATACGTTGGTACATAGTTATAATGATTGTTCTTGCAATTAAATCCGTCATTCATCATGCGCTTAAAACCGCCCTCTCCATATCTATTATAAAAACGGGTTAAATAATCATACCGCATTTGGTCGACCACAATACCTACAATAAGCTTAGGATTTTCATGAGCTGTTACAGTCTTCTTTTTTCCAAAATTCGGCTTATCTTCTTGTGCTATACAAACGGTTCCCACAAACAAAATAATGGTCAGGGATATAATATTTTTTAACATGATAATGTGTTTTGCCGCCAAAAATACATTTTTTTGGGAATGATAATCAAAATTTAATTTAAAATAGCTGTTACTTTTTTTTTACTTTAGCGCTAACAAATTAAAGTATGACATACCTATATAATATTGGCAATTATTTTTTAATGATTGCTGAGATGTTTCGTAAACCAACGAAATGGCCTGTAATGAAAAAGTTAATATTTAAGGATATTGACGATTTAATAATAGGATCGTTGGGCATCGTTGCATTTATTTCCTTTTTTGTTGGCGGCGTTATCACTATTCAAACGGCATTAAATATTAGCAACCCTCTTATTCCTAAGTACTTGGTTGGCTTTGCCACTAGGCAATCTATTGTTTTAGAGTTTGCACCTACTTTCACTTCTATTATTATGGCAGGAAAAGTAGGATCATTTATCACTTCCAGTATAGGAACAATGCGTGTTACGGAGCAGATAGATGCTTTAGAAGTGATGGGCATTAACTCTTTAAACTATCTTGTTTTCCCAAAAACAATTGCCCTAATGCTATATCCATTTGTTATAGCAATTGGTATGTTTTTAGGTATTCTTGGAGGGATGGCTGCATGTGTTTTTGGAGGTTATACGTCGCTGGAAAATTATATTCTTGGTTTACAAACGGACTTTGACACTTTTCATGTTATTTATTCATTTATTAAAACATTTGTATTTGCCTTTATTCTAGCCACCATTCCTTCCTTTCACGGTTTTTACATGAAAGGCGGCGCACTGGAAGTTGGAAAGGCCAGTACTACATCTTTTGTTTGGACCAGTGTTGTTATTATTTTACTTAATTATATATTAACAGGAATGATGTTAGGCTAATGATAGAGGTTAAAAATTTACACAAATCGTTTGGTGAAGCTGAAGTTTTAAAAGGTATCAGTACAACCTTTGAAAAGGGAAAAACCAATCTTATTATCGGGCAAAGTGGTTCTGGAAAGACTGTTTTTCTAAAGTGCCTGTTAGGGCTTTTTAATTACGAAGAAGGTTCTATCTCGTACGATGGTGAAATTTTCTCTCAACTAACAGAAGACGAAAAACGAAATTTACGTTCTAAAATAGGCATGGTATTTCAAGGGAGTGCTTTGTTTGATTCCATGACCATAGCCGAAAATGTGATGTTCCCTTTACAAATGTTCACCAAACAAAGTAAAAGTGAAATGCAGGATCGTGTCGATTTTGTTTTAAAACGTGTTAACTTGGACAATGCACATTACAAAATGCCCAGTGAAGCTTCTGGGGGCATGCAAAAACGTGTGGCTATAGCAAGAGCCATTGTTAACAACCCCAAATATTTGTTTTGTGACGAACCCAACTCTGGCCTCGATCCAAAAACTGCTATTGTTATAGACAATCTTATTCAGGAAATTACGGATGAGTACCAAATAACCACTGTTATTAATTCCCACGATATGAACTCGGTTATGGAAATAGGTGAAAAAATAGTTTTTTTAAAAGATGGGTTAAAAGCTTGGGAGGGATCCAATGAAACGATATTCAAAACCGATAACGAAGCTGTCACAAATTTTGTTTACTCTTCCAATTTATTTAAAAAAGTTCGAAAAATGTACTTGGAAGAAAACAAATAATTAGAGACTGTTTAAATTCCACCTTTTGGTTTTGTTATGCCCCTTTTTTCACCACTTTTCGTTATGAAAATCCTCATTTAGCCCTGCTAAACCCCGGTTTCAAAGCCTTTATTGGCAAAATAATGACCTATAATAAATTTCAAAAACGAATTTTAAATAGTCTCTTAATTAACTCGCTTTACAACTAAGGTATCCAAACCTAGTTTTAACCGCAACCACTTCTCTAATTTTTCCTTGTCCTTTTTTCTAACAGTTTCGTTAGATAAAGAATCAACCCATTTAATCGAAAAAACAGACAGTGTATCCATTTTTTTGAAATTAGAGTTTATGACATTGGCATAAGAAATCTGTTCGATAGTTTCGTAATTAATCTCTACTTCTTTTGCCAACTGATCGAAGGCTATATAGTTTTTCTCTAATTTTGTTAATTGCTTAACCTTATTCTCCAAAAAGTTTATTTTTTGTGTCTGCGACAATAAGTCTAAAGAGTCGCGTGTACGTAACTCTTCCATGTACCTAAAGTTATTTAACTTGGAACGATTTTGGTTAATTACCAGCTTACTATTACTTAAAGCACTGTAATCCTTCATTCTGTCTTGCAAAATAGCTATGGTTGATTCTGGTATTTCTTCTAAACCAAACGTATTCAGCTCGATAATAGAGCTACCTTTTCTATCATATTTATAACTAGCATTTCGTTTTAAATAATCGGCATGAGGCAAAGACTTGAGTTCGTTACTTACAAAACTACTGGCATCCCTGTTAAAATTGCTTTCATTTAAAACATTTAAAAATGTCCAAACAGCCGGAATCATAACAACAATTGCCAGTAAAGTAGCCAATCTTGCTAAGCGACGACGCTTTTTTGAGTTAACATATTTAAGCATAGGAAATCGCAATACCTTTAACACAATAATTGTAGCCATAGCTATAAAAATTGTATTAATGGTAAATAAATACATCGCTCCAGAAAAATACTCTAAGTTCCCCTTAGCCAACCCATAACCGGCTGTACAAAGAGGGGGCATTAAAGCTGTAGCAATAGCTACTCCAAAAATAACGGATGCGATAGTTCCTCTTTTAGTCCGTGCTATAATAAGTGCCAAACCTCCAAAAAAAGCAATTAAAACATCACGTATGTCTGGTTTCACCCTACCTAAAAGTTCGGAAGTAACATCACTCAATGGAAAAAACCAAAAAAACAAAAAAGCTGTTAATAAACTTAAAACAATCATTGTTGCTAAGTTTATCAAGGACTTTTTAAGGGTATCAATATCATTAATCGCGATGGATAATCCTACGCCTAAAATAGGTCCCATAAGGGGAGAAATTAACATCGCTCCAATTACGACTGCTGTTGAATTAGCATTGAGCCCTACGGAAGCAACAAATATGGAACAAATTAAAATCCATGCTGTAGCGCCTTTAAACGAAATGTCATTTTTAATAGCCTGAATTGTTGCTTCCCTATCTGTATCATCCCTAAAATCAAGTAAATCATTTAAGAAGCTCCTAATACTTTGAAATAATCCTTTTGCTTCTTCTTTAATTGTTTCTTTTGAAGCTTCAATGGTTTGTTCTTTCTTTAATTCTTCTTCTGAAAAATTGAATTTATTTTCTTCCATATATTAATGATATACTAGCATTTTAAAGATACAACAATATTTTTTTAAATTCCTAATCCGTAAAACTGGTTGTTAAGAAGGTATAAACCCTTATTAAAAAGAACCTTTATAAGCTATCATCCCCATATTTCTTTTTTACTCTTTGGAGTATCTGCTTAATATCTTGTTCCTTATTTTTTGGGTATATAAGCAATACATCATCTTTATCTACAATAATATAATCGTTCAATCCATCAACAACAACAAGCTTATCTTTATTGGTTCTAATAATGTTCCCTTCGGCATTTTCGGCTAAGGTTCTGGCATTTAATATCGCATTATTATGTCCGTCCTTTGGAAGTTTATCATATAAGCTACCCCAAGTACCAAGATCGTTCCAATCAAATTCAGCCGTAATAACATAGACGTTATCCGATTTTTCCATAACAGCATAATCGATCGAAATATTTTCGGACTTCTCATAATTTTCATTTACAAATTCAGTTTCCCTATCTGTATTATACACTTCTATCCCGCTTTCAAATAAGGCATATAATTGTGGTTGATTATCCTGAAAAGCTTTTATAATGGATGTTACACTCCACATAAAAATACCTGCATTCCACAAAAAATTTCCTTTATCGATAAAACTTTTTGCTGTTTTATAGTCTGGCTTTTCCCTAAATTGATTAACAAATTTTATGGTTTCTTTCCCACCTTTATCGTATTCAATATAGCCATATCCCGTGTTAGGAAATGTGGGATGAATTCCTAATGTCATTAAGACGTCGTTACCTGAACAAAAATTGAAAGCCTGCTGCACATTCTTTACAAATGCCTGTTCGTTTTCAATCCAATGATCACTAGGTGCTACAACCATTAGAGCATCTGGGTTTTCCTTTTGAATTTTTAACGATGCATATAAAATACAAGGGGCCGTATTTCTCATAGCAGGTTCTAAAACTAATTGACATTTTTTGATTTCGGGTAACTGTTCACAAACCAAATCGCTATAGCTTTCGTTAGTTAATATAAAAATATGCTCCTTAGGAACTATTTTTGACAATCGGTGAAATGTTCTTTGGATAAGTGTTTCTCCAGTTCCCAACATATCGTGAAATTGCTTAGGAAATTCCTTGGTACTAACTGGCCAAAATCTCGTTCCAATACCGCCCGCCATTAATATGGCATAATAGTTTTTATTCATTTCTTAATTATCTTTCTATCATTTTGTTCATTATATCATTTCAACTTCCACATTGGGATTAAAAAGGTACAACTTACCTGTATTTACTTCAACACATTCATAACGTTTTACACGCTTATGCCCTTTTTTAAATAGCCTGCCATTGTATATTTTAAAAACACTCCCCAAAGGCACCTCAAAAACATAGGCTTTATCATTGGGCTCATCAAACTGTTTTAGCGCCAACGATAAACGAACATCTGTATCGCTAGATGCTTTCGGATTTTTAAAATGATTCGCTAAAAGAGGAAGTAATTCTAATGGAAATATACCTGGATTAAAAAAAGGCAACATTAAATGTTGAAAACAACGTTTCCATTCAATTCCGTGCGGCTTAATAAAATGTCCATAATTTTTATATGCTTCAAAATGGGCTATTTCATGAACTAACGTAATCAAAAATCGATATTCATTTAAGTTTGAATTAACCGTAATTTGATGCTTCCCGTTAGGCAAACGCTTATAATCTCCGTGACGCGTTTTACGTTCTGCTTTTATTTTAACAGTTAAGTGCTCATTTTCTAAAAGTTTTAAAACCTGTGGTAATGCCAATTTCGGCAAATAGTCTTTAAGCAAATTCTCCATTTCTACAAAAATAAACTAATTGTTTTAAGAACACAACTATCCGAAAGTTTAAGTTTTAAGAAAGCCTGAGAATCCCGTATTTTAGATTTGTCATAAAAAAATACGATTTATGGGACTCTTCAGGCGAAGCAAAAATACAAAACGCCCCTTACTTGGTCAAATCTTGGGCTTGATACCACGACATTTATTGCAATCCCAAGTCCTCAAGCACCAAAGTGACAAGGGGTGCAGTAAATACAAGACTTACGACCAGTTGGTCGCTATGATTTTCGGACAGCTGAACAAATGTTACACACTTACCGACATAAGTTGCGGATTATCAGTTAGCGGCACTTTTCTATCGGATATCGGTTTGTCGCAAAGCCCAGCAAAATCCACTATGAGCGATGGCAACAAGAAACGCACCTATAAAATTTATGAATCTTTGTATTATAGGCTATTGAGCTATCACAAACAAATATTGAGGGTGCGGTATCAAAGCCATATTATCGAAGAGATAAAACACCTTACCATTAAATTAGTGGACAGCAGCACGGTAAGCCTGTGCTTGGGCTTGTTTGATTGGGCAAAGTTTCGGACAGCTAAAGGAGGGTTAAAGATCCATACGGTCTGGGACGATCAGCTAGGGCTCCCAGATATGGTCAATATCACAGAAGCTAAATTACATGATCGCTATGGTCTTAAAGACCATATCTATGCCAAGGATACCATTATCGTAGAGGACAGGGCCTACTTCGATTTTGAGCTTATGTTGTTACGCATAAGGGCGGGGAATGTTTTTGTAACCCGAATCAAGGCCAATACGGTATTTGAACAAGTTGAAGAGCTTGACCTGCCCGGTGGTGCCGACCAGGACATTCTCAAGGACCAGACCATCAAGTTAACGTCCCCACAGGCAAAAAGAACAGGCATATCAGAACAAGTGCTACGCCTAGTGAGCGTGTACAAGCCCGATGAGAACAAAGTCATTGAGATCATTACCAACCAACTGGACTGGTCTGCACGAACCGTAGCCGATCTGTATAAAAAACGCTGGGATATCGAACTGTTCTTTAAAGCAATGAAACAGAACTTGCAAATTAAAACGTTCTTAGGGATTAGCGAGAATGCCGTAAAATCACAGATATACGTGGCACTGATATGTTACCTGCTATTAGAGCTCATAAGAAGATGCTGCTGTGATAGGGCAACGGCTTTTAGTAATTTCTGCGAGAAAATAAGAATATGCCTGATGCACTACCTAACGATAGATTACTTATGCAATCAGCTAAAACCTATCGTAAAAAAAGCAGAAAAACCTCCTGATAAAACACTCTTCGATAGAGATAATTATGGTAGCCAACTGAGAATAGCCCTATAAACAAAGAGATGCTGAGCTTTTTTTAAATGTTTGGAAAAAACTTTCGGACGGCTATGTTTTAAGAACAATACCCTATTAGATTATAAAACATACTTTCCTTACTTTTTAACAATACGTTTTTTTTGTATCTTTATTTTATGAGCTTACTAACTATAAAACTAGAATTAGAAGACAACGACGATGTTTATATTTTAAACAAACCGGAAGCTTTTAACGATTCTTTTGATGGTATAAATTACTTCGAATCTTTAGTAACTACTTCATGTGTTAATTGCGCATTGGTTTTTGTTGATACCAAAGAAGAATTTATAAACCAAATGCTCACTTTGTTCCCCAGATTATTGGACAGTGCAATAATATGGGTATTTTACCCGAAAGTCACTTCAATTAGTGAACTTTCTAAACTTCATCTGGAATTTGATTGGGATTTCTTGGGAGACTATAGACTTAAACCTATAAAATTACTCCGTATTGACCATACTTGGAATGCCATTAAATTAAGCAAAGTACTAGCCTAAATAACCTATCTTTGTCAAAAAAAGAATGTCATTTAAAGACTTACAACTAAATAAACCTATCTTAAGAGCAGTTACCGAGATTGGTTATAACGATCCAACGTTAGTTCAAAATAAAACCATTCCACTAATTCTGAAAAAAAAAGATATAATTGTTTCTGCGCAAACGGGAACTGGTAAAACGGCTGCTTTTGCTTTACCCATTCTGCAACTACTTTTTGACAGACAAGATGCTTCAAAGAAAGGAAAAAAAATAAAAGCCTTGGTTGTTAGCCCAACACGTGAATTAGCCGTTCAAATAGGTGAAGACTTTAATAAATACAGCACATACACCAATTTAAGAGCAACGGTTGTTTTTGGAGGCACTTCTATTGAACCACAAAAAGACATATTAAAAAAAGGGGTTGATATTTTAATTGCCACCCCAGGGCGCCTATTAGACTTGCACAAACAAGATATTGTAAATTTAGATTATGTTGAAACGCTGGTGCTTGACGAAGCAGATTTAATGTTGGACATGGGCTTTATTGATGATGTTAAAAAAATTGAACGTCTTTGTCCCAATGATAAACAAACGCTACTTTTCTCGGCGACCATTCCCTATAAAGTAGAACAACTAGCGAATAACATCTTAAACACTCCAGAGCGCATTGAAGTTTCTCCAAACGCTTCTACCTCTAAAAATATAAGTCAATTACTATACTATGTTCCCAAGCGAAACAAAATAGAGCTTTGCTTGCATTTACTAAGGAACAACATTAAGGGAAGCATCCTTATTTTTAGGCGCACTAAGTTTGGTGTAGACAAACTTGAAAAAACGCTTCTTAAAAATGGTTATAAAGTAGGCAGTATTCACGGTGACAAATCTCAAACAACCAGACAAAATGCTTTAAACGAATTTAAAAATGGGCATACAAACATATTAATAGCCACTGATGTTGCAGCTCGTGGGATCGATATAAACGAATTAGATGCTGTTGTTAATTTCGATTTACCAAACATACCAGAAACCTACGTGCACCGCATTGGTAGGACTGGCAGAGCAAAACACACTGGTTTATCTTACTCTTTTTGTTCGGCAGACGAAAAAACCTATGTTAAAAGTATAGAGGAGCTAATCAACATACAAATTCCCATTGAAGAAGATCACCCCTATCCTTTAGACCCAAAGGCTAAACCCATAATTCATAAATCTAAAAAAACAGGTAGCAAACACAAAAAAGGCAGAAAGAGCATAGCTTCAAAAAAGAAAAAGAAACGCTGGTATTAAGTTAAAAATTAGGCAAAAAATCACCTGAATGTAGTCGCTCCCTTATAATAAATTGAGAAAAGGCTAATTTAGCGGGTAATGCTAAGTTAGGATGGCTAAAATAGCTGCCGCATTTTAACTGCAAAATTCGGACAAAGTATACCACTAACTTCGGAGCAAAGTGAGCCACCCTTGCCGGTCTAAATTGAGCATAGCTTGCCGGACGAAAGTGAGCCACTAAAAATCGTTTCTATTTGAGT
>NZ_JAELVQ010000019.1 GCF_016428595.1 Snuella sedimenti | reverse complement strand
CCAAGAGCGACAAGCTCATCCTCCTTTTGCACCCAAAAACTTTACGACTTTCCGCCTCCGCGTGACAACCGATCCTGCACCACATCAACAAATAATCAATCTCGCCAAGCCGCCAAGAGCACCGAGCTAACCCACCTTTTTTACCCAAATAACTTTGCGACTTTACATCTCTACGTGACAACCGATCCTGCTCACCATAAACAAATAATCAATCTCGCCAAGCCGCCAAGAGCGACAAGCTCATCCTCCTTTTGCACCCAAAAACTTTACGACTTTCCGCCTCCGCGTGACAACCGATCCTGCACCACATCAACAAATAATCAATCTCGCCAAGCCGCCAAGAGCGACAAGCTCATCCTCCTTTTGCACCCTAAAACTTTGCGACTTTCCGCCTCCGCGTGACAGCCGATCCAGCACCACATAAACAAATAACCATCTCGCCAAACCGCCAAGAGCACCGAGCTAACCCACCTTTTTTGCCCAAAACCTTTACGACTTTACATCTCTGCGTGACAACCGATCCTGTTACTCATCAACAAATAATCAATCTCGCCAAGCCACCAAGAGCGCCGAACTAACCCACCTTTTCTATCCAAAAAACTTTGCGACTTTCCGCCTCCGCGTGACAGCCGATCCTGCATCGTATAAGCATTATCTCGCCAAACCGTCAAGAGCGCCAAACTCATCCACCTTGTTCTACCCAAAAACTTTACGACTTTACATCTCTGCGTGACAACCGATCCTGTTACTCATCAACAAATAGCCATCTCGCCAAGCCGCCAAGAGCGACAAGCTCATCCTCCTTTTGCACCTAAAAACTTTACGACTTTACATCTCTACGTGACAATCGATCCTGCTACTCATCAACAAATAGCCATCTCGCCAAGCCGCCAAGAGCACCGAGCTAACCCACCTTTTTTACCCAAATAACTTTGCGACTTTACATCTCTGCGTGACAACCGATCCTGTTACTCATCAACAAATAGCCAAGCCGCCAAGAGCACCGAGCTAACCCACCTTTTTTGCCCAAAACCTTTACGACTTTACATCTCTGCGTGACAACCGATCCTGTTACTCATCAACAAATAATCAATCTCGCCAAGCCGCCAAGAGCACCGAGCTAACCCACCTTTTTTACCCAAATAACTTTGCGACTTTACATCTCTGCGTGACAACCGATCCTGTTACTCATCAACAAATAGTCAAGCCGCCAAGAGCACCGAGCTAACCCACCTTTTCTATCCAAAAAACTTTGCGACTTTCCGTCTCCGCGTGAACATCGATCCTGCATCGCATAAGCATTATCTCGCCAAACCGCTAAAAGCGCCAAACTCATCCTCCTTTTGCTCCCAAAAAACTTTACGACTTTGCATCTCTGCGTAACCAATATTACATAACTAGCTAATCTAAGAAGATTTTATGCCTTTACAAGCCAATCATGTCAAGTATTCCCTAGCCGCCTTCAAAGCTTCTTCTATACCTTCTGGGTTTTTCCCACCTGCTGTAGCAAAAAATGGTTGTCCACCGCCGCCGCCTTGAATGTATTTTCCAAGCTCACGAACTACCTGCCCTGCATTAAGTCCGTTACTAGCAACCAACGCCTTCGAAATATAGCAAGACAATAAGGCTTTGCCGTTTATAACAGTTGCCAACAACAAGAATAAATTATCAAATTCATTACCTAACTCGAAAGCTACATCTTTAATTCCCGAGGCATCCAAATCCAATTGTTTCGCTAAAAACTGCACACCATTTACTGTTGTAAGCTCATTTTTAAGCGTTCCTTTTATATCCTTTGCCTTATCTTTCAATAAAGCCTCAATTTGCTTTTTCAAATCGGCATTTTCGTTTTGTAAACCTTGAAGAGCTTTAACAGGTTCTTTTGCATTATTGAGTAACGCCTTCATTTCTGAATAAGCCTTGTTATTATCTAAATAAAAGTCTTTAACCGCTCTATTGGTTATTGCCTCTATACGACGGATACCTGCAGCAATAGCACCTTCAGAAACAATTTTAAAATGCCAGATGTCTGCTGTATTCTTTACGTGTATTCCTCCACACAACTCAATAGATTGTCCGAAACGAATAGTTCTTACAGTGTCCCCATATTTTTCACCAAATAAAGCCATTGCGCCTTCTTCGAGTGCCTTTTCCATTGGAATATTCCTGTGCTCTACCAAAGGCAATTTACCTTCAATTCTCGCATTAACAAAATCTTCAATCTCTATAAGTTGCTCGGGAGTTACTTTAGAAAAATGAGAAAAATCAAAACGCAATCCATCTGGCTTCACCAAAGATCCTTTTTGTTCTACATGGTCTCCCAAAATAGTTCGCAAGGCTTGATGTAGTAAGTGCGTTGCGGTATGATTACTGGCAGATAATTCTCTAAGCTCGTTACTTACAACAGCTCTAAACGTTTCATTAAGATGACTTGGTAATTCTTTAGTAAAATGAATAATTACATTATTCTCCTTCTTGGTGTCTAGAATATAAACAACCTCTCCTTGCGCGCTTTCTAAATATCCCTTATCGCCTACCTGTCCCCCACCTTCGGGATAGAAAGGTGTTAAATTGAATACCAACTGATACATGTCTCCTTCCTTTTTGGAACTCACTTTTCTGTATCTTGTAATTTTTACATTAGTTTCAAGATAATCATACCCTACAAACTCTTGTACTGAATCATCAATTAAAACCGTCCAATCACCTGTACTTACTTCACTGGCAACACGCGAACGCTTTTTTTGTTTTTGAAGTTCTTTGTCAAACCCTTCTTCATCTAATTTCAAATCTTTTTCAGAAAGAATAAGTGCTGTAAGGTCAATAGGAAATCCATATGTATCATATAGTTCAAAAGCTTTTTCTCCCGAAACGGTATCGCCTTTAGTTTCTTCAACAATCCTATTTAAAAGCACCAAGCCTTGATCCAATGTCCTTAAAAAGGATTGCTCTTCCTCTTTAATAACATTTTCTATAAGCTGCTTTTGTGTTTTCAGCTCAGGAAAAGCTGTTCCCATTTTACTACTCAACACCTCAACTAATCTATAGATAAAAGGCTCTTTTTTATTCAAAAAAGTAAAACCATAGCGTACAGCACGTCTTAAAATTCTACGAATCACGTAGCCTGCCCCATTATTACTTGGCAACTGACCATCGGCTATAGAGAACGCTACAGCACGAACGTGATCGGCAATAACGCGTATGGCAACATCAACTTTATCATTCTTACCATATACTGTATTGGTAATCGTTTCAATTTCTCTAATTATAGGCGTAAACACATCCGTATCGTAATTAGACTGCACGCCTTGCAAGACCATACACAAACGTTCGAATCCCATTCCCGTATCGATATGTTTTTCTGGAAGGTTTTCCAAACTACCATTAGCCTTACGGTTATATTGCATAAAAACCAGATTCCATATCTCAACTACCTGTGGATGGTCTTTATTTATTAAATCTTTTCCTGGAATCTTAGCCTTTTCTTCTTCCGAACGGATATCAACATGAATCTCACTACAAGGCCCACAAGGCCCTTGATCTCCCATTTCCCAAAAATTATCTTTCTTATTGCCATTTAAAATGCGTTCTTCAGCAATATGTTCTTTCCAATAATCGTATGCTTCGGTATCTTTTGCAAGGCCATCCTCATCACTACCTTCAAAAACCGTTACGTATAGTATATCTTTATCGATGCCATATACTTCGGTTAACAACTCCCATGCCCAGGCTATCGCTTCTTTTTTAAAGTAATCTCCAAAACTCCAATTCCCAAGCATCTCGAATAAAGTGTGGTGGTAAGTGTCATACCCTACTTCTTCCAAATCGTTATGCTTCCCAGATACACGTAGGCATTTTTGCGAATCAGTAATACGTTTGCTCTTAGGCTCTGCATTTCCCAAAAAATATTCTTTAAAAGGTGCCATTCCCGCATTTACAAACATTAACGTAGGATCGTCTTTAAGCACCATTGGTGCCGACGGTACTATATTGTGATTTTTACTTTCAAAAAAACTTAAAAACTTCGATCGTATATCTTGTGACTTCATGTATCTATTTTGAAAACTCTTGTTTCTGTTAAATTACTATTAAAGCGAAACATTTTTTATCTTTACCATGCAAATTTATTTTAAATTTCGGACTGAGTGAACCAACTTAGAGAATATTATCGAAACATACTGTAATAATATTTTATAGTTTTGTTCGTTAGGTTAAAAATTAAAACATAACAAGGCTATAATTTCTTGCAAAAATAGTATAAATTAAGTAATGAGTAAGGTTAAATATTATTACGATTCTGAATCGCTTTCTTACCGAAAAATAGAACGTAAAAAGCGAACGACATTTAAATATGCAGCAGTATTTATTCTGGCCTCGGCATTGTTTGGTTTCTTATCGGTTTTTATTGCGAGTCAATATATAGAATCTCCAAAAGAGAAGGCCTTAAAAAGAGAATTGCAAAATATGCAATTACAGTACGAATTACTTAATAAAAAAATGGATCAGGCCGAAGCGGTACTTGCCAATATTGCCGACAGGGACAATAACATATATCGTGTTTATTTTGAAGCCAACCCAATCCCCGAAGAGCAACGAAAAGTTGGTTTTGGAGGTATTAACCGATATAAGGATTTGGAAGGTTTCGATAATTCCAAACTCATCATAGAAAGCAACAAACGTATAGATGTCTTACAAAAACAAATTGTAATACAGTCAAAATCCCTTGATGAGATAGCCAAGCTAGCTGAAGAAAAAGAAAAACTCTTGGCTGCCATTCCGGCTATTCAGCCTGTAAGCAATGAGGATCTTACAAGGATGGCCTCTGGCTACGGTATGCGTTCAGATCCATTTACCAAAGTAAGGAAAATGCACTGGGGCATGGATTTTACGGCTCCTAGAGGCACTCCTATATACGCAACTGGCGACGGGGTTGTTAAACGTGCTGATGCTGGCGCTACTGGATACGGAAAGCACATAAGAATTGACCACGGTTACGGATACGTAAGTTTATACGCCCATTTGTACAAATACAATGTTAGAAGAAACCAAAAAGTAAAGCGCGGGGACCTTATTGGTTTTGTAGGTAGTACTGGACGCTCGCAAGCCCCACACTTACATTATGAAATTTTTAAGGATGGCGCCCGCATTAACCCTATTAACTTTTACTACGGCAGCTTAACAGCTGAAGAATTTAATAAGTTATTAGAACACGCTTCTTTAGAAAACCAATCTTTAGATTAACCAATGTATATAGAACTACCCGAAAAACGATATTATGGCATTGGCGAAGTTGCGCAGGCATTTGGAGTTAACGCTTCTTTAATCCGATTTTGGGAAAAAGAATTCGACATCCTTAAACCTAAAAAAAATGCCAAAGGCAATAGAAAGTTTACACCCGAGGATATTAAAAACCTTAAATTAATTTTCCATCTTGTTAAGGAGCGTGGTTTTACCCTAGAAGGGGCTAAAATTCATTTAAAAGAAGAAAAACAGAAAACGCTTAATAATTTTGAAATAATAAACAAACTTGAAAACATAAAGAACGAACTACAAAAAATAAAAGAACACCTTTAAAATTAGAACGATTATGAAAAAATGGCTACCATTAATTATTGTTGCAATTTTTGTAATAGGAATGTATTCTTGGGGAAAAGGCATTAACAATACTGCTGTAAACCTTAACGAGAATGTAAAAGAAGCTTGGGGCAACGTACAAACCTCTTATCTGCGCAGAAATGACCTTATTGGTAATTTAGTAAATACTGTTAAAGGTGCTGCCGATTTTGAAAAAAGCACTTTAGAAGCCGTAATCAATGCGCGGGCCAAAGCAACGTCCATTAGTATTGATCCAGCTAATGTAACACCAGAACAATTAGCACAATACAACCAAGTACAAGGAGGCTTGAGCGGTGCCTTAAAAAGCTTATTGGTTACTGTGGAACGTTATCCCGACTTAAAGGCCAATCAGAACTTCTTGAAACTACAGGACGAACTAACAAGTACAGAAAACACAATCCAAACAGCAAGAACACGCTACAACGAAGCGATTAAACCCTACAACATTCACGTTAACACCTTCCCAAACACCTTATTGGCCGGATTGTTAAACTTCAAGGAAAAGCCCTATTTCGATGCCGAAGCTGGAGCAAATAAACCTGTGGACGTTAATTTTGACTTTAAATAAAGTATGTCCAAAATAGAAGATTTCCTTTCCAAAAAAGACGAACAAGCAATTGTTGACGCCATACGCGATGCCGAGAAAAACACTTCGGGAGAAATTCGTATACATATTGAAAAAACATCAAACAATAAAGATGTTTTTGATCGCGCTATGGCAGTTTTTCATGAGTTAAAAATGGACAACACCAAATTACAAAATGGTGTTTTGATTTATGTTGCCGTAGAAGATAAAACTTTTGTTATTTATGGCGATAAGGGTATTAATGACCTTGTACCAGATAATTTTTGGGACAGCACCAAAGACCTTATGCTAAGTCATTTTAAAACTGGACACTTTAAAGAAGGCCTCATTGCAGGCATCTTAAAAGCAGGTGAACAGTTACAAACATTTTTTCCATGGCAGAATGATGATATTGATGAACTCTCTAATGAAATTTCCAAAGGCTAAATCGTAACATGCAAATTTCCATACCAGGTCGAACACCCCTTTTTAAGCCCAAAGCATTACTACTTTTTATAGTAGCCTTATTGTCTTTACACTCAGTTTTTGCCCAATTTGACATTCCTAAAACCCCAAAAAAACAAACCAGCGTTTACGATTATGTCGGTTTACTATCTGATTCTCAAAAAAATAATCTCGAACATAAATTAATCAAGTATTCCGATACTACTTCTACCCAAATAGTAGTTGCTATTATAAGCAGTACAAAAGGTGAAAACATTGGACTACTAACGCCTAGATGGGCACATAAATGGGGCATCGGCCAAGCCAAGGAGGATAATGGCGTATTTATTTTACTAGCGAAAGATGATCGAAAAATATGGATTTCACCTGGCTATGGTGTGGAACATAAGCTTACAGCCGGAATTAACGGTGAACTGATTAGAAACATTATCATTCCAGAATTTAAACGAGGGGATTTCTATAGCGGACTCGACAAAGGCACCGATGCTATTTTTAAGGTGCTTAATGGCGAATACAAAGGAACCCGAAAAGGTTCTAACAAAAAGTCTTCTAAGGGATTCGGTTTTATACTCATCATTTTATTCATTATCATTCTTATTTCCATATCAAAGAACAGGCGCGGTGGTGGCAATGGCCGAGGAGGCAACAGGCACGATGGTGGTTTCGACATATGGGATGCCATTATTTTAAGCAATATGGGATGTGGCAATTACCGTGGCGGATCTGGAGGTTTTGGAGGCAGTTCCGGCGGCGGATTTGGCAGCGGTGGCTTTGGTGGAGGTTTTGGAGGCGGCGGCTTCTCTGGCGGAGGTGCTGGCGGTAGCTGGTGATTTTCTAATAATTCTTGCTTATTCCACTACTTTCAAAAATTTTCTAGGCACATTCAATAGTTCTTGATAATACCAATTATTTGGGGCAATCTTCATTTAATTTTGAATGCTCAACAATTCTTATTGTTATCATACCATTACCTCGATCTGTTCCTTTATAAACTCCTCCAATTTCAAAAGTCCGTTCAGTTATCCCAACAACACCTCCAACTGTTACACTTGCTGAATACTCTGCTACAAATTCATATCTGTCTAATCTATAGCATTGTCCGAATTACAAGACGCAATTCCATAAGCCATAATAAAAAGACAAATGAGTTTTCTCATATTTTTCTTTTCATATAGATGACTAAGCTAGAATTAAGTTGCGTCAATGTACAACAACTAACAACTAACAACTAACAACTAACAACTAACAAAACTACTTTTTACGCATATAGACGCTTATGGGCACACCATTAAAATCGAAATGCTCTCGCAATTTATTTTCCAAAAAGCGCTTGTAAGGATCTTTCACGTACTGAGGAAGGTTACAGAAAAAAGCAAACTGAGGTTGTGGTGTTGGCAACTGCATGATGTACTTTATCTTTACATACTTAGCCTTATAAGCCGGTGGTGGATAACTTTCAATAACAGGTAATAAAGTATCGTTTAGCTTACTCGTTTTTATCTTTTTAGAACGGTTATTATAAACTTCGACCGCTGTTTCTATCGCTTTGTATATACGCTGCTTGGATAAAGCAGATATAAATACAATTGGCACATCGGTAAATGGTTCAATCTGCTTTCTGATAGCCTTTTCGTATTCTTTTGTCGATTTATGGTCTTTCTCTACCAAATCCCATTTATTAACCAAAATTACGATCCCCTTCCGGTTACGCTCGGCCAACCAAAAAATATTCTGTACCTGTCCATCAAACCCACGGGTAGCATCCAAAACCAACAAACATACATCGGCATGCTCTATAGCCCGTACACTTCGCATAACAGAATAAAATTCTAGATCTTCCTTCACTTTAGACTTACGGCGTATACCGGCCGTATCGACTAAATTGAATTCAAATCCAAAACGATTGTATTTGGTATCAATAGCATCGCGCGTTGTTCCTGCAATGTCTGTAACAATGTACCGATTTTCTCCTATTAAGGCATTAATAAAAGATGATTTCCCTGCATTTGGTCTCCCCACAACAGCAAATCGCGGCAAGTTTTCTTCTACCTTTTCTTCTTTTTCTGGCAAGGATGCTATCAAAGCATCCAACAATTCTCCGGTACCACTACCATTAATACTTGCTATAGTATAATATTCTCCCAAGCCTAAAGAATAAAATTCAACTGCATCTTTTGCCCTTTGTCCATTATCAACTTTATTTACAACCAAAAATACAGGCTTATTTACTTTACGAAGTAATTTAGCAACATCCTCATCCATTCCGGTAACGCCTGTTTCCACATCAACCATAAAAATAATGGCATCAGCTTCTTCAATCGCCAATTCTACCTGCTTATCGATTTCTGCTTCAAACACATCATCACTTCCCACAACATATCCGCCAGTATCAATAAGAGAGAACTCTCTACCGTTCCAATCACTCTTTCCGTAATGACGATCCCTTGTAACACCACTAACAGCATCGACAATGGCTTCCCGTCGTTGAATTAAACGATTAAAGAATGTCGACTTCCCAACATTTGGACGCCCTACTATGGCTACTATATTACTCATAATCTTAAATTGTAACAGCTTAATGCCGATTGATATTTCTTTACTATATGAAATATTCTGCAAAAATAGGAAATATAACCAATGTCAAGTCCTTTTTCAGCAAAGATTAAAAGGATTTATATTTCAAATAAAAATAGTACTTTACTGTGCCTAAAATAATTACTAAATGCCAACAACTCAAGATATCGTTTTACGCCCCCGATTTAAAATCGAATTATCCCAAAGCAACCAAACCATCCTGGAAGCCTTTCAAAAAACAAAAACAACGCAATCGGACTTTACCGTAACACGTATAGATGATCATGTATTTATTAAATTCCCCAAACACAAACAACATTTCTGGTCACCTCAACTGCATTTAGAGGTTAATGAAATTGATGACCATAACTGCATAATTTATGGCTTATTTGGTCCTAATCCGACGGTATGGACATTATTTATGTTTATTCACTTTTTAGTAGCTGGTTTATTTATAGCTTTTGGTATTTGGGCTTATACCAATTGGACATTACAAACATCGTATGCAATACAAATTGGTATGATGCTCCTAATGGCAGTTATTTGGATTACCCTATATTTAGGCGGTAGGGTTGGAAAATCTTCCAGTAAAGAAGAAATGATTGCGTTACGCAATTTCATGAATCGTGTTATAAATGAAAAAAGCTCCGATTGAATACAGTACCAACCAAAGCTTTTTTAAAACTAACTCGCATAATTCTAACTACCATTGGCAAATGTCCTGCTTTTGCCTTAAGTTAAGGTTATCGAATTAAAAAGTTAGTATTACTTATTGTTATAACCAAAACGTCTTAACTGGTTTTGATTACTTCGCCAATTTTTATTCACTTTTACATAGAGTTCCAAATGGAGTTGCTTTCCAAAGAATTTTTCCAAATCCTTTCTGGCCTCTACTCCTACGCGCTTTAAGGCACTTCCCTTATGTCCAATTATAATACCTTTTTGCGTTTCACGTTCTACCATAATGACAGATCGCACCCTAATAATATCATCCTCCTCAAAAAATTCTTCTGTTTCTATCTCTACGGCATAAGGTATTTCCTTTTTATAGTGCAGTAATATTTTTTCTCGTATGGTTTCATTTATAAAAAAACGCTCCGGTTTGTCCGTTAATTGGTCTTTAGGATAAAAGGCTGGAGATTCCGGCAACAAATCCACAATACGATCGAAAACTTCCTTTACCTGGAAGCCTTCTAAAGCAGAAATAGGAATAATCTCGGCATTAGGCACTTTTTGGGACCAAAGCTGTACCTGAGTCTCTAACTGTTCTTGATCGGACTTATCAATTTTATTTAAAAGTAAGAGTACTGGGATTTTAGAATTAATTATCTTATTGAAAAAAGCTTCGTCCTTTAATTCCTGCTCCCCAATCTCTACCATATACAATAGGATATCGGCATCTTCAAAGGCCGATTTCACAAAGTCCATCATCGATTCCTGCAACTCATAGGCTGGTTTGATAATCCCAGGAGTATCGCTAAAGACTACTTGAAAATCGTCTCCGTTTACGATGCCTAAAATGCGATGCCGTGTGGTTTGCGCCTTAGACGTAATAATAGACAACCTTTCGCCTACAAATGCATTCATTAATGTAGATTTGCCCACATTTGGATTTCCTATAATGTTTACAAAACCTGCTTTGTGCCCCATATATTTTCTTATTAAAAACGCTGCAAATTTACAACCTTGAATTGTTTATCCTACTATATATTACAATTATAAGCAAAAAAAACAGGAAGCTTAACCCCCTGTTTTCTAACACTTAAAATATTATAAATCTATTTTACTTTATAATTTCCAATAACTCAACTTCAAAAATTAATGTTGAAAATGGTTTAATCTTAGCACCTCTTTGTTGGTGACCATACGCTAATTCTTGAGGAATAAAAAACTTGTACTTTGCCCCCAAAGACATTAACTGTAAACCTTCTGTCCATCCTTTTATAACCTGACCAACACCAAATTGAGCTGGTTCACCTCTATCCACAGAACTATCGAACACAGTACCATCAATTAAAGTACCGTGGTAGTGTACTTTTACTTTAGAAGCTGCTTCTGGTTTTTCACCGTCACCTTCTTTTAAAACAATATACTGTAAGCCACTAGCTGTTGTTACAACACCGTCTTTAGTCATATTTTCTTCCAAGAACTTTTCTCCTTCAGCTTTTAAATCTCCATGAGTTTCTTCAGCTTTTTTCTTAGCTTCTTCTTCCATTTTTGCTTGTTGCTCCTGCTGCTTTTTCATCATGTAGGTTCTTATTATACCTTGTGCAGCGTCTTTGTCAATTAACACTTCAGACGAATCGGAAACAGACATAAAGCCCTGAATAAACAAATCGTTATCAAACTCGGTAAAACTAGTCCCAACATTACGGGCTACATCCATTCCTATAGCATAACTAACAGAATCAATCTCTGTAGTTAACGCTTTTTTTGCAATTCCTCCTTTATTACATGAGCTGGCCAGAGCAGCCACTAATGCGATACTTAAAAACTTCGTTATTTTCATTTTAAATTTTGTTTGGTTTATTTTTTAGTTGCCAAAAGTAGCGATTTTTACTTCACAATAAAAGATGCCGACGTATTATTATTACATCTCAGTTTCAAGTGCAAAGCCTATTCGTGTTTACAAGTCGATAAAAACAGGAGTTTCAAAAAAAAAATCCTAACCAAAAAGATGATTAGGATTTACAATTTTGTTGGCCTACTAGGGCTCGAACCTAGACTCTTCTGGACCAAAACCAGACGTGTTGCCAGTTACACCATAGGCCAATAACCAATTGAGGCTGCAAATTTAAAACAAAGTTTTATTTCTACAAGATTTTTTTGAAAAATTATTTTGAAAACTTAAGGTTTACTTAAAAACATTTTGGATAACATATTTATTATTAAATTCGCCAAAGCAATAAACATAGATTTATTATGACACAATTTAACTTTAAAAAATGGAACACCATCTTAGGGTGGTTCTCTTTTTTAATAGCACTTATTACATATAGCCTAACCGTTGAGCCCACGGTGAGTTTTTGGGATGCTGGAGAATATATTTTAACCTCAGCAAAGCTGCAAGTAGGTCACCCTCCTGGCGCTCCTTTATTTCAAATGCTGGGCGCCTTTTTTTCTATGTTTGCTTTCAAAGCGACACAAATTGGTTTTATGCTCAATATGATGAGCGCCGTATCCAGTGCCTTCACCATACTATTTATGTTTTGGACCATTACCCTACTTTTAAAAAAGCTAGTGACTCCAAAAAGTGACATCAATCAATCTCAAGCTATGGCTATTTTAGGTAGTGGACTTGTTGGCAGCTTGGCCTTTACATTTACAGATTCGTTTTGGTTTAATGCCGTAGAGACCGAAGTATATGCTATGGCTACCCTTATTATGTCCATTTTATTTTGGTTGGGTTTACGTTGGGAACAGGATATGAACACGCCGAGAGGCAATCGTTGGCTTATTTTAATTGCTTTTGTAATAGGTCTCTCTTTTGGAGTTCACTTTATGGGACTGCTTACCATACCTGCCATCGGACTTGTTTACTATTTCAAGAATTACAAAACCATAACCGTTAAAAACTTTATTATAGCTAATGCTATTTCAATAGGCATTTTACTCTTTGTTTTTAAGCTCTTAGCTCCAAATATCCTTAAGTTTTTTAGCGTTTTCGAAATATTTTTCGTGAATACCGTAGGGCTCCCTTTCAACTCAGGCTCCATTATTGCGGGCATCGTACTTGTAGCCGCAATACATTATGCGCTTAGGTATACAAGAAAAAAACAGTATGTTCATATTAACACTAGCATACTGTGCATTACATTTATTATTATTGGTTTCTCTACATGGCTCATGTTACCCATTCGTGCCAATGCCAATGTTGTGATTAATGAAAATAACCCATCCAGCGCAAGGGAACTACTAGCGTATTATAATTTAGAACAATACCCCGAAACCCACTTATTTTATGGTCCTTTATTTACCGACCAATATGCTTATTTGGACGAGAACAACCCTTATGAGGACGACAAACCCAAATACGAGAAAGACGAAGAAAAAGGGAAGTACGTTATTGTAAACGATTACAAAAACGCCAAACAAAACTACAACTCGAAACACGCCTCCATATTGCCAAGAATGTGGAGTCCAGAACATGCCGAGAACTATATGATGTTTACTGGTTTTTTAAATTTTAAGTTAAAACCTGAGCACCAAATGGACAACAATTACCGTTCGGCCATCGCTAATTTTAAAAATGAGATTGCACAAGGTAATATTGATTATGAAGATTTCAATAATTTTTTAAAACAGTTTAAAAGCATTTTAGACATTGAAAAACCATCCTTAGGCAGCAACATAGCCTATATGTTGGAATACCAGCTAGGTTACATGTACTGGCGTTACTTTATGTGGAATTTTACGGGAAGACAAGACGACATACAAGGGCGTTATGACAACCATGGTAACTGGATTAGCGGCATTAAACCAATCGACGAATGGCATTTAGGTTATCCGCAAGAAAACCTACCAAGTGACATAAAAAACAACAAAGCTAGAAATACCTACTATTTTTTACCACTAATTTTAGGGCTTCTGGGCTTTTTCTTTTTGTTTAATACCGATAAGAAATTGTTTTGGACCATGTTGGTATTTTTCCTGTTTACCGGTCTGGCCATTCAGTTTTATACCAACGTTCGCCCGTTCGAACCTCGTGAACGCGATTATTCGGTAGTAGGCTCGTTTTATGTTTTTGCAATCTGGATTGGGTTTGGCGTATATGCTATTTTTGACACCCTCAAAAAGCACCTACCACAAAAACTTGCAGCTCCAATAATTACTGTTGTGTGTTTAATTTTAGTTCCTGGCATTTTAGCTGCCAACAATTGGGATGACCACGATCGATCAGACAAATACACAGCGCGCTCAATGGCAAAAAAATACCTGGATTCCTGTGCCGAAAACGGCATCTTATTCACCATAGGCGACAACGATACTTTTGCCCTTTGGTATGCTCAGGAAATTGAAGGGTATCGTACCGATGTACGCGTGGTTAACACCAGCTTATTCCAAACAGACTGGTATATAGACCAAATGAAGCGTAAAGCCTATGAAAGTGATCCCATACCGTCACAACTAACACATGAATACTATAAATTTGGCACCAACGAATATGTAGTGAAAGAACCAGTGATTCAGGACACTCTAGAAATTAAGGAGTTTTTAAACTTCATTACAAGTAATAATCCTAAAACAAAATACAAGTACGTTTTACAGCAGCAAGGTATTGATATTTCTAGCGTAAGAAGTCAGGATTTGAATTCCCGTTATTTACCAACCGAGATTTTACGCCTACCTGTAAATAAGGAAAATGCCTTAAAGTCCGGAATTGTAAAACAAAAAGACGCTGACAAGATTGTACCTTATATTGACATTAAGATAAAAGAAGGCGCTATCTATAAAAACAGACTATTAATGTTGGATGTTGTTGCCAACAATAACTGGGAACGCCCTATCTATTTTACAGGAGGTAGTTTTGGTGACGACGATTATATTTGGATGAAAGACTATCTGCAATTGGATGGTTTATGCTACAAACTGGTTCCAATTAAAACACCCGTAGACAAGGCCAACCCTTTTGAAATGGGGCGTGTTGATACCGAGCTTATGTACGAGAAAGTAAAAAAATGGGATTGGGGCAACAGTGGCAGCCCAAACATATACCATGACCCAGAAACACGCAAAAATGCAATTACCTACAGAAGCAATTTGGCTCGCTTAATCGAGAGGTTGATCAATGAGGATAAATTAGAAAAAGCCGAGGAAATAGCAGATATTGCCATGACCAACATGCCTGTAGAATACTTTGGGTACTACACGCTTTTAGAACCTTACATCGCAGCTTATTACGAAGTTGGCAATAAAGAAAAAGCACAACAACTGTTTAAGGAGGTAGCGCAAAAATACCAAGAAAATTTAAGCTATTACAGTAGTTTAACAATAGACAAGCAAGAACGTTTGTTTGAAGATATTTACACCGACATACAACGTTATAACAGCATTTTAGAAGTTTTGGTTAGGCATGACCCTGAACTTGCTGAAACAGAAGGAGACACCTTTAACAACTATTTAAAATTATTTAGAAGTTTTTATGGTGGTGAACCTGAAGAATTAGCACCTAAAACAGATAGAGACCTTCCAGTTGAAGACACCAGCATCCCTTCAGGAGACAGGCCTCTTGACGACACAATACAATAAAAAGGAATGGGCTTAATACCCGCAAAAACACCATTAACCATAAAGAGGATGTTCCCAAATTATATTTGGGACATCCCTAACACAAATAAAACAATCTATCTAAGCTTTGATGATGGCCCCACTCCAGAAATCACTAATTGGACACTAAAAACCTTAAACGACTTTAATGCCAAAGCAACGTTTTTTTGTATTGGCAATAATATAGCAAAGTATCCCAAAATATTTACAGATATCCTAAATGAAGGGCACGCTATTGGGAATCACACCTATAATCACCAAAAAGGATGGAAAACCCCAATTAAAAATTATTTAAAAAATGTTTTCGAAGCGCAAGAAATAATGGAAAAAGAAATTCAGGATTCAGAATTCAGAGTTCAGAATTTATTCCGCCCACCTTATGGACAACTAAAGTCCCGCCAAGGAAAAAAACTCATCGCATTAGGTTACGACATTATTATGTGGGATGTGTTATCTTTTGACTGGGACAAAAACACAACCAAAGAAAACTGCTTAAAGCATGTACTAAACAATGCTACCAACGGAAGCATTGTTGTATTCCATGATAGTGTAAAAGCATCAAGAAACATGCAATACGCATTACCTAAAACGCTGGAATATTTTAACAATAAAGGTTACCGTTTTGAAACAATACCCTCAAAATAACTATTGTTTTTTAAAGGTATTTTTGAATAATCCCTATCAAGGTGTTAGCATCTTGTTCTCCACTTTGGCGCCACTTCATCTCCCCATCCTTATAAATAATTAATGTCGGCAAACCTTTTACTCGCAAAGCTTCAGCAAGCTCTTGATTTTTATCAACATCAATCTTAATTACTTTTGCTTTGTCACCAAGTGCTGCTGCAACATCCCTAAGCACTGGGTGCATGGCTGTAGATTGTTCGTTCCATTCTGTGTAAAAGTCCAACAGAACAGGAACATTAACATCAATAAGTTCCCCAAATTTTGACATATTTAATCGTTTTAGTCAAACAAGTATTACAAACCTACAATTTTTATCCTTTAATTAAAAGTAGTTAAAAATGGTATAGATATGTTACTTCTTAGCGATAAAAATAAGCTATTTTGTAGTAAATATAACATTTCCATATAATTATACTTCTTTCACAGCTTTTTTAAGCTCTATTACGGTTATTTCGGGCCAAATACCAACACGTCCAGGAAACGCCAAATAACCAAAGCCCCTGTTGACATTTATATACTGTCCCATTTCCTTGTAAATGCCTGCCCAGTACTTATAACGCCATTTAACAGGGCTCCATTTAAACCATCCAGGAATTTCAATACCAAACTGCATACCATGGGTATGCCCACTAAAGGTTAGGTGATAATGATAATCGTCATGAATTACTTCTCGCTCCCAATGCGATGGATCGTGACTCATTAAAATCTTAAAGTCTTCTTTAGCAATATGCTGCGATGCCTTTTTTAAGTCACCCGCTTTTTTAAATCCACCAGCGCCCCAGTTTTCAACCCCAACCAAAGCAATGCGCTCACCATTCTTTTCAATATAGCGACTATCATTTAGCAACAAATCAAAACCTATCTGCTTTTGGTAATCTTTTAAATCTTTCAAATTTTGTGCTTTTGCTTCTTTAGAAGCCCAACTAATATAATCACCATAATCATGGTTTCCCAATACCGAAAATAGACCATCCTTAGCTTTTAATTTGCTAAAGGTTTCGACATAAGGCTTTAACTCATCTGCACTATTATTTACAATATCCCCAGTAAATAATATCACATCACTTTGCTGTAAATTAATTAAATCTACACCATAATTAACCTTATCTATATTATCAAAACTCCCGGAGTGAATATCACTAATTTGGGTTATCTTGTAGCCATCAAATGCTTCTGGTAAATCTTCAAAAGACAAAGTGTATTTTAAAACCTTATAATTGTATTTACCTCGATACATCCCATAAATAATAGATGCTAATGGTATAGCAGCAATCCCTAATGCTACCTTACTTAAAAACTGACGGCGGTTAGCAAAATAGTTCCCTTTGGCAGTATCTCCCTCGGTAAAATAACGATAGATCGCTTGAGGCACCCTAAACACATCTTCGCCAAACATTATAACCAACAATACCATTTTAGGAATTAAAAGCGCAATAAGAAGCCCAAAGGCATACGCATGCGCTTGGGTAAAACCATCACTTCGGTTAAATCCATAATAATGAAATACAAAATTGCCTATAACAAAAACAGTAATGCACCAATAAAGTATTAGAAGCCAATTATTTTTAACTACCGTCTTAAATGCCTGAAAGGCATAAAGGTCTATCATTCCAAAAAGAGCAAGAAAAAATATCCAACGAAGCATAGTGATTTTTCACCAAAGATACTTCATTTTAAACAGTAAAATAAATACTGAAATAGATTTAACGCTACCTTAAGAATTGATACAATGCCGTTTAGAAAATACTAACTGGATGGATGCGTTTCCTTTAATATCTTTTGAATGGTAGCAACATCTGAATATGAATGAATGGTTTCATCAAAAAATTTATCACTGTTCATCGAAACCTTGGGTTTGTCACCAACCGTTTCGATAGCTGAGGCAGAGACATGAATTTCTGAAAATGCAGCTTTTTTAAATAGTGCCGCATTTTCTGGTTTAATACCACCTCCCGGAAGAATCCCTATAATACCATTAGCTAAGGTATTTAACGTCTGTAATAAGTCAATGCCCTTTGCTGCCGATGCTTCTTGACCTGATGTAAGCACACGATCAGCTCCCATTTTTATTAATTGTTCTAAGGCCAATTTGGCATCAGGCACCCAATCGAATGCACGATGAAACGTAAAATTTAAAGACTTTGAAAGCGTGATAAGTTCTTGTGTACGGATAACATCTATCGTTTGATCATTATGCAAAACGCCTGAAACAATTCCGGCACAACCTAATTCTTCACACATAAGGATATCCTGCTTCATAATTTCAAACTCGTCCACACTATAAGTGAAATTACCACTTCTTGGCCTAATCAACACAAATACAGGAATCGTTAAGGTTTCCGTTACCCTTTTTATCAATCCGTAAGATGGTGTTATACCCCCAACCGCCAATTCCGAACACAATTCAATACGGTGTGCTCCTGCCTTTTCTGCATTTACAGCCGATTCGAATGAATTTGCACAAACTTCTACTATCATAATACTTAATAATTAAGGCAAATATAATGATACTCTCCTATAATAATCGACTAAAAATAAAACTAGGCTGCAAAATTGTAACTCAATTAATTTCTATGGGGTCATAACTTTTTGTAGTTTTATAAACTTCAAAAAAATCAATACATGTCAGATCAAAAACGTCTTTTTTTAGTCGATGCTTACGCGTTAATTTTCCGTGGTTACTATGCCTTTATTAAAAATCCGAGAATCAATTCCAAAGGTGTAGACACGTCTGCCATTATGGGCTTTATGAACTCGCTTTTGGATGTTATAAAACGGGAACGCCCAGATCATTTAGCAGTTTGCTTTGATAAAGGTGGTAGTAGCGATCGTGTGGACATGTATGAAGCTTACAAAGCAAACCGTGACGAAACGCCTGAAGCCATAAAAGTGGCAGTACCATACATTCAGGAAATTTTAAAGGCCATGCATATCCCTATTATGGTTAAAGAAGGCTATGAAGCCGACGATGTTATAGGCACACTATCTAAACAAGCCGAAAAAGAAGGTTACCAAACCTTTATGGTGACACCAGACAAAGATTTTGCCCAATTGGTTTCGGAAAACATTTTTATGTACCGTCCAAAATCGTTTGGTGGCGGCTACGAAACTTGGGGCATTCCAGAAGTACAGAAAAAGTTTGAAGTTACAGATCCCTTACAAGTTATAGACTTTTTAGGCATGATGGGTGACTCTAGCGATAATATTCCAGGACTCCCTGGTGTAGGCGAAAAAACAGCCAAAAAGTTCTTGGCGCAATATGGCAGCATGGAAGGTTTATTTGAAAACACCCATGAGCTAAAAGGCAAAATGAAAGAAAAAGTAGAAGCTAACAAAGAATTGGGCTTACTTTCAAAAAAACTGGCAACCATAATGCTGGATGTACCTGTAACCTTTAATGCCAAAGATTTTGAGCTTGAGCAACCCGATATCCCCAAGGTTACGGAAATCTTTCAGGAACTGGAATTTAGAAGACTTATTGATAATTTCACAAAGACCTTTGCCGTTAACGCTTCTGAAGACAACCAAAGTATACCAGAAACAACAGCAGACACCAAAGCAACACCAAAAGAACAAGTAGCGGCAGGTGCCGGTCAATTTTCGTTATTTGGTAGTAACGATACTTCCGAAGCTACAACAACAGAAACCTCATCAGGATATACCAGAAAAACGGCTAGTACCACTTCGCATTTTTACCAAAGTATTACATCTAATCTGGCTATTAAATTGTTCCTAAAAAACTTAATGAACCAAAACAGTGTTTGTTTTGACACCGAAACCACCGATATCAACCCTTTAGCTGCAAACTTGGTAGGCATTGCTTTTTCATGGGAAGCAGGTAAAGGTTTTTATTTACCGTTTCCAGAAGACAAAGCAGCAGCACAAGAACTCATAGAACAATTACGCCCATTCTTTGAGGCTGAACATATTGAAAAAATTGGTCAGAATTTAAAATATGACATTAAAGTCTTAGCTAAATACAATATTACAGTAAAAGGCAAACTATTTGACACCATGCTAGCGCATTATCTAATTAATCCTGATATGCGCCATAACATGGACGTACTGGCTGAAACCTATTTAAATTATACGCCTATTTCCATTACTGAACTTATTGGTAAAAAAGGAAAAAACCAATTATCGATGCGAGACGTCCCCGTTGAAAAGCAAACAGAATACGCTGTTGAGGATGCCGATATTACACTACAACTCAAAGAGCATTTTGCCAATGAACTAGACCAAGCCAGCACCCAAAAATTGTTTGACGACATAGAAGTGCCGCTATTAAGAGTACTGGCCGCTATGGAACTAGAGGGCATTAATCTGGACAAAGACTTTCTAACGTCCTTAGCTGAACAATTAAATAGTGACATAAAAGCTTTAGAAGGTAAAATATACGCTGAAGCTGGAGAAGAATTCAACATTGCTTCACCAAAACAATTAGGAGACATCTTATTTGACAAACTAAAACTGGTAGACAAGCCTAAAAAGACCAAAACGGGACAATATGCAACATCGGAAGACATACTGTCCTATTTAGCGAAAGACCATACCATTATTCAGCATATTTTAGATTTTAGGGGGCTTTCGAAGCTAAAAAGTACTTATGTTGATGCTTTACCGTTACAAGTAGACCCTACAACAGGCAGGGTTCATACAGACTACATGCAAACTGTAGCTGCTACTGGCAGGTTGAGTAGCAACAACCCCAATTTACAGAACATCCCTATTCGTACAGAACGCGGAAGACAAGTACGCAAAGCATTTGTTCCTAGAAACGAAGATTACATCCTACTGGCTGCCGATTACTCACAAATAGAACTACGTATTATTGCGGCCTTAAGTGAGGAAGAAACCATGATTGAAGCATTTAAACAAGGAGAGGACATTCACGCATCAACCGCATCTAAGGTATTCAATGTTCCTATTAGTGAAGTTACCCGCGAACAACGAAGCAATGCCAAAACGGTTAACTTTGGTATAATCTATGGTGTTTCTGCTTTTGGATTGAGCAACCAAACTGACTTATCCCGAAGTGAAGCCAAAGATCTTATTGACACCTATTATGAGACCTATCCCAAATTAAAGGCCTACATAAGCAAACAAGTCGATTTTGCTCGTGATCATGGCTATGTTCAAACGGTTTTAGGTAGACGTCGTTATTTAAAAGACATCAATTCCCGTAACGCTGTAGTACGTGGTGCCGCAGAACGCAATGCTGTGAATGCCCCCATACAAGGGAGTGCTGCCGACATTATTAAAATAGCCATGATAAACATTTACAAGAAATTGGAAGACGGTAATTTTAAAACAAAAATGCTATTACAGGTACATGATGAATTGGTGTTTGATGTTTACAAACCTGAACTCGACAGTATTAAAACTTTAGTAAAAACGGAAATGGAAAATGCCTATCAATTAGAAGTTCCTCTTGATGTCGATCTAGGAACTGGAAATAATTGGCTAGAGGCACATTAAAGCTTTGCGGCCGTTTTATTCAAAATATCTTTAACCCGGATTTTTAAACTTTCGGGCTCGATAATTTCAGCATAATCACCAAACATAAGATACCATCTTGGGAATCCGTTTTCCAAATCGGAAGTTTCAAAGGTCATCTCCACTTGATGGCCTTTAATCGTTTCTGAAACAAAACCATAATACTTTTTATTACCATTTATATAGCGTGCTATAGTTTTATCGACCAAAATCTTAACTTTAGTTTTTTGAACGGTTTTATCCTTTTGTCGGTGCTCATCAATTGTGCCATGTTCTTTTGTAAAAACCTGCTGCGTTCTTTTAATCATTAGCATCCTATCGGTTCTAAATTGCCTGTAATCCTTTCTTAAATGGCAATAGCCCAATACATACCAAAAGCCATTTTCATGAAATAAACCAACAGGTTCAACAAATCTTTCGGAAGGTGTTTCACTATTTAATGCAAGGTATTTTAAAAATACCTGTTTTTTTTCGGCTATACTCTCAAAGAGTATTTCCAGGGCATTTGGTATTTTTTTATTGAACAGTTCACGGGAAGGATCTACAACAATTTGTGTTTCTAAGGCAGAAATCCAGTCTTTTTCGGCCCCTCTTAACACAGACTTTATTTTAAACATTGCAGACTCGTGATAATTCCCTAGCGATTTATCTACAAATTTTTGCATAAACTTTTCAGCTGCAACAAAGCTTCCAGCTTCCTCACGTGTAAACATAACAGGGGGCAATCGATAGCCATCCATAATAGAATACCCCACTCCTGCTTCACTAACAATTGGAACCCCGGAAGCCTCCAAGGTTCGAATGTCTCTATAAATAGTCCGCAAGCTTACCTGAAATCGGTCTGCCAATTCTTGCGCTTTTACAATACGTTTGGACTGTAATTGCACAAGAATTGCAACAATACGATCAAAACGTTTTACTGTATCTAAACTCATAATAGCATAGTATATCTCCCAAAGATAGGTCTTCAATTTAATGCATAAGTCGAAATTAGGGTTCAATTTATCCATAATAATTCAACATTAACATTGCTACAGTACAAATTAAGGCATTGCTGGTGACACCCCTTTGTCAGCAGGGTATCAAAAGATTATATCCCCCAGTCAAGACGCCACATCAAAACATTGATTTACAACATAATAAAACAAAAATGAAAATTATTTTTCACTGCTGACAAAGGGCTGTCATACACCGATTTTAACTTTGTTCAATAATTAAAAATGATTAAAAACTAGAACATGGAAACAACATTGAACAAAAGCACAAAAACACATCAAGTGATAACACCAACCCAACTAATTAATCACTGGCAAGGACACAGAAGTCTTACGCGAAGAACTATTGAAGCTTTTCCTGAAGACGCTTTTTTTAATCACACCATTGGTGGTATGCGTCCTTTTTCGGAAATGGTCATGGAGCTTTTAGGCATTGCAGCCCCCGGTATTAAAGAAATTGCCACAGGAGAAATGGCTCCACTTAACGAGCACTTTGAACACAATAACAAAAAAGAGAAATTACTTGAACTCTGGGACAAAGCTACCGACGAGATCAATAGGTATTGGACTCAAATAAAACCAGATCAATTCCAGAACACCATCAAGATATTTGGGCAATATGAAGGCACCGTGCAGTCATCTATTTTCTACTTTATAGATAACGAAATACACCATCGCGGACAAGGCTATGTGTATTTACGTTCTTTAGGTATTGAACCACCTGCTTTTTACGAACGCTAATCAATCTTAAAACGAACAGCCCATGAAAACCGTTTTAGTATTTAAAACTTCTATTTCTAGACCAAAGCACATAAAGCTGCTACAACCGCTTTTGGACACATTGGTCGCGAGGCAGGGTCGTTGGAATTTTGACTTGGAGGATTGCGATAACATTCTCCGAGTCGAATCCCAAATGCTCAAAGCAAAAACGGTATGCAATGCCCTAAAGCGCCACGGATTTTACTGCGAAGAATTGCAATAAAAGAATTTCTTGAAACAAACTATCCTCGAGGCAAGACCTCGAGGATTCTTATCGATCAAAGCCTTTAATTTGGCTATGAATTTGAATTAAGTCAACCTTAGGGCATAACCTGTAAGGTAGTTGAAAAACTCAAGACAAACTCCAACAAACCTCACCTTAAACAAATAATTTTCAATCGTTTATACTAACACAACATAGATGGTCAATTCTTAAAACCAGTAAGGATACACATATAGCAACGACTTCTTATATATCCACAAGAAACTTGCTATGTGTTTTAAAGAATTGCTTTCGATTGTTTGTATGCTTCCTGTTTTACAAATTAATGCCCAAACATGTTGCTCGGGCGGGATACCACTTTCAAATAATATTGGACTGCCCATTTTAGAAAAAGGAAGCCTGCAAATAGGCCTTCACTACGACTATAATAATTTGAACACCCTTAACAATGGCAATGACAAACTGGATGACGATGCCCGACTACGAATTACCCACTCTGTTTTACTTAATGCTAACTACGCACTTACCAATAATCTTTCAATTGAAGGCTTGTTTTCCTGGGTCAACCAACGTAGAAAAATAAGTCAATTTAACAATGAAAACCTAGATAAAACTTCTGGCATTGGTGATGCCGTTTTGCTAGCAAAATACAAGTTCCCTAAAATAATGGGCAAGAATACCGATCTGGCCATTGGTTTAGGAACAAAACTTCCCTTGGGATCTTCTACTGAAACAAACGACCAAGGCATTACATTAAATGCCGACCTTCAACCCGGTAGCAATGCATGGGATATGGTGTATTGGTCGTCAATTAGTACTAGCTTTAATTTTAGGCCTTCTTTTTCAGTTTCATCAAATATAATTTACCGTAGTACAGGAACAAACACATCCTATTTTGGCGATTCTGCCTATAAATTTGGAAATGAACTACAGGCCTTTATTCATTTTTCAGACCAATTCCTTTTTTACAAAACCATTGTCACTCCTAGTATTTCGTTTAAATACAGAAATGCAAATCAAGATAAAGTTAACAACTTTAATTTAGACAATACAGGAGGCAACTGGGTATTTGTTATCCCCAATTTTAGTATCAGCTTAACACCCCAACTTTCATTTTCCTTAAAAGCCGAATTACCCATATACAGCTTTGTTGATGGCACACAACTAACACCAACATATAGACTAACCAGTGGGCTTGTTTTTAAAACCAGTCCTAAGCCTAATATAATAAGCAAACTACCTCGACGTAAGCACACGAGGCATTTATAGAAATTATTTTTTGATTTCGAGGCGAGCCTCGGAGCATTTAAATTTCGATTATCGAGTAAAACAAAAGCTAAAAATGAGCCATTACTAATATGGCTAATCACACTGGCTACTTAAAACTATAAACTCATGAAACGTTCATTTATTAATTTAGCCTTTAGCCTATTACTTATATCGTGCAGTAGTAGCGATCCAAACAACAATACAACCCCTCCACCATCAGGAGGCAACAATGGAGGCAATGCCTCACAATGGTTAATTCCAATTAATGAAGTTAAGGATGGAGGCCCTGGTAAAGATGGTATCCCCTCTATTGACAATCCTAAATTTATAACTGCTAATGAGACAACTTTTTTAGCTGATGACGATTTAGTAGTGGGAATTCATGTAAATGGTGAAGCAAGGGCTTATCCGCATGATATACTGGATTGGCATGAAGTTACTAACGACGACATAAATGGTGAATCCCTTACCATAAACTATTGCCCCCTAACCGGAACCGCTTTTAGCTGGAAAAGCGAAGTGAACGGGACAAAATCAACATTTGGGGTATCCGGTTTATTATACAATTCCAACCTAATATTATACGACAGAAACACAGATAGCAACTGGTCCCAACTAAAACTAGAATGTGTAAACGGTCCCTTAATTAGTAAAACACCAACACTTGTTAAGGTTATAGAAACTACTTGGAACAGATGGAAAACACTTTACCCAAACACTAAAGTTCTGGACGTAAACACAGGGTTTTCAAGAAACTATGGACAATATCCTTACGGCGAATACAAAACAAATCATGGTTTCTTTTTATTCCAACCGGCTATTTTTAATAATGCCCTACCAAACAAAGAGCGTGTTCACGCTATAATAAGCGGCGATAAATCCAAAGTATACCGCTTTTCTGACTTTAGTGGAGGCAAAACAATTATAGATGTGTTTAATGGAAGCAGCTACTTAATAGTTGGAAACGACGATTTAATTTGTTCGTTTGTGCTTCCCGAAGCATATGAAGACCTCACTTTTGAACATAAACAAAATACAACGGACGGTGCACTTTTTGAGGACAACGAAGGGAATAGGTGGTCGGCATTTGGAGAGGTTATATCAGGCCCTAGGCTAGGTGAAAAATTAACAGCTTCAAAATCTGTCATTAGTTTTTGGTTTGCCATTGCTGCCTTTTACCCAAATCCGGATATTTATTAAATATTTAACACCTTAGAACTTTATACGCTACAAAACGGCGTACTGACACGAAGCGCTTTTTATGTTAAACTAAAACAAGAAGTGGTTCTTACTGATAGGAATAATTATATTTAAGCAAAATTTTACACAATACATGAAATTAGCTTTTATATCCTTTTTCCTATTCGTTTCCTTCATATCTGTTGCCCAAAAAAAGGTTTTAGACCATGCTGACGTAGCACTTTGGAAACGTATTGACAATCAAGAAATTGCACCTAATGGCGCTTATGTGGTTTACGACTTACAACAGGACGATGCAGATAGTCATTTAATTTTAAAGTCAAACAAAGGCGAAACACTTTTGGAATATCACAGAGCAAGCAAAGGGCTGTTTACCTACGATTCTAAGTTTTTAACCTTTACAATAAAACCCTTAAAGGACAGCCTTGACAACATGAAGCGTCGAAAGGTAAAAAAGGAGAAACTACCTAAAGACACTTTGGCTGTTTACAACCTTAAAACCAAAGAACTATTCAAGATACCTAATGTAAAATCGTATAGTTTCCCCGAAAAATGGTCTGGACAACTAGCTTATTATCTGGAGGAAATAAAGACAGATAAAAAAGAAACCAAAAGCGACAGCACTAAAACCAAAGAAAAGAAACCAAAGGAAGTCAACAAAAAGAATGGGTATCACTTAATCATTCGAAATTTGGCAACTAAAAATCAAGATACCTTTAAACATGTTACCAATTACACTTTTGCGAAAAGCGGTAAAAAGTTAGCACTTTCTACAACTGGAGACAAAGACAATGCTAATGCAGGGGTATTTGTTTATAATTTCAATACAGGTAGGTTGAGCCACATCCACAAAACAACAAAAGCTAGATATACTGGACTTAACTTAAGTGAAACTGGCAAGCGACTCGCCTTTGTAGTAGACACGGATACCACTAAAACACAAATAAGACCAAATGAATTATATACCTGGGAAGAAGGCAAAACATTGGCCGCTAAACTTTACGATAACACGACCACACCTAAGGGGTATTTAGTGTCTGATAATGGGTTGCTAAACTTCTCTGAAGATGAATCAAGATTGTATTTTGGATTGCGCACACCTCCAATCGCAAAGGATACAACATTGCTAAAAGATGAAATTGTTAATGTTGAAGTCTGGACATACAATGAACCCAGACTATACACAGTACAGGAGCTACAGGTAAAAAACGACACTATAAAATCGTATAGAACCGTTTACGATTTTAATGCCGAAAGGACAATCCAGATTGAAACGAAGGACTTCCCTTATTCAACAATTGCAGACAAAGGCAATGCTAACATAGCTTTAGTAAATAATCCAACACCATATGCACTTGAAAGTCAGTGGACCGCTATGGATTTAAAAGATTTTGCTATTGTGGATACCAAGTCGGGCTCACAAAACGTGGTATTAAAAAAAGTACCTAAAGCTGATTTAAGCCCTAAAGGAAACTATATTTATGGGTATCACACAATAGACAGCACATGGTTTGCTTACAACATAAAAACCAACAAGTATAAAGCACTTACCAAAGGCAGCGTTTTTTATGACGAACGAAACGATGCTCCTAAACACCCTAACGCCTATGGAATTGCAGGTTGGACAACAGCCGACAAGCACATGTTAATATACGACCGCTATGACATCTGGCAAATCGATCCAGATACTGGAGAAGCTAAAAACCTAACTAACGGACGTTCCAACAAAACTGTGTACCGTTATATAAAATTAGACAAGGAGCGTGATGATATCAGTTTAAAATCCAATTGGCTACTCTCTACATTTAATGAGAGCACCAAAGAAGGGGGATTTGCAGAATACAACCCGAAACAAAACAGTTTAAAGCAACTAGAAAAAGGGCCTTTTAAATATAACAATCCACAAAAAGCAAAATTGAATAGCACCTTGCTTTTTAGCCGAGAATCTTTTAAGGAATTTCCCAATTTACGATTAACGGATTTAGATTTTAAAAAGCAAACTGTTTTAAGCGATGCCAATCCGCAACAAAAAGATTATAATTGGGGGAGTATAGAAACTGTAAAATGGACATCTCTTGATGGTAAAGAATTAACAGGTTTGTTGGTAAAACCAGAAAACTTCGATCCTAATAAAAAATACCCCATGATTGTTAATTTTTACGAGCGCAGCTCTAACAGGTTACACAATCATCATGCTCCATCTTATGGCAGGTCTACTATTAATTATAGTTTTTATGCCAGTCGCGGTTATGTTATCTTCAATCCCGACGTTGAATATCGCATTGGCTATCCAGGTGAAAGCGCCTATAACTGCGTAATACCGGGTGTTACAAAATTAATAGAAAAAGGATTTGTTGATAAAGACAATATTGGCGTACAAGGGCATAGCTGGGGAGGCTACCAAATTGCTTATCTGGTTACTAAAACTGGTATCTTTAAGGCAGCCGAATCTGGTGCGCCTGTATCGAACATGATTAGCGCTTATGGAGGTATTAGGTGGTGGACAGGATTGAGCCGTCAATTTCAATATGAGCATACACAAAGTAGAATTGGGGGCACGCCTTGGGAATACCCCATGCGCTATATAGAAAACTCTCCTATTTTCAATATCGATAAAATCAACACACCTTTACTAATATTGCATAATGACGCCGACGGTCATGTACCTTGGTACCAAGGCATAGAGTTTTTTGTTAGTCTACGTCGTTTAGGAAAACCATCTTGGTTTTTAAACTACAACGACGAACCCCATTGGCCTGTAAAATACCAAAACAGAAAAGATTTCAATATTAGAATGGCTCAGTTTTTCGATCACTATCTTAAAGCAGCCCCTAAACCTGTTTGGATGGAACGCGGTGTTCCTGCAGTCGAAAAAGGTATCAACCAAGGGTATGAACTATTAAAGAATTAATGTTATGTTTTAAAGGAATACGTTAATATTAACGCCTTTTCTTCTTAGATCTAAACTTAGCCTTGTTTTTTCGTTGATTAAAAGGGATGGCATCATCAAAGGTGTGCTTTGGCTTACCCGGTTTGTTTTTTCGCCAAGAATCATTTTCTGGCAATAACACATTCAACAAATCCTGTCGCCCTAACTTATTTAAAGTCTTCTTTATCCAAGCCTTATTTTCGTCCTTATACCAAAAGAAGAAACGGTGCTGCTCATCCTTCTCTTTTCGGGTTTTTGGCGTTCTTACCTTTTTAAGGGTATAGGGATGGTAACCACTATAGTAAATCACCGTAGCCACGGTCATAGGTGTTGGCGTAAAGCCTTGTACTTGCTCTAACTGGAAGCCCATATCTTTGGTTTCGGCCGCTAGGTTGGCCATATCCTCGGCTTCACAAGCTGGATGGTTTGAAATAAAATAGGGAATAAGCTGAAGTTTTAGCTTATGCTTTACATTAATCTTATCGAAGCGCTCCTTAAATTTGTGGAAATAGGAAAAGGAGGGTTTACGCATTAATTTCAATACCGGATCGCTGGTATGTTCTGGTGCTACCTTAAGGCGTCCCGACACGTGCTTAGTCATCACTTCTTCAGTATAGTCGTCCAACTCCTTCGGATCGGCATTCTTATTAAATTCAGGCACCAACATATCGTGGCGAATACCACTACCTATAAAAGATTTTTTAACTTTAGGATGATTATCTACCGCTTGGTATAATTGGGTTAATGGCTTATGGGAAGTATCTAAATTGCTGCAAATTACTGGCGAAATACATGAAGGCGCCACACACTTATCGCAAATAGATTGTATTTTACCCTTCATTTTGTACATATTCGCACTAGGGCCACCAATATCGGACAGATAACCTTTAAAATCGGGCATATTGGCTACTGTATCGACTTCTTTTAAAATAGATTCCTGACTACGGGATGCTATAAACTTTCCTTGATGTGCCGAAATGGTACAAAAACTACAGCCCCCAAAACATCCGCGATGGATGTTAATGGAAAACTTAATCATCTCGAACGCAGGTATTGGTCCACGTTTATTGTATTTAGGATGTGGTAACCGTGTATAAGGCAAATCGAAAGAGGCATCGATTTCCTCTTCCGTCATGGTTGGATACGGCGGATTAATCATCAAGGTCTTATCTCCTACCTTCTGAAAAATGCGTCGTGCAGCTAATTTATTAGATTCTTGTTCTATTATCTTAAAGTTGGAAGCAAAGGCTTTCTTGTCCTGCAAACAAGCTTCATGGGATACTATTTCAACATCCTCCCAATTTTTGTTTTTAGGAATACTTTCGTCCTTATTTAATAATACTGCTGTTTGATTTATTGTATTGATACTATTAAACGGCACGCCCTTTTGCAACAGGCGTACTACTTCCCGTAAAGGCTGTTCTCCCATACCATATACCAACATATCGGCCTTAGAGCTTTCCAAGATGGTTGGCATCAATTTATCGCTCCAATAATCGTAATGCGTTACTCTACGTAAGGAAGCCTCAATCCCTCCAATTAACACAGGGACATCTGGCCATTTTTCTTTTAATATATTCGAATAAACCGTCGTTGCATAATCTGGACGAAAACCGATGTCGCCATTGGGTGTATAAGCATCTTTATCACGTCGCTTTTTATTGGCGTTGTAATTATTGATCATGGGATCCATACAACCACCTGTAACACCAAAAAACAATTTTGGTCGTCCTAACTTTACAAAATCCTGTAGATTATCGTTCACATTGGGCTGTGGCACAATAGCCACTCGTAAACCGTAACTTTCTAAAATACGTCCAATAACAGCTGCTCCAAACGATGGATGGTCTACATAAGCATCGCCACTAAATAGAATGACGTCCAGTTCTTCCCAACCGCGTATTTTAACCTCTTTGTTTGTGGTAGGCAACCAATCTGAAAGTTTTAGTTCTTGCATAGCGGTGCAAAAGTAGTCAAAAAATAAGTTCTTATAACTTTATTCACAAAAGGTTTACGGTTTCCTTACTTGATTTAAACCACTAACTATCAGTTAATTTAGAAAACAAACGAAGCTTTTAGGGAAGGCAACGTTAATTTTATGAAACCAATACAAACAAATACTAAACCATTTATTTATTTAAATCAATCTCCTTTAAGTTTTCTAAGCGATTCCTTTCCAGAAAATCATCAATGGTTTCGAAATGTTCAATAACACGCTGATCTTTAAACTCAAATACCTTTTTAGAAAGACCTCTTAAAAAGTCACGATCGTGGGACACTAGAATAAGCGTCCCATCGAAATTCAATAGTGCTTCTTTTAAAACGTCCTTCGATTTTAGATCTAGGTGGTTAGTAGGCTCATCCAGAACCAATACATTCACTGGCTCTAATAACAATTTAACCATAGCCAACCTGGTTTTTTCGCCTCCGGAAAGCACACCTACCTTTTTATCTATATCATCTCCCTTAAACATAAAGCGTCCAAGGATATTTTTTATTTGTGTACGTATATCGCCTTTGGCGACGTCATCTACCGTTTGAAAAATGGTTAGATTTTCATCTAATAAAGCAGCTTGATTTTGTGCAAAATAGCCTATTTGTGTATTGTGCCCCAAGCTACATTGCCCTTCCACATCAATTTCTCCTAAAATAGCTTTAATCATAGTCGATTTTCCTTCGCCATTTCTCCCTACAAAGCATACTTTCTCACCGCGTGCGATAGACATACTGGCATTTTTAAACACTACGTGATCGCCATAAGATTTGGAAACATCCTTAACTGTAACGGGGTAATCTCCTGAACGCATAGCTGGAGGAAAACGCAATTTTAAAGCCGAATTATCGATTTCGTCAACCTCTATAATTTCTAATTTTTCCAGCATACGCTCACGCGAAGCTACCTGATTGGTTTTGGAATAGGTGCCTTTAAAGCGTTCTATAAATGCCATGTTATCGGCAATAAACTTTTGCTGTTCCTGATACGCTTTTAGCTGATGTGCACGGCGCTCTTCTCGTAATTGCAAATAATGGGAGTAATTGGCTTTATAGTCATAAATGCGTCCCATAGTAACTTCGATGGTCCTATTGGTTATGTTATCGATAAATGCCTTATCGTGCGATATTACCATAACAGCATTGGCTTTATTCACCAAAAAATCTTCCAACCAGATAACCGATTCAATGTCAATATGGTTAGTAGGCTCATCTAACAAAATCAAGTCGGGTTTTTGGAGTAATATCTTTGCCAATTCAATTCGCATACGCCAACCACCACTAAACTCCTTGGTTTGTCTAGTAAAATCGGATTGCTTAAAACCAAGTCCCTTTAATGCTTTTTCAACTTCGGCATCGTAATTTACGTCTTCCAAAGCATAGTACTTCTCTCCTAAATCGGACACCTTTTCTATGATACGCATGTATTCATCCGATTCGTAATCGGTTCTTGTTTCCAATGCCTTATTAAGACGTTCCATTTCATCCCGCATTTGGAACACATGACCAAAAGCCTTAGAGGCTTCATCAAATACCGTGGTATTGTCTTCAGTCAATAAATGTTGTGGCAAATAAGCTACTATGGCATCTTTAGGACACCTTACATTACCACGAGTAGCCTTTTGTACACCTGCAATAATTTTCATCATGGTCGATTTACCTGCACCATTCTTACCCATTAGGGCAATTTTATCGTTTGCATTAATTGTAAAGGACACGTCGCTAAATAGGGTCTGTCCACTAAACTCAACTGCCAAGGCATCAACTGAAATCATACGAAACTTTTTTTGAGCCGCAAAACTAATAAAAGAGCAGCTTAGCACATCATTATTACTAAAAATAAATCGTGGAAATAGTAATATAACATGAATAATGGATAAGGAATTTATGTCAGTTAGAGTGCCAAATCTGTGATTTGGTGCACTTCGACTTCGCTAAACTCGATACGGGCTTTGTCGAAGTACTAAATTCTTTCTGAATTTCAATCGAAGATACATTAGGGGCTCTTAAAGATTTTCAACTTTATCACACCAATTCTACTGTAACGTGATCCCTAAAGAAATTGGATTATTTTTTTCGGATTATTTTAAGGCTAGCTATTAAGACTACTAGGATAAGCCCAGACAAACTATACCAGATAACTTTATTAGAGTTGGGTGTAGACGGTTCTTCTTTTGCAACTGGGTTTTCTTTAATCCGCTCCAAAGAATTCAAATAAGGTGTTTGCGAAATATCGTCAATAAGCCGTAGATCTATTGACATAATTTGACTCATTTCTGATTTTACAATGGGATTTTCAACATCAAACCCTAATGCATTTGCAACGTTTTGTTTATTCTCGGCAGACCATCTTAAAGGCAATATAGTACCTAGCAACCATTTTCTATCGAGTCCACATTCACAATCGGCTCCTACTATAGAGAGTTGTTTAAATAAACGTTCACGTGTAATCGCACTATCGGCTAGTGGCTGCCCCATCATCCTACCTCTACCAAAAACAGAGATGACTTTAGACGAACGATCATCGATGGGAATCCCTGTACTCCACAACAACAACTGTTCTTCTAATCGATCCTTCAATGACAGTTCATATATTTTAATAGGTAGGTCTACCTTTTTGGCCATGGCTGGCATAACTTGCTTTATATCCGCAACAGCTTTATCTACTTCTCTACGAACCCTTCTGTTTTCAGTATCATTATCACCATGAAGCAACAATACTACGGCATAAGAATCAACAAGATCCTTAGACAGTTTTCTTTGTAAATCAGAATTTATAACCCTTTCAAAAACTTCCCAAATGGCCTCTTTGCTAAAATCATCTTCCAAAGTAATTAGTTTCGTTTTCTCAAGTGGTGAAACCAGCATTAACATTGGGCGATCACGCAACAACTTATGGTCTTTTAGATATCGCACCCGCTTATCTTCTGGATTTGCCGAAACATCAATAACATGAAAGGCTATATTTGTATCAAGAAAAGTAGCATACCCCAACTGCTTAAAAGTTTTAATAACTTCACCATCAAACCCCTCTGGAACAAACATATAAAGCTGAAATTGGCACTCGCCTAGATCGGAATACCCAATTTCGCGAACGGTATAGCGACAGGCTTCAATTTGCTGTACTGAAAATAAGCTTATAACAATAAAAGTAAGTTGGAGTATTTGCTTTTTTATCTGTAAAACGGGTGTCATATCTATTGCTTTTCTAAAGAGGTAAATACGTTACAGACATTTGCAAAGGATAATTACAGGAACAACCAGAGCTCGCTTCGGGAATCATTACTAATCCTCCTGCCGGGATAATATTAATCCAACATCCTGTTCTTGTGGTAGAGTTTATTCTACTGGCTTGATCGGTACTGCTAACATCAACCAACGACGGATTAGACCCCCTAAAAAACAACTGACCAGATGATCCTGAGATATTTCCGCAGCTATGTCCTTTCCTGTTGAGTTTCCAATCTTTCTCTTGCTCGCCTGTAAACAAATTATAAGCAAAAGGCTCTACATATACTTTGTCTTCCATAATCAATGCTCTATGCAGTTGTTCCCCATGCGATCCATTAACCCAATCGGCATGTTTTTGCTCTTGCTTCCATACCAGGTCGCCGGATTCGGCTTTAAACACATAGGTCCCATACCACAAACCGCCATTTTTATTTCCCGATCCCGAAAGTACCAACAAACCTTTATCATAGCTTCCGTACAGCACATGATCCAACAAACTGAAATCAAAAGCTTTTTCCCAAAGTTTTTTTCCTGTTCTAGTATCAAGAGCGACTATAAACGGTTTTCCTTTTTTAAATGTATTAAAATCTATAAGTCCATCTTCATCCTGCATTGTAACCGAACTTCTACTTTCTACAAAAAACATTTTCTCCTCGCCTATAGTAATAGTAGGATTTAATACCATCCCATCTTTGTAAGTCCAATGCAATTTACCATTCTCACTATGCATACTAAAAAGGTAATCGCTACACACCAGATTACTATACTCACCCCAATCAAACCTGCTATATTCATTATAGGTAGCCTTAGTTTTTCGAGCACTACCAAACAATTTATCATTAACAACTGCCAAATACCCCCAATCCCTATCAACATTAAATAACTGAGGCACCTTAAATGGTGTCCTCTCCACTCCGGTTAATGGTTCAAAAACATTGCAGGTGTTGTCCGCAACCGCATAAAAATAGGTGTTACCAACAGCAAGGCTTCCTGCATCTCTTGAAATTTTAATTCGTCTAAAATTTGCTATATCTTTATTCCAAAGCAAAGTGCCATTATAAGCATCAGAGGCAATAACGCCATTATCTTTAGGGATAAACAAAATCCCATTTTTGTATAATGGAGAAACAGCCCTGTGATGACGGTCTGTCATTTCCCTTGGGCCGGGTTGTCCAAACCATTGTGGCATAATCTTTTCGTTCACCTTTTTATCTCCCGATGAAACCGTATTAGCCGGGTTACCGTATAGATGTGTCCATTCTCCTGAATTCGGTAGCCTTGGCCTTGTTACTACAAGTGATTCGTCATCATAGGACCACTTACAATCTATAAAACGCTCCTTGTTTATCAAGTCGTGATATTCGGCTTCTTTAAAATCATTATTGGTAAGAATGACTTTACCTCCATTAGGTTGCAAAACTTCAAAGAGCGCAGCTTCATTTACAGCAATCGTCCCTTTTTCCACCAACCTGTCGTCTGTTATGAGGTTTGCAAAGTACTTCGTAAACTCTAAATCTTCCAGATTGCCTTCAAAGAGTGTAATTCTTTTACCATAAATCCCACAGGCATCTAAATTTTTTCTCGCTTTTTTCACCTTATCTGGATCGGACTCTACGCCAATAATTTGAAAATCGGATGCTAAAGCGAGTTCATAAGCCAATCTTCCTTCGTTAAAATTTGTTATCAAACAAAAACCAGCCCTACGGTTCGTTCGCTCTAAAATGGCTTCGGCTGCTTTTTCAAACATTTCCCTTTTAGAACTTTCGGTATAAAACGACGTATTAATTTCTTGTTTTACCTTCTTCTTTTTTGACGCTTTATTAGAAGAAAAACAATAAATGGTTCCTTTATCGGTACTTACAAACAAACTTTCGCTGGCAATGGACATACCATAAGGGTGTCCATCAATTTGTTGCGTCCAGACCAAGGTACCATCGTTAACATTGTAAGCCGACACTTTACCAACTTCACCGATTATAATTGCATTATTGGATTTCACCATCGAGATTGGTTTATTAATAGGTGTTTGCCAGTTAAATTCTTTATTGGTTAAGGAATCGAGTTGCGATTTTGCATATGTTAAATCAGTCAATTCGGTCGACACGTCTTTTTTAACTAATTTCTTTTCCCTTATCGAGGCTGTTAACGCATTTATTCTTAGAGACAATTCCTTTCTCTTTTTTGTTATTTCATTATAAGTACTGCCAGCAATAGAGGTTAATTGAAAATCGGCTGCCACAAAATATCGTTCCTTATCTATAATAACCTTATGCCCTTTGAATGCGGCACTTAAAAAATCATCTGATTTAATCTCACTATTATGATTTACGCCGTGCACAATTTTATCTTTAGCCAACGAAAGATAATCCCCGCCTTTACCTTTTAGCTTTTTTACCAATTCTCCATTATCTCGACGTAACACATACGGTTGGGTTCTACTATTAGGAATGAAAATCTCGTCATTAGACACTACTGGATACCCTTGCGGTGCAAGCCCTTCTTGTTTGCGTTCCCAAATAACACTACCATTAGAAGCGTTAAGCGCAGATACATAAACATCTTGTTCTGGTAAAAGCCCCTCGGTTGCGTATAAAGTATCACCCCTTACCAAAACACCTGTTCTACATGGCGATGCGGCTACCACTTTCCCATTTCCGATAATCTTTAAATGGCTTTTTCCCGGCTTATATTTCCAGATCAACTCCCCCGAATAGGCATCCAAACAATAAACAAAACCATCATCCGAACTAAAAAACAATCGACCTTTATTAATGGTAGGGGCTGTTCGATTAGGACCATTTGTAAAAAAGGACCATTTTCTCTCACCTGTACTTATATCATGACAATATACCTGATGTGTAGCAGAACTGGAAAAATAAATCAGTCCATTAGCTGCCGTTGTATGGTATGCCCTATCGTAGGTAACCAGAGCCTCAAGTTTTCTCACCTTATTATAGTAATCTTGTTTAGCCGGCGCAGGCCAAGCCGCTTGTGGTGCTTCATTTTCAATCTGCCAATTTAGAGTTAAGGGAAAGTGCAGTGCTACAGGACTAATACCACTGTTCTGATTGTCATGTTGGTAACTTACCCAATCATATTCCGTTTCATTATACTTATTCGTGTTACCACAGGCCATAAGAAATAAAAACACTAAACAAGAAGCTATTCGTAACATTATTTGACATTTATATGTTCTTCGGCTAAATTAACAACAAAATATAAATTGACCAATCATTCAATTTACTTTTTATGCAAAAACCATATATTAAACCCTTTTAGTCATAACAATAGCCTTTTTACCCAATAACATTTTAACAAAAAAAGAATTGGCATTTAAAGATTGATGCAAATCCCAAAATTATCTCCCAAAGTACCAAAAAGTAATCCCTAACGAAACCACTGATATTTAGGAGCATAAAACGGATTGAAAATAACTTAACCCACTATTTGGTAATCAAATATTTAATCGTAAATTTGCAAACTCTTTTTGAGAGAGGAATGTTTAATAAATAAAAAATTATTAGTGTGGACACATTAAGCTACAAAACGATTTCAGCAAACAAAGCCACTGTAAACAAGGAGTGGGTTTTGGTTGATGCTGAAGGTCAGACTTTGGGTCGTTTAGCTTCTAAAGTTGCAAAACTATTAAGAGGTAAACACAAGCCTAGCTTCACCCCACATGTTGACTGTGGAGATAATGTTATTATTATCAATGCAGAGAAAATCAACTTAACTGGAAACAAGTGGAACGAAAAGACATACATTCGTCACACAGGCTATCCAGGTGGTCAAAGAAGTTTAACTGCTACTGAATTGTTTGGAAAAGATCCAGCAAGAATAGTAGAGAAATCAGTAAAAGGAATGCTTCCTAAAAACAAATTAGGAGCAAATTTATTCCGCAATCTAACAGTTGTTGTTGGTTCAGAGCATGCGCATGCTGCACAAAAACCAAAAACAATTAACTTAAACGAATTCAAATAATGGAAGTAATTCACAAAATTGGTCGTAGAAAGACGGCTGTTGCTCGTGTATATGTTGCCCCAGGAAAAGGAGACATTACAGTTAACAAAAAAGACGTAGCTAATTATTTTACTACTGCTACTTTGCAGTATAAGGTAAAACAACCTTTAGTTATGACTAACAATGATAGCAACTTTGATATTACCGTTAATGTATATGGAGGTGGTATCACTGGACAAGCAGAAGCTGTTCGCTTAGCAATTTCACGTGCTTTATGCGAAGTTGATGCTGAAAACAGATCCATCTTAAAACCAGAAGGTTTATTAACGAGAGATCCAAGAATGGTTGAGCGTAAGAAATTCGGTCAGAAGAAAGCGCGTAAGAAATTCCAGTTCTCTAAACGTTAATATCCTGAACTGGATTCGGGTTCTGCTTATCAGCTACCTTAATCAAGTTCAAAAAAGAAAATTAAACCGATGCTGAAATAAATTCAGCATTACAAAAAACTAGTTATTGTTGTCCATGTCGTAAAAGACGGGATTTAGTTTAGCATCTAAATGATCAAGGCGATTTAAAAAAGACCACTTGACCATTGCTAATTCAACAGAACGTAAACTATTAAAAAATGGCAGTAGAAGTAAAAGAATTACTCGAAGCAGGTGTACATTTCGGTCACCTTACACGTAAGTGGGATCCAAACATGGCTCCTTACGTTTATATGGAGCGCAATGGCATCCATATTATCAACCTATATAAAACTGCGGCTAAAATTGAAGAAGCAAGTGCTGCTTTAAGCAAAATTGCTAACTCTGGTCGTAAAATATTATTCGTTGCAACAAAAAAGCAAGCTAAAGATATCGTTGCTGAAAAAGCAAGTGCCATTAACATGCCTTACATCACAGAAAGATGGCCAGGTGGTATGTTAACCAACTTTGTTACTATTAGAAAAGCTGTTAAAAAAATGGCTTCTATCGATAGAATGAAGAAGGATGGTACTTTTAACACGTTATCTAAAAAAGAGCGTTTACAAGTTGATCGTTTAAGAGCTAAGTTAGAGAAAAACTTAGGTTCTATTAGCGATATGACACGTTTACCTGGAGCCTTATTTGTTGTAGACATTAAGCGTGAGCACATCGCGATTAAAGAAGCTCAAAAATTAAACATTCCTATTTTTGCTATGGTAGATACCAACTCCGACCCACGTCAAGTTGACTATGTAATCCCTGCAAATGATGACGCTTCTAAATCGATAGATAAAATCTTATCTCACGTAACTGATGCTATCGCAAATGGTTTAGCTGAACGCAAAGCTGAAAAAGAAGCTGAAGCTGCTCCAAAAGAAAGCGCAAAGGCTAAAAAAGCAGCTCCTGCTAAAAAAGTTGCAGCTGAAGAGGAAGAATAATTAACAATTACACAATACAAATAAGTCGTTTAATTATTTTTTTTATTAAAATATTTGAACGGCTTTTTTAAATTTTAAAATAGTATGGAATCTACGGTAAAAATTACAGCAGCAGAAGTAAACAAATTAAGACAAGCTACTGGTGCAGGAATGATGGATTGTAAAAAAGCTTTAGTTGAAGCTGGTGGTGATTTTGATAAAGCTATTGAAGTTTTACGTAAAAAAGGACAAAAAGTAGCAGAAAAGAGAGCTGATAGAGAGTCTAGTGAAGGGGCTGCTGTTGCTAAAGTTAATGCAGACCAAACTAAAGGTATTGCTATTGTTTTAGGTTGTGAAACTGACTTTGTTGGTAAAAACGAAAACTTCTTAAAACTAGCAAACCAATTGGGTGAGATAGCATTAAACTTCGATTCTAAAGACGCTTTCTTGGCATCTGATTTTGATGGCATGACCGTTGCTGATAAATTAGTTGAACAAACTGGTGTTATTGGAGAGAAATTAGACATCAACGCTTTTGAAGTTGTAGAAGCTCCTTACGTTGGTTCTTACGTTCATATTAATAAAATTGCTGCTCTAGTTGGATTGTCTGCAAAAGTAGACAACGCAGAAACTTTAGTTAAGGATGTAGCTATGCAAGTTGCTTCAATGGGCGCTACAACATTATCTTACAAAGATTTTGATCCAGCGTACATCGCTTCTGAAACTGAGGCTAGAATTGCTGTTATTGAAAAAGATAATGAAGAGTTGGCACGTTTAGGAAAAACACTTAAAAACGTTCCTAAATACATCTCTATGGCACAATTAACGCCTGAAGTTTTGGCCCAAGCTGAAGAAGACGCTAAAGCCGAATTAAAAGCGGAAGGTAAACCAGAGCAAATTTGGGATAGAATTCTTCCAGGTAAAATGGAGCGATTCATTTCAGACAATACAACTTTAGACCAAGAACAATGTTTATTGGATCAAAAGTTTATTAAAGATGAAAAGAAAACAGTTGCAGAGTATGTTAAAACCTATGGAGATGTTGAAATCTCAGGTTTCAAACGTGCTTCAGTAGGATAATATATCCGATAACCGTTTAGATATTAAAAAGGCCACTACTCTTTTATGGATGTAGTGGCTTTTTTTATAATGTAACCTGGCAGCATCAATGTTCTTACTACAACACCTCTATTAAATTCTGATTTTCTAGGATGATATTATCTCGTAAACGTAAACTTATAATCTGACTACCCTCCTTAAAATAATTACTCTTATTATTTCGAATATATCCTCTTCCTTTTATGCTATCAACTTCAAAGGTCTCCACTTGGTCACTTTTATTTAATATTACAGTACCAAACACTTTGGTTTTGCCTTTAAAACTAAAAACCATAGTATCTAGAGTAAATTTAGTTTTAGTTTTTATTTTAATTGCTTCTTTATAATATATCTCATAATATCCTGATTGAGAAAGTGCGTCTAATTTTGTTTTCCACAATTCCTTCCTACTTCTTACTGAAATTTGATTGACATTAGTTCTTTTTACTGGATTAACAAGAAACATTTTTTTATTAATAAAATCTAGAACGACCCTTTCATACTCCCAAAACAATGGGACTCCTAATAAATTTGATGTCGATCTATCTACTACAAAGGTCTCTTTATAAAGTGTATCGGCAATACCTAGGTTTGCGAATACTCTGCGCTTTGCACTTTTATTTATACTATTTGAATCTATTTTAACTGCATTCCCATTACAATCTAAATAGGAAAAGATGCCTTTCGACTTACCTGCATTCGTAATGGAATACGTGTAAGTTTTTGCTACTTTAATGGTATCTGTTATATTGAGAATCATATTATTTCCAGAATCAAGTATAACCTTTTTTTTATTGTTGTTTACTATTACATCAATACACCACCCCATCCCCAACCTACTCAAAGGAACAATTCTGGAGTTTGTTATGGAATCTAAATACGGATTGTCTTTTACATATACCTTATGATTTACCATATCGAAATCCCAAACAAAATTATTTATAATGTTTCTCCCTATTATGCCAGCAATAGAATCTTGATTATAGAAAATCCCACATGAATCCCATGCATCCTTTTTTAAAGCAGTATAAGTTAACTTTCTAAAGGTCAAATCACCTAAAGAAAGAATATCTAATTTATGAACTGACATTTTATCATTTCTAGCTTGTGAAGATGTCGCTACAATAGTATCCATTAACTTTGAGGCAATGTACTTCTCATGTAAAACAGTAGACAAAGATCCCGTATCAAAACTTAAATATTTCTTCTCTCCATTTATTTTAACCTTAAGATAAATGTGTCCCGTTGGACTCACAAAAAAAGGCATGGATATAGCATGATTTTCATTTTTCCAAAGCGTGGTATAATTCATCCATACATTTCGCTTTTCTGATATTATATCCAGAACTCCGTTATAACATAAAAAGGAAGCCATTGCGCTAGAAACCATTAAAACTATAGCACCATACATCTTCTCTTTCTTAAAAAGAAACACCAATAAAAGACTCAGTAAAATAGAAGCACCTGCTATTAATATCTTTTCTATACCTCTAGAAAAATCAAATATCAACACAAAAATAATAATGCTTAACAACAATATAATAATGACAGTTAAGATCCCAAACAGAACATTTAACAGTATATCTTGAAACTTTTTCATAAATAAAACAAATCCAAATAAGCGATAAAAAACAGCGATAAAAGCAATAATTTCCCATGTGTATTGCCAAACATAAAAACACTATGTTTTGTAAGCAAGATATGACAAAAACTACTTAACACCAACAGCAGATATAAACTTTTAATTAAAAAAGCCCCTACTTCTACGATGTTATAGAACTCATTTAAACTTTATGGGTTAAAGTGAAAATTGAATATTATAAACAGTAAGATTTTGCACAAACTTTTTTTGGTCTGTACCTCTTCGATAATCCACAAAAAAATATGTAGTTTTGCACAACTTTTATTCCGATCCAATCGGATATCATTTTTATAATAAATTCAATGAAATACAAACGCATACTTCTTAAACTATCTGGTGAGGCCTTAATGGGGGATCGCCAATACGGTATTGACCCCGAACGCTTATCGGAATACGCTGCAGACATAAAGGCAATTACAGATAAAGGTGTTGAAGTAGCCATCGTAATTGGTGGTGGTAATATTTTTAGGGGCGTCGCTGGAGCTAGTGAAGGTATGGATCGCGTTCAAGGCGACCATATGGGCATGCTGGCAACCGTTATTAATGGTCTAGCCTTACAAAGTGCACTCGAAAATGCAGGTATTCCTACCCGATTGCAATCCGCCATTAAGATAAACGAAGTTGCCGAACCTTTTATTCGCCGAAGAGCGATGCGTCATTTGGAAAAAGGCCGTGTTGTTATTTTTGGAGGCGGGACAGGAAACCCTTATTTCACAACCGATTCTGCAGCCGTTTTAAGAGCTATAGAAATTGAAGCCGATGTTATTTTAAAGGGAACGCGCGTAGATGGCATCTACAATGCCGATCCCGAAAAAGACGCTAAAGCGACTAAGTTCAACACCATTTCTTTTGACGATGTGCTAAGAAAAGGATTAAAGGTAATGGACACAACTGCTTTTACTTTAAGTCAGGAAAACGAATTACCAATTATAGTTTTCGATATGAACAAAAAAGGCAATTTACTAAAAGTTGTATCGGGAGAAAACATTGGAACAAAAGTAAATATATAACTTGGCTTGATTTTTGAAATAAAGGCTAAATAATTGTAAAAAATAATTTCTATGTGCTTTATTTTTTATAATAAATTTGTAAGATGAATATTAATTAACTACTTAACACTAAAGTTAATACCCATGAACGACGACATACAGTTTATCTTAGATACGACAAAAGAAGCAATGGACAAGGCTATTAAACACTTAGAAAAGCAATTAGTAAACATAAGAGCTGGAAAGGCCAGCCCTGCTATGCTTGGAAGTGTAATGGTAGATTATTACGGTTCGCAAACGCCACTAAGTCAGGTTGCCAATGTTAACACCCCAGATGGTAGAACCATAACTGTTCAGCCTTGGGAAAAAAGTATGCTTCAAGAGATTGAACGTGGTATTATGTATGCTAACCTTGGATTTAACCCTATGAACAATGGCGAATCCATTATAATTAACGTACCGCCTTTAACAGAAGAACGTCGCCGCGAATTGGCTAAACAAGCTAAATCTGAAGCCGAAGAAGCAAAAATTGGAATTAGAAACGCTAGAAAAGACGCTAATAACGAAATTAAAAAATTAGAAGATGTTTCTGAGGATCTAAAGAACAATGCTGAAATTGACGTACAACAAATGACCGACAAATACGTTAAGAAAGTTGACGACATTTTCACCACCAAGGAAAACGAAATTATGACTGTATAACTTGGGAAGCGACTTAAATGTCGCTTTTTTTGTAACCTAACCTGTTGCTTTTTTGCGCGAATGTTAAAACCTATTTATCTTCTTTTTTTTTGTTTGTTTTCTGCATTGGCATACACACAAACAGCTTCTAACACGGCTTTTGGAACGCAGCAGGATTCTATTAAAAAAAGCCTTTTCATAAAACAATTGGGGAATGGTTTTTTGCCTACAAAATACTTTAATTTCGATTTAAGGTATCTCGTGAAATTCAATCAGCATGAAGGCTTTAGAACAGGACTAGGTGGCGTTACGAATAATACATTTTCCAGAAAATACCGTTTAAACGGTTATCTTGTTTACGGTTTTGCCGATCAACGGCTTAAATATAGTATGGGAGGCGGTTTTAGGATTGCCCCTAAAACCAACACTTGGATAAACTTATCGTATACCGATGACTTACAGGAAACCGGTAGTACAAAATTTCTAACGGATAAGCGTTTTTTCCAGTTTTTTGAACCACGCTTATTAAATATCGATCTGTTTCACAAACATATCACTAAAGCTATTTCCCTAGAACATCGGCTATTCTCTAAATTATTGACAGAAACGCAATTCGCGGTAAGCAAAATAGAACCCACCTACAATTACAGTTTCTATATAAATGACCTAAGCTACAACACATACGATCTAAGTGCTTTAAAAATAGCATTCCAATGGAGTCCCTTTAGTAATTTCGAATACTCCGAAAAAGGATTGAAAGAAACCAAAAAAAGATTTCCAAAATTCACTTTACAGTACACTAAAAATTTTAAGGATGTATTTAAAAGTGATTTCGCTTTTTCTAAAGTAGATTTCAGGACTATTTATCAAACCGGAGCAAAAGACAACCTTGCTTCTGAGCTTATTTTGGTTTCGGGCATTGCAAATGGCAACACACCCTTAACCCACTTGTACCATGCGTATCCTAACAACATAAACAAACAACAAATACTTCAACGCTTTTCAGTGGCCGGATTAAATAGTTTTGAAACCATGTTCTTTAATGAGTTCTTTTCAGATAAGTTTGCTACCATTCAATTTAAACAGTACCTAATACCTTTTGAAATTACTGAACGTTATAAGCCACAACTTGTTTTAATAACGCGTTATGCTATTGGCACTATGAAAAACATTGATAGGCACTTGAACATGAGTTTTGACACGCTAAATCATGGCTATACCGAATCTGGTTTTGAAATCAACAAACTACTGTTTGGTTTTGGTTTAAGTTTCACCTATCGTTATGGCGCCTACCACTTGTCACAAGTAGAAGATAATGTGGCTCTTAAATTTACTTTTAACGTAACTTTATAAAGTATTTCGGGCAAGTAATACATTGGATTTTTCTACCTTTGCCAATCTTTTATCAAAAGTATGTTCAAACTTTTTACAAAAAATTTTTGGGATGTTACTGCCAGATTAATTCTGCGCAATAAAATAACAATCCTTGTCGGCATTATATTGCTTACCGTGTTTTTTAGTCGCCAATGGGACAATATGCGTTTTACATATACCGAGGCCAATTTACTCCCGGATGACCATGAGGTAAACGTAATCTATAACAACTTCTTAAAAACCTTTGGAGAAGAAGGTAATCTTATTGTTTTAGGCGTAAAAGACAGCACACTTTTTACGGTCGAAAAATTAAACGCCTGGAATAGGCTCTCGGAAGATTTTAAACAGTATGATGAAGTAGAATCGGTAGTATCCATTAAAGACCTTCAAAAACTTGTAAAGGACAATGTTAATGAAAAGTTCGAATTAGAACCGTTTATAAAAGATACCATTGCATCGCTAGCACAAATTAATGTGCTTCAAGATGAGTTATTCAAAAAATACCCGTTCTATGATAATTTTCTGTTCAATAAAAACACGAAAACCATTCGAACAGCCATCTATTTAAAAAAAGACATTGTAAATACCCCTTCTAGAAAAGATTTTATTGTTAAAGTCCTAGTGCCAAAAATTGAAGCTTTTCAGGAACAAAACAACTTGGATGTAAGGGTTTCGGGGATGCCTTATATTCGTACTTTAAATTCCCAGAACATTATTGATGAAATAAGCGAATTTGTGATAGCTGCTTTACTGGTTACCTCACTTATTTTCTTTTTCTTTTTTAGATCGTTTAGAGCGACGTTTATCTCATTAATTGTTGTTTGTATTGGGGTTATGTGGACCTTGGGCATATTAGGGCTTTTAAATTACGAAATAACGGTCCTAACAGCTCTTATCCCCCCTTTAATTATAGTTATAGGTATTCCTAACTGTATCTTCTTAATTAACAAATACCAGCACGAAGTAAAACTGCATGGTAACAAAGTAAAGTCCTTACAGCGCGTTATAACAAAAATTGGTAATGCCACTTTAATGACCAATGTTACAACAGCATCGGGATTTGCAACTTTTATACTTACAGAAAGTAAACTTTTAAAAGAGTTTGGTGTAGTAGCCTCGCTAAGTATTTTAGCAATTTTCATTTTATGCTTACTCATCATCCCTATAATCTACACCTTTTTACCCTACCCTAAAGACCGCCATTTAGAGCATTTAAACAAACGGTGGATTGGTGGTTTTGTAAACTGGATGGAATACATGGTGCGAAAAAAACGTATTGCCATTTATGCCTCTTCGGTTGTACTGCTTATAGTAAGTATGATAGGCATTTACCAGATAAAAATTTCTGGTAGTCTTATAGAAGATATGCCAAAAAAAACAGAGTTCTTTAAAGATATTCGCTTTTTTGAAGAAGAGTTTAATGGCATCATGCCTTTGGAAATTATGATCGATACCAAACGCAAAAAAGGCGTTATGAAATTATCGACCTTAAAAAGTATGGATGCTTTGGAAGATGTTATCATTGAAACACCCGAATTATCGAAACCTATTTCCGTGGTAAGCTTGGTTAAGTATTCTAAACAAGCCTACTATAATGGCAATCCTAAATACTATCAGCTACCAACCTCTCAAGAGAATAGCTTTATTCTATCGTATGCTAAAAACTCAACCTCTAATGTGGGATTGTTGAATAATTTCGTGGACAGCACCGGACAATATGCTCGAATCACCACATTTATGAAAGATATCGGCACGGATAAAATGGAACGTATCGAAGAGAATTTACAAAATAAAATTAATAAGGTTTTCCCAAAAGAGCGATACAATGTAACCATGACGGGTAAAGCTTTGGTATTTCAAAAAGGCACCAATTACTTAGTCAAGAACTTAGCCATTTCTTTATCACTTGCCATCTTTCTAATCTCTCTTTTTATGGCATACATGTTTAGATCTGGAAGAATGATTATTGTATCCCTTATACCTAACCTATTGCCGCTTTTGGTAACGGCTGGTCTCATGGGTTATTTAGGGGTTCCCATAAAACCTTCAACCATATTGGTTTTTAGTATTGCATTTGGTATTTCTGTAGATGACACCATCCATTTTTTAGCAAAATACAGACAAGAACTGCAAGCGAATCACTGGAAAATAAAAACATCCGTTTACGGTGCATTACGTGAAACAGGGGTAAGTATGTTCTATACATCAATCGTACTGTTCTTTGGGTTTTCGGTATTTACCATTTCCAATTTTGGAGGAACAGTGGCTTTAGGTGCTTTAGTATCCATTACCTTATTGTTTGCCATGCTTTCCAATTTATTGGTGTTACCATCACTACTATTATCTTTAGAACGTAGTATTGCCAATAAGCAAGTTTTAAAAGAGCCTTCTATAAATATTATTCCAGAGGGTGATGACGACGAAAACACAAATTCATAGTAATAAAAAATTATCTTTGTTATAAATATTTAATGTATGAAGACAAGAACTGTTTCGGAACTTTTATCACAAGAAAATGTTTTAACCGAAGTAGATATTAAAGGTTGGGTAAGAACATTTAGAGCAAATCGTTTTATAGCTTTAAACGATGGCTCTACAATTAATAATATCCAATGTGTAATTGATTTTGAAAAATTTGACGATACACTTTTAAAACGCATTACAACTGGTGCAGCGATACACGTTACAGGTGCATTGGTTGAAAGCCAAGGTAAAGGGCAATCTGTAGAAATACAAGTTGAATCCTTAGAGGTTTTAGGCGATTCAGATCCTGAAACCTATCCTATTCAACCTAAAAAACACTCCTTTGAGTTTTTAAGGGAAAACGCACACTTACGCACAAGAACAAACACATTTAGTGCCGTAATGCGTTTGCGATCCACCTTATCGTTTGCCATACACAAATATTTTAACGATCATGGGTTTTACTATATGCACACCCCTATCATTACTGGTAGCGACGCCGAAGGTGCGGGCGAAATGTTTCGTGTAAGTGCCCTTGATCCTAAAAACCCACCACTAAAAGAAGACGGAGACATAGATTACTCCCAGGATTTTTTTGGTAAGGAAACCAACCTAACCGTTTCCGGTCAATTAGAAGCCGAAACCTATGCCATGTCTTTAGGAAAGGTTTATACGTTTGGGCCAACCTTTAGAGCAGAAAACTCAAACACATCACGTCATTTGGCAGAGTTTTGGATGATTGAACCTGAAGTAGCCTTTATGGATCTTGCCGGAAATATGGATTTGGCAGAAGATTTTATGAAGTTTGTACTAAAATACGTTTTAGAACATAACAGGGAAGACCTAAACTTTTTGGATAAACGATTACAAGATGAAGATAAGTTAAAGCCGCAGGCCGAACGCAATGAGATGACACTTATTGAAAAACTTAACTTTGTAACTGATAACCATTTTAAACGGGTTAGTTATACCGAGGCCATAGACATATTAAGAAACTCAAAGCCAAACAAGAAAAAGAAGTTCAAATACCCCATTAACGAATGGGGAACCGACTTACAAAGTGAACACGAGCGTTATCTAGTAGAAAAACACTTTAAATGTCCGGTTATATTATTTGATTACCCGGCCAATATTAAAGCTTTTTATATGCGTTTAAACGATGATGGAAAGACCGTTCGTGCCATGGATATTTTATTCCCAGGTATAGGCGAAATGGTTGGTGGTTCACAACGGGAAGAGCGCTTAGACGTTTTAAGAGAAAAAATGGCTGCCTTAAATATTCCGGAAGAAGAACTTTGGTGGTATTTAGATTTACGTAAATACGGATCTGCCGTACACTCAGGTTTTGGACTTGGCTTCGAGCGCCTAGTTATGTTTGTAACGGGAATGAGTAACATTAGAGATGTTATTCCATTTCCAAGAACACCACAAAACGCTGAGTTTTGAGATGAAAAAGAATAATCATATTGCAATAAAGAGATAAAAGAAATTTTATACTTTTATCTCAAACCAAATTAAAGCATGCTTAAGCAACAGTTACAATTTAAATTATCCCAGAAATTGTCTCCGCAACAAATTCAATTGATGAAATTGATACAGTTGCCAACACTTGCTTTCGAACAACGCTTAAAGCAAGAATTAGAAGAAAATCCAGCACTCGAAGGAGGTAAAGAGTCCCTAGACAATGAATTTGACTCAGATCTAGATAATTCTACAGATGATTTTAATGACAATGAATCTATTAATGCCGAAGATATTAATGTTGATGAGTATTTAAGTGATGATGAGATTCCGGACTACCGAACACAAGCAAATAATTACAGTAGTGATGATGAGGAAAAGACCATGCCCTATGCTGCTGGCACATCATTCACGCAACACCTAATAAACCAGTTAAACACTTATAGACTCACTGATGAAGAGCGCGACATTGCAGAGTTTCTAGTGGGAAGTGTTGACGAAAGCGGCTATATTCGTCGTGCGCTTACCGATATAATGGACGATTTGGCTTTTACCCAAAATGTCTATACTACAGAAGAAACAATTAAAAAAGTGCTAAAGATTGTACACCAATTAGATCCTGCTGGTGTTGGCGCTAGAAATTTACAAGAATGCTTAAGTATTCAATTACATAGAAAAGAAAAGACAGCCGATAATGAATTAGCCATTAAAATTATTGACACGGCCTTTGAACAGTTTACTAAAAAGCACTACAAAAAGTTGCTTCAAAAATTCGACATTACTGAAATTCAATTAAAAGACGCCATATCTGAAATTGAACATCTAAACCCAAAACCAGGTGGCTCCTACTCAGGAAACAACCGAATAGTAGAACATATCGTTCCTGATTTTGCCATTAAAATTGTAGATGGTGAACTGGAATTAACATTAAACGGTCGCAATGCTCCCGAGTTACATGTTTCCAGATCTTATAATGACATGCTCAAGGGCTATAAGGACACAAAAGAGAAATCGAAGTCTCAAAAAGACGCCATTATATTCATTAAACAAAAATTAGATGCTGCCAAATGGTTTATTGAAGCTATAAAACAGCGACAACAAACCTTATTTATAACCATGAGTGCCATCATGCACTACCAACGCGATTACTTTTTAACTGGTGATGAGCGCATGCTAAAACCTATGATCCTCAAGGACATTGCCGACGAGATAGCTATGGATGTTTCAACCGTGTCGCGGGTTGCCAACAGTAAGTATGTAGACACGCCTTATGGCACCAAGCTTATAAAAGAATTCTTTTCCGAATCTATGAAAAATGACCAGGGAGAAGATGTCTCTACAAGAGAAATAAAAAAGATTCTGGAAACGGTTATTGAAGAGGAAAACAAAAGAAAACCCTTAACCGATGAGACATTAGCGAGTATATTAAAAGAAAAAGGCTACCCCATTGCCAGGAGGACAGTTGCTAAGTATCGCGAACAATTAGACATTCCTGTGGCACGATTGCGTAAAAAGATATAAATGGATCGTATCTTAAAAAGTATATCGTTTATCTTCCACCCTATCTTGATGCCCTTGTTTGGCGTTGTGTTTTACTTTGCGAAGTCGCCCCGCCATATTCCCATACAGGCAATTCAAGCAAAACTAGTTGCCCTTATCATTCTTACGGTAATTTTACCTATCGTCATTTATTTCCTTCTAAAAACCCTAGGGAGGGTTAATTCAATATATCTTAAGTCTACAAATGAGCGTATTATCCCCTTGCTTATTAATTGTATTATTCTGTTAATAATACTGCAACGCATCTTAACCCCTAAGCAAGTTATTGAGCTTTACTATTTTTTTGTTGGTATCTTAATTTCTACCCTCTCATGTCTCATTTTGGCAATCTTTAAATTTAAAGCGAGTATCCACATGATTGCGGTATCGGGGCTGTTTATGTTTTTTATAGCCTTAAGCATTCACTTTAGCATTAACATAAATGGCACCTTAGCTTTTATGGCTATTGTAACTGGCGCTGTAGCCACTTCTAGGCTTCATGTTAAGGCTCATAATTACACCGAAATATTACTAGGCTGTTTTATTGGTGCACTTCCGCAACTCATTTTAGTGAATTATTGGTTATAGAATGTAAAACTAATCAATAACTCTTCCTTTACTATCTACCTTTATTTCGAGGTTTAAAGCAGGAAAAAAGATGTTTTTCCTTTTTATGACACCAGGAAAAAACAGAGATACAGTTTTTCCAATTACTATATGACATATCTAAGCATGACTTAGCATTTTGAGGGATAAAAAAAGAAGCCCCCTCAAAAATAGTTTTCTTTAAATCCCCTGAACAGTTAAGGACACTCAAGGTTTGTGTCTGCCCTTCGCGAAAGGATATTGTTCGTGCCCAAAGTGACAGCTTTGGGCATTTAGTAAAATAAGTTCTTGATACCAATACTTTTATTCAATACTATTAATAATTCTTTTAAAAGCAATACTATCTGAAGGATGTGGTGAATTATTTAAAACAATCTCGTTTTGTTTATTTAGAATTATATATCTTGGAATCGAATGGACTTTTAGATATCTTACTAGTGGTGAATTTGTAACATTAATAACTAAATATTGATTTCGGACATTAAGATAGCTTTCAAGTTCTTCTGATTTTTTTAACCATTTTTTTTCATCTTCATCTATTGATAGGTAAATCCATTCTACATTATTTTCAACTGATAGTTTATCTCTAAAGTTTTGTGCTTTTTGTATTTCACTTATACAAGGAGGGCACCAACTTGCCCAAAAATCTATAACTCTTATCCTTTTATTTGAACGGTTAAAAATTTCGCCTAATGTTAAAGTGTCTCCATATTTACTGAGTAACTTGGTATTTAATGCCGATCCTGGGAACTTTAAGTCGAAAGAATTTAGATCTTCTAAAATATCTTCCATTTCTTTCGTATACATAGAATTGGGATATTGCTTACCATAATCGTTAATTTCATTTTTAAAAAAAGAAACGCTTTGTTTGCTATGCCCAAAGCCCCTCCAATGATAAACAGTAATGAGAGAAGCCATTGCGTACTCCTTGATTTTTTTACTAAAATTATGTTCTATAACAGCTTTTTCTGCTAAAAATTTTTCTTTGGAATAACTTGGATGGTCTGAAGCATCAAAGTAATTTCTTACGAGTACTGATAAAGCAGATTTGAAAGAGCCTATACTTAAATGGCTCTCATCTTTAAAATCATCTATTGAAATATCTCCTATATAGTCTTTAAGATTAAACAACTGCTCTTTACTACTATATTCTTTTTGAATAATTGTAAATAATTCCTCTGGGCCAGCCAAGTAAACAGAGTCTCCATTTTTTTTTGTCCTAGGGATTATTAATTCATATAAGTGCGAATATTTCAAACCAGATTCTACAAAATCAACAAATGACTTTGATGTGATATTATGCCGCCTTACGTATTTATTAAAAAAGTCTACTTTTTTTCTGTAAATGGAGTCTACCCTAGATTTATATTCCAAAATATTACCTTTATAAGGATTGTGCATATATCTTGGGGTAGAATCTTTTAAACTTGAATAAAAGTTATGTTCAGCAGCATTTTCTCCTTTAATGCTAAATCGCTTATTTTTAATTTCAAAAATTATCGTATCATTTGGTTTCGCCATAAATGTAGTACTATCCTTGAAATCTTTGGACCATGAAGACAAGTGTAAGAGTTGTGGTTCTAAAATAGAATCGATCTCCATGACTATAGAGTCACCAATCACTTTTCGGTCAGTAATGCAATTTCCATGATTAAGTGAAGCCGAAGACGCATTTAGTACACTAATATATTTAAAAGCTCCTAAATCATCTGTTTTACCAATAATTAAGACTTTTTCTTTTTTTACATTATTTGTGTCTTTAATCTTTTGATGACTGCTATTGCTTTTATTATTACAGCTAAAGACCACAATAACTATTACGAGGTTAAATATTATCTTTCTCATTGAAATATTAAATGTATAGATATAACAGGTTAAAGGTAATTACCTTTAACCTGTGTTTTTGTTAATAACCGTAACCACCACCTACTAAAGGCCCTGTACATATCAAACTGGTCCAAGTTAAACCAGAAGGAACTTTATTGTTACACCAACTACTTGTACAGTCATCACAGCTACTGACGCTATCAAACCATGCAGCTCCAGTATTCTTATTTTTACAGCGGCATTATAAAGTACCACCATCTCCACCAAACACAGTTTTTAATTGGTTACGTTGAAGCATATCATGTGCTCCAAGGTTCAAATTCTTTAAACTTAATTTTTTCATTTTAAAAAAGTTTTAATAATTATATTTGCCTTGAACAGTTAAAGACACTCAAGGTTTGTGTCTGCCCTTCACGAAAGGATATTGTTCATGCCCTAAGTGACCGCTTTGGGCTTTTTAATTTTCAACAATTTTTTCGTACTCTTTTTCCGTTACTACATTCTCGCCATCAAAAGGTACTATGTCTATTGGTTGCTTAACATTCAATTCTATACCTGAAACATAGTAGGTTCTTCCTTTTGTATAGCTTGTATTAACTTCATGGGTAGAATCTGCACATTCATGTAATTCTAGTATTAGCCCAGGTAAACCTTGATAGTCTTTAGGCCCTAATGGAATGGGCAAGTCAGTTGCAAACCAAGCTGTTAGATATAGAGTATCTATAGCCCCCATCCTGGTTTTATATTTTTTTTCTGAAATAGCCTTTTGACACAGGTAGTTGTCAATCCTTTTGGATTCTTCCGTTATTTTCCAAGCATATTGATGAAAATCCCCAATAATTATATATTCATTCCCTAAAAATGCCTTCTTCTTTAAGATTTTTTCATTGACTAAGTCATAGTAATAAGATGTATTTAAACCTGCAAAAATCTTTGCTCTTTTTTTAAAAAACCCATCGGTAAAATTAAAATTTACTCCTTCGATAACTTCAACAAAGCGGGCTTGTTCATTAATACTATCTTTACTATAAATTAATTTAAATTCCAGTTTATCAACTTCACTTAGAACTAAATTATAATTCCTTGAATTATTGACACTATCTTTAGGGTATAACTTCACTTTGTAGTTTATTATAGCCTTGCTTATCTGTCCAAAGGATACACTACAAACAAACATAGCAACACAAATCAAGCCCGAAAAAATATTGCCTCTATGTACCATAACAGGCATCATACTCAGCCGCATTAAGGTAGTTAATATTGGTTACACAATGACAAGCAGCATAACCATCATTAAGTACAATTGTGGCGTCTTCAGCATTTAGTTGGAAACCCAAATCAGATTCCACTTCATTTAAGGCATATTGAATCCGTTTAGCAATTAGTTTTTTCTCGATATCCTTCTCCTTCGAGTTCTCTGTAGTTTCTACCAACAGACAAACTCCTATCCATTGCTTTAAAAAAGTTTCTTTAGTACTTTGCACCAGCTTGTTTTTGTCATCGTAATAAACCACATGACCCTTAGGTGTTTCCTTTAGAACATAAAACAATGGCTGCCTGTTAGATTCCACCTGCACAATACAGGGCAAGGGCATATCTTTACGTTTATTCGCGTCAATCTTAACGGCTAATGTTTCTATTCGATATTTTTCCAAAGTATCGGAGATTGCCAACAAACTAGGATGGTCTGGATGCGATAAAATGGAGTCCTTAATATATTTTCTTGTAAATTTTACCCTTAATAAGTGAAGCAATTTTTCTGTTGACTGATCACAGTTGCCCATAAATCCACGTTGATATTAATATTATATTCTGACTGATTGATCAATAAATAAACCAATGTAATATTTTATTTCAAAAAACGAAGGAATAAGATGTTAAAATTTAAAACAAACACCTACTTATATGTAAACCGAATCAATATTGCAAATAACTTCACAACACAGAAAACTAATTATCAAATGTTTGCAATTAAAAAATTAAAACAAGAAATTTACGTTCAACAAAGCTCAAACTTATTATTGTAACATTTATAACTATTCCCCTTTGTAAACTACAGAGTTAAAATTAATTAAACGTATAACTCGCAAGATTATTTAACCAAAAAAGCTCAAACTTTTAATTAGAGCCTCTTAGATAAAGAAAAGAAAACTATCAGTTTTACAAAATTACCCAACCAATGACTTTAAGAATAATATAATAGTCTATTCCTATTTAGAGTATTAGCAAATCAATCATTGTATTTGGGGGTGTTACAGCAATTTAATCGAATCGAATTATTGGTTATAAGATATAAAACATCAAGCCAACCTTAATGGCATGCATATCTATAACTTCACCATCCAGCATTGCATCTTTAGAGAAAATAGGATTTAAAGCATAGTAAGCATATAAATTCCAAGTATTATAGCCCATAGACAAGGTTAAACCATATTGAAACCTATTAAAATCATTAAGCCCCTTATATTTTAAGTGCTCGGGATCACCATTAAACTTCACAGTATTCGCTAGTAAATACCCAAATTTAAAACCTGTATAGACACGCCAAAACTTATACTCAACAGGTGTTGATGTTCGCCACCTAAACTCAATAGGAATTTCTAACAAATGACTGGAAAACTGGTTTTTAGAATAGTTGTCCTCTGCTCCCAAAATACGATACGAAATAGCGCCTAAATCATCTTTGGTTATTTTTAAATTTTGATTAAATGAATTAGCTGAGTACCCAACTCCTATACCAATAGCTATATCTCTATCTTTATTTATTGGCATGTCCTTAATAAACCCGAAGTGAAACCCTATCGAAAAACCACTTTGGGAAAGCTCTGAAGGCTTTTTACCAAGTAAATTATAGGTTACCCCTGCGTAGAACTGATCTTCTTTATAAAGAGAGTCTACTACTTTTATATCAAGCTCTTGTGGATATATCACTTGAAAGCTTACAATAGAGAAAAATAAAAAATATATGAGTTTCTTCACAGTCAAACTACTTTAAAATACTAACCCTTAATATACAATCAACGTTATAAAGATAGTAACATCAAAGTTTCTATTATATTGTTGGCACTAACAAAAATTAAAAGGCGTTTTGATAAATCAAAACGCCTTTATAATATAAAATTAAGAATTTTACTTATTTATTAAGTACACTACCCTTTTTGGTCGTATAATTAATTTTAAGAGCATTTACTTTGCGTAACTCTTGCTTGATATCCATTATCAAACCCATGTTCGATTTACTATCAACTTTTAAAGCAGTAGTTAAAAATGGCACCAATTCTTCACGCTTAGAATCTCTTTCTGCCGCTATAAAGGCAGCTATATCACTTACATTAGCAAATTTATCATTTAGCTGAATTCTAGCCTCAGTTCCATATTGCTTGTAATTATCACTTGGCTTCCCTGCATAAATATACATAACCAAGTCTTTTTTATCAAGCTTTTCAACTTGATCGGCAAAAGGCAGGTTATTCTCAATCATCAAGGTATTTTGCCTCATTACAGTAGCTACCATGAAGAAGAACAATAACATAAATACAATATCGGGTAACGATGCCGTACTTACTGCAGGAACTTCGCCGCTTTTTTTCTTTTTAAATTTAGACATATTAAAGTGTATGTGTTAAATTTTATTATTGTACCTCAGAAAGCTTCATAGGATAGTCCAGCTTTATCTGATCTATTTGCCCCTTCAACTTTTCTTTATTTCCTGGCCAGTTAACATCCTTATAATCTGCTTGCATCTCAATAAAGGACTTACCGTATCTGCTTTTTGCTAGTCGATTTCGAAGTTCATTGTAAGCAGCTACCAATTCGTTTTGAACCGATATATACATTTCATAAGATGTTTCTCTTTCGTTTTTTAGAGATATAATTGCCTTATCAGGATTAACAGATGAATTCTCTTCTTTTTTACCATTACAATAACTACAAGACCCATCAGCATTATTATCTAAAAAATCAATAGCTGCTTGCCTTAAGTCCTTAAGTTCTGTTAACTCTTCTTCAACCATCAACTGATTCTTACCATTAATCAATACCGTAAAGATGTTTCTTTGCTTAATAATAGGAGGCTCTGTATTGTCCTCTATTGGAGGCAACTTACGGTTAATTCCCGAGTCCGTCTCAATAGTTGTTGTTACAAGAAAAAATATTAACAATAAGAAGGCAATGTCGGCCATAGAGCCTGCATTAACTTCTGGTGCTGCTCGTTTTGCCATAATTATTTAAATATTTTTTTAACGCCTGAAAACACCATGGAGGCAATTGCCAAAAACGCAAGCACATAGAATGTATATAATCCGGCCCCTACCTTCTTAGAAGTCATTTCTGTAATATCTTGCCCCTTATCCGTAAAAGGTTTTAAATCTAAATCTGTTCCAGAAGACATAGCATATGATATAAACACAATAATCAAAAATATACTTACTGTAATCAATGTCTTTTTAATGTTTCCTGTAGATAAACCTTTAAGAACATATATCAACACTAGTAATAAAACCAAACCAAGCGTAATATATGTTACAAATAATATGTTATCGATCATTGCTTCCGATCCCGACATTATCATCAGTGCAAAAATAGAACCAATAATACCAAAAGCATAAGCTATGATCTTCATTATTTTATGTAAATTCATAATAATTTTTATAGTTTTTAATTATTACTTCTTTTGTCTGATCAATAAATCCATTAACGTAATGGAAGCGTCCTCCATATTATTAACGATACTATCAATTTTAGCAATAATGTAATTGTAAAAAATTTGAAGTATAATCGCAACAATCAAACCAAATACAGTTGTTAAAAGCGCTACTTTAATACCACCTGCCACAAGTGATGGCTGTATGTCCCCTGCTGCTTCAATTTTATTAAACGCTTCAATCATACCTATTACTGTCCCCATAAAGCCAAGCATTGGTGCTAATGCGATAAATAAAGAGATCCAAGATACATTTTTCTCTAATTGCCCCATTTGTACACCACCGTACGCTACAACCGCTTTTTCAACAGCATCTAGACCTTCATCGGTTCTATCTAAGCCTTGGTAATAAATAGAAGCGATAGGCCCTTTTGTATTTCTACATACTTCTTTAGCCGATTCCACGCCTCCTGAAGACAATGCATCTTCAACGTCTTTCGTTAATTTTTTTGTATTTGTAGTTGAAAGGTTTAAAAAGATAATTCTCTCTATAGCTATTGCCAACCCAAGAATTAAACATAATAATACAATCCCCATAAATCCAGGTCCTCCTTCTAAAAAATACTTTTTTAATACTTGGTGAAATCCAAGCTCCTCAGCAGGCTCAGCCGCGTCATCTTGTGTTGTACTTACAACCGCAGATGTAGTTGCTGCAGTAGTTGTGCTTGCATTTGCATTAACAGTTCCGAATGCCATAACCCCAGTAATGGCAAGGATAGAAAATAATCTTTTCATGTTCTAGATCTTAATTTTATTAGTTTTAAAGTGTTAAAGATATAAAAAAAATGCAACTAAAAATAAAATAACAGCAGAGAGGAAGGGATTCGAACCCTCGATACGCTTTTGACGTATACACACTTTCCAGGCGTGCGCCTTCGACCACTCGGCCACCTCTCTGTATTTTTAATCCATTTTTATTACGGGGGCTCAAATAACAAAAAAAAGTTCAAACGTTAAAATTTTAACGGTTAATTTTGATACATTTTTCATCATAATACGCTTCCTGCATGGTTTTGAACACTTTGCAAACCTTGATTTACCTTTATGATTAGCTCTTTAATTATTTTTGAACAAGAAGTACTACAAGCGTTAGACAATTACTAGAAAATTATAATGGATCTATTTACAAAGCAATACCGTTCCAAATAAAGAATTTCTTGAAACGATCCCGAAAGCTTTCAGAACTATTTAGGTTCCCGTTGTATTCACACGAATAAATTTTGATAATTCATTTGATTTTATATTAATTATAAAATTGAGAACGTATGCAATCGCTACGCTCTCACATTAAAAATTTTAAACATTCCTTTTTGCGAAAAAATGCTTAAATTTTGTTAATGTTGGTTTCATATATACATATTCTTAACCTTTTACATTCATGAATCTTCGATTTCACGGAGAACCCCTAACGCAAAGCATCAAGGAATCCTTCCGATTAATCTAACATAATTATTTCTCGACAGACAACAAAACCTAGCGAACCCACTTTAAAAATCATCCAATTGCTTATATTTAAACTTTTAATAAATTTCAAAACATGAAGCATATAATTTTAGCATTATCTTTTACGTCCGTTTTTTTAGTTTCTTGTAAGGATAAAGAAGACAAAAAATCGCCAGTTTTAACTCAGGAAACAACAGATAGATCTCAGCCTAATGAAAGCGACTGGATTTACCTTTTTGATGGTTCCAGTACCAAAGGATGGCGTGCCTACAACGGAGATACTTTACCTGCAGGTTGGGTTATAAAAAACGGAGAACTAACTTTTGACACCGAAAAACGCACAGAAGCCAACAGAAAAGGCGGCAAGGATATTGTATATGCCGCAGAAGAATTCGATGATTTTGAATTATATTGGGAATGGAAGATCCCTGAAGGGGGCAATAGCGGCTTGATGTACCATGTAAAAGAAGGTGATTGGCCGCCATACGAGGTATCCCCAGAATATCAAATGCTGGATGACTTTAAATGGGAGGAAATTAATAATGCTATCTTAGAAGAGTGGCAAAAAACAGGAGCCGACTATGCCATGTATGTACCAGATTTAAGCCAGAAAATAGCAAAACCAGCTATGGAATGGAATACGTCGCGCATCATTTTTACAGCAGAAAAAGTAGAACATTGGCTAAACGGGAAAAAACTGCTTGAATTTGTCCCTTGGTCAGAAGATTGGGAAACCAGAAAAAAAACAGGCAAATGGAAAGATTATCCAAAATACGGCACTTTTAAATCTGGGTATATTGCAATTCAAGACCACGACAGCCCCTTATGGTTACGAAACATTAAAATAAAGAAACTATAGCTAAAACAAGGTTTATGAACAAAAGAGATTTTTTAAAGAGAAGCAGTTTAGGAGTTACAGGATTGGTTTTAGCGCCATCCCTTATTATGTGCAAAGAAAAACCTGTTGTTAAAACACGCATTAGAACAGCCCATATTGGTGTCGGCGGTATGGGAAAGGCCGATCTTGATGCCATTGCATCACACCCGTTAGCAGATATAGTTGCCTTATGTGATGTGGATTCCAATAAATTATCAGAAGCCAAACAGCAACACCCAAACGCAAAAGTTTTTTCAGATTACCGTGTTATGCTGAAAGAAATGGCAGACGATATTGATGCGGTTATTGTTTCTACACCCGATCACACGCATGCGCCTGCCTCGATGTCAGCTATGAATATGGACAAACCGGTGTATTGTCAAAAGCCATTAACACATTATGTTTCGGAAGCCAGAGCTATGAAAAAGCTGGCCAAAGAAAAGAATCTTATTACGCAAATGGGCATTCAGGTACACTCTTTTTACGATTATAAGTTAGCTACGCTTTTAATTCAATCTGGGATTATAGGCAAAGTACATACCGTACACGCATGGTCTCCAAAAAACTGGGGATATGATGGCCCAGCTCCAGAAGGTAACGATCCCGTACCAGAAACTTTAGATTGGAACCTTTGGTTAGGAACTTCTTCTGAAAGACCCTATAAAAATGGCATGTACCATCCGGGCAATTGGCGTAAGATAATGGATTATGGCTGTGGCACCCTTGGCGATATGGGCGTACACATTTTTGACACACCATACAATGCTCTTGAATTAGACGTCCCTATGACCATTAAGAATGAATGTAGAGAGACTACAGGTTTTGGATATCCTGAAAACAATATTGTAACCTACGAATTTCCTCAAACCAATTATACTGCAGAAACCTTAAAATGGATTTGGCACGATGGCCCCGGTGCCCCCAGAGATCATGAAGATCTAAAGTTACCGGGCATGGATGAAGCAACAAAAACAGCGAATACATCAAATAGCGAAGAAGCTTCTTTAGAAGATAAAGTATCTCTTGAAGCCAAAACAGCCAGTGAAGGTAGTTTACCTGAGCAAGGTGCTATGTTTGTTGGTGAAAAAGGCCGATTGCTTTTACCTCATTTTATGCAACTTCCCCAGAAAATTGTTGATGGGAAGTATGTGGACATCTCTTCTGAGATTGCGGCAATCTCAGAAGCTAACAATTTGGGAGAACCAATTCGTAATTATGATTCTGAAGGTCCTAAGCACTATCACCAGTTCATAGATGCTTGTTTAGGCAAAGGCACTTGTAGTGCTCCATTTTCTTATGCTTCTAAATTAACTGAAACGATCCTTTTAGGTGTTATAGCTGGACGTTTTCCGAACCAAACCCTGCATTGGGACAGTGCAAACGCTAAATTCGCTGAAGAAGAAGCCAATCAATATCTCGAAGGTGCATATCGAGACTTCTAATAATAACTGAATATAAAAAAAGCGCTTGTTTAACCGTATTAACAAGCGCTTTTGAATTCATTATAAACTGGCTAATTTATCACACCAAAAACTGAAACAGATCCGGTTTATCATTTAAATAATCACCATAAAAATTATGCGCTTTCATTTTTGTAATTAAAGGTTCAAGATCCTTAGAAGCCTTCAATTGGATACCAACCACAGCAGCACCGTTTTCACGATTGGTCTTTTTGGCATACTGAAAATATGTAATATCATCGTTAGGGCCTAAGATATCTACCACAAACTCTCTTAAAGCCCCTGCACGTTGCGGGAACTTAATAATAAAATAATGCTTTAAATTGGCGTACAACAAGGCACGTTCTTTAATTTCTGGTGTGCGCGTAATATCATTATTACTACCACTAACCACGCAAACTACATTTTTGCCTTTTATCTTTTCAGCATAAAAATCCAATGCAGAAATACTCAAAGCGCCAGCAGGCTCCACCACAATAGCATCTTTATTGTACAGGTCTAAAATAGTCTGACACACCTTACCTTCGGGTACCGCAATAACATCATGCAGGAACGCTTTGCATATTGGAAAGGTTAGATCCCCTACACGCTTTACAGCTGCACCGTCAATAAATTTATCAATATGGTCAAGTTCTGTATTTTTATTATTTCTAATGGATGTTAACATTGAAGGTGCGCCTTCTGGTTCTACACCTATAATTTTAGTATCTGGAGAAAGCGCATTAAATACCGTAGATAAGCCAGCTGCCATGCCACCGCCACCAACAGCAACAAATACATAATCTATAGGTTCTTCTACCTGATCCAAAATCTCCAGACCGATTGTAGCCTGTCCTTCAATGACTTTTTTATCGTCGAACGGGTGAATAAATGTTTTATGTTGCTTTTCACAGGCTTTCATTGCCAGATGGTAGGCATCATCAAAAGTATCACCTTCCAATACAACCGTAATATAATCACCTCCAAACATTTTTGTTTGTTCTACCTTTTGCATAGGTGTTACCGAAGGCATATAAACAACACCATGTATCTTAAGATGGTTACAGGCAAAGGCAAAACCTTGGGCATGATTACCTGCACTGGCACAAACTACGCCATTCTTTAATTCTTCAGTTGTTAGCGAGCTAATCTTATTGTAAGCCCCCCTTATCTTATAAGAACGTACTTGCTGGAGATCCTCACGTTTTAAGAGTATGTTGGCTTGATGTTCATTTGAATACCTAATGCTAGTCTGTAAAGGCGTAACTGCCGATACATTTTTAATTGTATCGGCAGCTACTTGGACATCTTTAATTTTAGGAAAATACACTAATTTTTCCTCTTCCATAACTAGTTAAACTATTGGTTTCATCGCTGTCATAGATGCTCTTAAAACAGCGCCTACTTTCTCAACGGGATGCGCTCTTAAAGCTGCATTTACTTCAATTAATTTAGCATTATCGACACCTTCGCCGTTATCTTTAGCATAAGCTTTGCCAATAACATCTGTATCAATTTTCTTCATAAAATCGCCCAATAGAGGCTTACAAGCATGATCGAATAAATAACATCCATACTCCGCAGTATCGGAGATTACACTATTCATCTCATACAACTTTCTTCTTGCAATGGTATTTGCAATAAGTGGTGTTTCGTGTAAAGACTCGTAATATGCAGAGGCATCGATAATTCCTGATTCGGTCATAGCTTCAAAGGCTAACTCAACTCCAGCTCTTACCATAGCAACCATTAACACACCATTGTCATAATACTCTTGCTCTGTAATCTCTACATCACCAGCTGGTGTTTTTTCAAAAGCAGTTTCTGCTGTTGCGGCTCTCCATGTCAATAATTTTTCATCGTTATTCGCCCAATCTGCCATCATACCACTAGAGAAGTTACCTTCCATAATATCGTCCATATGCTTTTGGAATAATGGACGCATGATATCTTTTAATTCTTCAGACAATTCAAACGCTTTAATCTTAGCCGGATTAGACAAACGATCCATCATGTTTGTTATACCTCCATACTTAAGACCTTCGGTAATGGTTTCCCATCCATATTGAATTAATTTTGAAGCATAGCCAGCATCAATTCCTTTTTCAATCATTTTATCGAAACAAAGAATAGATCCTGTTTGTAACAAACCACAAAGAATAGTTTGCTCTCCCATTAAATCTGATTTTACCTCGGCAACGAAAGATGACGCTAAAACCCCAGCTCTATCACCTCCTGTTGCTGCCGCATAAGCCTTTGCTTGTGCCCAACCTTTTCCTTCTGGGTCATTCTCTGGGTGCACGGCAATAAGTGTTGGAACTCCAAAACCACGCTTATACTCTTCTCTTACTTCAGATCCTGGACATTTAGGAGCTACCATAATAACCGTAAGATCCTTACGGATTTGCATCCCTTCCTCTACAATGTTAAAACCATGAGAATATGATAAAGTTGCCCCTTGTTTCATTAAAGGCATAACTGCATTAACTACATTGGTATGTTGTTTATCTGGAGTTAAATTCAACACCAAATCGGCCGTTGGAATTAGCTCTTGGTATGTTCCAACATTAAACCCATTTTCGGTTGCATTCACATAAGAAGTGCGTTTTTCTGCAATGGCAGCATCGCGTAAGGCATAAGAAATATCTAATCCTGAATCACGCATATTAAGACCTTGGTTAAGACCTTGAGCACCACACCCAACAATGACTATTTTTTTTCCTTTTAAAGCATTTACACCATCTTCAAATTCTGAAGACTCCATAAACCTACATTTCGATAATTGATCTAACTTATCTCTTAACGATAATGTGTTAAAATAATTTCCCATTTTATTGTGTTATTGATTATTGAATGCCATAAGCATTTCTGTTATTTTCATTTCTTCTTTAGTTACTGCAATACGTCCGGAACGCACAAACTGCATAATACCAAACGTATTTAATTCTTTTCTTAGAGTCTCTATTTCATGACGCCTTCCTGATTTTTCCAATACGAAAAACTCTTTATTTACAGTAACAATTCGAGTATTACTTTCTTTTATTATGTTTTGAATTTGAGGCTCTTCAAACAACAAATTCGATTTGATCTTAAACATACAAGACTCTGTGAAAATAGTCTCCTCATCTGTATGATAATAGGCTTTAATAGCTTCTACCTGCTTTTCTATTTGCCCTATAATTTTCTTAGCCTGATGCTCTGTAATATTTACAACAATTACAAAGCGATTTACACCTTCAATTTCAGATTGTGATGTTGTTAAACTTTCTATATTGATGTGTCTGCGCTGAAAAATAGCTGAAATACGATTTAGCAAACCAATATTGTTTTCGGTATAAATTGAAATCGTAAAAGTTTTTATTTCTTCGTTCATTTTGTTAAAGATGAAAGAGAAAAGATGAAAGAGAAAAGATTACTTTAGCACAAATCTTGATGTCTCTTTAATATTATCTCTCGTTAATATTTCTATTTTCTTTTATCTATTTCTTGGTTTAACTTAAGCGAATATCTGAAACCGATGCTCCAGCAGGAATCATAGGAAACACATTATCTTCTTTTTCTACACAAACCTCTAAGAAATAAGCACTATCTGAAGCTATCATTTCTTTAACGGCCTCTGCCAATTCTTCCCTTTTGGTTACCTTTTTGGTTTTTAAGTGATAGCCTTTGGCAATCGTTATAAAATCTGGATTGGTCATTTCTGTCGAAGCATAACGCTTATCAAAAAACAACTGTTGCCATTGGCGAACCATACCTAAAAACTCATTGTTCAACACCACAATTTTAACTGGTATTTGTGTTTGAAAAATGGTACCCAATTCCTGAATATTCATCTGAAAACCTCCATCGCCAATAATAGCCACTACTTCACGCTCTGGTGCTGCCATTTTAGCTCCCATTGCTGCAGGAAGTGCAAAACCCATAGTTCCCAAACCACCAGAAGTAATATTACTTTTGGTTTTATTGAACTTCGAATAGCGACAAGCAATCATTTGGTGTTGCCCTACATCGGAAACAATAGCTGCATTTCCTTCACTTTGCTTGTTTATTTCTTTTAGAACTTCACCCATAGTCAACCCTTCTTTGGTTGGATGAATATCATCCTTGATAACTTTTTCAAACTCTATGGCATACAGCTTTTTAAATTCTTCCAACCATCCTTCATGTGTATTTTCATTTAACAACGGTAATAAAGCCGCTAAACTTTCTTTAGAATCTCCCAAAACCGCAACATCGGTTTTTACATTTTTATCAATCTCTGCTGGATCTATTTCAAAATGAATCACCTTGGCTTGTTTTGCATAGGTTTCCAATTTACCTGTAACACGGTCGTCAAAACGCATTCCTATAGCTATAAGCACATCGCATTGGTTAGTTAACACGTTAGGCGCATAATTACCATGCATACCTACCATACCTACATTCAACGGATGTGATGTTGGTATAGCAGAAGCACCCATAATAGTCCACGCTGCAGGAATACCCGCTTTTTCGATAACAGCCTTTAATTCTTCCTCGGCCTTACCAAGAATAACGCCTTGTCCCCAAACAATCATAGGTTTTTTTGCTGCGTTTATAATATCAGCTGCTGCTTGAACGGTATCATTATTTAATTTTGGAACAGGATTATAACTCCTTACGCCAGTACATTTTTCATATTTAAAATCTAACTCCGAAACTTGAGCATCCTTAGTAATATCGATTAAAACAGGCCCCGGACGCCCACTTTTGGCTATATAAAATGCCTTGGCCATGACTTCTGGTATTTCAGACGCTTTAGTTATCTGATGGCTCCATTTAGTAACGGGCGTAGAGATACCTACAATATCGGTTTCCTGGAATGCATCACTTCCCAATAAATGAGAAAACACCTGTCCTGTAATGCACACCAACGGTGTAGAGTCTATTTGGGCATCTGCAATTCCGGTAATCAAATTGGTAGCTCCTGGACCAGAAGTTGCCATCGCAACACCTACTCTGCCTGAAATTCTAGCAAAGCCTTGAGCAGCATGCGCAGCTCCCTGTTCATGACGTGTAAGAACATGATGAATTTGGTCTTGATATTTATAAAGTGCATCATAGACTGGCATAATAGCACCACCCGGATATCCGTAAAGTATATCAACACCTTCGGCTATTAAACATTTTACAACCGCCTCACTTCCACTAATACGTTCTGTACTGCCTTTTGAAGCTTGTTTTGATTCTAATGTCTCTGTTTCTTTCATCTTGAAAAGAGTTAAAATGCATCAGTAACACAACCTTTTGAAGCTGAAGCTACCGATTTTGCATATTTATATAATATTCCTTTTTTATGTTTTAATTCTGGCGCCTTCCATTGGGCTTTTCTTTCTGCTAATTCTTCATCTGACAGTAAGACGTTTATTGAGTTATCCTCTGCACTAATCCTAATTCTGTCTCCTGTTTTCACTATTCCAATTGCACCACCTGTTTGAGCTTCTGGGGTAATGTGACCTACAACAAAACCATGTGTTCCACCAGAGAAACGACCATCTGTAATAAGTGCTACCGATTTCCCTAATCCAGCTCCCATGATTAAAGAGGTAGGCTTTAACATTTCTGGCATACCTGGGCCACCCTTTGGCCCAACATAACGTATAACCACTACATCACCCTTTTCTACCTCGCCATTTGATATTCCTGTATTCGCAGCTTGCTCACCATCGTAAACCACCGCTTTACCTTCAAACACCAAGCCTTCTTTTCCAGATATTTTTGCAACCGCACCTTCAGATGCTAAGTTTCCATAGAGGATTTGCAAATTCCCTGATGATTTTAAGGCTTTGTCTGTTGGGTAAATAACGTCCTGATCGTTTTCAAATTCAAGAGGCTTTACATCCTTTAAGTTCTCAGCCAATGTATTACCAGTAACCGTTAAACAATCGCCATGTAAATAGCCATTATCCAATAAATATTTCATTACTGCTGGCGTTCCTCCAATACCATGAACATCCTCCATTAAATATTTTCCAGACGGCTTTAAGTCTGCTATTAATGGCGTTCTATCACTTACACGTTGAAAATCTTCTAGTGTAAATTCAATGTCGGCGGCATGTGCGATCGCTAAAAAATGTAATACAGCATTGGTAGAACCTCCTAAAGCATTTACTAAAGCAATTGCATTTTCGATAGATTTTTTGGAAATGATATCCAATGGTTTTAAATCCAGTTCCAAAAGCTTTTTTATAGCTATTGCCGTTCTTTCCGCTTCCGATAGTTTATTTGGGTTTTCGGCTGGAATTGAAGAGTTATAAGGTAAAGCAAATCCCATACACTCGATAGCCGAGGCCATTGTATTGGCCGTATACATTCCACCACAAGCTCCCGCTCCTGGAATAGCTCGCTTTATAATTTCTCGGTACTCATCTTCATCAATTTCACCTGCTACCTTTTGCCCTAAAGCTTCAAAAGCCGAAACTATATTAAGCTTTCGTCCTTTATATTTTCCAGAAGCAATGGTACCTCCGTACATCATAATAGAAGGTCTGTTTAATCGCAGCATCGCAATTACCGCCCCAGGCATGTTTTTATCACATCCAACAACCGAAACTAAGGCGTCGTAACTTTGGGCATTCATTACCGTTTCAATAGAATCTGCAATAATGTCTCTAGACGCTAATGAATAGTTCATACCAGAAGTCCCCATAGAAATACCATCACTAACGCCAATGGTATTAAATCCTAAACCTACCATATTAGCGATCTTGCACTCAATTTTCACCTCTGCAGCCAAACCATTCAAGTGCATGTTACAAGGGTTACCGTCGTAGCCAGTACTTGCAATGCCCACTTGGGGTTTTTGCATATCTTCATCGGTTAGTCCAACCGCATATAACATAGCCTGTGAGGCAGGTTGGGATTCATCCTGAGTTAACCTTCTACTATATTTATTAAGTTCCTTCATTTTTATTGTAGATAATTTTATGTTTTATCCTATTTGTTTTAATATTCTTTAATGTTTTAAGCTTTTTAACAGAAACTTCCTAATGCTACAAATAAGCTTCGAAATTAATTTATTAGGTTTTTAATTGCCCGATTTATTGTTTTTTAAGGTTAAACCCAGCAACACAACAAACAACATAACTATTTGAAAAACAATAAATTAACTCTATATTTTTATGATGTTCAAAAATGAAAAAATATTCAATAAAAAAGCCTTCCGTTTATGGGAAGGCCTTTAAATATATTTTAGTTTTAGATACCATCCCTTTATCCTCATGAAATAATCACGATGACGATAATAGAAATGATATTTAAAAATTGTCTTTTCATTTATGAGGGAACAAATATTTACAAATAAATTTTAATAAACAATTAATTTCCGAAAAAAATAAAAATCAATTCACTTTTACTTTTATTTTTTTACTTTTGCCCTCACAAATAATAGAGGAAAGATTTGACTGATTGCAACCTCTTTATACTGGACTTGTATCGGTATAAAATAAAAATGCTAAAGGCAGTGTAAACTTCCTGAGACGTTATCGTCAAATCTTAGATTAAATTAATAGATATATGGCTTATTTATTTACTTCAGAAAGTGTTTCTGAAGGACATCCTGATAAAGTAGCAGATCAAATTAGTGATGCACTTATAGACAACTTTTTGGCGTTTGACAGAGATTCTAAAGTTGCCTGTGAAACGCTTGTTACAACTGGACAAGTAGTACTTGCTGGTGAAGTAAAATCACATACTTATTTAGATGTACAAAAAATTGCACGTGACACCATAAACAAAATTGGGTATACAAAAGGCGAGTATATGTTTGACGGTAATTCTTGTGGAGTATTCTCTGCTATCCATGAACAATCTGATGATATTAATCGTGGGGTAGACAGAGCTAGCAAAGAACAACAAGGAGCCGGAGACCAAGGCATGATGTTTGGCTATGCCACTCGCGAAACTGAAAACTATATGCCATTGGCATTGGACTTGTCACATAGAATCCTTAAAGAACTTGCAACCTTACGTAAAGAGAACAAGGACATCACCTATTTAAGACCCGATTCTAAAAGTCAGGTTACCATCGAGTATAGCGACGATAACATACCTCAACGTATAGATTCTATTGTAGTTTCTACGCAACACGATGAGTTTGGGGACGATGAAAGCATGCTTACTAAAATAAAGGATGATGTTATTAATATTGTGATCCCTCGGGTTATTGCCAAACTACCTGAACAAACGCAAGCATTATTCGACAGTGACATTACTTACCATATTAACCCAACCGGAAAGTTTGTAATTGGCGGACCACATGGTGATACTGGTTTGACTGGACGTAAAATTATAGTTGACACATATGGCGGTAAAGGCGCCCATGGTGGTGGCGCATTTTCTGGAAAAGACCCTAGTAAAGTTGATAGAAGTGCCGCTTATGCTACTAGGCACATTGCCAAAAATTTAGTTGCTGCTGGTGTGGCCGACGAAGTTTTGGTACAAGTGAGTTATGCTATTGGTGTAGTAGAACCTATGGGGATTTTTATAGACACGTATGGCACTTGTCCTTTTAATATGACCGATGGTGAAATTGCAAAAAAAGTATCGCAACTATTCGACATGAGACCAGCAGCTATCGAAGAACGACTAAAATTGCGCTCACCTATGTATAGCGAAACAGCTGCATATGGACACATGGGCCGTGAAAATGAAATTGTTACCAAAACATTTTCACAGCCAAACGGAGAATCTGTGACCCTAGATGTAGAATTATTTACTTGGGAAAAATTAGATTATGTTGACAAAGTAAAAGAGGCCTTTGGTCTATAGATTGTCATACTAATAAAAAGCTATAAAAGACTGTCTTTTTATGAAGACAGTCTCTTTTTTTATGATTTAATTTTCCTTTTTTAAAGTATCATGTTTAATAAAGGCTTCCAGAAGCTCAGAATTAATACCTGTATCTATTTTCAATTCTGGTTTAGTTGCCGCTACCTTTCTTAAGGCCACTTCACTAATTTTCGTATCCCAAATATACAAACGCTTTAAGCTTTTTAATTCAGTTATTATTGGCAATCCAGCATCGGTAATTTTAGAGCCATATACTTTAAGCGCCCTAAGTTTTGTTAATGCTTTTAGCTTTTCAACCTCAATGTCGGTTACAGGTGTCCTATCTATTTCTAACAATTCAAGGTTCTTACATGTGGCAACAAAATCCATTTCGGTTGCTCCAACTGGCAGACCACTTAAATCCAACTCTACTATATTTTCTGCTATTGGTTTCAAATTCAATACCAACTGCGAATTGTATTCAGGCGGTAAAAACACAGACACACTAAGCGCCTCTGAACTATTTTCAATACGCTTTACATTAACATAATTTGATGTTAAGTTCTGTAACGTCACATTATCCACCTTTGGCAACTTATTCCAACGCTCTTTATCTTCGGGAACCATCATGTTACTTACCAAAGTTGCTAACGTTTCATTAGCCCCTAGATGGTTTAACCGCAATGTATCAGAAATACCCAAGGCTATCCATCGCTCTAAAATTTGCATTTCGTTTTCAGACAATGGCTTTTTCCCTTCTGGAGGCATATGCTCTTTATCTTCTACAGGCAGCCGCAAACGTCTAATAAACTCGCTTTCTTCTGGTTTTCCGGAAATCATAGCTACACCTGTCTTTCCCCCCGCTATTATTTGCTCCATCCCTGTCATTAAATAATCGCCCTTTTTCTTATTCTCATTATGACAGGCCACACAATTATTTTCCAATATTTGTCCGACTACATGTTCGTAAATCAATGGATTATCGGGAATCTTCTTTAACTTATTACTCTTTGGTAAAGCCAAAAATTCTTCACCATGCGTAACCATACCACCATAGTGTCCGGTAAATCCAACTAATAGAATAAGACCTGCTTGAATTCCTTTTAACAGGTAAACATTCTGTATGTCATGCGTGTATAACCAATACCAAACTACAGTCAAAAATGCCATACTTGCGCCTAACCACTGGTGCCAAAATAACAACTGTCCTTTTGAAGACGTTTCTGTTCCCAGAAAAAAACCGGTAATGGCCGTAACTAAAACCGATAAAACCGCTACAACAAGCCATTGCTTTTTTATTTGTTTACCAATTAAAGCCGCTAAGGCTACAACAAGCACGATAACAATAGGGAAATGCAATACCAAAGGGTGCCAGCGCCCTAACCAAGAAACAAGGTTCGGCAGACTAACAAAAGATTCGAAAATCAAACAAAATATCAGAAAAACGGTCAATCCAAAAACAAGAAGATCGACCAAACGGGTAGTATCTTTTTTAGCCATAATTTATGTTAAAATATCATTTATAACATTACCAGCTACATCGGTAAGTCTAAACCGGCGTCCTTGATATTTATAGGTTAATTGCTCGTGATTAAGTCCTAAATTATGCATGATGGTAGCGTGAAAATCATTGACATGCACAGGATTCTTAATAATATTATACCCAAACTCATCGGTTTCACCATAAGTGATACCTGGTTTTATTCCGCCGCCGGCCATCCAGATACTAAAGGCTCTTGGGTGATGGTCCCTACCATAATTTTTAGGATCGAATTTTCCTTGACAATAATTGGTTCGACCAAACTCACCGCCCCAAATTACCAAGGTATCCTCAAGCATACCGCGTTGTTTTAAATCCATTATTAAAGCTGCTGACGCTTGATCTACATCCTTTGCCTGACTTGCCATGTCATTAAATAAATTACCATGTTGATCCCAACCTTGATGGTACAATTGAATAAAGCGCACACCATTTTCTGCCAATCTACGTGCCTGCAAACAATTTGCTGCATAGGTCCCTGGAGTCTTCGCATCTTCTCCGTACAATTTGATAACGGATTCTGGTTCGTTTTTAATATCCATTACATCGGGCACGGACATTTGCATTCTATAGGCCATCTCGTACTGGGCAATGCGCGATTCGATCTCATTATCGCCCGTTTCCACATGGTGTAACTTATTAAGTGACGATACATGATCTAATAAATGGCGTTTATCGGCTCGTGAAAGTCCGTCTGGGTCATTCAAATACAAAACCGGATCTTTTCCAGAACGCAACATAACACCTTGGTGCTTCGAATCCAAAAAACCACTAGACCACAGCTTGGAATACAATCCCTGACTGTTACCTTTACCTCTTGAGGTTAACACTACAAAGGATGGTAAATTCTGGTTTTCACTTCCTAAACCGTAACTCAACCAAGACCCCATACTTGGACGTCCGGATTGCTGACTTCCTGTTTGTAAAAATGTAATAGCCGGATCGTGATTAATGGCTTCTGTATGCATACTATTAATGATACATATATCGTCTGAGATCTTAGCAATATGCGGAAAAAAATCACTAATCCAGGCACCGCTTTTACCGTACTGCCTAAACTTGGCTGCCGATGGCATTAGGGGGAATTTATCCTGACCAGCGGTCATTCCGGTTAAGCGCTGTCCGTTACGCACAGACTCAGGCAAATCCTGCCCCATACGTTTTAGTAGTGTTGGCTTATAATCGAAAGATTCCAACTGCGATGGTGCTCCAGATTGAAATAAATATATAACCCGCTTGGCCTTTGGTGCAAAATGCGGGATACCGAGCGGTGGTGTTCCAACAAGTTCTGGACCTCCTTTAAACAAGTCGGGAATCAATAACGACCCTAGAGCAACAGATCCAATACCTACACTTAATTGTGAAAAAAAGTGTCTACGGTTAATTTTAAGGGGGTTTTCTGAATTTGATTTTTTTTCCTCCATGATTCTCCTATTCTTTGGTTATTGTTTCATCAAGATTATAAATTACTTGTGCCGTTAGCATCAATGCCGCTGTTTTTACAGGGTCTGTGCCCAAACTTTCATAATCTCCCAATGCTACTAATTGTACTGCTTTTTCTTTTTCTCCTAAAAACCTTTTTAAAGCATCACTATAATAAGATTCTAAAGTTGTTAACTCTTCTTCCTTTGGTTCTCTAATTAAAATACGCTTAAACACTTTTTTAATTATAGATTTAGCATTTTTTATGCCTTCTTCAAAGATCGTGCGCTCTGCTAATACCCTTGCGGCTTCCAACACTTGAACATCATTCTGTAAGGCCAAAGCTTGTAAAGGTGTATTCGTGTTTTGCCGTCTTACCTCACACAGATCCCTATTGGGGGCATCAAAAACAGACATATTGGGTGGAGGCAAGGTACGTTTCCAAAACGTGTACAGCGAACGTCTATAGAGTTTATCTCCGGTATCTGGGATATACTTTGTTAAGATGCCTCTATTACCTCCTGCATTGGTTTCTTCCCAAAGCCCTGCTGGTTGATACGGCTTAACACTAGAACCGCCAATTTCAGTATTTAACAAACCACTGGTTGCTAAAATATAGTCTCTAATCATTTCTCCACTCATTCTAAACCTAGAAGCTCTTCCTAATAGTTTGTTTTCTGGATCTGCAGCTATCAATTCTGGAGTTGCAACAGAACTTTGTTGATAGGTTGCTGATAGCATAATCTTCTTTAGCAGGTACTTGATATCCCAATCATGCTCCATAAAATCAACGGCCAACCAATCCAACAATTGTGGGTGTGTTGGTAAACTTCCTTGAACGCCAAAATCTTCTGCAGTAAGCACTAAACCTTTTCCGAATAACATCGCCCAAATGCGATTAACGAATACGCGTGCTGTTAACGGGTTATTTGTATCGGTTACCCATTTTGCCAATCCCAATCTATTCTTGGGCAAATCATCAGAAAACGGCAAAATAACAGAAGGCGTATTTGGCTCCACTACCTCCCCTAGTTGATCGTATTCGCCACGATTAAAAATATGCGTTTTGCGCGGCATCGAATCGTTCATTACCATTACCTTAACAGCCTCACCAGCCTCCTTATTCACAAAGTTTAGTTCCTCGTTAACAACCTCATCAGAGATCGTGATATACGGAGGATCGGCAAAGAACTTTTTGTTAGCAGCCTGAACGGCGTCCATTTGTAAGCCTTTTTCTTTTACATTATTAAAAAAAGAATACATCTCATAGTAATCTTTCTGAGACAATGGGTCGTATTTATGATCGTGGCACTTAGCACATTCCAAAGTAAGCCCTAAAACGCCTTTCCCCAAAGTGTTTGTTCTATCAACCACATAATAGGATTGGTATTCTTCCTGTATTACGCCCCCTTCTTGTGTGATGGGATGGTTTCTGTTAAAGCCTGTTGCCAATATTTGCTCAATGTTAGCGTTAAGTAGCAAATCGCCCGCTAATTGCCAAGTCAAAAACGTATCGTACGGCAAATTATTATTGAAGGCATGAATTACCCAATCGCGCCAGGGCCACATACTCCTATAACTATCGTCCTGATAACCATGAGAGTCGGCATACCTTGCTACATCCAACCATACTTGTGTCATGCGTTCTCCATAAGCAGGTGACGCTAAAAATGTATCGATAACTTGATTCAGGCCTTCTTCTATACTACTGGAAGTTAAAACTTGTAACTGTTCTTGTTTTGGTGGTAAACCGGTAAGATCTAAACTAACCCTTCTAATCAAAGTTTCCTTTGAAGCTTTTTCTGAAGGTTTTAAATTATTAGCTTCTAATTGTTCTAAAACAAAAGCATCAATTTCATTTTGTACCCACGCTTCTCCTTCGGCTTTTGGAACTTTATTTTTCTTTGGTGTTATAAAAGCCCAGTGCTTCTCAAATTTAGCACCTTGTTCAATCCATTTTTTTAACAATTGTTTTTCGTAAGCAGTTAATTTTAAATTAGAATCTACAGGAGGCATTAATTGCTTAACGTCATTGGTCGTTACATGTTTATATAACAAACTTTGATTTGGTTTACCCTTAACAATGGCATATTTACCCGGACTTTCTGGTAACTCTAAAAAAGCTGCAGACTCAATATCCAATCGTAGACCTGCTTTTCGTTTATTGGCATCTGGTCCATGACAGGTATAGCAATTATCAGACAAAATAGGCTTTATATGAAAATTGTAGTCGACCACATCTGGCAGCTTTTGATTTACATAAGCATCTTTCTCTCCTTGAAATACTCCTACTTTAAAAGCATAGATTAAAACAATTACCCCAATTAAAGTAACTAAAACACTGATTTTTAATTTCATTCGTTTAAATTTTGATAATTATCTGATAATAAATTAATTATAAAATCAAGAACGTGAATAATCACTCCGTTCGATACTTAAAATTATTTAAATCACTGAAAATAAAGACATTAAAAACCTCTACAAATTCAGAAATTTGTATAAAAATGAGATTTTAATTTAGAGTTTAGTTAAGTCTATAAATTTACAATAAACACTTTAGGTTTCCTATTAACTTCTCAAGGAGAGTAAATAATCAAACTAAAAAATGTCTGTATGTGCAAACATTCACAAATCTAAAAAAAACACTGAAAGAAACAAGTTTTTTAATTGATAATCGAGATAAAAAAAATTAATGAATACTTTGGGAGATTCTTTATAGACAACTACCTACCAATAATTTAACTTCTATTTTTAAATAAAAAACTGTCGAAAATCACCAAAAGGCAGCAGACTTAGGCATGATTATTAAAACAAAAAAGGCGACCCATCTTCATGGATAACCTTAGATTTTGTGGGCTCGAAGGAATTCTAACTAATTTCCCGTCTCGGATATTTATGGCATCTTTAGAGTTAATCTTTGCAATTGTTAACAGTGTTTTTAACTGATTAAGATTTGTTTCGCCTTTCGCCTACTCCAAACTTAAATAGTTTAGTAATATCATTTTTATGTAAACACACAGACACCACCTTAATACCAAAATTGATATTTCGTTAGTCGCTTATCTCCAGATTTAACCAAAACGCCTTGTTCTACTGCTCTTTTTAAATCTCGGCTCGCAGTGGCTTGACTAATACCTTTGTAATTTAACAAATAATCTTTTCGGCTAAAATCTTTATTACCTATAATATCCTTGTAAAGCTCTATCCTATCTTGACCTGTAAGCGTTCTATTTTGGGTTTTTAAAATATCTTCTAACGCTTGAAGAATAATACCCAACATAAACTCTATAAATGGTGTTGAATGCGCCTTTTTATCAGACAAGCTTAAAGCCTTATAATACTCCTCTTGGTTTTCTTTAATTAGGCTTTCAACTGGCAGGTATTCAAAAACGGGATATTTCTGCATTAAGATTAGTGTCTGCCATAATCTTCCCATTCGTCCATTACCATCTAAAAAGGGATGTATAAACTCAAATTCATAATGAAATACGCAACTTTTTATTAGCAATACATCTTTATCGGTTTTTAAATAATCGAACAAATCATTCATTAATCCTTTTATCATACTTCCACTTGGCGCAACGTGTTCAACTTTCGAGCCTTTAACTATACCGACATTCCTAGTACGTAATTTCCCTGGGTATTCAATTAATCCTTTCATAAGAATTGCGTGCACCTTTTCTAAATCGTCTAATTTATAAGGATTGAGCTGTCGTAATTGATCATATGCTTTTACAGCGTTCTGTACCTCCAATATATCCTTTTGTGGAGCAATTACTCGCTTATGGTTTAAAAGTGCTGTTATCTGTACCTCCGTAAGTGTATTACCTTCTATTTGTAAAGAGGATTGTATAGTTTTAATGCGATTCTTTTTGCGTAACTCAGTAGGGGGTTTGTATAAATGGGTAGCGTTTATTTCACCCAAACGTTCAGAAACCTCAACGACTAATCTTAAAATGTTATCGGTAATCTGATAAGGTGATTCCATTTTTAATAGTATCATATGATAGTATCACAAATATACTATATTTAGTAACAGTATAATATACCACGAAATAAAAAAGGTTGCCCATAAACGACGGGCAACCTTATATTGTTGTGGGCGCGAAGGGATTCGAACCCCTGACCCTCCCGATGTAAATCGGGATGCCCTAAACCTTAGTTCTGCCCTGTTCTATTAAATCCTTAATCTTCCTTCTGCTTTTCCATTTCTTTTTCTGACGCTCCCGCAACAGAGCATCCGGTTTGGTAACATATGCTTCTTTATAAACCAAACGCCAGTCCTACATATCCAGTATCTCTGAATACAATATATAAACGTAATACACCATAAAACAAAAAAGGCTACCCATCTTCATGGATAACCTTAGATTTTGTGGGCGCGAAGGGATTCGAACCCCTGACCCCTTGGGTGTAAACCAAGTGCTCTGAACCAACTGAGCTACGCGCCCTGAATTTTGGACTGCAAAGATAAATCAGTTTTTTAATTAGCAAAATTTTTTTATCCAAATAGGAAAAATAAATCTTAAAAATATTTGTGGGTCATACTGAATTCACCAAATACACATTAAACATTTCATTTTCAAAATTTTACAAAACAAGCAAACATATAGGGGACGAATAAGGGGACAATTAAGTTAAACTTGTTAGGTTTAAATAACTTGAAGTCAGGAATAATATCACAACAAATAGTATGATTGATATAATCCACAATGAAACATACCACCCTATTCTTTTTTCAAGAAATTTAATCTCATCTTTATATTCAGCGTCATTGTTAATAATTTTATCAATGTCGTCCTGAATTAAAACATCTTGATATCTTTTTTTTACATTTTCATATCGCTCTCCAACCCTTTTTTTATCCATTCTATATATAATATAGGAAACTAATAAAAAACAAGCAGATATTGCTACAAAATAAAGCCCAATCATTGATGTATCTTCATTAAATATTTTCTCAACATCCCCATTTCTAGAGATTTTATAAATGAATATACTAAGGAAAAATGAAAGAAATATCAATATGTTTTTTTGAAAATTATTAAAAAAAGTATCTAGTGATTGATTTACTTTACTAATCGTTTGCTCAATTTGTTCTATAATTTTATTTCTAACTTCGAAATATTTATTAATATTTCCTTTGACATAAATTTGGTTTGAAGACAAAATAGAGTTAAAAACAGAACCGTCTATGCTTATAGAATCTTCTTTCAAATATGAAGTTATAATATTCCTTGACAAACCAAGTTTATCTTCAATCTTTGTTGATTCACTATATATCCATTTATATATATTATAGTAATGGTTTGCTGCTTCTAAATCTAAATCTTCATTAATATTTAAACTATATTTCAACGTTTTGTTTCCCGATATAGTAACATCAAGATTATTTTCATGTATTTCTGAAGAATTACATATGTAAACTAAGCAATACACAAAATTTAACTTCTTAAGTTTTGTCTCCAATACTGAAAGTTGATCATTTACATTTGGCAAATGAAAATAATTGGGAGAAAAATTAATTTGATTATAATTTCTGAAATTACATTGATAACTAAGATTAGCCTTTTCAACAGAATCCTTAGTATTTCCAAGAATAATTATGTTACTATCTCCATAAAACACGCTCGAATCGTTAATAAACTCTATTGGAGCAGGTTTTCTTTTAATAGCCAATAATAAATTTTCATAATCTATTTTATTGATAAAATCATTAAATAACGACTCATCAAAAATAACAACTCGATTGCTAGTTTTATAAATATTAAATTCGACAACAACATCAAATGATTCATCATCTATATTAGGTGTTGAAAAGCTATTTTGACTAATTGAATAATCTAATTCATCAATAGAAACATCCCAACTATATTCGTGTTTTTTTAATTCTTCATTTATAGTTGTGTAGTTTTCTTTTGTAAATATTTCCTTTAATAATTTTAAGTCATTAGTTTTATAATCAATCCTAAATAAATCAAAAGTATCTTTAACACGAACCCCTTCTAATGAAGAAAAAAAATGATCAATAATGTCAATTGTCATTATTTAATTGCAAAATTCGGACAAAGTATACCACTAACTTCGGAGCAAAGTGAGCCACCCTTGCCGGTCTAAATTGAGCATAGCTTGCCGGACGAAAGTGAGCCACTAAAAATCGTTTCTATTTGAGT
>NZ_JAELVQ010000018.1 GCF_016428595.1 Snuella sedimenti | reverse complement strand
ACAAACAACTCGCTTTGTTTTAATGACCCCCTTGCTATTGGAGAATACTGTATAGTAAACGCTTTTATTGGAAGAAATTGACCTTTCTCGATAAATCCGTATTTTAGTCGGACACTAATGAAAAATAATCAAAAAATATTAGTCCATTTTTCCTGATTAAACTTGTAAGACATTAACATGCATAAAAGTTATTTTAACATATTGTTATGAAAACCAAAAATGTTATCAATTAGTTTTACAAAAAAAAAATGTAAGACTATTTTGTATGTATTACAAATAAGATCATTTAGGTTTTTCCTATAGCCTTTTATTAACTATTTGATCCAATGGTATACTTACGGGATGGATTTACTTCTTAAATACATTAAAACTTAAAATAAGTGAAAGAACTCATTGTCTTTGTTGCAATATTCAATACACTTTTAACAATTGCTCAAGAAAAGAAAGAGTTAATAGTTTTTAGAACCGATACTGCTCCAAAAATAGATGGGATTCTTGATGACTTGGCTTGGAAAAATGCCAATGAAGCAGCCAATTTTATTCAATTTGAACCGGAAATGGGGATTAACGAAAAGGCACATCAAAAAAATCAAGTTAAAATAACTTATGATGATAATGCTATTTATATTTCAGCCTTTCTACAAGATCGGTCCGGCGACATTATGAAACAACTTACTAGCAGAGATGATTTTGGTCAATCTGATTATTTTGGAGTTACCTTAAACCCTAATAATGATTCACAAAACGACACTAAGTTTATAGTGTTTAGCTCTGGAGTTCAAGCAGATGCCATAGCTACAATAGGGGGAAAAGATGATTTTGAGTGGAACGCCGTATGGAAAAGCGCTGTGAATATTTTAGAAAACGGCTGGATAGTAGAAATTAAAATACCATACGCTGCCTTACGCTTTTCAAATGAAGCCGTACAAACTTGGGGCGTAAATTTCCATAGGTATTTTAGAAAAACAAAAGCCCAATATTCATGGAACCCAATTAATACAACCAAGGGACACGAAGGGCTGTATCATGGGGAAATAAAAGGAATAAAAAACATTAAACCTCCCGCACGACTAAGTTTTAATCCATTTGCCTCTTACCTTTTTGATAATTTTAAGAGTGAAACCAATAACGATTTCAGTTTAGGCCTTGATATGAAATATGGCATTAATGAAAACTTTACAATTGACGCCACCTTAATTCCCGATTTTAGCCAAGCTGGTTTTGACAACGTTCAGCTTAACCTAGGTCCATTCGAACAACAGTTCTCTGAACAACGCCAATTTTTTAAGGAAGGTGTGAATCTTTTTTCTAAAGGTGATTTGTTCTACTCTAGGCGCATTGGCAGTAAGCCTGTTGCCTATCAAAACGTGAAAAATTCTCTTAAAGAGCATGAAAAAATTATAAATGCTCCAGAAAACATAAAAATGCTAAATGCAATTAAATTATCTGGACGCACAAAAAAGGGTCTAGGCATTGCTTTTTTTAATGCATTCACAGAAAAAACCAATGCAGAAATACAAGATACAATATCTAAAAATAGTAGAACAGAAATTATTGAACCCTTTGCCAACTATAATGTTGTGGTCTTAGACCAACAATTTAACAGAAACTCTTCTGTTAGTATTGTAAATACCAATGTAACAAGAAAAGGGGGCTATAGAGATGCCAATGTTACTGCATTCTTAACTAACTTAAGAAATAAAAAAAATACATTTGGCATTGAGACCCAATTTACAATGAGTCGCTTAAGCGATGTTGAAGCTTCCCAAAATGGTTACAGTTCTAAAATTGAAATCGGGAAGATTAGTGGAAATTTTCAATATGGAATTGAACACGAACTTGTTAACAGAGCATATGATATTAATGACCTAGGAATCAATTTTCAAAATAATTATAGTCACTTTACAGGTAAATTTTCATATAAAATATTTAAGCCTACTAAAATATTCAATAATTTCAGTATTAATGTATCAACAATTTACAAAAGAAGACATAAGCCCAACACTTATAATGGAAATAATTTTATGGTCGATTTCTTCGCTCAAACAAGAAGTTTATTTGCATTTGGAGCTGACTTAAACGTTAAAATTGGCAAACAATATGACTATAATGAATCTAGAGAAAACAAAGCTTTCATATATAAAAACTTATTGGAATCAATATTTTGGATCTCTACAAATTACAACAAAACCTTTGCCATAGATAGTCGTATACGATTTGAAACTTTATTTGACCATGAAAGGGATTTTATAGGATATGGTTTTGAAATTAGTCCACGATTGCGTTTAAGTGACAAACTTATTTTTACATACGGTTTTGATTATAACACAAAAGAAGGTGGTCGTGGTTTTGTATCCAAAATAAATGACGACATTATTTTTGGTGAGTACAATCAAAATTCGATTGAAAACACTGTTTCTGGAAAATACCATTTCAACACAAAGCACGGACTCTCTTTATCGTTTAGGAATTATTGGAGTACAGCAACATATGATCTTGGTTTATTTCGACTTCAAGAAGATGGGGCTTTATCGACCAATGACAATTATACCGTACATGACATTGATGATCCTAACAGGAACTTTAACATTTGGAATTTAGATTTGAAATACACTTGGGATTTTGCTCCCGGAAGCCAACTTATAGCCCTATATAGAAACCAGCTATTAAGCAATACAACAGCTTCAAAAGATGATTATTTAATTAGTTTAAAAAACATTTTAAATGAACCTATGCGACAAGTTTTTTCTATGCGTTTCGTTTACTATATAGATTACAATAACTTTAAGAAATCGTTGCAACACAAAAGCAGTTAAAGTTTGTACAATAGATTGCAATGTATTACTTTCATTGTTCGAAAATAAAATAATGATTCAAGCAAAAAACATTCATAAATATTATAACGATTTACACGTTTTAAGAGGTGTTGACATACATGTTAAAAAAGGAGAAATCGTTTCGATTGTAGGTGCTTCCGGAGCAGGAAAAACTACTTTATTACAAATATTGGGCACTTTAGATAACGCTTCTAAAAAAGAGCATTTTGAACTAAACATTAACCACCATAATATTACAGCTCTTAAAGAGAGGGCTATTGCTAAATTTAGAAACGAGCATATTGGGTTTATATTTCAGTTTCACCAATTGCTCCCCGAGTTTACCGCTTTAGAAAATGTATGCTTACCTGCTTTCATTAAAGGCACCAAAAAGGCTGATGCCGAAAAAAGAGCTAAAGAATTATTGGATTTCTTAGGCTTATCGCACCGCTACCACCACAAACCCAATGAATTATCGGGAGGCGAACAACAACGTACTGCTGTTGCGAGAGCACTTATTAATAACCCTGATTTAATTTTTGCCGACGAGCCCTCTGGTAACCTCGATAGTGAATCGGCCGAAACATTGCACAATCTCTTTTTTAAACTTCGTGACGAATTTGGACAAACCTTTGTTATAGTCACACATAACGAAGAACTCGCCAATCTAGCCGATAGAAAGCTTACAATGGTTGATGGCAAAATTATAAATAGCTAGAAACTATTTTATTTTAGATTTTATAAACTTTTAATTACCAAAAGGAAACGATTTTCCTAAAATTGTAATTGTAGAGGTCGTGTAATTAAGCTTTATATCACTAATATTAGCTATATCAATGTCAAGAATACCAGACTCTATACCCCTAGGTAGTAATACAAAATGTAAAGGTTCTTCTACTGTCATTGAATATTCTACGCCTTTCGAACTTATCCCAGATTGTGTCCCATCCAACATATATTCATCATCCCAAATATTTAATGGTGTATCGGCACCTGCTATCCATGTTCTTGTTCCATTTTCTACGTAATTGATGGTTGCCCCTGTCTTTGTGGTTATTTTTCCATTTTGTATGGACACACTATACTCTAAATTGTCATCTTGATTTTTACCTAAGTTTTTCACATAATGTGTGCCTTCAACTTTAAAGTCTTCATGATAATAATTGTCGAAAGTTGTTGTGTGCTCACTTCCCTCCTTACCGTACCAATCAGATGAAACTATAATGGCCTTTCCCTTTCTGGTAATACCATCTTTACAAAGCACACCAGATTGGTAATCGATAGTTATCGTTTTAGGAAACGTCGTAAAATCCGATGGGTCAACTGTTATTATCGGAGCTTCATTTTTAGTGTGACTTAACTTGGCAGTACTTGTATTGGTTTCAGACTCCAAAATTGCATCTCCACTATTATTACCGACATCCTGAAAAACTTTATTTACTACTGTATATTCAACTAAAGCTTCTATTGCAGATTCAGAATCTGTATTGGGTTTTAATTCATTTTCTTGGCATCCTAGCAAAATAAGTGCAAGGATTGGGGCAAACATCTTTTTCATCTGTTTAAAATTTTATAGTTTTTTGAAAATGAAGAAACTAAAAATTTCTGCACATTCAGGAATTCGCATAAAAAATTTAATCATGTTGGGGGTATGCAATGATGAAATTTGTTTATGCTCATTTCATACGTTTAAATTTAAGTAATTATAAAAATGACTAAATAACGTCATAAATTTTAATTTTAGTACATTTTGCCTAAAAAACCAACATTAAACATTGATATTTACCGTTCATCGATTGCGCTTAAACAATATTAGCATAATAAATGTCAAGGAAGACACATCATATATATATTCATAGATTAGGTAAATTGCAGCAAACAAAGCATTAAATTTTTCTTCTAATTTAGCAACAATCTGTATTTTTACTTTTTGAATTTTAAGCACTTGAACAAGCAAGACCTCAAAGATTTTCTCGACGCTAAAGTAAGTCAATATAACAATCGTAAGTTTATTGAAAGCGACCCTATTCAAATCCCACACCAATATAGCTTAAAAGAGGATATTGAAATTGCTGGTTTTTTAACCGCTACCATTGCTTGGGGCAACCGTAAGAGCATTATAAAAAATGCTAAGCGTTTAATGGCGTTAATGGACAATGCGCCCTTTGATTTTGTAATGCACCACAAAGAAACCGATCTGGAACGTCTTTTATCTTTTGTACACAGAACATTTAACGGAGATGATTGTATACAATTCATTACTTCGTTACAACACATCTATAAAAATCATGATGGTTTGGAAGCGGTTTTCGTTAAACATGCAAAAACCGATTCATTGCAAATGGCCATCTCCAAGTTTAAAACTATATTTTTCGAAATTGAACATTTGCCAAGAACCCAAAAGCATGTTAGTGATCCATTAAAAAATTCGGCAGCCAAACGTATCAACATGTTTTTACGTTGGATGGTTAGAAATGACCATGCAGGTGTAGATTTTGGTATTTGGAACCGACTTTCTCCAAGTCAATTGTCCTGTCCGTTAGACGTACATTCTGGCAATGTGGCAAGAAAGCTTGGTCTACTTACCAGAAAACAAAATGATGCAAAAGCACTCCTAGAATTAGATACGTCTTTAAGAGAATTGGATAATAATGATCCTGTTAAGTATGATTTTGCTTTATTCGGATTAGGTGTATTTGAAGGCTTTTAAAGAGTGTTAACGTATGTTAATTCTTTTACGCCGCAAACACAAAACAGTAAATTAGTCCGTTAAAAAACTAATTTATACCATTATCAATGAAAAAACTACTCGCTTTTCTCTGTCTAATAAGTGCTATTACATATGCACAAAATAGAAAAATACCAGCCGATACTATAGTTGTTACTTCACACAGCGCAGCCATAAAAGGCATCAATTTATCGTACACAGCCACAACGGGCACACAGCCAGTATGGAATGGAAACGGCGAACCAATTGCTAGTCTGTTTTATACTTATTACCAACGCAGTAACGTTAAAAACAAAGATAACAGACCACTTATCATCTCTTTTAATGGAGGGCCAGGTTCTGCTTCTGTATGGATGCACATTGCTTATACAGGTCCTAAAATTTTAAATATTGATAAAGAAGGCTATCCCATTCAACCCTATGGCGTAAAAGACAATCCAAATTCTATATTGGATATAGCCGATATCGTGTATGTAAACCCTGTGAATACTGGTTATTCAAGAATGCTTCCTAATAAGGAAGGAAAGCTCCCAGAAAGAGAAACCTTTTTTGGTATCAATGCGGATATTAAATATTTAGCTGAATGGATAAACACCTTTGTTACCAGAAATAATAGATGGAAATCTCCAAAATACATTATTGGGGAAAGTTATGGTGGTACCCGCGTAATGGGACTTGCCAATGAGTTGCAAAGTAGCCAATGGATGTATTTAAATGGTGTTATTTTAGTATCTCCTGCCGATTATAAACTATACAGTACAAGCCAACCAATTTATTCGGCTTTAAACTTACCTTATTTTACAGCTGCAGCCTGGTACCAAAAAGCATTACCTAGTGCATTACAACAAAAGGACTTACTCGACATATTACCAGAAGTTGAAGATTATACAATCAATACACTCATGCCTGCAATAGCAAAAGGTGGATTTATTTCTAACAATGAAAAACAAGAAGTTGCTCAAAAAATGAGTTATTACTCTGGATTGAGCAAAACAGCTATTTTACAAAATAACTTAGATGTTCCCACCAGTTTCTTTTGGAAAGAATTATTAAGAAACAAAACAGGCCATACCATAGGTAGGTTAGACTCCAGATATTTGGGAATTGACAAAAGAGAAGCTGGTGACAGCCCAGATTATAGTCCAGAATTAACTTCATGGATGCACTCCTTCACTCCTGCCATCAACTATTATATTAAAGAACACCTCAACTTTAAAACCGATATAAAGTATAACATGTTTGGTAATGTACACCCTTGGGATAGAAGAAATGATAATACTAGAGATCAATTGAGACAAGCCATGGCAGTAAATCCATATTTAAAAGTGCTTATTCAGTCGGGTTATTATGATGGAGCCACTACCTATTTTGGAGCAAAATATACCATGTGGCAAATTGATCCGAGTGGAAAAATGAAAGATCGTCTTACGTTTAAAGGATACAGAAGTGGTCATATGATGTACCTTAGACAAGAGGACTTGGTAACTGCAAACGATGACCTAAGAACTTTCATAAAAAACTCTTTATCTAACGGAAAATCGGCTAAATACTAAACTTAATCACTATAATATTAATCAATAAAAAACGCCTATTGTAGTAACGTACAACAGGCGCTTTTTATTATTGTTCATTTACTCTTAACCTTTTAGCCAAGCTTCACGTAATTTTATTTGTGATTCACTTGCGTTTTCATTTACTTGAATACTTTCTCCTTTGGTATAAGGTTGGGTTGTAATTGTTTTAATAACAATATCTTCTCCTTCTCTATTTAGTTTAACCTCTATTTCTTTACCTGGTTTCCACATAAACATCTCTGTTAGAAGTTCATTTACATTTTGCATAGTAAGTTCCGTGCCGTTAACAGTTTTAATAATATCACCAGATTTTACACCTTGATCAGCCCAAAAACTATTATCAGCTACCAAATCAGTAAAAAACACGGTTCCGTAATTAGGGTTTGCACCTATAATCAACGTTCCTGCATTTTGAACAAAATTCGTTTTTACCTTAGCTTCTGCTACTTTTAAACCTACCTTATTAAAATATGCTTCATAATCAATTGGTGTGGTTCCTATAACATGTGTATCGAAAAATGTTCTTAAAGAAGGATAGGTCATGGCTACAATTTCATCAATTATCTTATCATCTTCAAATGGTTTATGCTTTCCATATTTATTTGACAATTCCTTCATAAGTGATAAAATACCTCTACTCCCGTTACTCTCCTCTCGCATCAAGATATCTATACACATACCTATTAAAGCACCTTTTTGGTAAACATTTATATACTGGGAAGCATAAGGTTCTTCTAAAATACGTTCACTCATTTCGGTAAAGCTCATAGTATCGTCCATGCCAAGCGAATATTGGATTTTATACATAAGCTTACTGTAAAATGCTTCTTCGGATACCAATTCTTGATTGACTTGAAATAAAGTTGCGAAATATTCGGTTACCCCTTCGTACATCCATAAATGCTTTGAAAATGTAGGCTTATTGTAATCGAAATAATGCACATCTTCAGAGTGTACACTTAAAGGTGTTACAATATGAAAAAACTCATGGGAAACCACATCGATCATGCCCTCATCTAAAGCTTCCTTAGACATAGACTCTGGCATAACGACCACAGTAGACGTGTGATGCTCTAAAGCACCAAATCCCTTTGGTGAATCTTCTTTTCCATCCGACAGGTATAAATATATATCATAGCGTGGCGTTGTATTAATAGCTCCCAAATAGTTTTTTTGTGCTTGCATCATCTTAAAAATAGTTTCCTTTAATGATTTGGCCGAATGTACTTTATTGGGCGAGTAAACACTTAATACTATTTTTATATCACCTACCTTAAATTCTTCAACATCCAAATTACCATACATCATAGGGTTGTCTGTAATTTCAAAATAACGGGTAGCAAAATAGCTGCTAGTGCTGTATTTTCCATCATCACTAACTTTTGTTCCTGTATTTTGTAAAGCTGATGTTCTAGCAAAGTTACTAGGTGCAGTTACATCCAATTTATATTGATTGTTTTTTAAAACATCAAAATAACCTATAAATCCGTGGAGGTTTAGCACATAATTGTTTGGTTCGATATTAGTCCCTGCAGGAGAAAAAGGCTGTTCGCCTCCAATACCCCCTTCAACTTCTAAATCGTAAGTATCGTTTACCAAATAGGTTATTTTATCTAACTTCTTAGCATTGGCAATAGTCCATGAATTAGTATCATTCTTTGTCACTTCCATTTCATTCCCTTTATAATCGTAAGCTTTGAAGGCTTCAATGTACTTTCCAAAATCACTTACAGAGTAAGTACCCTGTATCACTTTTGGTAAATGATATGTTACCGTTTCGACTGTAAACCTACCTGGATCAATTGTAACAGGGGCTTTATCATCAACCACCTGATCCAAACGAATGGTTGTCTCTATTGGTAAATTTGTTGCCAAATCGTTTTTCGTCTTCGTTGCATTACAACTTACTATTAAAGCACCTGCCAATAATGCAGTAAACCTATTGATTTTCATTCTTCCTAATTATATGTTCTGTTTGTAAATGCCGAAAATACTATTATGTTACATGCCTTTTTCTTAAGGTTCTGTTAAAAGATGAATTATGTATATTCGCATGATGCAAAAGCCCTTAATAAGTATACTAACACCATTTAAAAACACAGAAGCTTATCTAGCTGCGTGTTTGGAATCCATTTTAAAACAATCTTACACCCATTGGGAATTATTGATAGTTGACGATCATTCTACGGATAGCAGCTATCAGGTAGTAGAACGTTTTGCTAAAAATGACAGCCGAATAAAACTAATAAAAAATGAAGGCAATGGTATAATTGAAGCGCTTAAGCTTGCATTTAAGCTAAGCAAAGGCGACTTCATTACTAGAATGGACAGTGATGATATTATGCCTCCAAATAAATTAGAAGTATTAGCTACTAATCTTTTAAATTATGGGAAACAGCATGTTGCTATTGGGCTGGTAAAATACTTTTGTGATGGTGGTGTTAAAGAAGGCTATAAAAGCTACGAACAATGGCTCAATAAATTAACCCAAACAGGCAGTAATTATTCTGAAATCTACAAAGAATGTGTCATTCCTTCTCCTTGCTGGATGGTTCACCGGGACGATTTAATAGCTTGTGATGCTTTCAACCCTAACCGATATCCCGAAGATTACGATTTAACATTCCGTTTTTATAAGCACCAATACAAATGTATTCCATGCAACGATGTACTACATCACTGGAGAGACTACAACACACGTACGTCCAGAACACATATCCACTACGCACAAAATCATTTTACTGCTATAAAACTCCATTACTTTTTAGATGTAGATTACGATCCTAAAAGAACACTTGTAATATGGGGAGCAGGAACAAAAGGTAAGCTCATAGCCAAAACCTTAACAAGAAAGGGTATTCCATTTGAATGGATATGTGACAACCCTAATAAAATTGACCGTGATATTTATGGTACAAAACTAAGACCCTTTGACTATTTAAAACAGCTTACAAGTGCACAAAGTATTATAACGGTGGCAAACAAAAAAGCTCAAAAGGAAATTAGGGCATACCTTAAACAAATTGATATGAAACCTGTACAAGATTATGTATTCTTTTGCTAACTTCGCTTTAAGCAACAATAGTCAATATCATTTTCTATATTTATAACAAATTATAAGGTATGCATTTTAAACACCCCGAACTTCTTTATGCATTATTTTTACTGTTAATCCCTATAATTGTTCATTTATTTCAGTTACGAAGATTTCAAAAAGTTGCTTTCACCAATGTGGCCTTTTTAAAGGCCGCTACATTAAAAACACGGAAAAGTTCGCAAATAAAAAAATGGCTTGTTTTAACAATAAGACTCATGTTATTTGCCGCCATTATTTTAGCATTTACCCAACCATATACTACAAAAAAGAGCACATATAATACCGAAAAGGAAACGGTTATTTATCTTGATAACTCGTTTAGTATGCAGGCCAAAGGTAACCAAGGTGAACTTTTAAAGCGTGCCGTTCAAGATATTATCAATAATGTACCCGATAATGAAACGATTTCTTTAATCACTAACGATAACACATATAAAAACACCAATGTTAAAACCATTAAGAATGAATTGTTGCAATTGGAGTATACTTCGAGTGCACTAACCAACCAAGCCGCCATTTTAAAAGCTAAATCCCTTTTTAGCAAAAGAAAAAACACTTTAAAAAATCTGGTATTTATATCAGATTTTCAACTCGATGCCTCTGATTTCAAACCTGCAACTGATTCTCTTGAAAAATTACACCTTGTTAAATTACAACCGGTTAACAATAATAATGTTGCCATTGACAGTGTATTTGTATCAAAAACAACGGCCTCAAGCATTGAACTTACTGTAAATATAAAAAATAGCGGGGAGCATATTGAGAACTTACCTGTATCCCTATTTAACAATGACACCTTAATAGCCAAAACATCGATCTCTATAGATCAAATTGCACAGACAAACTTTTCGATTCCAACCAAAGATATCATAAATGGAAGAATAGCAGTTAATGATGTTAATCTTGCTTTCGATAATAACTTATTTTTTAATATCACCAATAACACTAAAATAAATGTACTGAGCATAAATGCTTCCGATGATTCTTTTTTGAAACGTATTTATACAGCTGATGAATTTAATTATCTTTCAACTTTAGAGGAGCAGTTAAACTATAATATATTAGACAAGCAACATCTTATTATATTAAATGAGCTGGAGACACTCCCTAACGCGCTCATTTCTGCGCTAAAACTCTTTACAAGTCAAGGTGGTTCCATAATTATAATCCCATCAGCAACCATTAACCAGACCACTTATAATACACTGTTATCAAATTACAACACCTCTTTTAATGCTGTTATAGAAGCCGAAAAACGTATTACAACAATCAATTATTCCCACCCTTTATTCAGTAACGGTGTATTCGAAAAACAAGTTAAGAACTTCCAATATCCAAAATTAAATAGCTTTTATACCGTTTCTGGTAATTTGGGGAGTCCTGCGTTACAATTTGAAGACGGCCAATCCTTTTTATTAAAAAGTAACAATGCCTATATCTTTACAGCTGCATTGAATGCTACGAATTCTAACTTTAAAAACTCACCTTTAATTGTTCCAACCTTATATAACATAGGGCGTTCTAGCTTTAAAACACCAAATTTATACTATACAATAGGTAAACAAAACAGCTATGATATAGAGACGCAACTTCAACAAGATGACATTTTAGCTTTGGTTAATGACCCTATTCGTATTATACCAAAACAACAATATTTCAACAACAAAGTTGTTATCAATACCTTTGAAGCCCCTGCTTTGTCTGGTGTATATGAAATAAAAAACAAAAACAAGACCATTAAAAATGTAAGCTACAACTACGACAGGAGTGAAAGCAATTTGATTTACAGGGATCTTTCGAGTTTAAAACAAGGTAGCGTAAATAATTCTATCACCGATATTTTTAATGCTATAAAAAGTGATACAAAAGTTAATGCCCTGTGGAAATGGTTTGTTATTTTTGCATTAATTTTATTGATCATTGAAATGCTCATCTTAAAATATTTTAAATGAACATACTTATAAAATCTGCTACAATTATTGATCCCAGTAGTGAATTTCACAACAAAACTCAAGATCTATTAATTGAAGACGGCGTAATCTCGAAAATTGCCAACTCCATTGAAAACACAAAGGATTACCAAGAAATTCAATTAGACAACCTACACATATCGCAAGGATGGTTTGACAGTAGTGTTTGTTTTGGGGAACCTGGTTTTGAGGAACGAGAAACTATAGAAAATGGTCTTAATACTGCTGCCGCATCTGGTTTTACGGCAGTAGGGATGAATGCCAACTCTTACCCGGTAATTGACTCCAATTCTAATATTACTTTTGTAAATTCAAAAGCTAACGGGCATGCTGTTAAACTTTTACCAATTGGGGCGCTCACTTATGCTAGTAAAGGTGAGGATTTAGCAGAGCTTTACGATATGAATACGGCTGGTGCTGTTGCTTTTTATGATTATAAAAAGCCGATAACCAACCCAAACCTCTTGAAAATTGCCTTACAATATGCAAGTAATTTTGACGGTTTGGTATGCTCCTTTCCACAAGAAAATAAAATTGTGGGACATGGTGTCATGAACGAAAATGTGACAAGCACTACCCTTGGTTTAAAGGGCATACCAGCTTTAGCTGAATCTATGCAGGTTGCCCGGGACTTATTTTTGCTAGAATATACCGGTGGAAAATTGCATATACCTACCATATCGACAGTAGAATCGGTAGCATTAATTAAAGAAGCTAAAAGTAAAGGCTTAGATGTAAGTTGCAGTGTTGCCATTCATAATTTATATTTTACCGACGATGTTCTAAACGGGTTTAATACACATTATAAGGTACTGCCACCATTACGTACACAAAAGGATATTGAAGCTTTAATAGAAGGCCTTAAAGATGGAACGATAGACATGGTTACAAGTGATCATAACCCCATAGATATTGAACACAAAAAAATTGAATTCGATCATGCTGCCTATGGCACTATTGGATTGGAAAGTGCTTTTGGTGCGCTACAAACCAAATTTGACTTAGACAAAACCATTGAGCTTCTAACTCTGGGGAAAGCACGTTTTGGAGTAAAGTCCTCACCAATAAAAATAGGTAACCCTCTAAATATAGCTCTTTTCAACCCTGTAGGCGCATATACTTTTTCTAAAAAGCACATCAATTCTAAATCCCATAATGCTATTTTTGAGAATGAAACTTTAAAGGGCAAAGTATACGGTATAATAGCAAATGGCAAAATATCCTTAAATTAAATAATTATGAACCAACAAGATATTGAAACAGGTAAAGGCTTGGCAATTGTTAGCTATATTACAATTATTGGTACCATTATTGCCTTCTTTATGAATAACGACAAAAAGAATCCATTTACAAACTTTCATATTAGACAAGCTTTAGGGCTCTGGCTTACTTATTTCGTTTTAGCTTGGGTGGTAAGTGCCTTTGATAACTGGCTTGCTACTTTTGGCTTTTGGATATTTTTTGGGGTACTCTTTATTTATGGATTTATTAATGCTATTGGCGGAAAAGCACAGGCAGTACCACTCTTAGGAGAATTATTTCAAAAATGGTTTGCATCAATTGGCCGATAAATGACAGACACAACACTCTCTTTACATCACATTATTCGTGAATCGAATCGTAAAGCAAACGCACCATTGCTTATCATGTTTCATGGCTATGGTAGTGATGAAAACGATTTGTTTTCGTTTGCAAGCGAACTGCCAGAAGAACTTTTCATTGTTTCGGCAAGAGCGCCCTATCCTATGCATCCATACGGTAACGCATGGTATGCAATTAATTTTGATGCCGATCTAGGAAAATGGAATGACAACGAACAAGCTACTGCATCCCGTGATTTAATAGCTAGATTTATTGATGAAGTTGTAAACACGTATCCTGTTGATAAAGAAAGCATCTCACTACTTGGGTTTAGCCAAGGCGCCATATTAAGTTATGCCGTTGCTTTAAACTATCCCGAAAAGGTTAAAAATATAATTGCACTAAGTGGCTATATATATCCGGACATTCTTCCAAAAAATTTAAACGAAAAAGATTATTTAAATTTGGATTTTTATTGCTCACACGGCAGTGTCGATCAGGTTATTCCAGTTGCTTGGGCTAGAAAAACGCCTCCTTTTTTAAGTGACTTAAAAATTAAACACATATACTCTGAATTCCCTGTAGGTCACGGTGTGGCTCCACAAAATTTTTACGAATTCAAAGATTGGTTAATTAAGCGTATTCGCTAGTCTCTATTACAAAACAAGGCATAAAAAAGAACCAGACTAAGTATTCTCAGTTGGTTCTCCTACTTTTATACATTCTATATAGTGAATATAGGGTTTAAGCTTTTTGGGGATTGAAGTGAAAAAGTTTAAACCACTTCACTTAATCGTTAACCACTAGCCTAAAGCCTTCACCGTGGATATTCAAAATTTCTACCTTTTCGTCCAACTTTAAATACTTACGTAATTTGGCTATATACACATCCATACTACGAGAGGTAAAGTAATTATCGTCGCGCCATATTTTAGTAAGCGCTAATTCACGTGGCATCAAATCGTTTTCATGGAGTGCTAATAAACGTAACAATTCATTTTCCTTAGGAGACAACTTTATAGGTTCTCCTCCTTTATAACGTAAGAAACGTAGCTTAGAATTTAAATCGAAATCTCCTATTTTAAACTCAAATTGTTTACTATCGGAAATCGTCTCGGTTGCCTTACGCTGAATTATGGCCTTAATTTTCATTAACAACACTTCACTATCAAAAGGCTTATTTAAATAGTCGTCTGCTCCTACTTTATACCCCTTTAAAACATCCTCTTTCATAGCTTTAGCTGTTAAAAACACAATAGGAACATCAGTGTTTTTTTCGCGTATTTCCTTAGCCAATGTAAAGCCATCTTTATAGGGCATCATAACATCAAGAATACATAAATCGAAATCGTCCTTTTTAAATTTCTCAAAACCTTCCATACCGTTTTTTGCATGAACAACATTGTAATCGTTCATTACTAAATAATCTTTTAGAACAGTTCCAAAATTAGGATCATCTTCAACTAATAAAATTTTCTTGTTTTGTGCTTCCATATCTTATGTTATTATTGGAAGTTTTATTGTAAATGTACTTCCGTTATCTTTTTCGCTTTCTACAGACACATAACCTTGGTGGTCTTCTACTATGCGCTTTACATAAGCCAAACCTAGTCCGTGTCCTTTAACGTTATGTATATTACCGGTATGCTCTCTGTAAAATTTTTCGAACACCCGTTTGGCAGCTGCTTTACTCATACCGCTACCATGGTCTTTAACTTTTAACAAAATATTTGTACCTACATTTTCTGTATATACCTCTATTTTTGGTGTATTGGGAGAATACTTTATAGCATTATCCAAAATATTGACTATAACATTGGTAAAATGTGTTTCGTTGGCCAATACAGATGATTTTTCAGCTTCAAAATGGGTTTTTATATACCCTTCCCTGTCCTCTACTAAAAGCTCTACATGTGCTATGGCATCTACTGCCAAATCATGTAAATCGACACGGTCTTTACCAATATTTAGCTCGTTTTTTTCCAGTTTGGATATCCTTAGTACATTCTCAACTTGTGCATGCATACGTTTATTTTCTTCACGTATCATATTGAGGTATCGCTTCACCTTATCCTTGTCTTCTATTATCTTAGGATTTTTAATAGCATCTAAAGCCAAATTAATGGTTGCAATAGGCGTTTTAAACTCATGCGTCATGTTATTAATAAAATCCGTTTTTATCTGCGATATTTTACGCTGTTTAACTAACTGAAATAAAGCACTTGTATAAGCTATAATAATTATTGACGTAAAAATGATAGACATCATTATCATCCCCATTATGGATGATAAAATAAACTTACGATCATCCGCGAAATTCACTAATAATTTATAGTAGCTCCTATTATTTTCATCATAAAAAATAGGAATACTAAATGTAGATGCCTTGTCGTATTCAAAGCGATCGCTTTGTACTTTAGTAGCCAAATCGTTGCTATAAACTGCAAATTCATAATCTAAATCAATACCATCCTCTTTTAATTTCCTTGATAACAATTCCTTTATTTCTAATTTCGAAACACGTTTATGTACTGGTATTTTGCTTAAAGCAGCTTTCAAATTCTTATCCAAAAAATTTCGTTCTGCTTCAGACATGTCAACACTATTAGCTAACTGTACAATAGGAGATTTATTCAAATCCTTTTCCGAAAAATCAATATTACTATATATTTCGGCACTTGAGCTTCCAATAATCTCTTGAACCATCAAACTATCCAATCCTATGTCTAGCAGGGACGACGACAACTTATAATCCTCTTCCCTAATGGATTGCTTGTAAATTAACGTTTCTTTTGTATTATTATTTTTTTGATAAATGAACAGTTGCGAAATTGAAGCGGTATCCCTTCTTTTCTCTTTATCCAAACTTTGATACCTCTCAAAATACTTGTTAAGTTCGTCCTTTTCGATGGTGTTCGAAACGTAACTTAATGCCTTATTAACATTAAATTCAAAACGCTTTTTCTCATTCTCGACCGAATCCTTTATATAATAAGCCTGCACAAATATGATTCCTATAAGTGACAAACTCATTAAAATAACCAATAGGACAAATATTTTTTTGCTCATCTGACCAAAATTAACATTTTAACATTTAGCTAAGTTGCCATTTAACCTTACATTAACAAAAATGTTAAAATTTAAAACTTACTGTATTTTTTTAAGAATATCCCTATTTATTTGGTGTACTTGTTTTTTTGTTTCCGCCAAATCTATATTATTGATTACATAATGGGAATGTTTTACTTTTTTTTCATCGGGCCATTGATTTCTCATAATGGCCTCTATTTTCTCTAAAGTTGTGTCATCTCGCTTTAATAAACGCTTTATTCTTAACGTTTTTGGAGCGGTTACCGTTATTATATAATCACACTGCTTATAACCATCGTTTTCAAACAAAATAGCAACCTCCTTGATAACATATGCTGCATTTTGCTTGGCTATCCACCTTTTAAAATGTTGAGCGACTTTTGGATGAATTATAGCATTCATCCGTTTTAAATAAGTAGCATCATTAAATATGGTGTCGGCAATAAAACTTTTATTCAAGTTACGATCAATATAGGCACTTTCTCCAAATAACTGAATGAGTTTTCGCTTAATGATCTTCGATGTGCGCATTAACTTTTTGGCCTCCTTATCGGCAATATATACAGGTACTCCTAGCGCTTCAAACTGCTTAGCGACGGTTGTTTTGCCACTTCCTATACCACCTGTAAGACCTACTACAATCATTCTGTTATTATAAATTCTATATGCTGCTGATTAATTTTGGCACTTTTCACCAATTTAGGAACTTTATTCAATTCTGGTATTAAAAACGTTTGATTATCTTTAATCTTATTATAATCACAAATAACTTTGAAATCCTTTAATTTAATTTCACTAAAGTTACTTAAACTAACATAGTATGTAACATTAACTGATTTGGGAAAGTACTTTAATTTAATCTGGTCTGGAACATTTGTAATCTCCACAGGTATTTTTAAAGTGCCTTCGGTAAACTTTTCCACATGTCCTTTTAAAGTAACCCCCGTATTAGAAAATTTTAATTCTTTATTGTTATCCGGTAATTTTAATTTTATGTTCTTAGATATATCTGTTCTCACTTCAGTTAAACTCAAAGGTTCTGTTTCCAAAAAATCTATTTGTGAAACTAATACATTTGGTCCAATTATTTGAACGGAGTCCGGTTCTAGCTTAAATTCTGTTGCAATATTATAACCAGGGGTAAAATCGACATCTGCATTTAACTTAACGGGGACTTTCTTTACTAAATTCACATCATATTTAAACTTTAATGTATCTGGCGACATATTTAACAATTCAACATTTTTATCGAACTGTGTGTTATTTAAATAGGCCTTAGATTTACTCCAGATAAAAACAGAATCCCTTTTATATATATCGCTTGCAAAATCAATCTCAATTTCTGGTTTTGAAATATAATAATTAAGCCATCTAAACCCATGTGTTTTTAGGGTTAAGTTGAGCACAATACTTGAGTCGTTTATAATAACAATCTCCTTTGGCACATTAATCTTATTAATAGAAAATGTTATGGTATTGGTGTACTGCTTAGACAGTTTAGTGAATATTAAAATCATAAAAGATAACAACAAGAACAAAACAAATACATTTATTTTTTTGCTCTCTAAAGATTTTAGCAATTCTGATTTTACCTTTTTTATCATTTCATTCAAAAAATAATTCGGGAAAATAAACGTGTGGCTTTTTATTTAAAACACCAACAAATAAAGTAGACTTTAAAAATCCATAACCGTACCCAAAGAACTGTATTCCAACTGCTACCATAGAAAGTAATGCAACCTGTAAACTCTTTGTTGTGATACATGCCCCAAGAAATGTTAAAATAAAATACAATAAATAGGCTTGAAACACCCAATTAACCCCAAATAACAACAATAGTAAAGAAGTTATAAACCCCAAACAAAATAAGCTTGGAAACCAATAGGTAATTTTACTTGTTGTTGGATGCCACTTGTTCAAAATTGGCCTTACCATTCCGAACTTGTACACTTGTTTGTAAAATTTACCCCAAGAAATACGGCGTTTATGGTACACGAAAGCTTCTGGTATTAATTTAGTTTCAAACCCTAAGTTCCAAAGACGGATGGACAAATCTGGGTCTTCACCTGGGTGGATTTTACCAAATCCATTAGACGCCAAAAAGGCTTTCTTAGAAATTCCCATATTAAAACTACGAGGTTGAAACCTATTAACGCTACTTTTACTACCGCGTATCCCCCCTGTTGTTACAAAAGAGGTCATCGCAAAATTAATAGCTTTCTGAAGTTTCGTAAACGATTGGTGTGCTGCATCAGGTCCACCAAAACAATCTACATAACCTTTAGTTAAACCTGTAACAACAGCCTGCAAATACTCTTGTGGCAAAATACAATCAGAATCTAATATTATAAAGTAATTCCCTTTTGCTTTTGCCATACCATAGTTTCTGGAATCACCAGGACCAGAGTTCTCTTTAAAATAGTAAGCCATGTCCAGTCTACTTTCAAACTGTTCGACAACACTTTTTGATGAAATGGTAGAGCCATCTTCAACAATAACAATTTCGAACGCTTGATCTGTATTTAAGTTTTCAAAACTTTGTAAAAGTTCTTGAATCTCATCAGGACGATTATATACTGGAATAATAAAAGAAAACTGTAATTGCATATCACAAATGTAACCAATCCAAACAGAAAAGCCACCCTTTAAAAGGTGGCTTCGTTGTAATAATTTATTAACATTTTAATCCTTATTCACAAAGGCTTCCATAACGGCATCACTTACTCCCATATTACTAAATCCTCCATCATTGTAAAGATTTTGTAGTGTAACACGTCTTGTTAAATCACTAAATAAAGTAACCGTGTAGTTTGCGCAATCTAACGCAGTTGCATTACCTAATGGAGACATTTTATCTGCATATGCTATAAATCCATCAAAACCTTTTACACCGCTACCTGCTGTAGTAGGCGTTGGTGATTGTGAAATGGTATTTACTCGCACTTTTTTATCACGTCCAAAGAAGTAACCAAAACTACGGGCAATACTTTCTAAATACGCTTTATTATCTGCCATGTCATTGTAATCTGGAAACACCCGTTGCGCTGCCATATACGATAAAGCCACTATGCTTCCCCACTCGTTCATGGCATCTGCTTTATAAAGTGTTTGCATTACTTTATGAAAAGACATTGCAGAAACATCTGTTCCTTTTTGTGTCCAATCGTAATTCTGATCTGTATAATGCTTACCTTTTCTAACATTGATGGACATCCCAATAGAATGCAATACAAAATCTATTTTACCTCCAAGGATCTCCATTGATTTCTCTACCAAATTCTGTAAATCGGTCTCAGAAGTAGCATCGGCAGGAATGATTTGAGAACCTGTTTTCTCCGCTAACTCGTTTATTTGTCCCATTCGCATCGCTACAGGAGCATTAGTTAAAACAAATTGACCGCCCTCTTCATGAACACGTTCTGCTGTTTTCCAGGCAATAGAGTTTGAATCTAATGCCCCAAAAATAATTCCTTTTTTTCCTTTTAATAAATTGTATGACATACTTCTAAGTTTATATGTTTTAATCTCTGTTTGCTTGTGTGCTCGTTACTTATAAAAAACACATTTGCAATTTTAACGGTTCAAAAATACTAAACTTTAAACTTTAAACTTTAAACTTTGGTAATTTTTAATTGAGTAATTCTTTTGCATGCGCTATAGCAGAGGCAGACATTTCAACACCTCCAAGCATTTTAGCTATCTCAACAATACGCTCGTCTTGATTTAGCTTTACAAGATTGGTTTGAGTTACTTCTTCAACATCTTCTTTAAAAACTTTGTAATGCGTATGTCCCTTTGCAGCAATTTGTGGTAAATGCGTTATCGAAAACACCTGCATTGTTTCACTCATTTGCAGCATTATATCGCCCATTTTATTAGAAATTTCTCCCGAAACCCCTGTGTCAATCTCATCGAACATAATGGTTGGCAACTGAACATATTTAGATAACACCGATTTTATGGCCAACATGATCCTAGATAATTCGCCACCTGAAGCTGCCTTTTTAAGCTCATTAAACTGTCCACCTTTATTTGCTGAAAACAAAAACGTCAATTCGTCCTTCCCATTAGCAAAAAACTGCTTTCCGTAATCAAGGCTTATTTTAAACTGTGCATTAGGCATCCCCAGACTACTTAAAATAGTTTCGAGCTGTGTTTTTAGCTGTGGAATTACTTTTATACGCTTCTTATTAATATTTTTTGAAATAGCATTAAGCTTATTAACTTTATCTTCAATTTCTTGCTCCTTTTTATGTATTGCTCCCTCAATATTTTCAGTAGCTTCCACTTTTTCCTCTAAAGCTTCCTTAACATGTATTAATTCTGAAACATTGTTAACCAAATGCTTTTGCATTAGATTATGAAGTAATTTCAACTTGGTATCTACAACCTCCAACCTACTTGGATCTGCTTCCACAGTATCTTGCAGTACATCGACTTCTCTAAACACATCATCCAACTCTATTAGACTACTATCAACACGCTCATACAAATCGTTATATTTAGCAGACAGACCTGTTAACTTCAGAAAGTTATTTTTTAATGTGGTAAGTGTTGCTAATATCCCTACTTGTTCATCATTTAACAAATAATAGGCTTCAGAAAGTTTTTCCTTAATCCCTTCAATATTACTTAATGTTTCATACTCTTCCTCAAGACTTTCCTGCTCACCTTCCTGCAAATTTGCTTCTACCAATTCATTCAGTAAAAACGAATTATAGTCATGTTCCTTTATTGCTTCGGCTTGGAAATTTAATAACTCATGAAGCTCTTTTTGAAGTTTCTTATATTGCTTTAATTCTAATTTATAGTTTAATATGGTTTCTTCATTGTTAGCCAAAGCATCAATAACCTGAAACTGGAAGTCGTTGCTTGTAAGCTCTAAGGTTTGATGTTGGGAATGAATATCTATTAAACGCTCCCCCAATATTTGTAAACTTGTTAAGTTTACTGGCGAATCGTTTACAAATGCTCTTGACTTACCCGAAGGCAATATCTCTCTCCTAACGATAGTTATATCCTCATAATCAAAATCTTGCGATTCAAAAAGAGATTTCAGATTATAGTTAGCGATATTAAAAACGGCTTCTATAATACATTTTTGAGACATATCCTTTAAGCTACTCAAATCGGCACGCTTACCAAGAATTAAAGATAAGCCCCCTAAGAGTATAGATTTACCGGCTCCCGTTTCTCCTGTAATAATTGAAAACCCATTGTTGAAATCTACCTGAAGTTTATCAATTAGCGCGTAATTCTTGATTGAAAGTGATGTTAGCAAAACTTTTACAAATGTTTAAATTTTGAAATTAAATATAGTGAATGTGATTTGATTAATGAAGATCTTAGAACGTAATATTTCGCCATTTACTAGCATGCATGGGAGCCACTTTTTGCAGGACTTCTTTAACACTGGCAATATTGACGTTAGGACCTCCACTAAATATCTGTTCTATCTCATCGGCCTTGGCATCAAAAAATGTACGGAGTAAAAACGAATTAGGCCTACGACTGTTCATTACTTGAAACTTTTTTAAAGTTGTGGCTATTTGCTCTTTCCCCTTTTTGGTGTTATCGGCCATTACATCCAAACCTTCACGATGGTAGGAATACATCACCTCTCTAAAAGTTGCAAAGGTTGGAGACAATATATTGTCTATTAAAGCGAATCGGCTTTGCAAACCATCTTCTACCTTCCACCCTTTATAGTTCTCCTGTTGTGAGTAATTGGTAATGGTTTGTGCTATTTTATAATAAGGTGCGCCTCCGTTTTTAGAAAAAGTATCAGCATCTAAGCCCAATATCATATAAACATGGAAAGCTAAAACTGATACTAAATTTGATTCGTATTGCGTTGGGTTAAAAATTAAATTCTGGAACTCCAAATATCGGAATGTAAAATCTCTATCGTTAAAATTGTAAACAGGAGTTGTAAATGAAGAACCAAAAACCGGACGTGAAGACTGCACTTGAATTGATCCTTGGAAAGCTTCTCCGCTATAATCAGTAATAGTAATTACCATACTGCAGTCAATACGTTCCTGAACTCCAAAGGCTTGGTTAGTCCATTTTGTATTGTTCACAAATTCTGTTAACTGTTTTTCTAAGGTTTTAAAAATAGATAGGTTTTCATTCCCGGTCTGTCGTGCATTAACAACGACATTACAGTTAAGCTCCTGAGAATTTCCTAAAATACCCAAGCATAATATTACGATTACTAAAATACTACGCATTAATCTGTTCAATAATTTTATTTATTAAATCCTTGGCCACATCTGTTTTAGACTTCAATTGGTGATTTGTTATAACATCATCACTATCAATAAAAGTCACTTTATTGGTATCCTTCTTAAATCCTGCTCCTTTATCATTTAACGAATTTAAAACAATTAAATCTAAATTCTTTCTTTTTAATTTCTCTTTTGCATTTTCCAGCTCATTATTTGTCTCTAATGCAAAGCCTACTAAAAATTGCTGTTTTTTAATTGCTCCTAAGGAAGCTAAAATATCTTTCGTTTTTTCAAGCTCTATAGTTAACGTACTTTCCTGCTTTTTTATTTTCTGAGATGCAACTTTTTTAGGTCTATAATCTGCAACAGCAGCAGCGCATATTGCAATGTCCGTTATGTTGAAATATTGATGAACTGCATCGTACATCTCCTGAGCACTAACAACCGGAATTACACTAATCAAACTATGAGTAACGGTTTGATGTGTTGGTCCCGAAATTAAAACGACCTCAGCACCTTTGTTAGCTGCTGCCTTTGCTATTTCAAATCCCATTTTACCACTGGAATGGTTTCCTATAAATCGTACCGGATCGATAGCTTCATAAGTTGGACCTGCCGTAATTAGTACTTTTTTACCTTTAAGTGGTAAACCACTCAAAATATCCGCTTCTATAAAGTTGACAATAGCTTCTGGTTCTGCCATTCTGCCCTCTCCTACCAATCCACTGGCTAATTCACCACTTGTTGCCGGTATCATAATATTACCATAACCTTTTAAAACCTCAAAAGATTTACGAGTGCTCTCATGCTTGTGCATATCCAAATCCATAGCAGGAGCAAAATACACAGGACATTTAGCCGATAAGTAAGTAGCCAATAATAAATTATCACATACCCCATTCGCCATTTTGGACAAGGTATTTGCTGTCGCTGGCGCAATAACAAACAGATCGGCCCACAGACCTAATTCTACATGATTGTTCCATACAGCATTATCATCTTCTTCGTTAGTGAAAGATGAATAAACGGGATGTTTAGAAAGTGTTGATAAGGTTAAGGGTGTAATAAATTCTTTAGCAGATGGCGTCATGATTACTTTTACCTGAGCTCCTGCTTTTATAAACAACCTTACTAGGGAAGCCGTTTTATAAGCGGCAATACCAGCACTAATGCCTAATAGTATGTTCTTGCCGCTTAGTATAGACATTTTAACTTTTTTACTGAGCGTCTTCCTCAGTATTTCTAAAATATACTTTATCTGTTAACCATTCTTGAACAGCTAACGCATGAGGTTTTGGCAGTTTTTCATAAAACTTAGAAACCTCTATTTGCTCCTTATTTTCGAAGATCTCTTCAAGACTATCATTATAAGTAGCAAACTCTTCTAACTTATCTATAAGCTCTTTCTTGATCTCAGTATTAATTTGTTCTGCACGTCTAGAAATAATTGAAATCGCCTCGTAAATATTCTCTGTTGGCTCATCAATTTGATTTCTATCGTACGTTATGGTATTAACCGGTGCATTGGTCTTTTTTAAATCCATTGTCATAAATTATTTAACTTTTAGTGCTATATATAACTTTTTAATGCTTCTTCTATTTCGTTAGCCATCGTATTTACATCTTCTAAATACTTAGAATTTGCATAGGCCTTTTTAAATGCATTGTAATATTCTTTGGCTTTTTCTAAACGCACTCGCTTTTTATATTCTACACTATTAATAGCAAGCTTATAAGCAGAATCTAGCCTAAAAAACAAGGCGTCTTCTCGTAAAGTTGAGCCTGGGAATTCAAAAACAAAATTATCAAATGATTTTATTGAGGCTTGATAATCAGAAATGTGATTGTATTGCTTAGCTATACTATAGGCTTTTTTCTCAAGCTTAAAGTCTAGCTCCCTAACCAATTTGTTTGCTTCCTCTGCATACTCAGATTCTGGAAACAAGTTAATAAATAACTGCAGTTTTTCGATAGCTTCTTTCGTAGCCTTTTGATCTTTAGTATAGGCAGGCGACTGCATATAGTAACTCTTGGCACTAAAAAAAGAAGCTTCTTCCAATTTTTCGCTTTTTGGGTAACTGGAAACAAAACGCTCAAATTGATATGCAGCAGTGTAGTAATCCTTCATTTGGTAAAATGAATTAGAATACAAATACATTAACTTTTCAGCCTGTGGCTTTCCTCTATAATTAGGCACGATTTGAGCAAATAGCCTATTAGCCTTGGCAAATTTGCCTTGGTTATAAAGGTCTTCGCCCATTTTAAATTTAGGAGCAATATCTTCTGCCTTTAGTACTTTTTGATACTCGCTACAAGCACTTAAAATAGCGCACGTTATTAATAAGTAGAAAAACTTCTTCATAGGTTTTAAACAGAATGCAAAATTAAGCTATTATTATGGATTTAAAAAATATTATTTTAACGCTAAGGTAATTGCTAAAACATAGCATACATAAGGTTTAAGTAATATTTAACACTCCTTAAAACTGTTTTACAAAAGCTTTGATCTTTTCTTTTAATTCACTAGAAGCAGGTACAAGAGGTAAACGCACGTCACTGCCACACATATTTAAAACCTCAAAAACGGCCTTGATTCCAGAAGGATTGTTTTCTTCAAAAATATAACCAATTGCATCCATTAACTTAAAGTGTAATTTGTATGCTTCATTAGCATTACCTTTTAATCCTAAGCGAATCATTTCTGAAAATTCTTTAGGAAAAGCTTGTCCTATTACAGAGATAACACCTGCTCCTCCTGCTAAAACAATACCAAGAGCCAAATCATCGTCTCCTGAAATGATTAAAAAATCGTCGGGCTTATGCTTCAACAATTGCAAATATTGGGCAACATTATTACCTGCTTCCTTAATTGCAACAATATTTTCAAAATCATTTGCTAAACGTAAAGTAGTTGAAGGTTCCATGTTTTTAGACGTACGTCCTGGAACATTATACAAAATCACGGGTACGGGCGAAGCTTCTGAAACAGCCTTAAAATGTTGGTAAAACCCCTCTTGCGTTGGTTTACTATAGTAAGGTGCTACCGATAAAATAGCATCTATATTACTTAAGTCGGTCGTTTTAATTTCTTCAACGACTTGAGCTGTATTATTGCCTCCAATCCCCAAGACCATTGGCACACGCCCATTGTTTGCCTTGGAAATTGTTTCAACAACATCTTTTTTCTCCTGTTTTGTAATGGTTACACTTTCTCCTGTTGTCCCGGAAATAACAAGATAATCGGTTCCATTATCAATATTATAATTAACAATATTTGCCAACGCTTCATGATCAATACTTAAGTCTGATTTAAATGGTGTTACCAAAGCGACTCCAGTTCCTAGAAACTTACTATTCATTTTTAATCTTATTTAATATAGTTAGGTATTTATAGAGTTCCTCCTTAAATACGTTAAATTCTGTAATATCTGTTTTTATGATCAAATCGTTTAACCGTTTGTCTGTTTGCAAAATCCCAACTTTAAATTGAGATTTAGACAACGCTGTAAGCAATTTTAATTCTAACAATTCTTCAGTATAGTAACTTATCAAAACATCAAATTCGGTATCTAAAAAAGATTTCAATTCAACATTCTTTATTGTACCGTTCCATCCAAAATCATTAGGGTTAAAACAAAGATCCCAAGCATTCGCTTTCTCTTTCCCATTAGAAGAAAATGCGATAACTTTTAACTTATTAGGCCTAATCCTTAAATGAGCTGCTAAGCCCCTAAATAGCTCAATATCATCTACCTCATCAAAACATAAGATAACGCCTAAGCTTTTAACCTTAGTATCACCTACATTTACAGAGCGTTGTGATATAAGTTTGTTTAAGTATCTTTTATTGGATCTTTTCTTAAACCCTTTAAAAACCATATTGCTTTTAAACTTTGTGCAAAGGTAGCAAAAGTACGTTCAAAACATATGCTTAATACACAGGCTTCACATATTTATTCATTTTGTTATATTTTGTTATTTCTTTTGGTTCACAAAACGATATTCGCCCTGTCTCCGCTAGAGTAATTCATAAAAAGAGGTTTCTAAACAAACTGTTTTTCATTAAAAAATACTAGTGAATCTGATTTACAACAAATTACTATTATGTGATAGTATATGACTAGGAAAAAAACACTTATAGGAAGCTTTAAATCTATTAACAAATAGCAGAAGTTCGTATTGGGAATAAAACTTTGTGGAATAAAAACGCTTCGACTTTAAGATAGTATTTAACAAATGGTATAACAAATAGTACTTGTTAAACGAGAAAAGGGTATCTTAAAAATCTACTCCCTTATTTTAAGCAAAAACTCCCTCAGACGAAGTAACTTTATCTCGATGTCTTTCTAGCCTAACTTTCCTGTTCTGTTGAATCATAAAGACAGCAATTAAATAGACCCCAAATGCAAATAGAATTTTACCTAACAATACGAACCCCCAATTGTATACATAATAAAAATTTATGTATTCCAATATAGTTGAGAAAGCGAAACACATACCAGCCATTAAAAAAGTAATCGTTTGCTTTGTCTCCGTATGCAAATACACTCCAAAAGCAACAAATACCAAAATAATTAAAGACATGCTTTTAATGGCAAATAAGGTTACATCAACTAAATCAACCATCACAGCTTTTAATACCCCGTAAAGCACATATACAAAGTAGGTGTTAATTAAAAACACAACTAAAAGGTAGGCTCTTATAATTTTATCCAACTTCAATAATTTAAATTTAGGCATCGTAATCCCTATTAAACTCGAATAGCCTAATAAACTAAAGACTCTTTCGTAAATTTCATCCACACCAACTATAGAAAATAATGCTGCCAAAAAAGAAAACACAAAAAAAGCAACAAGCAAGGCACAGACTCTGTCTTGCCTGACCAAAAAGAACAATATAAAAGCACTTAGAAATGTTAATTTTATTAGTTGTAATACAAAAGCATTTTCAAAAACAATTCCAACTATACTTGCTACAATTACTAATAATAAAACAGCTAAAAAAACACGATACAGGGATGGGGCAGACATGATCTTCATGATAAATATAAATAAGCATGTTACTCAAATATAATAAAAAAAAATTAACCACACCGACAAAATACATATTTAACCGATTAAAACGTTAGGATTATTCTTATTAATCATTTAAAATTCCATACTCTGAAAAGTTATACATTTAAATACGTCTAAACTCAAAAATTACGATCAACAACTTTTGTGGTATGAAAGAAAAACTCACTTTGATTTTAAGAATAACAGTTGCCATTATCTTATTACAGACATTACGATTTAAATTTTCTGCTCACCCCGACAGCGTCTATATTTTCACCAAGGTAGGCATGGAACCTTTCGGCAGAATAAGCATTGGTATCATTGAACTCATTGCAAGCATACTTATACTAATTCCCAAAACCATCTGGATAGGAGCACTTTTAACACTCGGAGTTATAGGCGGAGCCATCATTATGCACTTAAGCATTTTGGGAATACAAGTTAACAACGACAATGGTTTACTGTTTTTAACAGCTGTGGTGACCTTTATTCTTTCTATAATAATTCTTTACAAAGAAAGGCATAGATTACCTAAAATTAAAGCATCATAAGATTGCTTTACTTTCTTCTCCATTAAGTTTTGAATGCTGAAAGAAAAAGTAAAATGAAGCAACAGCTAAAGTAATGGATGAAACATTTAACAAACTCCTTTGGGTAATATACAAATAAGCTACATCTATAATTTCTGAAAAAACAATGCATAGAGCCCCAATAAATAAATAAAGGGATCTCTTATCATCTTTATAAAAGTAATTTAAAAGTGCCACAGATAATAATAAAAATGTAACAACATTGTAGACCAACTCCATGTAATATTCATTACCAAGCTCGGCTTGAGGATCTACAATAACTTGTAAAACATATACCAAATAAACGTTTAAAACCATTAGGACAATTATATGCATTTTAAAGTTTTTAACCACATGCCAAATATTTAATGACTTAAATACTTCCGCCAACAAAAAAATATAAGCTATTACATATAGTGAATTACCTAAAAAGTAATCAACGTCCTTAGGGATATAATCGGAGACTAGAATCGATAAATCTGAAATTGAGTATACAACCAGAAACAATGAAAAAAATAACGATCGTTTTTCCACATACAGAAAATAAATAATTGTTATTGTAGGTAATATTAAGGATTCAAAATTATATGAAAAATCATTATTTCCAATAAACTGAAACGTAATTGAGAGCACGTACAATAACACAACTAAACCCGTCAAGATTTTAAATTTACTCATAACAGCAATTTATAGTTACCGTACAAATATAAAAAAATTTCACAAACAATCGACAAAAAACACTTTTTTACCGATAAAAAGATTATTTTTTTATTTTTTGTAGGAATTCATACTCATTAATTGTATCAATATTAAGTTTTACAGCCTTTTGTTTTTTACTGGGTCCCATATTACTGCCCGCGACAATATAACTTGTCTTTGAAGAGATAGAACTCCCTACTTTACCTCCATTATCTTCAATAAGCTTTTTTAATTCATTACGGGATATTGATTCGAATACCCCTGAAACAACTATCGTTTGTCCTGCCAATAGATTGGTTTGATTTGCCAATTCCTCTTCAGACACCTCTAATTGAACACCAAATTGCCTTAGACGATTTATGATAGCCATATTTTCTTCAGACTCAAAAAAAGCTTGGACACTCTTTGCAATCTTAACACCAATCTCGTCAACATTAACCAAATCATCTTCCGAAGCGTTGGCAATATTCGAAATGCTTTTATAGTGCTTTACCAATTTTTTTGCTACCGTTTCTCCAACATAGCGAATTCCCAGAGCATATAAAACACGCTCAAAGGGAATGTTAACAGATTTGGCAATCCCTTTAATTAAATTATCCGCACTTTTCTCAGCCATGCGTTCCAGTGGCAACACCTGCTCTTTAGTCAGCTCATAAAGATCCGAATAATTACTAATAAGACCCGCATTTACCAACAAAGTCACTGTTTCCCCTCCAAGACCATCAATATCCATAGCCTTTCTTGAAATATAATGTTGTATTCGTCCTATTATTTGCGGTTTACAACCATTGTAATTAGGACAATAATGTTGAGCTTCTCCTTCGTGCCTCACCAATTCCGTTTCACATTCAGGACAATGTGTTAGATATTGCACAGGTAAAGCATCTACTTTACGCTTACTAAGATCAACCGCAATAATTTTGGGGATAATCTCGCCTCCCTTTTCTACAAATACCTCATCACCAATTCTAACATCCAATTTTTCTATTTGATCTGCATTATGCAACGAGGCTCGTTTTACGGTAGTTCCAGCCAACTCTACAGGTTCTAAATTAGCTACAGGCGTAATGGCTCCTGTACGCCCCACTTGATAACTAATGCTATTAAGCAAAGTAGAAACCTGTTCGGCCTTAAACTTATATGCCATAGCCCAACGTGGAGCCTTAGCTGTATACCCCAATTCTTCCTGTTGCTGTAAACTATTAATTTTTATAACAACCCCATCGGTTTCGTAAGGTAGTTTTTGCCTGTTAGTATTCCAATAGTCTATGTATTCAAAAACGTCTTCTAATGAATTCGCTAACCTTGCTTCGCCTGGCACTTTAAATCCCCATTGCCTTGCTTTTTCCAAACTTTCAAATTGGGTGTTAACCCCCAGGTTTCTACCTGTTAAATTATAAAGTAAGCATTCCAATGGACGTTTAGCAACCTCGGCGCTATCTTGCAATTTCAAACTACCAGAAGCTGTATTACGTGGATTCCTATAAGGCTCTTCACCTATTTCAATACGCTCTTCGTTCATTTTATTAAACCCTTCAAAAGGCAACACAATTTCTCCTCTAATATCAAATTTATCAGGATAGTCGCCTTTTAACACCAGTGGTACTGATTTTATGGTTTTAATATTCGCCGTAACATTATCCCCTTGAAAGCCATCTCCCCTTGTAACAGCTTTTATCAATTTACCTTGTTCGTAAGTTAAACTAATGGAAGCGCCATCATACTTAAGCTCACAAGTATATTGAATATCCCCTTCTACAATCTTTTTCACCCTATTCTCCCAATCTTGAAGATCCTCAATAGAATAGGAATTGTCCAACGAATACATTCGGTGTTCATGCGGTATGGTCTCAAAGTTCTTTGTAACCTCTCCACCTACTCTTTGGGTTGGCGAATTCGCATCAAAAAACTCAGGGTATTTAGTTTCTAATTCTTGTAATTCCTTTAATTTAATATCAAACTCATAATCTGATATTACTGGGTTATCTAAAACATAATAATTGTAATTGTGCTCGCGTAATTCGGCACGTAATTCCTGAATGCGCTGTTTTATACTATCCATTAACAATACTTCCTTTTATCATTCTATCTTTTTTATAGATGTCCTGTTTTAATTCTATTTCCGAAAAATTAAGTGACTTTAGCAATTGGATCATTTCATTCCCAAGATATTCATTTATTTCAAAAAACAACATGCCTGAGCCACGTAAACTTTTTACAGCCAGATTCGTTATTGCTTTGTAAAACAATAAAGGATCCTCGTCCTTTACAAACAATGCCAAATGAGGTTCATTCTTCAATACGTTACCTTTCATAAATCGCTTTTCTTGCTCTCTAACGTACGGCGGATTTGACACGATTACATCGAACTTTAATGAGTTAAAATTTTCGTTCCATGTGTCTGGATTTAATATATCGGCATTAACATACTCAACGGTCACATCGTTTAACTTGGCATTATGCTTTGTTACAACTAAAGCTTCCTTACTAACATCGAAAGCGTAGACCTTTGCGTTAGGCAAGTGCTTTGCCAAAGTAACTGCTATACAACCACTTCCTGAACCAACATCTAGAACATTAAGCTCTTTATGCATCCAATCTTTTGTTTTCAATTTTAAAAGAACCCATTCGACCAACTCTTCAGTTTCGGGCCTGGGGATTAAAACATGCTCATTAACCTTAAAATTTAGTCCATAAAATTCGGTTTGACCAATTATATACTGGATTGGTTGCTCTAACTCCAAAGCATTTAAAGCCTTTAAAATACTTTCCTTATCCCCTACAATTTCATCGGGTTTCAAAGCCAACTCTATTCTGGACACACCATAAAGTACCTCTATTAAAATAAAAAAGAAACTATCAATTTCATTTTTACTGTAAATACGATCCAATCTCTGATGAAATAACTGCTGTACTTCCTTAAGTTTCAAATTCTATTATTACTAAGTTACTTTAAATCTTTAATCATCCACACACCACAGGCATAATGCCCCGTATTTCCTAAAGCCTTATTTAAATGTTTAAATCCATATGCTTCATAAATATGGATGGCCGCACTAAGTTGTGGTGCCGACTCCAAATAGCAACGCTCATAACCTAAGGTTTTTGCAGCCTCAATACATTTTTCAAATAATTGTTTACCATATCCCTTCCCTCTTATTTCAGGGGCAAAATACATTTTTTGAATTTCGCAGGTATGTGTTTCAAAATCTTTTAACGGCTTAATACCGCCACCTCCAAGAATAAACCCGCCACGGTCAATTACAAAATAGATATCATTTTCATTTTGATAGGCTTCATACATATTTGGCGTTTCCTTGTCGGAATACGCTGTCCCCTCTAAAGGGATTTTAAACTCATGGAAGCACGCCCTAATGATTTGCTCTATTTGTGCATTGTCATCAGGTTTAATTTCTCGAATAACAATAGTATCTTTACCCACCGTAAATCATTAATTTTACGCAAGTGAAGATACGCTAAATCTAAAAAAATTAAAATGAAGCACCTGATAATCTTATCAACAATATACGTTACTCTTTTTAGCTGCACCATAAATGAAAAACCTGAATTTTTAAGCATTAAGAATATTACGGTCTTAGAATCAACCGATAAACACATTACACTAAGTGCTAACGCCTTTTTTTTGAACCCTAACGATATTGGAGGTTCACTAAAAACCGATAAGATTAAAGTTTTTATCAACAATAATGAAATGGCTACAGTTTCGGCCGAAACGTTTGAAGTCCCAGCAAAAAATGAATTTTCAATTCCTCTAAAGGCCCGCATACCTAAAGACAGTTTATTCAACAATAAAAATTTAAGTGGTTTAATTGGGAGTCTATTTAGCAAAAAAGTAAAGGTGCAATATAAAGGGGAAATCGAGTATAAAATTTTGGGCTTCTCACATTCATATTCACTGGACAAAACTGAAACCATAAAAATTAAATAACCCTAGTGACAAATCACGAAAACTATATAAAACGATGCATTGCTATTGCCAAGAACGGTCTTGGCTCAACAAGGCCTAACCCTATGGTTGGATGTGTTATTGTTTACAAAGGCAATATTATAGGTGAAGGTTTCACAAGCGCTTATGGTGGCAATCATGCCGAAGTTAACGCCATAAACTCTGTAGTCAATAAGGATTTACTAAAAGAAACTACACTTTATGTTACTTTAGAACCGTGTTCCCATTATGGGAAAACACCACCATGTAGCGACCTTATAATTAAACATAAAATACCCAATGTAGTTATTGGGTGTATAGACGACCATATAAAAGTTGCCGGAAAAGGCATTGAAAAACTAAAACAATCTGGCAGCAAGGTAACCGTTGGTGTTTTGGCCAATGAGTGCAGGGAGCACCACAAACGCTTCTTTACTTTTCACAATAAAAAGCGTCCTTATATTATTTTAAAATGGGCAGAAACAGCCGATGGTTTTATAGCACCATTAACAAAAGACGAAAAAAAACCCGTTTGGATAAGCAACGCCTATTCACGCCAGTTAACCCATAAATGGCGTACAGAAGAACAAGCTATTTTGGTAGGGAGCAACACCGTTATACAAGACAACCCTACATTAACTGCTAGGGACTGGACTGGCAAAAATCCAATAAGGGTTTTAACAAACAAAACAGACAACCTTTCTAAAAACTACAATATTTTTAACGATCAGGCCGAAACAATAGTGTTATCAAGCAAAGATTCAAATTCCAACCAAACATACATCGACTGGGATTCTAAAAGCACCATTGCCCAACAAATATGTAACGTATTATACAAAAAAAATATTAATTCTATTATAATTGAAGGGGGCTTACAAACCCTCCAATCCTTTATTAATGAAAACCTCTGGGACGAAGCACGGGTGTTTACGGGAAATATGCATTTTCACAAAGGCATTAAAGCGCCAAACCTAAAAGGGCGCTTAATGTCCCAACACATTATAATGAGCGACCTTCTTAAACTATACAAAAATGATTAAAACCATCATTTTCGATTTTGGCGATGTATTCATTAATTTGGATAAAGAAAACGCCTCCAAAAACATCTTTAATATATTGCGAATAGAAAAGCTTTCTAAAGAGATGATAGCGGTTAACGACCTTTATGAACAAGGCTTGATTAGTACCGATGAGTTTATAACCTTCTATTTAGAAAACTTCCCCAACCTTTCAAAGCAATCTTTAATTGAAGCATGGAACAGCATTTTGTTAGATTTACCAGAATACAGGCTTCAGTTTTTAAAAAACCTAAAGACTACTACAGACTACAAGCTTATTTTACTAAGCAATACCAATGAACTCCATATTAATTGGATTAAAGAAAATATTTCTATTTATGAAATATTTAAAAACTGCTTTGACGCCTTTTATCTATCGCATGAAATCAACTTAAGAAAGCCCAACACAAACATATTTGAATTTGTTTTAAACGAAAACAACCTAAACGCAGCCGAATGTCTCTTTATCGACGACACTTCAGAGCATATAATATCGGCTAGTGCGTTGGGTATACACACATGGAATCTCGATCCAAAACATGAAGATGTAATTAATTTATTGGAAGTTAAATACGATTTATTTTAATTCTTTTGATCGAAAAAGACACATACAAAACCATTGACGCTGCTACAGAAGGTGTGTTATTTAAAGACAGAAATAGCAAATTCTTTGGCTATGCATACCCTATAAAATCTGAAGATGACGTAAAACATTACCTTACACTGCTAAAAAAAGAGCACCATGCAGCTAGACATTGGTGCTACGCTTATCAATTAGGAACCGACGATGTATCTTACCGAGCTAATGACGATGGAGAACCTAATAATTCTGCAGGCATGCCTATTTATGGCCAAATACAATCATTTGAAGTCACCAATATTTTAATTGTTGTTGTACGCTATTTTGGCGGTGTAAAATTAGGTGTTGGAGGTTTAATAAATGCGTATCGAACAACTGCCCAACTAGCAATAGAAGCATCTAATATTTTAGAAAAGACCATTAATATTGATTACGTAATCATGTTCGATTATAAAAACATGAATACAGTAATGCGAATTATAAAAGAAAAGAACATAAATATTACGAATCAAAAATTAGAAATGAATTGTCAAATTTTCATTTCCGTTAGAAAAAAAGATGCCGAACTAATTTACAAAACCTTCAATCAGCTTTTTGAAATTGAAATTACTACTATTTAATCATACCCTAAAGCGTCTAAAATATATTTTGGCGCCTTAACAGGACGTTTTGTTTCTTTATCTACAAATACCAAAACAGTATTGGCAGTTGTTAAAATTTCACCTTTTTTATTGGTTATTATGTAGTCAAATTCAATTTTTGCCGTCGGCTTATTCTTTAGTTGTGTTTTTACATTAATTACCTCATCGTAACCTGCTGATTTTTTATAGTTTAACACCATAGAAACAACAGGAAGCATAACCCCATTATCTTCCATTTTTTTATAAGAAACCCCTAGCTTTCTCAACCATTCGATACGCCCCATTTCAAGGTATAATGCGTAATTGCCATGATGTACCACCCCCATCTGGTCTGTTTCCCCGTATCTCACTCTTATTTGTATTTCGTCGAATTTCATGCGAATATTTAAATATTTTTTTGTAGCTTCGGCAGAGGTTCAAACATGCGTAAATTTTTCTTAAAATTCAATAGCATTCAATTTTTTTTTTAAGATTTTTGTTCACATATTTGCCCTGTAAAATTATCGGAAGAGATTTCTTCTCTTTTTTTGTCAACTAACTAAAAAAACCTCTGTAAAAACAAATGAGTATAACTGCGCAAACGGTATGGAATAATTGTCTGAAGTTTATAAAAGATAACATTCAACCGCAAGCATATAAAACTTGGTTTGAACCCATAACGGCAGTTAAACTTACGGATAATGCTTTGAGCATTCAAGTACCAAGTAAATTCTTTTATGAATGGCTTGAAGAACATTACGTAAAGCTCCTTAAGGTTTCCCTTACTAAAGAACTAGGAGAAAAAGCCAAACTTGTTTACGTTATAAAAATGGAAAATACCTATGGTAACAAACAACCTTTTACAGAGAAAATCCCCAGTTCAAACAGAAGTGCCGTAAAATCCCAAGAAGTAGACATTCCACTGAATAACAAGAATCCAGAATTAAGAAATCCATTTGTTATTCCCGGTATTAGAAATGTTAAGATAGAGTCTCAATTAAATCCTAATTATAGCTTTGAGAATTTTCTTGAAGGTGACTCAAATAGATTAGCTAGAAGTGCCGGTTTAGCTGTGGCATCTAAACCTGGGGGAACTTCGTTTAACCCGCTTCTTATTTTTGGAGGTGTGGGCCTTGGCAAAACACACCTAGCACATGCAATTGGTGTAGACATAAAGGACAAATATCCTGAAAAGACGGTTTTATATATTTCAGCTGAAAAGTTTACACAACAATATATTGATTCTGTAAAGAAAAACAATCGAAATGATTTTATTCATTTTTATCAAATTATTGATGTGTTAATTATTGACGATGTACAATTTCTTTCTGGAAAAACAGGAACACAAGATGTCTTTTTTCACATTTTCAACCATTTACATCAAAATGGCAAGCAGGTCATTCTTACTAGTGACAAGGCTCCTGTCGATATGCAAGACATAGAGCAACGCTTACTGTCACGTTTTAAATGGGGTCTTTCTGCAGAATTGCAAACACCAGATTTCGAAACGCGTGTTTCCATCTTAAAAAACAAACTATACCGTGATGGCGTTGAAATGCCAGAAGAAATTATTGACTACGTCGCCAAGAATATCAAGACGAATGTTAGGGAGCTAGAAGGTGCCATTATATCCTTAATTGCACAATCCTCATTCAATAAAAAAGAAATCACTATTGATTTAGCTAGAGTCATTGTAGAAAAGTTTGTAAAAAACACTAAACGAGAAGTTTCTATAGATTATATACAAAAAGTTGTTTCCGATTATTTCCAGATGGATGTAGACACTTTACAGTCTAAAACACGGAAACGCCACATCGTTCAAGCTAGACAATTAGCCATGTTTTTTGCTAAAAAATTTACTAAAGCATCGTTGGCCAGCATTGGCTCCCAAATTGGAAAGCGTGACCATGCAACGGTTTTGCATGCTTGTAAAACGGTTGACAACCTTACCTCAACCGATAAGCAGTTTAGAAAATACGTAGAGGATATCACCAAAAAGCTTTCAGTTTAAATCGGTAATAATGACAAAAATACTAATGGTATGCTTGGGCAACATTTGTCGCTCACCATTAGCAGAAGGCATACTGCGTTCTAAACTTCCACACAACAAGTTTACCGTCGATTCTGCAGGTACCGCAAATTATCACACTGGCAACCCGCCCGACAAACGCTCGATCGCAATTGCAAAAAAATATGGATTAGATATCTCTAACCTTCAAGGCAGACAGTTTACTGCATTGGATTTTGACAGGTTTGACATGATTTACGTTATGGACGAATCTAATTACAATAACGTTATCTCCCTGGCCAGGAGCCAAGAAGATATCGATAAAGTAAAAATGATTTTAAACGAAATCTACCCTAATCAAAACTATAGCGTCCCAGACCCATATTACGGAGGCAATGAAGGCTTCGAGAATGTCTATAAAATGTTGGACGAAGCCTGCTCCATAATTGCAGAAGCATTGCTTTAAACAACATACTACAATAATATTTATTAATTTTAACTTCAAAACATTCGACAACAAACATGAGTTTAGTTCAAGGAAACCTATATCTTATCCCGACAACACTAGGGGAAAATGAACCTTTGGAAGTATTACCAATTTCTGTGAAAAAGGTCATTGAACAAACAAACATTTATATTGTTGAAAATGAAAAAACAGCAAGACGTTTCATAAAAAAAATAAGCTCAGGTAAATCACAATCAGCTTTAGAAATGTTTCATTTAAACAAATTCACAGATGCAAGTGAGCTTCCAGAATTTTTAGAACCATGTGAGAAGGGATTAAACGTTGGGCTTATTTCGGAAGCCGGATGCCCAGGGGTCGCCGATCCGGGATCTGATATCGTAAAATTAGCGCATCAAAAAAACATTAAGGTTATTCCTCTTGTTGGTCCCTCATCTATACTGATGGCCATGATGTGCTCGGGTATGAATGGACAAAATTTTGCCTTTAATGGCTATTTACCAATAGATAAATCTGAAAGAAAGAAAGAAATTAAACGTCTTGAACGTCTCTCTTTTGAGCATAATCAAACTCAAATTTTTATTGAAACTCCTTATAGAAACAATAAAATGCTTGAAGATTTATGCGCCACCCTAGACAAGAACACCAACATTTGTGTAGCGTGCGACATTACACTACCCAATGAAATGATAAAAACATTAACAGCAAATGAATGGTCTAAAAACACCATAGACCTCCATAAGAGGCCTACAATATTTATAATCCATAAATATTAGATTGGGGTTAAATCGCTTTTGCTAACCTGTTTGGTTTAACCGTAGAGGTATCATAGCCAGAAAACTTCTTCATATAATATTCAACTGTGGTACCAAAACCATCAGAAAAATTATCGATCCCATAACTACGTAAATACTTCTTAACACTACCTGGGCCTGCCAAATGCGCAGCTGCCAAAATACCAGATTCCGTAACAAGCACACCATTAATTCGTTTACCAACAAAATTCTTAATGTCACGTCTCAAAATCCACTTGTTTCGTGCCGCATTGGCCATAAATGCCTTTTCTTGTAATTTGGGATTGTTTAAAAACTGCTTTAAATTATGAATCCCGATCATTTTTAATGTTTCTTTTCCAAACTGGTATTTCCCCAAATACCCGTATGTGTTTACAGAAGCGTAATTGCCTCCGGACTCTTTAAAGGCGAGTGCTTCTTTAAATCCTACAAATGATTTTCCTAAATAAGGAGAGAATGATTTGTTTGCTTCGTTCGATGCTAAAACATTATCCTTAACGTTTGCATCCTGGCTTACCGTATAGTTTAACACTAAGCCTTTTGTTGAATATGTACCCAACTCTATCGATTCGTCAGACGAAAACGATACATACAATAGAAAACATATTGTAAGTGGTAGGGCAACATAACTTGCAATACTTTTTATCATAACGTTTAAATTTCTTCAGAATATTTGCATGACAAACACCCTTGAAATTTGAGCGTGCAAAATTATAATTTTTTTTAATAATTTCAAAATTACTCGTTTACATGCGTTTTTTAATAGTAGAATAGATGAAATGCACATCCATTTTTACTTATTTCTACTGTTGGAAACGGCACCTTAATTACGTTAAAAACCTCAAAAACAGACTTCAACAAATGAGATTTTGTTTTAATTTTTTTAAGGTCAACATCCAGACTAAAGTAATACTGTCGTACACGATTCTTACTACTCAATACTGTTGTTCCTTCAGAGTCAACACCAGACAACATACCATCTGCACCATATCCTACGGCAATATTTAACCATTTGGGCAGTTTACTTGTTTTAAAAAACGAATGCATGTTTGCACTAAACCAATACGTTTGCCCATTATAATCTTTCAAAACTTGTTCCAAAAAGTTTTCCCCCAACTTATCGGGGCTTTGTGAAGCATATTTCGTTTGATGAAAAGAAAATTTTAAAACGATACGCTGTTCATCCCAAAGTTGTTCCTGTGCAACATAAAAACCTGTTCCCACAGCATTGGCCAATACATCACTCCACGAAAAACCCCATTCTTTTGAATACCCATCAAACATTTCGACTGCAGTGAGAAAGCCAAAGCCCAGTGTTGCCCCATAAAGTAATTGATCCTTTTTTTCTACACCACTCCAGTCGAGAAGGTTTGCTCCCAATTGACCAATGTGATAGGAGGCGAATACATGCCCTAGCTTGTCCATTTGTAACCATTCGTCCAAATCGTTTATAGTATGAAATTTAGAACGCTTGTAATCGGCATACCATAATTGGTTAAGTCCAATAAGGGAAACCGCAGTAAAGGATGCTTCAGAAATAACTACGGTTTTTAACCTTCCTCTATGCAAGGTATCACTCGGCTTTAAAAATCGGTTAAGTCCACTCTGTGAAAAAGAAGCCGATGTTAGCAAACAAAATACAATGCTATATTTGAATGCCAAATTATTCACAACCTATCTAATGATGCCTTGAGAAGACAAATACCGCTGGTACTCTCTAGCGTAAACATTATGTTGCGACAATGTTTTAGAAAACTTGTGGTAGCCCAATCGATCTGCATCAGCAACAAAATACAAGTATTTATGCTTTTCATAGTTTAAAACCGCATCAATTGCTGAAATATCAGGCATAGCTATTAAACCCGGTGGTAACCCTAAATTTTTGTATGTGTTGTATGGAGAGTCTATTTCCTTGTGCACATTTAAAACACGTTTTATGATCGTGTTCTTATACTTGGGCAATTTATATGCTGCAAATTTAAGTGTGGGATCGGCTTGAAGCGGCATTCCAATTCTAATTCTATTCATATAAACACCAGCAATCCTTGGTTGTTCTTTAGCCTTTTTAGATTCTTCATGAACAATAGAAGCCAATGCCATTACTTGATCTTCAGATAAACCAATCGCTTTAGCCTTCACTTTTCTTGAATCATTCCAAAAATGATGGTATTCTTTTAGCATACGTGTTCTAAACTGTTCTGCCGTCGTATTCCAGAAAAATTCGTAACTATTTGGTATATACATCCCTAAAGCTGTAGCCTCTTTAAATCTGCTCTCTGCTAAAAAAGAAGGATCCTTCATCGCTTTTAACAAAGAAACACTATCGGCTTCAATTTGGACTGCAATACGGCCTGCTAGTTTTTCTAGCGTTTCTTGATTATTAAAAGAAACCTTAACTGGTAAGTTATTACTCCGAATGGAATTAATAATATCGTTATTACTCATCCCCTTTCGAATCTCATAACGCCCAGGTTTAATATTGCTTACATACTTTTTTTGTTTGGCAAGTGCATCAAACCTATTTATATCCTTTAAAAGTGGCTCCAACTGTTCCCTTACCGCTTCATAGGAGTCTGTAGACTTTACATAAATATAAGCACGCTCGTTATTAAAGGCTGTATTGGGACTAAACATGGTAGTGTATACAAAATAGGCAAAGTAAGCAGCAACTACCAGCCCCAAAAAAACAATAGCTAAAAGAATCTTTTTAATATACATTTAAATTATTTATGAGCTGAAATAAATATTCATTTTTATAAACACCATTAACACGGTTCCAATCTTTTTTCTCGCCAACTTTCTCAAATCCCTGTTTGGTAAAGAGTTTAATGCTCGCTTCGTTATCTTCTGAAACACTGCAATACAACTGATGCAAACCTAAATGTGTAAAACTATAATTAATCAATAATTTGAGAGCTTCATTCCCATAACCTTTACCACGATCATTTGACTCTTTTATCAAAATTCCTATGCCGGCCCGCGAATTTTTAAAATCAAAATCAAAAAGATCTATCAACCCTAAAGCTTCGTCATCATAATTAGAAATGACCAAACGCAATTGCTTTACTTCAAAAATATCCTTGTGGGCATTTTCCAAGTACTGCTTGATTAAAAATTTAGAGTAAGGCGTTTGCGTATTACTTATTTCCCAAATACTTTCATTATTCTCTATGACATGAATAAATTCTAGGTCTTCAGGTTCTAATGCTCGTAAATAAATATGCTTTCCTTTTAGCGTTATCATATCTCCCCACTAAATACTAAGGTTGCCGGTCCAATGAGCCATACGTTTTTATAAAGTCCATTTTCAACTTCAAAAGACACTTGTAACTCCCCTCCTTGAACCTTTAAGGTAGCCAAGTTAGTTATTAATTCGCCTATACTATGCATTGCCAGTGCTACTGCGGTAACACCAGTTCCACATGATAAAGTTTCATCTTCCACTCCACGTTCATAGGTTCTAACTGCAAAAATGTCATCTTTCACTTTTTTCACAAAGTTCACATTGGTACCTGCCTCATTATATGGAGCGCCATATCTAATTTTTGAACCTTGAGCCTTTATATCAAAATCCTCTAAATGTTCCTCAAACTGTACATGATGTGGTGATCCTGTATTTAAGAAAAGATGCTTGTCATACCTTTCAATAGTATCTACGTCCTGCATTTGCAACCTAACAATTCCATTAGCAATAGTCGCATGATGCACACCGTCAATAGCTTCAAATACGGCTTTATTAGATATAACACCAAGTTGTTTTGCAAAAGCAACCAAGCAACGTCCACCATTACCACACATAGAACTTTCGTTACCATCGGCATTATAGTAAACCATCTTAAAATCTAGTGTATCATGATTTTCCAACAAGATAAGTCCGTCTGCCCCTATGCCAAAACGTCGGTCACATAGATGTGCTACGTATTTGGTATTATTTTTGTCGAATGTTTGTTGACGATTATCAATCATCACAAAATCGTTTCCTGTTCCTTGATATTTATAAAAAGTCTGTTGCATAATAGAGCACAAATATAGGAATATTAAACTGTTTTTTTGTGTTGTTAAATCATCGTTAAAGTTTACGTTAAAAATCGTTAAAGCTAAATTATGGATTCAATAAATATTTAATTTTAATCGTTATTATTTAAATAGCGTTTAACTTAAATTTTAAAAAAGAGTAACAGCAAAAATTTTATGACTGTTCTCGATAATTACCGAAAGTGCAAAAATTTTTGTCACATTTAATTAATCAAAAATTTTAAACAAATGAAAAAGATCTTATTATTAGTATTCGTTTCAGTTTTAGGGGGTATCACAACACTAGGTGCTTATAAACTGTTCTTAGAACCCGAAAACAAGTCTGTTGTAACAGCAACTAATACACCCACAACATTTCTTCCAACCAGTAATATAAATCCTTTCACAACCAACGACCAAGTGACGGATTTTACGGTGGCAGCTGAAAATGCAGTACACGCTGTTGTTCATGTTAAAAATCTAACCATCAGCTCTAGACAAATGACACTTCAAGATTTGTTCTATGGAAGACGCCCACAACAAGCACAACTCGGAACAGGTTCTGGGGTTATTGTATCTCCAGACGGCTATATAGTTACTAATAATCACGTTATAGATAACTCACAAGAATTATCGGTTACACTTAACAACAACAAAACTTATGATGCCAAGATTATAGGTTCCGACCCTAAAACAGATATTGCTCTTTTAAAAATTGAAAGTAAAGAAGAGAACCTTCCATATATAACATTTGGAGATTCCGATCTAACTAAAATTGGTGAATGGGTTTTAGCTGTTGGGAATCCATTTAACCTAACCTCCACTGTTACAGCCGGTATCATTAGTGCTAAATCCAGAGATTTGACAGGACAAAGAGAGCAGTCGTTTATACAAACAGATGCAGCTGTTAACCCTGGGAATTCAGGAGGAGCGCTTGTTAATACTAAAGGAGAGCTTATCGGTATTAATACGGCCATCACATCACAAACTGGATCTTATATTGGTTACTCGTTTGCCGTACCTAGTAACATTGCCAAAAAAGTAATTGAAGATATTATAGAATATGGCAATGTTCAAAACGGTATTCTTGGCGTTAGTATTTTAAATAAAAACACTAAAGAAGCTGAGAAATTAGGTGTTAACGATATTGAAGGTGTTTATGTTTCTGAAGTTACTCCTAATTCTGGAGCTGATAAAGCTGGTATTAAAAGTGGAGATATCATTAAAAAATTGGATAATATTGAAATTTCCAAGTTTGAGGATTTAAAAGGTTACATTAACACAAAGCGTCCAAACGATGTGGTTAATGTAGAGCTCCTAAGGGACAACAGAACAAAGAATATCCCTGTAACCATTAGCAGTATAGAAATTCTTTCTGTCGAGTTTATGGACATGGAACTACAGGATTTATCGGGATCTTTAAAAAAGGCCTATGATATAGATTATGGAGTAAGAGTTAAAAGTTCCAAAAACAAATGGTTGTCCTCCAACTTAGGCATTTCAGAAGGCTATATTATAACAGGTATTAATGATGTAAAAATTGAATCCATTCAAGACATAGCCAAACTAAAAGACAAATATGGAGATGACATTTTGGAGAATATCACGAGGCTAGAATATATAAATACACGAAACCAAAGAAAAGAAGTTATCTTTAGGTAACAGACTACAAACATTACGAATAATTAAATCCTTCAAAAATTTCAAGTTTTTGAGGGATTTATTTTTTTATGCCAATACGCTACGAAAACGTTTGAAATATAGTATTTTTGCCGAAAATTTATAACAACACTCTAAATAACTAAAGCAATGAGTTTTAACAAGACTTATGAAAAAGAACTGGCTTTTCAAGCGGACCGCCGTAGAGCTAGTGTTGAATTTATCAAAATTATAAGCGACCTTTGGTACGACAAATCCATTGAGCTTGTACTTTTTCGCAACCAATTGATTGACAGAAACGTAAGTCAGATTTTAAACTTACATGAATATGCCGGTAAATTTGTCCAAAAACCCATTTCTATTTTTGACTCAGTAGAAATAGCCCAAGCCATTAAAACCCTCGACATTCCCCCTGCCAAATTAGACATTGGGAAACTCACCTACGAATTTCATCTAGAAGAAGATAAGTATAGTAATGCCACAAACTTTGTTGCTGCAAAACTTAAAGGTGCCAATAAAAATAAAGTTATCACACCTAAAGATGTTGTACTTTATGGTTTTGGTAGGATTGGTAGATTGGTGGCACGAGAACTTATGATGCGTACAGGAAAAGGGAATCAGCTTCGCTTAAGAGCTATTGTTACGCGAGGGCCTGTTGATGCTAAAACACTTGAAAAACGAGCTGCTTTATTACGCAACGATTCCGTTCATGGCTATTTTCCAGGAACAGTTAGTATAGACGCAAAAAGCAAAGCCTTAACTATAAATGGTACTACAGTTAATATTATTTCTGCTAATGCTCCTGAGGAAGTCGATTACACAAAATACGGCATTAACAAAGCCCTCGTTATTGACAATACAGGAGCTTTTAGAGATAAGGAAGCGCTTAGCAGGCATTTAAAATCCAATGGTGTAGATAAGGTATTGCTAACCGCTCCCGGCAAAGGCATCCCAAACATTGTGTATGGCGTTAATCATTTCGATAACGATCCTAATAAAATTGATATTTTCTCCGCAGCATCCTGTACAACCAATGCCATCACACCTGTTTTAAAAGCAATTGACGATTCATTCGGAATAAAGCACGGACACCTGGAAACCATTCACGCTTATACTAATGACCAAAACTTAGTTGACAATTTCCATACTAAATACCGTCGTGGTCGTGCAGCCGGATTGAACATGGTTATTACCGAAACAGGAGCTGGTAACGCAGTAGCTAAAGCCTTACCCAGCTTAGAAGGTAAGCTAACATCCAACGCCATTCGTGTTCCTGTGCCGAATGGTTCTCTAGCCATTTTAAATTTAGAGTTGGAAAGCAAAACATCATTTGATGGTGTTAATACAATCTTGAAAAAATATGCTCTGGAAGGAGATCTTGTAGAACAAATAAAATATGAATTAAGTGATGAACTTGTTTCAAGCGATATAATTGGTAGCTCTGCCCCATCTATCTACGACAGTAAGGCCACTATTGTTCGTAAAGATGGAAAAAATATTGTTTTATACATATGGTACGACAATGAATATGGCTACAGCCATCAAGTAATAAGATTAGCAAAATATATTGCCAAAGTAAGACGGTATACATATTATTAAATAAAAAAACATCCAATTATTTTTTTTGTACGTATATAAACCAGCCTCACATAAAGTGAGGCTTTTTGTTAATTAAACCTATTTCGTAAACAATATTTTTTAACTTCGTAATCTGAATTCAACCTACTTTAAACCAATTATAAATGAAATTTGTCAACTATCTTTTTGTTTTTACCTTAACCTTTTTTTGTACGACACATAATTTTGCTCAAAACGATACACCTAAAGAGAAACTCTCTCTTAACAGTGGCACGATAGATAATCAATTTGATTATGTTATTCAAAAGTCATACACTTACAAAGGCAACGGTAAGGTGTACAAAAATGTAGAATACCATTGGCTTACCCAATTAAAAGAACATACATTGGATTCCCTTAAAGCCATACGTAAAGATTTAGCGGACACGCAACTTAATGTTAAAACTCAGGCCAAAGAAATTGCCGATTTAAAATCAAAACTTTCAAACACTGAAAGCGATCTGGAAAAAACCAACAATGAAAAAAACAATATGGCTTTGTTTGGTTTACAAATGAGCAAAACCAATTACAACATACTTATGTGGGCGATTATTGCTGGTTTATTAGCTTTCTTGCTTTTCTTTATTTACAAATTTAAAAACAGTAATGCAATCACTAAAGCCGCTAAGCGCTCATTATCAGAAATAGAAGAAGAGTTTGAAGAGCACCGCAAAACAGCTTTAGAGCGCGAACAAAAAGTAAGGCGCCAACTTCAAGATGAAATAAATAAGCAAAAGGGCGTTTAGCAAACTATTTTGGAAAAACCATAAGGGGTATAATAAGATACCCTTTTAAACACAAGGCTAATCTCTAATACTCTATTATTGAATAAACATATCAAAACTTAGAAATCTGTAAGCTAAACTTGCAGGTTTTTTTTAATCATAAAGCTTGTCTATTATTTTAAATGTAGACTTTCATTATTCATTCTATTCTTTGCATCTTTGCACTTTATTAAAATACCACCATGCGCATAGATATCATAACCGTACTCCCAGAACTACTCAAAAGTCCTTTTGAAGCCTCTATTCTAAAAAGAGCGATAGAATCCAATTTGGTAGAGGTTCACTTTCATAATTTGCGAGATTACACTACTGATAATTACAAATCGGTTGACGATTATCAATTTGGAGGAGGTGCTGGTATGGTCATGATGGTAGCACCAATTGATAAGTGCATATCCCAATTAAAATCGCAACGTCATTACGATGAAGTGATTTATATGACACCTGATGGCGAAACCTTAAAGCAAGGCATTGCAAATCAAATATCGTTAAAAGAAAACATTATTATTCTTTGTGGCCACTATAAAGGTGTAGACCAACGCGTTAGAGATCATTTGATTACGCGCGAAATATCCATTGGTGATTTTGTATTATCTGGAGGTGAACTGGCGGCAGCTGTGCTTTGTGATGCGGTAATCCGCTTAATACCTGGTGTATTAGGCAATGAAACCTCTGCCCTAACCGATTCGTTCCAAGATAATTTATTAGCTCCCCCTATTTACACAAAGCCTCGTGATTATAAAGGCTGGAAAGTTCCAGAACTACTATTTAGCGGTAATTTACCAGAAATTGAAAAATGGCGAGAAGACCAAGCTTATAGGCGTACCAAGGAAAGACGCCCAGATTTATTAAAAGATTGATAAATTATGCATAAAATGGTGTTCTGTCATTCCTGACCCGCTACACTGAGCATTATGAAGTAAAAGTGAAATCTCTTTGATAACCAAAAGATTCTTCCTGCCCAACAGCAGACACTTCGCTACCCTCAGTTATGGATAAACACAACAAACCTCTCCAAAACCTATACATCCCTAACCTTTCAACTTCTAGTTTTTCACTTTTAACCAAATAACAAGAGACTGTTTAAAATTCGTTTTTGAAATTTGTTATAGGTCATTTTTTTGCCAATTAAGGCTTTAAAACCGGAGTTTAGCAGCGCTAAATGAGGATTTTCATAACGAAAAGTGGTGAAAAAAGGGGCATAACAAAACCAAAAGGTGGAATTTAAACAGTCTCTAAAGCTTGTAAAAAAAATGATTATTAATTGTGCTTTATCAATTATTAATTATCTTTGCACCCAATTTCGGATTAACCTCTGACGAAAATCGTGAACGTTGTTCTGAATCAATATAATTAAATAATAAAGATATGGAATCTTTAGTAAAATTTGTTCAAGACGAATTTGTAACAAGAAAGGACTTTCCAGAATTTTCAGCTGGAGACACTATTACCGTTTACTACGAAATTAAAGAAGGTAACAAAACACGTACTCAGTTTTTTAGAGGTGTTGTTATTCAACGTAAAGGTTCTGGAACTTCAGAAACTTTTACAATTAGAAAAATGTCAGGATCAATTGGCGTAGAGCGTATTTTCCCAGTTAACTTACCTGCATTACAAAAAATAGAAGTTAACAAGCGTGGAAAAGTACGTAGAGCTCGTATCTACTACTTTAGAGGCCTAACTGGTAAAAAAGCCAGAATTAAAGAAAGAAGACGCTAATAATGTATTGCTGTACAAGCACATTATTGAGAGCCTTGATAAATTATCAAGGCTTTTTTTATTAACAAAAGTTAATAAACGCACCTTATAACCTGTTGATATTTAAACACCAAAAAAAGTTGTTTTTCTCATAAAATTATCTTATATTAGCCTAACATTCAAATGAATAGAAAACTTTTAGGTAAAGTAACGTTCTTTATATAAATTGTTTTTTGAGGTTTTTTTTGTATCATATTAAAATATGTTCTTACAAAAAAACCATGATATTATAAAAAGTCCCACATATTTTAATAATAGGTGGCAACTAGTATAATTGAAAGCTTAAAAAATAACAGAATCGAAAGTGCATGTTATGTAATATAAGCAATACTTAAGGAAAACCTAAAGGAAGGAACCATAAGTATCAAGAAAAACAATTACAGAAACATTTTAGTAATAGGTCGATACATTTTGAAAATTACGAATTAAAATGTTTCTCTTGAGATAACAGCACTTGAATTGAAAAGATTTAAATTGGATTTAAATCGATTTAGTGGTTATGCTAATTAGATCATGTTATGTTATTTCAAAGAAAGCCATGTCAGAGTAGATTATTATCTGCAGTGATATGGCTTTTGTATTTATATAAAACAAGGGTGTTTTTTATCAATTCCTTAGATGTGATTGTCTTTTTTTTTATTCTATTAAATCCACATCCCTTAAACACACTTCATAAAATATTAAGCTATTTATAAAAGTCAATTTTTGTATATTCGCAACGCGAAAAAAACAACACTAAATATTATTCTTATTTGCTGTTGTTATAATCATAAAAAATCGACACGAATGTCTAAAATTATTTATACCAAAACCGATGAAGCGCCAGCTCTGGCTACCCGTTCATTTTTACCTATAGTAAAAACTTTTGTAAAATCTTCAGGAATCGATATTGAAACAAAAGATATTTCATTAGCCGCAAGAATACTTTCTGCTTTTCCTGATTTTTTAAATGAAGACCAACGTGTTCCTGACGATTTGGCCATTCTTGGCGAATTGGCCAAAAAGCCAGAAGCTAATATTATTAAATTACCCAATATTAGTGCTTCAATTCCGCAATTAAAAGCAGCTATTAAAGAATTGCAATCGCAAGGTTTTGGCATCCCTAATTATCCAGATGAACCTGTAAATGATTCAGAGAAAGATATCAAGTCACGTTACGATAAAATCAAAGGTAGCGCCGTAAATCCCGTACTTCGTGAAGGGAACTCGGACAGACGTGCTCCCAAAGCCGTTAAAAACTACGCGAAAAAGAATCCACATTCTATGGGAGCTTGGTCAAGTGAATCAAAATCGCATGTTGCAACAATGACTTCTGGCGATTTTGCCCACAATGAAAAATCGGTTACCATACAAGAAGCTACAACTGTCTCTATAGAACATGTAGACACTAACGGAGCTACTACCGTCTTAAAAGACAACTTAGCTCTATTACAAGGAGAAATTATCGATGCTACCGTTTTAAGTAAAAAAGCATTGTTAAGCTTTTTAGAAGAGCAAGTAGCTGATGCAAAAGCAAAGGGTGTATTGTTTTCACTACATATGAAAGCAACCATGATGAAGGTTAGCGACCCTATTATTTTTGGGCATGCTGTTCGTGTATTTTTTAAAGATGTCTTCACCAAGCATGGAGCAATATTAGAAGAGATAGGTGTCGATGTTAACAATGGTTTTGGTAATTTGATTGAAAAACTAGACGAATTACCACAAGAAAAAAGAGATGAAATTTTAGCTGATATTGATACTGCTTTCGAAAGCGGCCCTGACTTAGCGATGGTAAACAGCGATAAGGGAATCACTAATTTACACGTTCCGAGTGATATTATCATTGATGCTTCTATGCCTGCAATGATCCGTAATTCTGGTCAGATGTGGAATGCAAATGGAAAAGCACAAGACACTAAAGCGGTAATTCCGGATAGTAGTTATGCTGGTATTTATACAGCTACTATCGATTTTTGTAAAGAGCATGGTGCATTCGATCCTACTACTATGGGAACAGTGCCTAATGTTGGATTAATGGCGCAAAAGGCTGAAGAGTACGGTTCGCATGATAAAACATTTGAAATAGCTTCCAATGGAACGGTTCGTGTTGTAGATGCTACTGGAAATATTCTTATAGAACATAATGTTGAAGCAGGAGACATCTGGAGAATGTGCCAAGTTAAAGATGCCCCTATCCAAGACTGGGTAAAATTAGCAGTAACACGAGCTAGAGCATCTCAAACACCAGCTGTGTTTTGGCTAAATGAAAACAGAGCCCACGATGCTGAATTAATCAAAAAAGTAAATACTTACTTAAAAGATCACGATACTAGCGGGCTGGATTTAAGAATTTTATCTCCAGTAGAAGCTACCATCTTTACTTGCAAAAGACTTAAAGAGGGTAAAGACACGATTTCTGTTTCAGGTAACGTATTAAGAGATTACTTAACCGACTTATTCCCTATTTTGGAAGTTGGAACCAGTGCGAAGATGCTGTCTATTGTTCCTTTAATGAACGGTGGCGGATTGTTTGAAACAGGTGCTGGAGGTTCTGCACCTAAACATGTTCAGCAATTTACAGAAGAAAACCACTTACGATGGGATTCGCTAGGTGAATTTTTAGCCTTAGCCGTTTCTTTGGAACATTATGGCGAAGTTAATAATAATGCCAGAGCTAAAGTTTTAAGCGAAACTTTAGATGAAGCTACTGGAAAACTATTGGAAAACAAAAAGAATCCTTCTCGTAAAGTTAAGGAACTAGACAACAGGGGGAGCCACTTCTATTTAGCAATGTACTGGGCACAGGAATTAGCGAATCAAACAATAGATGAAGCCCTAAAAAAAGAGTTTGCTCCTATTGCTAAAAAACTAACAGATAACGAAGAAGCGATCGTTAACGAATTAAACGAAATACAAGGATCTCCTGTAGACCTTGGTGGTTATTACGAGCCTAATGAGACTTTAGCTAATAATGCCATGAGACCAAGCAAAACCCTTAACAGTATTTTGTAAACTGCCTCGGTACAAACTCACGAGGCATTTATAAGAAATTATTTTTTTTGATTTCGAGGCAAGCCTCGAAGCATTTAAATCTCTATTATCGAGTAAAAAATTTAATACTACTAAAAAGCTCCTTTAAAGGAGCTTTTTTTATTTTTACACAAAATGCTAAATAATGCACCATAAAATATTCTGGCTATTCTTTATTCTTTTCCTCAATATTACAAATGCTCAAGAAAAATTCACCTTTAGCGGAACCGTATTTGAAGAAAAAAGTAATGAAACTCTAATTGGTGTTAACATTTTATTCCCCGATTTAAAAACAGGTACTACAACCAACGAATATGGCTTCTTTTCTATTACTTTACCAAAAAACAATTATATAGTAGAAATAAGCTACCTAGGCTTTAATAAGAAAATTGACACCTTAATACTGTCAAAAAATATATCAAAAAATTACAGCCTCACTGATATACTAGAAAGCCTCGACGAAATTGTTATAACAAGTAATAGTGAAAAGCTCGACGTAAAATCGCCACAAATGAGCGTAAACCGTATTACTTCTGGAACCATTAAAGAAATACCGGTGGTACTTGGGGAATCCGATATTATAAAAGCCATTACATTACTTCCTGGCGTAACGAACGCTGGTGAAGGTTCATCTGGCTTCAATGTTCGGGGCGGTGCTGCAGACCAAAACCTAATTCTTTTAGATGAAGCTACAATATATAACGCTTCACATTTGTTTGGCTTCTTTTCGGTTTTTAACCCAGATGCCATAAAAGATCTCAAGCTTTTTAAAGGGGGTATCCCTGCACGGTATGGTGGTCGCGTGTCTTCGGTTTTAGATATCTATCAAAAGGAAGGCAACAGCAAAGCCCTTCATTTTAATGGTGGCATAGGACTCGTATCCAGTAGGCTTCTGGTCGAGGGACCTTTAAAAAAAGATAAAGGTTCATTTTTGTTTGGCGGTAGATCATCTTATGCACATTTGTTTCTTCCTCTATTCGATATTGACAACATTGCATATTTTTATGATTTAAACACCAAGTTAAGTTATAAGTTGAACAGAAATAATAATATATACCTCTCAGGATATTTTGGGCGTGATGTGTTTAGAATTGCAGACAACTTCGATAATACGTATGGTAACAGTGTATTAAATTTTAGATGGAACCATTTGTTCAATGATAAACTCTTTTCTAATCTTTCATTAATCTACTCCGATTACTATTACGGCCTAAAACTTAATTTTGTTGAATTCGATTGGAACTCTGGTATTAAAAACTTTAACTTAAAATACGATTTTAAACACTATTTAAGCAACAAATTAAAACTGGAATATGGTCTGAACAGTATTTATTACAAATTCAATCCAGGCAATATAGTACCAACTACAGAGACATCTGGCATTAACCCTTTTAAACTAACAGATAAATATGCTTTTGAAAATGCAATCTATTTAGATGTAAATCATAAAGTTTCAAATGCAATAGCACTATCATATGGACTAAGGTTCAGTTCGTTCTTTAGATTAGGACAGAACGAACTTAGCACCTATAAAAATAACCAACCTGTTTTATTCAATAATGATCTAAAGATTTATGAATCTGCCGAACCAACCGGAAGTGAGACATACAAACGTAGTAATATAATAGCCAGATTTCATAATTTAGAACCGCGTCTGGCATTAGCTTACCAATTAAATGAAAACAACTCTATAAAATTAAGCTACAATAAAATAAGTCAGTATTTACATTTACTGTCAAATACCAGTTCTCCCACGCCTCTTGATGTTTGGACTCCCAGTGGCAAGTATACGAAACCCCAATTGCTGAATCAATTTGCTGTTGGATACTTTAAAAACTTAAATAACAACCGGTATTCATTAGAAATTGAAAGTTTTTACAAAACCGTAAAAAATAGAATTGATTATATTGATGGTGCAAATTTAATTGCAAATAATGCCATTGAACAGGTTATTTTAAATGGAAAAGCAAAAGCATATGGCTTAGAATTACTCCTCAAAAAAAATAAAGGTGTTTTTAATGGATGGCTTGCCTATACCCTATCTAATTCAGAACAACAAACAAAAGGCAGATCAGTAACCGAACTGGGTATAAATAATGGAAAATGGTATAAAACGCCTTATGACAAAACCCACGACCTATCATTTACAGGCAGCTACCAATGGAACAAGAAATTGAAAATAAATGCTAATTTTATATTTCAAACCGGTCAGCCAACAACCTACCCAAATGGACAGTATGAATACAATGGTATTAACGTACCTAACTTTAATGGGAGAAACACAGACAGATTGCCTGCATACAATCGCTTAGACATTGCCGCAACCTATACACCAAAACCTAATAAGTTAAGTGGCTGGCAAAGTTATTGGGTATTTAGCATCTATAATATTTACAATAGAAGAAATGCAGCGTCAATAGCATTTAGGCAAAATAACGATACAAGATTGAATGAAGCCATTCGACTTTCTATTTTCGGTATTGTGCCTTCAATATCTTATAATTTTAAGTTTTAAGTTTATGAAATGCCCATTAACAAAAAGTTGCAAACCCAACCGAAATCGAAGATTCACGAACTCCTATTTTCAAAATAAAAACACGTGATCATATCATAATTTAGGCATCGCATCTGACCACTGAAAAACAATAAATATTAACAGATGAAACGAATATTAACAAATTTTAAAAATTTCTTCACAAAAAGTAATGTTTAAAATTTTTAATGTGAGAGCGAGTGCAACGAGAGCTTACATTCGTTCCTAATTTTATAATTAACATATAGTCAAAATAATTACTAAAATTTAAACGAATGAAACGAATATCAACCAATTTTAAGAACAGCTTCACAAAAAACTTTGTGTACATACTGGCACTTAGTTTTCTTTCTATTTCATGTGAAGATGTCATTAAGGTAGAAGTACCTAAATCTAAGCCTAAACTGGTAATAAACGCCTCCTTAAACTGGTTTAAAGGCTCGGATGGAACAGCACAATACATTCAGTTAACACTTAGTGCACCTTATTTTGATAACACGGTACCACCCGCTACCGGAGCCATTGTAACAGTTACGGATTCCAACAATAACACCTTTATTTTTACAGAAGAAGATAATACAGGTATTTACAGAACCAACAATTTTATAGCAGTCATTAATGGTACTTACAACCTTAACATTATATATAAGGATGAGCTATATACAGGTGCCGAAACACTTATTCCCGTAAGCGATATAGATTATGTAGAGCAAAAAAATAATGGCGGTTTTTCCGGCGAAGAAACGGAAATAAAAGCTTACTACAAAGACCCCAAGGATATTGAAAATTATTACTTTTTTGAATTTATAAATACTGATACCGAAATATTAAGCTTAGAAGTTTATGATGATGAATTTAACGATGGCAACGAAATTTTTGCCTTTCATTCTAGTGAAGACTTAAATACTGGTAACGAACTTATTATTAGAAACTTTGGCATATCAAAACGGTTCTACAATTTTATGAATATTTTACTCCAACAAAGTGATGACGAATCGGGCGATCCTTTTGAAACACAACCAGCATCGGTAAGAGGTAATTGCGTAAACATTACAAATCCAGATAATTATCCGCTAGGCTATTTTAGAGCTTCAGAAGTAGCCTCCTTTCAATACATAGTTGAGTAAGTTCTTTTCCTTATAATTCAGGTTTAGTATCCTAAGTCTCTCCCCTTTCATTTCTATTATTATAGCCATTCCTAAATATGAATTACAAAACTAGTAGTAAATACGTATTATTACATCAAAATTCCAATCATAAGTTGACAGAAAATAATTTTCATTTGGATGAAATTTCATATCGGCACAATAATTGATAGGTTTTTATTACAATCAAAAGATTATTTAATAAATCAGTTTTTTGTTTTTTAAACGTTAATAAAATATTAATTGTAAGAATTTTATAAAAAAGTTAACTTTTACAGAACTAAATACTAGTTACTTTTATTTTTTTTAAACATCATCAATCAAAAATTATGAACAAAAAAAAGCTTATCTATTTAGGGTTAATTGCTATAACCCTTATTGCTACTTATTCATTTTACAGTAGTACTAATGACGAAAACACTTCTCTCACTTCTAAAGTAACTAAAGGCTCTTTCCTAGACGAAGTCGTCATTTCAGGTGAAGCCCAATCGACAAGTCTAAAAAAACTAAAAGGTCCTTCAAATACAAATCGATTTGGCATTTATCGATTTAAAATTCAAGATTTAGTTCCTGAAGGAACCATTGTAAAAAAAGGAGATTATGTTGGTAGAATTGATGCCTCAGAACTTAACGGAAAAATTCTTGATGCTCAATTGAATCTTGACAAAGCACAATCCAAATACACACAGCAGGAGTTAGACACCACACTAACACTCAAACAAGAACGCAATGGCATAAAAGATCTGCAATTTAAAATTGAAGAAGACAAACTGGAATTAGAACGTTCTAAATATGAACCTCCTGCTACTATACGTTCGCTAGAAATTAATATTGAAAAAACCGAACGGAATTTAAAAGAAAAAAAGGCAGATTACTCCATAAAAAAGAGGCAAGCAGATGCTAAAATGGTTGAAGTTGGGACTGAAGTTGCTAAAATCAAAAAACAGATAGCAGATCTCATGGATCTTCAAAAAGAATTCACGGTTTTCTCAGACGACAATGGTATGGTCACTTATATTAAAGAATGGAATGGAGCTAAACGAAAAGTAGGCGCCGACATAGGATATTGGGATCCTGCCATCGCCAGTTTACCAGATCTTTCAAAAATGGAGTCCAAGACTTATAGCAATGAGGTCGATGTTAGAAAATTAAAAAAAGACTTAAAGGTAAAAGTAGGATTTGATGCCTTTCCGGATATAGAAATAGATGGAACGGTAACCGAAGTTGCCAACGTAGGTGAAAAGAAACAGGGTTCAGATATTAAACTGTTTCAAGTCCTAATCAAATTAAATGAAACCAATGACAACATCAGGCCAGGAATGACAACATCCAATAGAATTTTAACATACCAGGAAGATGATGTACTCATGATGCCCTTGGAGGCCGTATTTTCGAAAGATTCTATAAGCTATGCTTATGTTAAGTCCGGCTTATCGATTGAAAAACAGCAAGTGGAATTAGGTTTGTCTAACAACGAAGTTGTAATTATAAAAAAAGGGTTAAAAGAGAATGATGTAGTCTATCTAAATAAACCAGATGGTTTAGATGATAAAAATATAAAACCATTACAATAAAATGATAGACAAAATATTTATTGAGAAACTGAAGTCTAACTTTACAGAAGCTATTTGGTTCATCAAAACCAATAAAGTTAGAACTTTTTTAACAGCTCTGGGAATCATTTTCGGTGTTGCGTCCGTCATTACAATGTTGGCTATTGGTAATGGTGCAGAAAAAGAAATACTTTCTCAATTAGAACTTGTTGGAGTCAATAATATCGTAATTACACCAATTCCCGATAAAGAAAACGATAATTCCAACGAAAATGAAAACCAAGAAGGGAATGCCGAAACAAAGCGTTTTTCGAAAGGCCTTGATATACAGGATGCTATTAGTATTAAAGATTACATCCCAAGTGTAAAAGCAATTAGTCCCGAAATTGTAATGGACGCCTATATGATTAACAATGGAAAACAGAACGCCGTTAAACTCATAGGAGTATCAAATACATTCTTTGAAACATCGAATATTGCTATTGAAAATGGAAGGCCATTTTCGACTTACCAAATGAAAAATGCACTTCCAGTTTGTATTATTGGCAAAAAAGTAGAAAAAAAATTATTTACTGGGGAGAGTGCCTTGGGCAAACAAATTAAAGTAAAAGACGTTTGGCTGCAAGTTACTGGCGTTATTGAAGAAAAATTCATTTCAGAAAAAGCGCAAGAAAATTTAGGTATTAGAGATTTAAACCAGGATGTTTACATACCCATAAATACTTTTTTAATTAGGTATCTAGACAGAAAAACAATAGTTGACAAAAAAACTAATGGTGATTTTGGTGGTATGGTTTTCGCGTCTGGAGGAGGACAAAGTGGTCCCAAAAATCGCATTCCCAGAGGGAATTACCATCAAATAGATAAATTAACGGTTCAGGTCTCTAATTCCAATGAACTTAAAGCTACTGCTGAAGTATTAAGTAAAATGTTAAAAAGGAGGCATAACGATGTCCTGGATTTTGAAATTGAAATCCCTATTCAACTACTCAAACAGCAGCAAAAAACAAAACAAATTTTTAATATTGTATTAAGTATTATTGCCGGAATATCGCTCCTAATAGGCGGTATTGGCATTATGAATATTATGTTGGCGTCGGTTCTGGAGCGTACAAAAGAGATTGGTATTGTTAGAGCAATAGGTGCTTCCGAAGAAGATGTAATCCTTCAATTTTTATCGGAATCTATACTTATCAGTTTAGGGGGAGGTATAATAGGAATTGTGGTTGGTGTGATTGGAGCTTATATCATTCAAATATTTTCTGGAGTTGAAACCGTCCTATCATTGAATTCAATTTTAATATCCTTCTTTATTGCAGTTATCGTAGGATTGGTCTTTGGAATCTTTCCTGCTAAGGCAGCAGCAAAAAAGCGTCCAATTGAAGCTTTAAGAAGTGAATAACCTCATACTTTTCAAACTGCAAACACACATGCCATGTAACATTTATGTTAAACAACAAGATGATTATATCGATGTTATACGCATGTACTAAGTCAGGTCGAAGCATGACCTCCAAAGAACAATAAATATAAACACATGAAACGAACATTAAGAAATTTTAAAAATTACTTCACAAAAGGAAATGTTTAAAATTTTTAATGAGAGAACGAGTGTAAGGAGTGGTTGCACACGTTCACAATTTTATAATTAATATAAAATCAAATGAATTATCAAAATTTAAACGTATGAAAAAAATATATCTGATTTTAATAGCTTTTTTACCTTTAATTTCATTTTCACAGTCCCAAAAAATATCATTAGACGAAGCTATTATTATCGCCAAAAAAAAATCGCCGGATTATAAAACAAACTTAAACATTAATCAAAGAAGCTATTGGCGCTTTAAAAACTATAAGGCACGGTTTTTACCTCAATTTAGACTTGATGCGACCTTACCGGAATACAGGAACTCTGTTAGAAGATTAACCAATGATGCCGGTCAGGATATTTTTGTAAATCAGGATCAACTATTAATAGAAGGTGGGTTATCTATATCCCAAAACATTCCATATACAGGTGGCACCTTATCCGTATATTCAAATTTAGAACGCGTGGAACTTTTTGGTCTTGACGATAATATAGGATACTCCGTAATTCCCTTTTCTCTTAGGTATCGTCAAAACTCATTGTTTTATAACCCTTATAGATGGGACAAAAAGATAGAACCCTTAATTTATGAGGAATCCAAAAGGGATTTTATAGAAAAGATGGAACAAATCTCCATAAACACCTGCCAGCGTTATTTTAGTTTGCTAAAAGCCCAAATGCAATTAAGAATAGCAAAAACAAATCTTTCCAATCAAGATACACTATACCAAATTTCAAAAGGACGATTTAAAGTTGGTAAAATTGCAGAGAACGAGTTGTTACAAATGGAATTAACGCTTTTAAATTCAGAAAATAATGTTACAAAAAACACCATAGAATTAAAGAGAACCTCCCAAAACATAGCACGGTATCTAGAACTGACAACAGAAGATATAGAACTAGACATTCCCGACAAATTAGCTCTTTTTAATGTTGACGTTGACAAGGCAATTCAAGAAGCACAGTCAAATAGAAAAGCTGTTATCGAGTTTAGAAGAAAACGATTAGAAGCCGAAAAGGAACTTGCTCGTGCAAAAGGGACTAACAAAGTAGAGTTAGGTCTTAATGCTAATTTTGGAATTTCTCAAAATGGTGATGATTTCAATAACCTTTTTAACAATTTCAATAAGCAACAAATTTTATCTTTATCCTTGTCCATCCCTATATTCGATTGGGGCGTATCAAAGTCAAGGCGCAAAATGGCCGAAGCCGATTTAGATTTAACCAACAATAACATAGAACAGGACAAGCAAGCCTTTGAACAAGAAATCTATTTGCATGTTTTGAATTGGACCAACCAAAGGGACTTTTTAGCGACCTCCGAAAAAGCAAAGGAAATTGCCATTAAAAGGTACGAGATATCTAAAAAGCGTTACGTCTTAGGAAAAATAACTATTACCGATTTAAATATTGCATTACAAGAAAAAGACAAAGCCGTACTTCAATATTTAAACTCCCTAGAAAAATTTTGGATAGACTATTATACGTTAAGACAACTGACCCTATATGATTTCATCAATGATAAAAAAATAGAAATTGAGGACATATTATATGAGTAAGCCCTAACGACAAGTCTGAAAAGTTTTTATAGAACTCATCTTGACTTTTTTGATTGAAGTGAAAATTAGCATTTTTTTAACCAATTGGAAAAAGTCAAGATGAGTTCATAGAGAAAAAATTGATTTAGAGGCTAGCTTTAGAGCATTTAAATATTGAATATCGAGTAAAATAAGCTCATAATTCTTATTTTTGAATTATGAGTTTTACAAAAACAACAGAACAGGATTCTAACTACGACCATCTGGAAAAGATGTCTGTAAATGAATTACTTAAGAATATAAACAATGAAGATAAAACAGTACCTCTTGCTGTTGAAAAAGCCTTACCGCAAATAGAGTCTCTAATAACACAAACCGTAGAGAAATTAAAACAAGGTGGACGGTTATTCTATATAGGTGCTGGAACTAGTGGCCGCTTGGGTATCTTAGATGCATCAGAGTGTCCGCCTACCTTTGGTGTATCTCCCAATTTGGTTATTGGAATCATTGCTGGAGGTGATACTGCAATTAGAAATGCTGTAGAATTTGCTGAAGACTCCATTTCCCAAGGTTGGAAAGACTTAAAAGCATACAATATAAGTGAAAACGACGTTGTAGTTGGTATAGCTGCTTCTGGAACAACTCCTTATGTAATTGCTGCCTTAGAAAATTGTAATGAGAACAATATTTTAACTGGCTGTATAACCTGTAACAAAAACAGTCCGCTTTCAAAAGTTTCAAAATATCCTATTGAAGTTATCGTTGGTCCAGAATTTGTTACTGGGAGTTCAAGAATGAAAGCGGGTACTGCTCAAAAGCTTGTTCTCAATATGATAACAACCACTACCATGATCCAATTAGGACATATAAAAGGCAACAAAATGGTAGATATGCAACTTAGCAATAATAAACTGGTAAATCGTGGCACAAAAATGATCATGAAAGCCTTAAACATTTCAGAAAACGAAGCTTCAAAACTTTTAAAAAAATATAAAAGTGTTCGTCTCGCAATACAAAACTACAATAATGGAAACTGACAAAACAGACAAAGACATTCTTGCTAAAGGCTTAAAAACTATGGGCGTAACTTTAGTCCTCATGTTTACGGGTCCTACCCTTTTGTATATTGTACTTAGTAATAAGGACAAACCATTTCACATTCCACTTTTAATTATATCCATAATCATTTGTGGACTAGCAGTCTACTTAGGTTTTAAAGGTATAAATACAATCTTAGACAGTATGTTTAAAAAGAAACCTTAGTTCAAGGTTGTTTGTTTGGGCGTGGTTGGGTTATATCCAAAGTCAGAATCTTTAAAAGCAATATTCAACCCCTTCAATATATAGTTTATTATGGCATAGTGGTGAATTGTATGGCTATTGGCCTGCGAAAATAAAGCACCATATGTATAAGTAATTTCTATTATTCCTAAACCTAAATCGTCCAACACACGCACGTTCCCATCCATATTAAAATCTGCAACCTTTATTGCATCTACTATAGCGTTCAAATATTCCTGTGCAGTATCACAGCTAGATTCAACTGCTTTATTTCTACGTCTGGCCGTTAAATCAATTTTATGGTCTGTATTGATATTCAAAATGCAATCATAAAAATCCAGAATATGCCTAAGATGCGTTCCTATACTAGAATAATATGGAGCTATAGAGGTATCGCATAGTTGCGAATCTGTTAATCTCTCTAACAAATATTTAGACTTCTGAAGTGTTTTAAGTGTAGATCCAATAATTTCATTCATGAATACTAATGTAGCTAAAATATTTAATTTTTAAAATTATTTAGAAATTAGTCTTACAATAATCTTTTCCTTACATAAAAATATAAAAGACATTATTGCAATTGTGTCGTATCCTAAAACAACAAAATAACAGGACATTATCCACACAATATACTTTGAATCAAATTATTATATAAAAATTCACTAACTTTAATGAACTAGTGTTTATTTAGTTTTTCACTATTAGCCAACTATAAGTATTAATCAACCTCATGTTAACAGGTTTAAATATTAAATTCTTTATTATCCTTACAATTGCTTGTTCATTTTCAATAAATACCCAAAACTTATTGAACAAATATCAAGACACACTCCCTATATCCAAACAATTTGCTTTTAAAACACTAACTATAAGCGATGGATTATCCCAAAACAGTGTTATAAGCATTGCTCAGGACAGTATAGGTTATTTATGGCTAGCAACACAAGATGGCTTAAATAAATATGATGGTAGAAGTTTTTCACATTACAATAAGCAGTTTGAAGACATAACACGGGCTACGTTTAGTAAACTAGGTAAAATATACATTGATAAACAAAATAGATTGTGGATAATAACGCATTCAGGTAAACTGGAATTATATCAACCACAAAACGATACCTTTAAACACATAAACCTTCCTTATAATGCCAGTTCCATTTTTCAAGACAAAAACTTAAACTTATACATTGGTTCCTACGACAAAGGTTTATTCAAAATAGACCATAAAACAAAGGACACCCTACAAGTCTTCAAAACCAAAGACACCAATAAAACTGTTTACGATTATATAGAAACAGATAACGGATTAATTATAACATGTTCGGGGGCAATATATTTATATAACGGTAGTACCTACAAAACTCTAACTATTGAAAACACCAATTTTAGCAGTATTGAAAAAACGCCAAATGGAAACCTTTGGATTGGAACTTATGGAGCGGGCTTATTTTATAAACCTTACAACACAGACAGCATTGTAAAACTTAACCATGCTAAATTACCATCCAATCTTAATGTTGAAGATCTTTTGGTCGACTCTAAAGATCGCTTATGGATTGCAACTTATGGCAATGGTGTGTACTTAATGGACTTAAAGTCAAAAACGGTAACTAATTTCAAGGCCAATAAAAATAACCCGTTTGCCATACATTATAACGACATGCTTTGTCTCTACGAAGATACTACTGGTATTATATGGTTTGGCTCCGATGGAACAGGAGCCAGTTACTATGACGAACATTTAATAAAATTTAACATCCTTACAAATAACCAAGTTCCCAAAAGTGTTAATGTAGATATGGTTAGAAGTATAACAACCGACAACAAGGGAAACCTTTGGATAGGGACTTCTGGCAAAGGATTAACTTATGTTGATGCTAAAAACGAAAGTTACAAAACACTCACTTCCAACAACTCCTCGTTAAACAGTAACAGAATTATCAGCTTAAATTATTTTGACAACGAGCTCTGGGTAGGACATCAAGGATATGGGCTCAATATTATTGATGATACAGGAAAAATCAAAAACTATTCAAAATGCGACAACCTTACAATATGGTGCATTGTTGAAGAGTCACTAAACACAAGATGGTTGTGTACAGAACGGTACGGCATCATTTTATTTGATAAAAACAAAGGTTTTATCAAAAAGTATAGCAAAGAAAACTCTGCCCTTACCTCAAACAATATTAGAGCCTTAGTTAAAGAAAATGATAGTATTTTATGGATAGGCACAGACAATGACGGTGTGTTTAAATTGAATAAAAGTACAAGTAAAATATCAAAAGTAAACGGCTTAGATTATAAAGTAAAGTCTCTACTCTACCTAAATAACACCCTATGGGTTGGCACCAATGGAGCAGGCATTAAAAAATACGATATTATTAAAAATACAGTTAAAACCTACACCCAAAAGGATGGCCTTCCTAACGATGTAGTCTATGGTATTTTGCCGGACGACAAAGGATCGTTATGGTTAAGTACCAACAAAGGGATTAGTAAATTTGACAATACAGAAACTGACCAAAACTTCGAAAACTTTAGTTTTTACGACGGGTTACAAGGTAGCGAGTTTAACACAGGCGCATACTTTAAAGATTCGAAAGGGACACTATATTTTGGTGGTCTTGAAGGTATTAATTGGTTTAACCCTGAACAGCTATCATACAACACCGTAAAACCCAGAACCGTTATTACGAAGCTTGAAGTTTTTTCCAATGAACAATCTCTAACAAGTGATTTAGAGCTAAACTATGATCAAAATACAATAACATTCACTTTTTCCAGTTTACACTTTTCCCAACCAGAACGTAATTTCTTTAAGTACCAGCTTGTAAATCATGATAATGATTGGATTGCATCTAAAAACAAAAACATAGCCCATTATACAAACCTACCTCCAAACAACTATACTTTTAAGGTTATTTCGAGTAACTATGATGGTGTTTGGAATGAAACACCAATCACTTATTCCTTTATAATTAAACAACCCTGGTACTTTAGTAGAGGTGCTATTATTATTTATGCGCTACTATTTTTAGTTGCATCATATAGTATATATTACTATTTAAAATGGCGATGGCATATAAAAATGCAATTAGAATTTGAGCACAAAGAAACAATGCGCTTAAAGAAATTAAACAAATTAAAAACGAGGCTCTATACCAACCTATCACACGAATTTAGAACACCCCTTACTTTAATTACAGGCCCAGTCGAAAAGCAATTAAACAACCCGAAGTTAACAAGCAAGGATAAACAGGATCTTACACTTGTACAACGCAATTCTAAACGTTTATTGAGCTTGGTAGATCAGTTATTAGACCTGTCCAAGTTAGAAACCGGTAACTTAAACCTTTCGGTAAATAAAGGCAACCTAACAACATTATTAAAGCAATTAATTGATGGATTTGCATACAAGGCCGAAGAAAAAGACATAACGTTTACTTTTAAAATCGCAGCAATGCATCAAGCTTGGTTTGATAAAGACGTTATCGAAAAAATTGTTTCCAATTTATTATCCAATGCCGTGAAATACACACCAAAAAAAGGTAAAATACACTTTGAATCAACATGCCATCAAGGACAGGCAATTATAACAACCATAAATAATGGAAACACCCTTAAAAATTCTGAAATAAGTAAATTGTTCAAGCGTTTTTACCAAAAAAACAAAAATGTTGATGGCGTTGGCATAGGCTTGTCATTGGTAAAAGAATTAGCAATCTTATCACATGGAAACATAGTAGCCCATGCCATTAATGAAGATGAAATTCAATTTACTGTAACCCTCCCAATAGAACGCTCATACTTTAGCACATCAGAGATTAATGAGCGAGAGCCTAAACCTTTCAGAAAAGAAAAGCACCTTAACTATGATCAAACTATAACCAAAAAAGAAATAGCGACTGGTAAAGAAAAGTACGTATTACAAATAGTTGAAGATGATAAGGACATAAGACAATTTATTCGATCCATATTCAAAGAAGAATACAATATTATTGAATCATCTAATGGAAAACAAGGTATAAAAAGAGCCTTAAAACATATCCCCGATATTATTATTAGTGACATCATGATGCCTAAAACAGACGGGCTTCAACTATGCAAAACTTTAAAAAATGATGAACGTACTAGTCATATACCAATTATTCTATTAACGGCCAAAAGTGGTGATAAAAACGAAATTGAAGGCTTAAAAACCGGCGCAGATGATTATATCACAAAACCCTTTAACAGTGAAAAAATTAAAGTACGCATTCAAAAGCTTATTGAACTAAGACATAAACTACAAAAACGATACAGTAACTCATATGAATTAAAAGATGTTGTTAATTCCAGAACCGACCAACAGTTTATAACGAAATTAAAAAATATTTTAAACGACCACATTACACATGCCAATTTTAATGCCACACTTTTAAGTGAAAAAATGCTGATGAGCCGTATGCAACTTCATAGAAAGTTGAATGCCTTAATTGGAATGACTACAACAGAATTTATTAGAATGGAACGCTTAAAACTGGCAAAAAAATTACTGGAGAAAAACCATAGTAGCATTTCTGAAATCACATATTCAGTAGGCTTTAGCTCCCCTTCCTATTTTTCTAAATGCTTTAAAGAAATATACCACTGTACACCTTCAGAATATCTCTCCAAGTAAAAAAGAAACACTTTCCATATGTGTGTTACATATGTTTTAAACTTTGTTACATATATTACAGGGTATTACGCTCACTAATAGTAATTTAGTCTCCCACATTTCCCAAACTTCTATTTGATTGATAAGTAATATGCTAGTTGAGAATGATGAAATAGCGCCTCAAAGTAATAAATTAAATAACATCTACTTAAGTATTGACCATTTAAAACCGGGCAAATACACATTTAATATCATGCTAGACAATAAAATTATAAAATCATTCAAACTAAAAAAATAAAAAGAAGCTATTAATTGGAGTAAAGGGAATAATGAAAATTAAAAAAGTAATTATTCCCTTTTTTATTAAATCTAAATTGTTAGTCATGAAATCAAGAATTATAATCTTTTTAATATTTAGCATATTAAATGGATTTGTCTCGCATGCCCAAATATTTAAAAAAATAAAGAAAAGAGCCGAAGAAGCTGCAAAAGAAACAGTTCTTAGAAAAGTTGAAGAAAAAACTACAGAAAAAACTGAAAAAGCAATGGACACGTTGCTTAATGTCGATAAGAAACTTAAGAAAAATAAAGATTCCATTGAAAATGACACTACAGGAAATGAGGATGGTATTGAATACGAAAACACATTAAATGACAATACCAATGATGATGAAAACGAATCGGAATTTGGTGATAGTGCAATAGAAACGGTTGGAGAAACAGCTGTAAGTCCCCAAACCAATAAACCTTGGTCAAAATACAATTTTGTTGCTGGCGACCATATTATTTTTCACGATGATTTAAGCCACGAAGAAAGCGGAGAATTCCCCTCGCGTTGGGATCTGATAAGAGGAAATGCCGAAAATGCTTCATTTAATAATGAAAACATTATCAATCTGGAAAATGAAAGTATTATCACCCCATTAATGGAAACAGACGAATACCTTCCTGAAGTTTTCACAATAGAATTTGACGCCTTCTTCGACCGGGAAATTATGAAAAATTACCTGTATAACCAGGTGTTCAAACTTCGGTTTTGGGATGGTAATTCACATAGTAGGTTTCCAAACAATGAAAGCACATACTATCCCTTACACATTTATCGCTTTGGCGCTTTCCTTAATGCAAAAATAAAGGGGCAAGATAGGCAGTTTAAAAATTTCGAAGAAAGCATGATGGGCATGGAACCCGTTTGGAAGCACATAGCTATAGCCTTTAACAAGCGGGCATTAAAAGTTTTTGTTGACGAATATCGTGCCCTTAACATTCCCAATTTAGGGTTCATGCCCAAAAAAGTCTCAATCGAAGGGTACACACATCCCCACGGAAAAGAAAATTTCACCATAGCCATTAAAAATATTAGGATAGCCGAAGGTGGAAAAAAGCTTTACGATCGTGTTTTAACAGATGGTAAAATCGTTACCAGAGGCATTCTATTTGACATAAATAAATCCAGTATAAAACCAGAATCATCCGGCGTTATAAATGAAATTGCTAAAATGATGCAAGAGCACCCAGATTTAAAATTTAGAATTGAAGGTCATACCGATAGCGACGGTTCAGAAACACACAACAATCAATTATCAGAGCAAAGAGCCAATGCTGTTAAGCAAGCCCTAATAAATCTAAACATTGATGCTTCCAGAATGACTGTTAAAGGCATGGGAGAAAGTGTGCCTGTTTCCGACAATAATACCCCAGAAGGAAAAGCTAATAATAGGCGTGTTGAATTTGTAAAAATTTAAAATAATCGAATACAAAAGTTTACCAATATCTGCAGGAACTTCTAAAACAAAATCAGCTATTAATTAAAAAATCATGAGATCATGAAAACATCAAAATTTATTCTAGCAACAGCTACAGCTTTATTACTATTACTGTGGATTACCCCAGGGTTCTCTCAAGGCAACAGTCCCCTTGAAGATAAAAATAATGGCGTATTCAAAGTAAAATCCAAAGCAGAAATGGCCAAAAATCACGACAAGCTTTCCAAAAAAGGTAAAGCCGAATATGAAAAGGCCAAGAACGATTTAAAAAAAATCAAGAAACCAACCTTTGAAATTGTTCCCAACGAAGTTTTAAATATTGACAAGGAAAAGTTATTGGGAGTAAAGCCATTAGATAAACTAGATAAAGAAATAATAAAAAATCAAAATCTTGAAAACAAAAAGAATGAGAAAAAAATATTAGAAGGGTTAAAGGATGCAAATGTAGAAAGTGTTAAGTTTTCATTTACAAATACCTCGATAAATATTTCAAACCTTACTATAAGTCCGTTTGCTTATTGCAGTTGGAACAAAAGCATCCTTACTCCGGTAAGAAATCAGGCTAGTTGTGGTAGTTGTTGGGCATTTGCTGCGGCTGCCGTTTACGAGCATACATATAATAAGCTATATGGGAGTGTTAGTAGTCCAGTAGATTTGTCTGAGCAACAGCTTTTGTCTTGTGGACGAACAAGCTCTGGTACTGATGCAGGATCTTGTAATGGCGGTAGTACCGGTAGAACATTGGATTATATGAAATGGAATGGCGTAACATTAGAACAATATTATCGGTATACAGCAATTGAAGGCTCATGCAGAACTAATAGTAGTGTTGTAAAAGTAGGTGCATGGGGTCAATTATACCCAGGGAGATTCCCCACAGTAAACGAAATAAAATCATTGGTAAATTCGTTTGGAGCCGTAGCAACTTATCTGAAAGCTGGATTAAGTTCTTTCTTTAGCTATGGAGGTGGGGTATATAATGGTTATCCATCTAATTCAACTAACAACATAGATCATGCTGTTATTATAGTTGGATGGTGTGATAACTTAAATGCCTGGATTATTAAAAATTCATGGGGTACAAACTGGGGACCATATGGTGGTTATGCCTATGTAGGATATGACCAGTGTAATATTGGAAAATATGTTTGGTGGGTATATCCAAATAAAATACAAAGCTAACTAGGTAAAGAAGTTGCCTGAAAAGTGATTTATCATTCAGGACGCAGCGAAGAATCTTATAGTCTATAAAATTAGGTTTTCAACTTTTCAGTAGATTCTTCATTTCATTCAGAATGACACCTTTTAGGCAGCCTCTTACACAGTAAAGTACCCGATTAACAAACGCGATACCATGTTGAGCGCACATATTTTAAAATATTCACTTATTGCTAATTTCTTTTGGTTAAGCATAGCTTGTAACAATCATAAGAAATATGTCAATAATGACCCTTTGTTTGCTCAAAATAACGATACTCTGGTTTTTAATGGATGTCAAGAAAGTATAAAAGTAGCCAAAGGATCAATTGTTGAACTCCAACTGGAGGCAGTTCCAGTAATAGGATACGAATGGATTCAAAAAGATTCCTCTACACTTTTGAAAGCACATAAAAAAGACATTTTAAAATATATAGAACTAGAACAAGCAAACTTTCAAGTACTTTACTTTGAAGCAAAAAGAAGTGGAACAGAAACAATCCTTTTGGAATATAAAAGGGTTTTTGAAAAAGAAATTAAGAAGACATGTACTATCAACATAAAAATCTATTGATAATACGATAACCTATTAAGTTGTAATACATTTTTATAAGACCATACTGACTTACATAAAAAAACAAACTAAAAACGCTATCCATTAAAGTTAGGGAAATAATAAAGTAATCATTTCTTTGTACACCATGTCTTTAGTGTTTTTATAAACTGAAAAGAATTATGAAATCCAAAGTGTATTTTTTAACCCTTGTCGGACTTCTCTACTGTTTCTATGCCGAAGCTCAACTTTTAGAAAAGCTTAAGGAGCGTGCTAAGGAAAAAGGCATACAAACCAGTGAAGACGTAAAATACGATAGCACAGCGTACGATCCGAATTTAGGCCCTGAATACGACGAAACTGAAGAGTTACACCTAAATGCTGCAAAAGACTTCTTTAATAAGGATGTTATTATGGCTTTGTATAATGATGGGCAATTGGTTCAAACAGCCTTCTTTGATTCGGAAGTCATAGCCATGCGTACAGAACAAGTAAATAATGAAAAACCTATTTATCATGATGATACAGGTAAATTTTATGCCTATAACAACGAAAAAGGATATTATGAAACAATGAAGCTATTACCTTCGAGTTCTATGGGTTTTATGACTGCCGGTTTAACAACACAAGTATATAAACTTCCCCAACAACCCTATTTCGAAGCTTTTAAAGCATTAGAATCTATAGGCTCTGGACTTAACTTCTTAATACTTGAAATGGCATTTATTTACAAACCTGATCATTTTAACGACAGCAACTCTTACACACCTGAAAAAGTCCCCTGTAATGGCTCCGAAAATTGTATCCGGTTTAACTACAACTTCCCGGATTATCCGGGAAGCTATATTCAGTTTGATGATCAAGACCGATTAAGCGAACTATATATCAATTCTACCAACCCCCAATTTAAGGACGAACCCAAAGGGAAATTTGTATTCACCTATAAAGAATGTACCGTTAAAATTCCTGATGCAGTAGAACAGTCTATTATACCAGGCCCCTTAGGAAAACTACTTCCTTTAGAAAAAGGACTAGAACCCTGGAAACACAATAAAAAAGACAAACAAAAAAAATAAAGGCCATGAAAATCAAATACATCCTATTCACTATGCTTTCCATAAGCATTAGCTATACTGCTGAAGCACAATTTTTAAAGAAGCTAAAAAAGAAAGCAGAACAAGCTGCTGAGCAAACCATTTTAAGAAAAACAGAAGAAAAGGTTACCGAAAAAACCGAAAAAACAATTGATGACGCTTTAGAAGGCAATAAAAACAAAACTGTTGACAATAACAACGAGGAAATAACAGAACCCACTAATGATTCTATACAAAAAACAAATCAAAGGATATCTTCTACAACTACAACGCCTTTAATGGGATTTAAGGACAATAAAGTAGAGGGATTACCCGATACTTATCATTTTGATTGGGAATTTAAAACCAACATGAATATAACGAGTAAGAAAAAATCGGACAATGCCGATTACATCATGAATTTCTTCTTGAATACAGACAAAGATTACTACGCCATGGATGTAGAAAATGAAGAAATAAAAAAGTCAGGAGGAAAAGCCATGATGGTTTTCGATTTTAAATCAGAAGCCATGGTCATGTTTAGCCACTACGGCGACCAAAAAATGGGAATGGTTACCAAACTTAAAGACCCCTCAAAAAAAGAAGTAACAGATGTAGACCGCAATTATACTTACAAGGAAATAGGCTCTAAAACCATTCTGGGATACACATGCTACGGCATAGAATTAGAAAATAAAGATGGGAAAGCCATTCTATATTTTACTTTGGACGCTCCCGTTAATTTTAGTGCTTTTTTTGCCTTCTCAGGTAAAGCGGCTCCTAAGGGGTTTAGTGATCCGCAACTATTCGATATTTTAAAAGAAGAGGCCTTACTCATGGAATTAGAGTTTATTAGTAAAAGGAAAAAACAAAGTATGAAAATGACAGCTATTAGTCTTGAGGAAAAGCAAACAAACTTCCATAAAAAAGACTATCAATTCATGAAAATGGGATTATAAAATTAGTTATCAAACGATTTCCTTTTGGATCAATTTCACACATTGCCTCATCCCGCTGTAACTAGTCATTTATAACATTAATATAAAAATTGTAATTATATTCAAAAAATTATATCTTACACACTAATTCCTCGAATAAATTAACATGGATATAAAACAGGGCAAAACTGTTATTATCATTATGGGAGTTAGTGGCTGTGGTAAGACAACCATAGGCAAATTGCTATCAAAAAGATTAAAACTTCCTTTTTTTGATGCCGATAATTTCCATTCACAGGAAAACATCAATAAAATGAAACAAGGAGTTGCCTTAAATGACACTGATCGTTTACCATGGCTAGAAACACTTTCCAAAGCCTTACAAAAATGGTCTGAAACCAGCGGGGTTGTCCTAGCCTGTTCCGCTTTAAAGGAAAACTACAGAACCATATTGTCTTCAAAGGCATACGTAACCTGGGTTTACCTTTCTGGATCTTTTGACTTAATATTTTCCCGAATGCAACAACGGGAAGGTCATTTTATGAAAGCCGATTTATTAAAATCGCAATTTAACGATCTGGAAATCCCCAAATATGGAGTTCATATCGACATATCACACCCACCTGAAACCATTATCAATACAATCTCATTAAAAATAGCTGTACATGAATAAATCTAGCTTTGGACTTATTGGCCTGGGCGTTATGGGCAAAAATTTAAGTTTGAATATTGCCGAAAAAGGACATTCACTATCCGTATACAACCGAACAATAGAAGGTGAAGAAAAAGTAGTAAACGAATTCCTTGAGTTGCAGGAAGAACATATGCGGATCAATGGATTTACAAGCCTGAACAATTTTATAGATTCTTTAGAACATCCCAGAAAAATATTAATAATGATTAAGGCCGGTAAGGCTATCGACCAGCTTATTGACTTGTTAACACCCTTACTTTCAGAAGGTGATATTCTTATTGATGGTGGTAATTCACATTATCAAGATACCAAAAGGCGGCAGCAATTTTTAAAAGAAAAAAAAATAAATTTTATAGGCCTTGGTATCTCAGGAGGAGAAGAAGGTGCTCGCAAAGGTCCTTCATTAATGCCGGGTGGTGACCTTCAAAGTTACGACATGGTGGCTCCTGTATTAGAGTCCATAGCAGCAACCGATATACGAGGTTCTAAATGCTGTTCCTATATCGGCCCTGATGGATCAGGCCACTTTGTAAAAATGGTACACAACGGTATTGAATATGGGGAAATGCAACTACTAGCCGAAGTATATGCGCTTTTGTCTGTTAGCAGATCAAATGAAGAAATTAAAGAACTATTTGTAGAATGGAACTCAGGAAACTTAAACAGCTACTTATTAAAAATAACAGCAGATATTTTAACCGCCAAAGAAGGAAATAGATATGTTCTTGATTTAATTTTAGATAAAGCCGGTAACAAAGGAACAGGCTCCTGGTCAACCAAGGCCGCTTTTGATCTTGGAACGGCAAATACAATGATGGCTTCAGCAGTATTTGCACGTTATATCTCTTCTTTTAAAGATAAGAGAAGTGCATTGTCTAAATTGATAACAGGGTCAAGCGATAGTGATAGCAACATACACAATAAGACTATAAAAAAAGCCTATGAATTCGCCAGAATAATTAATCATCAACAAGGTTTTCAATTACTTAATGAAGCCTCTAAATTATATAAATGGCGCCTCAATCTGTCGGAGATATCAAGAATTTGGACCAATGGTTGCATCATTCGTTCAGAATTAATGAACAATTGTATTTCTTATTTTAGTAATAATCATGACCTATTTGAAAATTCCAACATTATTGAGACACTTAAGGCAAACGAGCAAGCTATAAAATCTGTTCTTATTAATGGGCTAACAAATAGGGTTCCTCTAGATGTGTTTTCGGCTGCTAATAATTATTGGATTGCTATGACAACCGAAAGACTTTCAGCCAATATAATTCAAGCTCAAAGAGATTACTTTGGAGCGCACACCTACCAAAGGGTAGATGCATCCAATCATAATTTTTTTCATACAAATTGGCATAAACTATGATAGATTTCACCTTACTATCGGCTGTACTAATAGGTATAATCATTTTACTTGTACTCATTCTTTATTTTAAAATACAGGCATTTATAGCCTTACTCATAGCCAGTATTGGGGTTGGTGTGCTATCTGGTATGTCCCCATTATCTATTATTAAAACCATACAAGAAGGTATGGGTAATACCCTTGGCTTTGTTGCAGTTGTCGTTGGTTTGGGTGCTATGTTTGGCGCTATTTTGGAACACTCAGGTGGTGCCGAATCTTTAGCAAAATTCCTTATAAACAAGTTTGGAGAAAAATACGCTTCTTGGGCATTGATGTTAACAGGTTTTCTAGTAGCCATTCCTGTTTTCTTTGATGTGGCATTTATTATCTTAGTACCTATAATATATGCGCTACAAAGAAAAACAGGCAAATCACTACTTCTTTATGGCATTCCGTTGTTAGCCGGACTAGCTATTACACATTCATTCATTCCACCTACTCCTGGTCCCGTGGCTGTTGCCGATATTATTAAAGTCAATTTGGGTTGGGTTATTCTCATGGGATTTATTGTAGGAATACCAACAGCTATAGTATGTGGCCCTATATTTGCCAAATACATCGCTAAACACATTCATATAGAAGCTCCTAAATTAAAAATGGATAACAATACCCTTAAGACCTACCCTTCGGTGCGTCTTATTCTAAGCATCATAGCCACTCCAATCGTTTTAATTATTTTAAACACGCTATTTAATAGTCCGATTGGTCAAAACATACTACCCCAAAAAGTAGCACACTGGTTAACCATGATTGGTCATCCCTTTTCTGCATTGATTATAGCCAATTTAATAGCCTGGTATGCCCTGGGTATTCTAAAAGGCTTTTCAAAAGAAAAACTTTTAGATATAACAACCCAATCCATGGGGCCTGCCGGAATAATTATACTCCTAACGGGAGCGGGTGGTGTTTTCAAACAAATGCTGGTCAACACGGGAACGGGAACTATGCTTGCCAATTACTTTTCAAACGCGGGTATCAGCATCCTCCTATTTGCTTTCATTGCAGCAGCACTTGTTAGAATACTTCAAGGTTCTGCCACGGTTGCTATGATTACTGCAGCCGGTTTAACCTCCCCCCTAATAACCGATGCTTCACTATCGGAACCCCAAAAGGCTTTAATCGTTATTGCAATTGCATCAGGTGCAACTATTATGTCACATGTTAACGATAGTGGTTTTTGGCTGGTTAGTAAATATCTTGGGCTTTCTGAAAAACAAACATTTAAGTCATGGACAGTCATGACAACTATTTTAGCCTTAATCGGTCTGGCAAGCACATTCTTTTTGTCCTTGCTCATTTAAAGTTTAATTGCTCCAAACTTTAAAACACTACTATATATAGACTCATATTCCTACATAAAAGCCTTAAATTAAAGTTATCTTTCATAATTTAATGTTAATTTTTGTATCATTGTACAAATATACTTTGTTGTGTCTGGTAATAAATCAAAGAATACAATTCCTTTAAACCCTTCAGAATCTGAGGATTTGTTTGACATACTTTATAAATTACATTACCCATTCCTATTAAAAATTGCACAAAGCTATATCCCCTCAAAAGAAGATGCTGAAGAAGTTTTACAGGACGCTTTTATGAAAGTATGGCGTAAAAAGGATACGTTAAACAGCGACGACAATATAACGGGGTATTTATACCGGATTGTAAAAAACACATGTCTCGATTTCTTAAGAAGTAAAAAGCACACGCTATCATTGGAAACGAACCTATTACAACAAAAAAACCTTTTAAATTACAATGCCTTATCCAACGAAACGGCATCGCACATCATTGAAAAGGAACTTCAAAAGAAAATAGAAGAAAGTATTGCGCTTCTGCCTAAAAAATGCCAACTTATATTTATTAAAAGTCGTTTTGAAGGATTAAAACATAAGGAAATATCGGCTGAAATGAATATCTCCACAAAAACAATAGAGAACCATATCACCAAGGCTTTACGCCATTTGCGCATTCATCTCAAAGACTTTTTACCGTTTTTATAAAAAAAATCATTTTCGACTAGGGGATGGTATCTTATATCTACGTATGTAGTAATATAGAGTAAAATTTACTTTGTACAAATGCGTAAAAAAGATATACATAATTTAATTAAAGGTGAACTTTCTAATGAGAGGGAAAAGGAAGTTATTGATTGGCTTCTTAAAAACCCAAAAAAGAGAGCACAATACGAAATTTTAAAAGCCAAACACGTAGCTGCTTCCTTAAACAAAGTAAACATCAACACTATTTACGAACAAAAAGATTCATCAAATAATCATAAAAAGTTCATCTACAGCGGCATAGCCATTGCGGCAATTATTTTAATTGCAGCATTTGTGACTTTCAACATTTCCAAACCAATATCTTACGAAAACGAACAAAACACCCTGGCACTTGCAACCACTAAAAAAGCCGAAAAGCGGTATGTCTTACTTGAAGACAGTACGAAAGTAACGCTTAACGCAAACAGTGTTTTATCCTATCCCAAACATTTTATTGGTAATACCCGGGAAGTAACTTTAAAAGGAGAAGCCTTTTTTGAGGTTACCAAAAACCAAGACAAGCCATTTATTGTATCTCTTGAAAATGGGATGAAAATAAAAGTACTGGGTACTTCCTTTAATATTAAATCCTATGCAGAAGATAAGGATATCAAAACGACTTTGGTAACTGGTAAAGTGAAAGTAATAAAAGAACAAGACAGTACCACTATAGATTTAGTTCCTTCCCAACAAGCAACTTACATTAAAGAAAAAGATAAAATAATTGTTGAAAAAGTAGACACAAAAAAATTCACCTCTTGGAAAGAGAACAAATTTATCTATAATGAAACGCCTATGGCACAGGTCTTAAGAGATCTTGAACGCGCTTATAATGTAACCTTCATTGTAGAATCCAAAGACATTTATAACTATAAATATAATGGGGTATTCGATAATTTCAGTATTAACCAGATTTTAGAGATATTCGAGATATCATCCCCCATTACCTATCACATTAAAAATAATCGTATAACCTTAAATCCTAAAAAATAAATGCAAAAAGGTGAGTGCTGCCACACTCACCTTCATATAATAAATCATTTAACCACACATATCACTTAGTAATTAAACAATTAAAATCACACAAAAGTATGAAAAAAAAGACACTCTTTTTTTCAAAAATCCCTATTGTACGGATTATGAAAATTTATTTAGTACTTATTTGTATCTCTCTGACCAAAATTTTTGCAATTGATGCTTACTCACAGAGCATTAGTTTAAATGCAAAAAATGAAAAGATTAAAACTATTTTAAATACGATTGAAGGAGAAAGTAACTATAGCTTCTTCTATAACAGTTCCATTATTAATGTAAACAAAAAACGCTCTTTAAATGTTACAAATGCCGATTTAGAAGAAGCACTAAAAATGTTATTCATTGATACTGAAATAGACTTCAGTTTTGTTCGAAACCAAATCATTTTATATCCAAAGAACCAACCGGAACTAAAATTAAAACTTGAGAACATTTTAAAATCGAACGAAGATGCTATTGTTTCATCTCTAACCCTAGAAATGATCAATGAGTTTATCAGTTCATCCTTACAACAAAAGATTTCGGGAACGGTAACAGATAATACAGGTATGCCCCTCCCCGGCGTAAGTATTATTATAAAAGGGACGACCTTAGGTACAACAACCGATTTTGATGGCAACTACTCTATTAATGCTCCCAAAACTAATGATGTTCTGGTTTTTTCCTATATAGGATACGCAACTAAAGAAATAAACATTAATAACCAATCAACTATAAATATTACTTTGGAAGAAGCTGCCTCACAATTGGAAGAAGTTGTTGTGGTTGGTTATGGCGTCCAAAAGAAAATAAATGTTACAGGATCTGTAGCCTCTATAAAAGCTGACGACGTTGTTACTACACCTGCAACCAACGTTAAAGGTTTAATTGTCGGCCAAATTCCAGGAGTTATCACAAACCAAACTCCTGGCCTTCCCGGAAATGACAATGTAAGCCTAAGCATACGTGGTTTTGGAAGCCCGTTGGTTATTGTAGACGGCGTAGAGTCTTTCTTGGATAGAATAGATCCTAACGACATAGAAACTATATCTGTGTTAAAAGATGCATCGGCTGCAATTTATGGTGTACGAGGGGGAGATGGTGTAATTCTTATTACAACAAAACGCGGAAAGTCTGGTAAGGTAGAACTAAATTATCATGGGTATGCTGGTATCCAAAAACCTGTAAAGTTTCCTACTCCAGTTACTGCAGCAGACTATATAAAAGCTAAACGTAATGGTAGTTTCAATGCACAATATGACCCTGCCAACTCCAATGATCCAATTGCTTATGGAGATTTTACCGAAGACTATTTAGCCGAATACGAGTCTGGAGCAAAACAAAGTTATAATTGGGTTGATGCGTTATTAAAAGGTGGAGGCAGCCAAATAACATCCCATAACATTAGTGCCAATGGCGGATCAGAAAAAGTTCGTTTTTACACATCCTTAGGACTTTTAACCCAGGATGGTATTTTTAAAGGGGACTACAGTTATAAAAAGTTAAATCTTACTAATAATTTAGATGCTAAAATTACTGATGACTTATCCTTATCCCTGAATAGCTCATATATTGATGAAACTCGTGATTATGCCGCATATGGCGTAGGAACCATTTGGAATGACCTAAGAACGGCACAACCATTCTTCCGTCCAGAACTTCCTGATCCGAATCGTGCTCCTTATAGTGGTTTTACCGAACGTTCACCTGTAGCCAGAACCCAGAAAAAGTTTGGAGGCTACAGTTTAACTACTCTGGAAACCCTAGCTGCAGCAATGGAACTTAAATACAACGTACCCTTTTTACAAGGTTTAACCATAGGGGCTAAAGCCAATGTAAGAATGCGCCGTATTTATTTTGAAGACTTGAGCAAAACATATACTGTATATCAATATAATGAAGAAGATGCCAATTATACACCAATACAAACCGTAAATCAAGAACCTAGTTTTTCTAAAGGTGTGACAAGTAGTGGTAGTGACCCTAGGGTACGTTTCCTATCGCGTTTTTATTTAAATTACAACAATAATTTTGGAAAACACAAAATTGGCGCATTGGCATTCATGGAAAAGGAAGACAATGAAGTGGATCAACTTGCTGCTACAAGAAGAAATCTTTTATCTGACGATGTACCAACTATAGAAGCTGGAGACGATGCCAATACAACCACATTTGGAACAGCAAGACCTCTAGAGTATTCACGTATAAGCTTTGCTGGTCGCTTTAATTATGCCTTTGACGACAAATACCTATTAGAAGCCACATTGCGTGCCGATGCAAGCTCTAAAGTATCACCTAAAGTAAGGTGGGGTTATTTTCCTTCAGTTTCTTTAGGATGGAATATAGCCAAAGAAAACTTTCTAAAAAATTCTGCTATTAACGAATTAAAGCTGCGTTTGTCCTATAGTAAAACAGGAAAGGATTCTAATATTGGAAATACTTCATTCGACTATCTTACAGGCTTTAATGAACTAAGTTCCGTGTATTATTTAGATGGCAATCCAGTAACCAATATTATTACGGCTGGACTAGTAAACGACAGGTTAACATGGATAAAGAACACATTATACAATGCTGGATTGGATTTCAGGCTATTAAATGGAAAATTCTATGGTAACGTTGATGTTTTTTATAGGCTTAGTGAAGGTTTAGTTGCTGCCGATATTGAAAGTGTTCCATCCACGTTTGGAGCTAATTTGCCACAAGTAAATTTAAATTCAACCAACGACCATGGTTTTGAATTCATTATAGGGTACAAAGGTAGTATTGGTGATTTAAAACTGGATTTATCTGGTAACTTTAGTTTTGCCCGAGCTAGATATGGCGATTGGGCTCAAGATATTAACCTTGATGACCCTAACCAAGTACGCATCAATTTACGTAATGGGCGCTACATAAACAGAAGCTTTGGTTATATTAGTGATGGGCTAATTAATACTCAAACTGAATTAGATGATTATGTAGTCTCACATACATTTGAAACACTCGATGGATCGCCAAAAGTAGGTGATATTCGTTATGTGGATGTAAACGGGCCTGATGGTACACCTGATGGTGTTATCGACCTTTACGATAGACGTGAAATAGGATATGGTTCCGATCCAGACATTACCTATGGTTTAAATACGAGGTTGACCTATAAAAACTTTTCTCTTGCTATGTTATGGCAGGGTGCCTCACTTTTTAATGTAAATATTAGTGGTGGCAATATGAGAGCACCGTTCAATAATGAACAAGTACCTTTAACATTGCATGCTAAATATAGTTGGACCCAGGATCCAAATAGCCCAGGAACAGGAAACAACCCTAATGCTAAGCTACCTGCATATAATAATGACGGAAGCAGAATTTGGAATGATAACTTTTCGGATTTTTGGCAAAAAGATGGTACCTACGTTCGTCTTAAAACAGCCACACTATCATATAACCTGTCTCAAAAAACCCTAGATAAAATTGGTTTTAACAACTGTACATTTTATCTAACTGGAGATAATTTATTTGCTTTTACAAAATTAGGTATTTATGAAGATCTAATAGATCCTGAACAAGCTTATAATAACTCAGGCTATTCTTTACCTCTATTGAGAACCTATACATTTGGAGTTCGTATTGGACTTTAATATGTGAAAAGTAATTAATTAAAAGAATTATAACATGAAAAAAATCTTATATATATTCAGTCTGTCTTTATTATTATTTAGTTGTGATGACCAATTAACCAAGGACGCTAATTTCATTTCCGAAAATGTTGTTTTCGAATCGGAAGCACTTACAGAGGCATATGTTGCAAGCTTATACAATCGTTCAGAATTCCAAATTTCAGCATCTCAAAACATGGGGATGTGGGCAGCTGTAGGTGCAGAACATATTAATTTTGCCAACTGGCAAACACCAAACAATGCCTTTTTAAGACAGTATACTGAGGCTACTGGCCCTGGTCCCTTAGACCATTGGGAATACGCTCTTAACAGAGACATTAACTATCTATTAGAAAATATTGAGACTAGTGAAACTTTAGATCAAAATTACATACAATCTAAGAAGGCGGAAGCTCGCTTCTTAAGAGCTTATAATTATTTTGAAATGGCAAAACGCTTTGGGGGAGTACCCATAATAACTAAAGTTCAAAGCCAAGATGATCCCGAAGAAGAGTTGTACCTTCCCAGAAATACAGAACAAGAAGTATATGATTTTATCTACAACGAAGCACAAGCTATTTTAAGTGATTTTAATGATGTAAAAAGTGGTGCAAATGGACGTGTCGATAAGTACACAGTACTTATGCTGCAAAGTAGAGCCATGCTATATGCTGCCAGTATTGCAAGAAACGGCGGTATAGGACCTAATGGAGTGACCGGTATAGATGCTAGTTTGGCTAATTCCTACTTTCAAAAAAGCTATGATGCCTCAAAAGCTATTATGGATTCTGGCATGTTTAGCCTAATGGATTCGGACAGTGATAAAGTAGTAAATTATGCTTCCATTTTCTTAACTGAAGGTGACTCTAATCCTGAGACTATCTTTGCTGAAGTTTGGGAACCAGTAATTCGAGGCCATAGTTTAGATCTTTATGCTTACCCTCAAGGTTTTGGCGCGTCGTGGAATTCTAATTTCCCAGTGCTTTATGATTTTGTAGAACTGTTTGATTTTACCGATGGACGGTCGGGTAAAATAGATAGGTCGCTATTAACAGCTTCAAATGAATGGGACATCAATGATTTCTTCGGTAATCGAGATCCGCGGTTCAGAGCCTCTGTCTTTTATCCAGAATGTGAGTTCAAAGGAGAGCCTGTATGGTTTCATAGGAGAACCGTATTAGCTAATGGTTCAACCGTTAATAGTACCAACGCAACTGAAACACGCTTAGATGGTACAGAAATGCCACAAGCTAGCCAACCTAGAAACCGAAGAAACACCTCTTTATTAAGAAGGAAAAAAGTTGATGGAGACAACCCCAACCCTGCTGCGGGTCAATCCGGACAGGATTACATTGTATTCCGGTATGGTGAAACTTTGATGAATTTTGCTGAGGCCGCTTTTTATTTAGGAAAAACAGACGAAGCCTTAGATGCCATTAACCAAATTCGTGACCGTGCAGGCATGCCTTTAAGGACTGTGGCTACCGAAGACAATATACGTCATGAACGCCAAGTAGAATTGTGTTTTGAAGATCACAGATTCTGGGACCTTATCCGTTGGCGTATCGCACCACAATATTTGGATAATGTTAGAACGCGAGGACTAGTATTTGATTATAAACTAGCTACCGACACTTATATTATAACCTTAAAAAATGCTGAAACCCAAGTTAGATCATTTGGTCCGGAACGTTACTATTTACCATTTAGTAGCTCCCTTCTTGGAGACAATCCTAATTTCGTCCAAAATCCTGGGTATGAGCAATAATTAAGTTGAAAACAGGCGAAGTCAATTTGACTTCGCCTGTTTTAATTTAAACCTACTTGATGGATTCCCCTTATCCATATTAGACATCTATAATTTCAGCATAACCAATAAATCTTTATAATGAAACTAAACTATTTTCTGGTATCACTATTTTTAATTTTTCTTTACAACTGTGAGAATAAAGTAAAAAAAGATAACTCCTCTCCTTCTACTCCTCCAATTAAACCGAACGTTATTGTTATATTGGCAGACGATCTGGGATACAAAGATGTGGGGTTTAATGGCAGTGAGGATATCAAAACCCCAAACATCGATCAATTAGCCAACAATGGTACCATCTTCACTAATGGTTATGTAAGTTATGCGGTATGTGGCCCTAGCCGGGCTGGGCTAATAACCGGGCGCTACCAGGACAGGTTTGGTTTTGGACGTAATCCGCTTTTTGCTCCTAAAGATTCCTTACAGGGCTTGCCTACATCTGAGGAAACGCTAGCAGATGCAGTAGGTAAGGCTGGATACCAAAGTATGGCTATTGGTAAATGGCACTTGGGTGCTCACAAATCCCAACGTCCACTTAAAAGGGGGTTTAATGAGTTCTTTGGCTTTTTAACGGGTGGACACAAATATTTCCCAGAACAGTGGACCAAACAGGATATTTCTGAAGTTACTTCACAAGGCGATGCCTATAACACCAAACTACTACGCAATAATGATCGTGTTGAAGAAAACGAATATTTAACCGATGCTTTATCAAGGGAAGCCGTGAATTTTGTAGAACGTAACGCTGAAAACCCATTTTTTCTATACCTCGCCTATAATGCGCCCCATACACCATTGCAAGCAACAGAAAAATATTTATCCAGATATACGGATATTAAAGATAAAAAGCGTAAAACCTATGCCGCTATGGTAAGTGCGGTAGATGATGGTGTAGGTAGTTTATTGAACAAATTAAGAGAACTGGATATAGAAAATAACACCATTGTATTTTTCCTTTCAGACAACGGTGGTCCAGAACAACACGGTGCTAATAATGGTAAACTAAGAGAAGGGAAGGGATCTTTACATGAAGGAGGCATTCGAGTGCCCTTTGCAGTACAATGGCCGGGAACCATCCCAGCCAGACAGCTATACAATCAACCTGTCATATCATTAGATATTTTTGCTACGGCAGTAGCCTTAGCCGGTGTATCACCAAAACATCAGATAGACGGCACCAATCTTATCCCCTATTTACAAGGATTAGATAAAAGTCGACCCCATGAGCATTTATTTTGGAGGCATTATGATGCCGAAGCCTATACGATTAGGCAAGGTGACATGAAACTTGTAAAAAATAAAAAAGGAGAAGTGGGTTTATATAATTTAGCCAATGACATTAGTGAAACTACTCCTATAAATAATGACTCGCTGAGACATGACCTTAAAACCAAACACGATATCTGGGACAGTGAAAATATGGATCCCATATTTCTAGGCTTAAGGCACAATAATATATATAATAAGCAACACCCCGACCGATTTACCGATGTGGAAAAATATTAAGCATATCACTATTTGCTACAAAACGGTCATGTTTTTACTGGTTCTTATTTTAAATTCCTGTACTTTAAAAAATGAGGCTAAGGCATACTTTTTCAATACACAAACCGGTAACGATGATAATTTGGGGACTTCAGAAGAAAAACCCTGGCGCAGTATTTCAAAACTGAATACCATTAAACTCAATCCGGGAGATCATGTTTATCTGGCTCAAGGGCAAACCTTTACCGGAGATATAGCTCTAAAGGATATAAAAGGAAATCTAACAGCTCCTATCAAAATTTTAAGCTATCAATCGAAGCTTACAAATAAAAACACCCCGCCTCAAATAATAGGAGGTATAGAAATAGAAAACAGCTCTTTTATTGAAATATATGACCTGGTTGTTACAAAAGGTATGCTTGATTCAATGCTAATTGGTGAAAATCGTAAATATATGCGCTGTGGAATATTGGTAAAGACCTCAAAACCGGGAACCTATGAGCATATTAAACTAAAGAACTTATATGTAAGCGATATATTCTTTGAAAAAAAGGGTTTCAAAAGGCCTAAAGAAGAAGTTAGAACCCCTAACGGCGTTCAAAATTATGGCTGGGGCATTCGTTTTATCAATAATCTGGATTCGGCCTATTTCAGGAATATCTCTATCGACTCTTCAGTTATAACAAATATAAGTCATACCGGTATTAAGCTTACTGTTAGAACCAATGATGTGCATTTTGGTCTCACAGATTTCCGGATTTCAAATAGTAAAGTTAATAATACCGGTGGTCCGGGCATTCAAATGTCCGGGGTTTCCAACGGTCATGTTTATAAAAATACAGTAGACCGGTCCGGCAGCAATGACGATCCGAGAAAATGGGGACGCGGTAGCGGTCTCTGGACCTGGGGCTCTTCAAACGTTTTGATAGAAAAGAATAAGTTTATAAATGCTAACGGACCAGGAGACTCAGCCGGTGCACATATCGATTTTAACTGTAGTAATATCATCCTGCAATATAATTTCAGTGCCAATAACGCCGGAGGCTTCTGCGAAATTCTGGGAAACAACTATAATTGTGCATACCGCTATAATATTAGTGTAAATGATGGTTATCGTGTTAAAGGCTCAAATGAGGCTTTTCAGGAAGGGAAAATTTTATGGCTGAGTGGCTATAATGGCAGTAAGGTTAAAAGAAAAGGACCATTCAATAGCTATATCTATAACAATACCATTTACGTTTCAAAAACTATTGATGCCAAAATAGCTATAGACCGTGCTGCCAGGGGCATTTTAATAGCCAATAATATATTTCATATTGAGGGAGCTTCCATATCTGTAAAAGGGGACCAATACAATCCGGAAAAGGAAGGTGTCTGGAAAGCTACCAATGTTATTTTCACTAACAACCTGTTCCTTCATAATAAAAGTTGGCCAGAAGACCAATGTTTACAGGATGCTAACCCTTTATTTGGTAACGTTCGTTTTCACCAAAAAGGCGGAAACCAAATGAAAGATTATATTCCTGAGAATGTAGAACTAATAAAAAATTATGGCATTGTAATTCCCAAACTACCTCAAGATTCCATTGGATTGGTAGTAAAATTAAATCCCCTTAAAGACATTCTAGGCAACCCAATTAAGGGGTTACCAGATTTGGGAGCTATAGAAATTGATTAATTATATTCAGTGTAGTTGATTTTGAGGATAATATTAAGCTCCTTTAATCCACTTTTTCCAATACTAATCCAGTAGCTGTTAAACCAGGTCCAAATGCAATTGCAATAACTTTTGTATTTGGCTTAATATTTGGATCGTTTACGATCTCATGAAAAATATGAGGAATCGTTGCAGACGACATATTTCCATTGTGCTTTAAAACCTCATAGGACCATTGTGCTTGCTTCTTATCAATATCTAACTCCCTAACTACATAATCAATAATTTTGGGCCCTCCGGGATGTATCGCAAAATACATTGCTCTCTTCTCCGCTTCAAAATCTAAATTAATTTTGCTACACATTGTTGTCATGAATTCCTTTACATTCTTTTTAATAAAGACGGGAACACGTTTTGATAGCGTCATTAAAAAACTATATTCTCCCAAATCCCAAGTCATGTCTTCAAGGGAATCGGGGATAATAACCTCATGAGAGGCCAAAATTTTTAAACCTACTTTATTTTGTAAGTTGGAATCCTTATAAAAATTATTCTCATCATATAAAGAATACCCAACAAAACCATCAGAAAACAAGGAGCAAATCATTGTGTTTGCTGCAGAAAAATTTGTTAAATTCAAATGAACCGAAAGCAATTCCGTATGCACAATATCTACTCTTCCTTTATGTTTACTATAACATAATAAACCTGAACCTGTTCTAATAGCAGGAAAAGCACCATAGCATCCCATATGGTAAGAATGAGTTACCTTAACATTTTCCCAATTACGCTTAACGACAGCTTCTTGTGCCAAACTTGGAGAAGAATACCCAGAACAGGTTACATGAATAATGTTTTCGGGCTTGCCATGAGATAGCTCATAAAACTTATCAAAAACATAACCTAATTTCGCCTTAAACCAGTCCATACGCACCTCAATTTTGGGACCATAATGGCTTTCTGGCAACACTTCAAACCCCTCAGGAAAAACATAATTAGAAGGATCCGTATTATCCATTTCCTTAATAATAAAAGGTTCTACCTCGTCAAAAATCAATACCTGACGCTTCTCTATGTTATTAGAAGATACTGCGTATTTATCTACATGATCAGACACCTCTTCGAAACTAACAAGATCTCTTTCAACTTTTCCTTCCTTTTCTATAATGACAGGATGATTCTGAAAGTGGTGGTACAAAAATTTTGTGTACTGGTTTATTCTCTTTTGGTCTATTAATTTTCCTACTACTATAGGATGAAAGTTAGAAAGTATAATGGAGTTCATATCAATTATAGTTTAGTCATTACACAAAGTTAAGCAATAATGTCTTACTATACTGATTTAACAAGTTGATTTTTAGGTAGTTAATACTATTCCTACACAGTTCATCCCATCAAAATTGCGTAAATATAACCTAGTACAAGGCCTCAGAAATATATTCAATACAACTACCTCTATACAGACGGCGTACACTAAACAGGCCCATTGGTATAAAGACGTCGAACAAACCGGATTTAGGGCTTTTAATACCATTGCCAATACAATAACCTTAAACTATAGGTCGATATTAAATTATTTTATAAACAGAAGTACTAATGCCTCGGCGGAATCTTTCAATGCTAAAATCAAAGCCTTTAGAAGTCAGTTCAGGGGTGTCAAAAATACAGAGTTCTTCCTTTTTAGATTAACCCAAATTTATGCTTAAAACACAACTATTAGTCTTGATCCAAAAAACTCCATCTCTTAAAACAATAATTAAAAAGATAAACCTAAAAGTAAAGAGAAAGTGAACCAGACAATCCATTTTGGGGCATGGAGAAAAAAAAGGCAAAAAAAAAAGTCCCGTTCCATATTGTATGGAACGGGACTCAAGAAAGGCGACGACCTACTCTCCCACAAGTGTAGTA
>NZ_JAELVQ010000017.1 GCF_016428595.1 Snuella sedimenti | reverse complement strand
TTATTTAAGAAATAGGGCAAAAATATAAAACGGAACTGAAAATCGTTCCTAGGATTTCAATGCCATAAAACAACAAATAATGCCTTTTTATTTGGTTTTTAACATAGAAAACTCAGGTTAGTATAAAATTTTACTTGTCTTCGATACGATTTTTGTAAAAATCACTCAAACTGACGTAAATATTCTTATGCAAGATTCGCATTATTTCAAACTGTTTTTATATTCTGAAGGCGTTATGTTGGTAATGGCCTTAAAGGTTCGATAAAAGGAGGTTTTAGAACTAAACCCACATTGCTCAGCAATCGATATCATGGTATAGGCTTCATTTTTCGGATCTTGTAGTTGTTGCTTAAAAGCTTCAACTCTTAAAGAGTTAAGGTAATTAATAAGTGATCCGTATTCGCTTTTTGAAAATAAGCGATTTGTTTCTTCTTCAGAAGATTCTGAAACGGTTATTATATCCTGAATGGAACATTCGTTGTTTAAATAAATTTCTGAAGTCCTAATAATAGATTTCAATTTTTCCAATGCTTCATCATCTTCCGGAGATATTTTGATGTTTGATTTCGATTTTAAGGCCAATCTGGGAATTATATATATTCCAACGAAGCCTAACAGGAAGATTATAGCCCATACCCAAATTTGCATATACCATTTGGGTTCATCTATAAAAATGATATCATCTACCATGATATGGCCCCACCCATCTGAAAAGTGATCGACAATTTCAATAGTTCCCGTCATCCCTTTTAGCCCCTTTACATCCCATTGGTGCGGTCTCAAATTACCATCGTTACTTCCTGTTGCTGAACAAACAATGCTGTCATTAACCAGTAAATTAACGCAGGTAAGCTTAGGATGGTTTCCTCCACCCACCAATAAGGTTACGTAATCGTGATTTATTTTAAAAGGTTTGGATCTTAATTTACCCTGCTTTTTGTCGTGGTTCCTTCCGAAGGAAAACGCAAAATACTCACCGTTAAATCCATTGGCCGAAATGGGATAGTAAACGTTAGTCCTGTTTCTAGGCACTTCAAAGGCTTCTCCTTCTACTTGCCAGTTACTATAGGTACCATTTTCGAAGTCTTCAAAAACAACTTCTCGTTGGTGAATTTTATCGCTAAACGTAAAATTATCAGCAATTATAAACCCTAGAGCATTACTTTCAAAAGGGGAGGCCATGGCATCTACAACCTCGATAACGGCTTCTCGTCCCTCTAAAGCACTAACATCCCAAACCACTTCCCGCAAGACCATATCATTCTCTCCGGTAGCAACTTTTACGATCTTATTGTTAATGATTAAATTGACGCATTCCCGAATATTATGATTGCCTCCAGCTATCAAAAATGAGATATACTTTCTATTGACCTTAAATTTATGGGATACCAATTTTCCTTGCGCCCTACTTTCGCCTTCTCCTTCAAAATTTGAATATGCGACATACTTCCCGTGGACATTCTTAATAGGTTCTGCCGTAGAATCTACATTGATGGGATTCACGAATGATTGCCCCTGCTTATTCCAATTGATGAAGCGTCCTTTTTCGAAATCATCGAATACAATGTCAGGTCTTTCTGTTTTAGTGCATCCAACAAGTAAAAAAATGAAAATACCGATAAAACGAAAAGTCATATAGAAATTAATCAAAAATTCATTTTATACCATTTCAACTTTAAATTTAATATCGAATTGGTATTAGGTAAATATACAACGGTCGTATTTAAGAAAAAAACCGATGAAGACAATCTGATTTCCTATTTGTTCAATAAATAGGATTCAATAAACGGTGCTATCGTGTTATAACCCTTTGCGTTGGGGTGTAACCCGTCCCTAAACAAGCTTTCATTAATTAATCCTTTAGCATTAAGTAACGCGTTTCCCACTGATAAATAATTAACTTGAAGCGTCTTAGTTATTTTCTCGATATTCAAATTCAATGTTTTTATACGGGCTTCTTGATCTCTTCTAGGAAGGATTCCCAATACTGCAATTTTAGCTTTGGGCTGACGCTCTTTTATTGCTAAAACCAAAAAACGAAGCCCTTCTATGATCTCTTCATTTGTATTTAAGTGCAAATTATTGGTTCCTATTTTAAGTAAAATCTGCTCGGCTTCGAATCCATCCAATTCATCGTGATACACACGCCATAGTACATTCTCTACTCTATCCCATCCATAACCAACATTTCTGACGCCAAGCTCTTCAAAATAACGTTCCCAAGAATCAGCTCCATTTACTACCGCCATATTAGGCACGCCACCCCATTGGTGCACTATGGAGTTTCCTATAAAACAAACTTTTGGCGGTTTAATTTTATTGGTCTCCAATATATTTTGGTGTCTCATATTCCAGTTGTAAACATCGGCATCTCTATTTTGTGTTACAGGTATGGTCGTAACTGTATTTCCAACTGGCTCCTTTATGATGTCCCGAATACGTGCTTCGTAAGCTTTAGCATAGTGTAACATTCCCAAATCGCTGGGATGTGTTCCGTCTACATAACTATCAATTCCTAAACCCAATTCCTCTTTTGTCAAGACATAGATATCTTTAACCCCTTCGGATACTAATTGTTCATACGCTATTTGCAAGGCTTTATTTAATTCGGAATAAATTTCATACCGCTCTTTATTTGTATTTCCATCGGAATACCCGGAATGTGCTACCAATAAAATAGGTGTCGATGGATGTTTACTTTTAAGGCGTTTCACTGAAGCTACAATACGTTGAAAAACAAAATCGAGCGTTCTTTCTTTGGTTGGTGATAAATTGGGCAAACAATCTAAAATATAGAGTTTTGCATCGATTGTTTCTATATAATCCAATACCTCATCTTCGAGTCTTCCATTACCAGAAAACCCTAAATTAATGATAGGCCTGTCTATATTTCTTCCTAAGATAGATGTCCATGCCATACCTGGACGTGATGCACAGGCTCCTTGCGCAATGGACGTCCCATAAACCACTATAGGCTTTTCTCTTCGTTTGGGTAGAGCGTTAAATACAGCGTTAGTTTCTGTTCCTATCTCTAGCCAATCCACTTCATTATACAGGGGCAAATACAATACATATTCTTGTCCTTTGTTATGATGTGATGCCTTTTTTAATTTAAGATTCGTGTAATTGTAAGTTATAGTATCTCCAAAAGTATATTGCCCTCTGTTCCATAGCCATTCACCATCATTTGTTTTGGTATAAAGATCGACTCCACTCACACCAGTAGCTGGCATATGATTAAAAGCCTTGCCTCCTCTAACTTTATATCTAACTACAATATTTTGTGAATTAGTTATAAAGCGAATGGATAGTCCAGCGGACTGCTTAGATAAATTCCAAACGGGCTTTCTAACTTTGCCTTCAGCAGTATCTGGAAGTCTGTTATAGTTCTTTATGTTTGGTTGAGTCCATCCCTGTCCCTCAACCACATGAAAAGGGCTGTGTACAGGATTCCACCAAGACAATTCGGTAGTTTCTTGAGAAAACCCCAAGGTAGTTACAAAGACGAAAAACAATAAAATGCATTTTACCTCCTTCATTATTTTCTTTTTAATATAAAATAAGCTCCAACTCCAATCAATATAAAAAGAAAAGCTAATGAATACCAAACAACCGCGTTGCTATTGTCCTCTACCTTTTCTTCTGGGATTTTAAATTGTTCGGCATGTACTATCTCTGGAATCTCATCAAATTCATCATCGAGATCAACAACAATGGGTTCGTAAGACACGCCATCGGGATCAACCGGGGCCCTGTTTTCTATAGCTAGAATACGACTCATTTCGGTTAGCACCATTGGGTTATCTACATCAAACCCCAATCGATCACTTAAACCTTGTCTCGTTTCCTTTGGCCAATCTAAGGGAATCTGGTAACCTAACATCCATTTTCTATCCAGACCACATTCACAATCTGCTCCAATGATAGATAAGAGTTTATATACTGTATCGTTTCCAATAGCATCATATTCTATTTTCTCTCCCATAATACGCCCTTTGCCATACACTACAAAAGCTAAGGGATCCTCTGGTATGCTAGTTACCCCTAAGCTCCACAATACTACCTGTTCTTGTTTAAATTGACTCGCTCGTATTGTAATCATATCTGGCCCAACGGCTACTTGTTTGGGCATGTTGGGCATAATATTGGTAATACGACCACATGCTTCTAATATAGTTTGACGTGCTTTTTCATTGGCCTCTTTATTTATCCCCTCTATTAAAATTACCGAAGCATAGTTTATGGGCAAGTTTTTAAGAAGCTGATTTTGTACAGGTGAATTTAACACATTCTCCCTTAAATTATTTCTATCGCTTGTTTCGGTCAAAGCCAACATGCGCCCGTTTTTGTCGACCAAAACGTAGGCAGGCAACGCTAATTTATGGGCCTTTGCAAAAGCAACAACAGGGTTTGATCCTGCATCAAACCCTATGGTACTTGTTTTTATATTTGACTCTAGGAAAGCTTGTTCCTGTTGCTTCGGAAACTCGGTTTTGTTTTCATCTATACGATACAAAACATAGGTCACCTTGGACAAGGTAGAGAACCCAATTTCCCTAATGGTATATCTACAGGCTTCAGCCGATGTAACATACATGGTTACCCATAAAACAAAAACAAGTTTTAACGATTTCATCTTAAAATGGTTATTAATGAAACAACATGCTTTCAGATACTAACTGCTTATTTAGTTTAGGACCTTCTATATACAAACTATAATCTGATGGTCCTTCACCAACAAAATGATCTACCAATAGAGGGTGTAATCCTTTTTTTAGTGGTAACACTTTACTTACCTCAGCGTTTCCTTTACTTTGTAATTCCACCATATTATGGAAGGAAACAAAATCGTAGCTTCTTGTCGATTTACTACTAAAGGTGTACATGCCATCTACCGGGATATTAACATAGCCTTTAAATCTTAGAGCAAAAGTATTTTGGTTTGCAAAGTCAGTAGCGTTAATGTCACTAACAATCTTGGCATTTACAGCTTTTATATCATCCAGTTTAGGAAGTTCATTGGTTTTTCCGTTTCCTTTGTAATATGCTCTGGAAACCCCTTGTTCTACCTCCGTTTCAACATTGGCTATTAAATTTGGAATTTGTATTTCAAAACTTGTCTCCTTACTTTCAATAAGCTTCCCTTTGTTTTTCCAAATCGTTTTGGCCTTTACTAAGGTTTTTTCTGAAAACGGTACTGGACCATCAAATTTTGGTGATTTAAGAGAAGGTGACGAACCATCGACCGTATAGTGCACTGTCCCCGATTGTCCGATACGTTCGATATAAAAAACCCAGTTTTCATCAATGAGTTGAGGGGTTTCAACTATTTTGGGTTCAGGATAAACTCTTGTAAAGGTCTTTGTTCTTGTAAAAGCTACTTTTTCATCATTTTTATTAACATAAACTACAGCTTTTAAATCTGTTGTTTCGGTAATAACAATAGGTTGGGTGTATAAATTTGAAGCCATCGTAGGTTCGCTTCCATCCAAGGTGTAATAAACAGCTCCATTAGCACTGTTTTTAGCTTTTATTTCAACCTTTAAGGTATCTACAAATTTTTCATCTTTATATATAAACGTGATGGGAGCCCTTGATTTAGGCGTGAATACCATAGACGTTTCCAACCAGTTACCACAACTACAACCGCCTCCAGCTTCTGGTGACAATACCAAGCCTTGTGCTGGAATTGTACTAATCCAACAATCGGGACGCAAACGTTCCCATTGCGAAAATTTATTGGTTTCAAAATTAAACTGAGTAACACTACCGCCTCTATAGAACGCCGATTGCTCCGATAAGGCATAGGATGCACAGCCATGTCCTGCTTTAGGCACTTCTTCCTTTAGCAAGTCGCCAGTATCCAATTGATACATTGCGGGCTTTACAATTAAACGGTTGTTTACAATGGCAGGTTTAGAAAGATGCCCTCCATGATCTCCAGAAAACCAATTTTGTTCTTTATTCCATACCAAGTCTCCTGTTGTTGTACTATAGTTATAAATATAATATTTCCCTGCAGCCGAAGCCAGTAAAACGTTAAAATCACTGCCTCCGGCCATAAAATAAGTCGTAACACCTGAAGCAGTATTAATAGGTTTTTCCCAATTAATTTTACCCGACACAACATTTAGGGACACCATATACAAGTCATTGAAAATACTTGGATCCGCCCGATTGTCTTTGGATAGTTTAAAACGTTTGTTTCTAGACTCCACAAAACTCATGGTATTGCCACTTATTGTTATTGTAGAATTTATGATAAATGAAGATGGTTTTTCATAGATCCAAACCGGTTTTAGTGTATTCTTATCTTTAGCAAAAATGTTATAACTCACTACTTTATCTGATAATGGCCCAGATTGACTATCGTACCAACCGTCTCCGCCGTAATAGTTTGTATAAGCACTCGCTTTTGGTGTTGCTGAACCAACTACCAAATTGTTCTTGACACTAACGTAGCCCCAATCATTCACTATGTTAGCCTGGTTACCTTGTTCTACGGGTATAATAGCATCTATAGCACCATTCTTATTATTGATTTTAATAAGGTTTTGCTTAATTGCTGCGTATACGAAATCATCATCGGCCACCCAATTACTACAATCGCGGTGGATGTTCATTCTGTTTAACCCTGGCAATTCTTTAGACCACAATACATTTCCGTTATAGGCATCAACAGCTACAATACGTTCTCTTCCCTGGACAAACATTTTACCATCTACAGCCAATGGAGACGGCTTTCGGCCACTTCTATCGGTTTGAAAACGTGGTCCCGGGCGTCCCATCCATTGAATTTCAAAGTCATCGGTCCCAGTTGACCCCCAAAGGCTTTCCCCTCCAAAAGCACTGTTATCTGCCAAGCCATATTGATGTGTCCATTTACCAGCCGTTTCATAAGGCGCTTTCCTTAATTTACCATACCCCTCCTCATTTATATAAGTTACTTGCCACATATTAGTCGCCTTACTTAACCAATTGTCAAAATTGGATGCTGTTTTATCTAGAAGCGCATAACCTTCTGGTTTTACTATTCTAATAACCTCGTCGGCTTCACAACCGGATGTTTTGTTTACCAGTACAATGTTTGCAATATCACTGGTTATTGGCAAATGGGATAGATCGTTTACATGGTGTACAGCAATTTTGCTACCATAAATACCTGTAGCTTGTATTTCTTCTCTTAATTTCTGTACATCGGATTCCGAAGTATCAAACAACATCACTTTAATCCCGGTAACAGAAGCGATCTCTAATGCTTTCTCCTTATTCTTTGTTCCGAATACAACGGCTATCCCTTTTTTGAAATCTTTTAGGGTTTCAATTTCTTTTACCAGGGCACTTTTTTCTGAATTATCATTAACAGGCTCGTCATGGCTTTCATAATTAAAGAAATTATCGAACTCATAATATGCCGATTTACTGTCTCCTGCAATGATTTGGTATTCATAAATAAAATCTTTTCGGACATCATTTATTACAATACGGTGATTTTTAGTTGTTTTCTTTTCGTTAATACGCTTTTTCCCTGAATCGTCTCCCCAATTAATTTCACAATTAATTGCATCTTTAGTCACAAAAGCTATTTCTACACTATTAGGGCCAATGGTCGTCACAAAAGGACCGGCTTCTAATTCTAAATTTACTGTTTCTGGTTCTTCTTCTTTTTTAATTACCTCATCAACATTAGCTGGCTTATTTGCATTTTCGGCTAATAAACTATTCTCTCCTTTACCACTTCTAAAACAATAAATATGTCCTTCGCCTGTCGATGCAAACAACGCATTATCGGCTACTGTCAATGCATAAACAGCACCTTTAACAGGAGCTACCCAAAGCGGAAACCCATTTTTGGTACTTACGGCATACACTTTATCTGTCGCACCCACATAGAGTACATCTCCAGATATAACAATACGATGTGCTTTATAATTACGCTTTAACCATACTACTTTCTTAGTTTTTCTATCGTAGGCCGATATGGAATTATCGGTTAGAATGTAGCTAAAATCTCCACTAACTACCATTTCCTTACCGTCTTTAAAAGACATGTAATCGGCGTTCTTTTTATCCTTTCTTTCTGCTACTGAAGCAAATTCCCCTAAAGTTTCTGCAATGCCTTTGGCTCTCGTATTATTTGGGTGCACTATATTCTTCTCGGGTGTTACCAATACAAAGCATCCGCCTGTTCCAGCCAACTGCCCTTTACTCTCTCCTGTATTTTTATCGAAAAAAATAGGAGAAATACGACCTTGTGGCTGAATAATCTTTGAGCCTGTTGAAGCCATTGCGCCTTCTAAAGTTAAATTCTCATAGGTTTTAATGTATGTGCCTGTGCCTTGAGGTTTTCCTGTTTTAACATTTACAGCACAGAAGTACGAATCTTTCCAAGGTAATAGTGATGCTCCAAAATAGGCTATATTGTCTTCTATTAACACTCCTGTTCTTATAGGCCAAAAGGAAATAAGTGCATTATTGTTAATTACTTTTTTAGGTTGTTCTGCTACTGGTGAATACTTCCATACTAATTTGCCACTGGTTGCTTTAATACAGTAAGCATAGCCATCATCCGATCCAAAGAGCAATTTACCTTGGTAAAAAACCGGAGCAACACGAATAGGGCCTCCAGTTGTAAAAGTCCATAGTTCTTTTCCTGTTTTACTATCTAAGCAGTGAATGGCATTATCGGCAGTCGATCCATAATATAATTTGTTCCCTACAACGATGGGGTAATATGATAAATCGTAATCCCGCATGGATGGTAAAGGCCCGCTTCGTGCATAAGTGTCTTCTTTTGCCGGACCATACCAAGCAGGTACAGGCATTTGCGGTGCAGTATACTGCCAGTCCTCTCCCAAGCTCGCTAAATCTAATTGTATGGCTGCATTGGCACTACGGTAATTGTCCTTTTTGAATTGCGGCCAATCTTTAGCTGGATCCAGCTTCATTTCTTCTTCACAACTATAGCACAAAGCCATTAACACCCCTAAAAGAAGTGCTTTAATTGTAAGATACTTTAATACCTTTTTCATTCGTTTAAATTTTAGTAATTATTTTGACTATATGTTAATTATAAAATTAAGAACGAATGTAAGCTCTCGTTGCACTCGTTCTCTCATTAAAAATTTTAAACATTACTTTTTGTGAAGAATTTTTTAAAATTTGTTAATGCTCGTTTCATTCGTTTAAATTTTAGTAATTATGTTATTAGTTGTCCTTTATCCAATCGAATGGTACGGGTAGCATAAGTATCTGCCAAATGTCCATGTGTTACCATAATGACCGTTCCTCCCTTTTCTTGATAAGCTTTTAGATAATTCATGACATCAATGGTGTTTTTCTCGTCCAGATTTCCTGTAGGCTCATCTGCTAAAATCAAAGAAGGATTAATTATTAGAGCCCTTGCCAAGGCTACGCGTTGCTTTTCGCCTGCACTTAATTGTGAAGGTTTATGGTATAACCTATCCTTGATACCCAGCTCCTCAACAATACGAAAAACATCAGCTTCATTAATTTGTGCTCCGGTTAGTGTATTGGGAAGCATAATATTTTCAAAGACATTTAAATAGGGTAATAAGTGATAGGACTGAAACACAAAACCAATTTCATTAGCCCTATAGCTACCGCGCTCTTTTTCCGATAATTTACACAAATCCTTGTCATTAACTACTATGGTTCCAGAGGACGGCTGTAACATCCCACCCAAAATAAATAGAAGTGTTGATTTTCCACTTCCACTCTCTCCTTTAATTAATAAAAACTCTGATGTTTCAACTTTTAAGTTAATACTGTTTAAAGCTGTAACATTACTTTTTCCTGAATTAAACTGTTTGCTTATGTTTTGTATCTCTAACATATTCTATTCTTTAAGTAATTCTGCTGAATCCCTATTAACAGCCCATAATACGGGCAATAATGATGATAATGCCGCGAAAAATGGTCCTATAATTACCGCTCCAAGTAATAAAAAGTAATTTGGAGTAATAGCTATTTTAGTGACATTGAATATATTAGGCCCTAGCTGATAAGAACCTATCGTACCAATTACAAACCCAATGATGGCTCCTATAAAACCTATGAGCAATGCCCTTAAAAAAAACTGTTTACTTATACTCCAACTGGTAACACCAATAGCACGCATAATACCTATTTCTGGGGTGCGCTCTTTTACGTTTGTCATCGTTACCGATCCGAGCCATAAAGCACAAATAATGAGTATAATTGGAAATAAGAAGAAAAAATACCTATCGGCCATTTTACGTTGCTTTTCTCTGGCATCTGCCACACTGGACTTCATAATGACTTTTGCTTCGGGTGCTATTTTTTTCAATTCTGCCCTAAGTTCTCCCAAAGGATCTCCATTTTTTGTAGAGCACATACAATTAATGGCCATTACTTCATTAACACGCCCTTCCATTTTTACTAAGGACTGAAGTGTTCCTAAATCGAAATACATCCTAACATCATCTTCACTTCCAGATTCCGTTAAAGTTTTAGCAACTTCAAACGATTTATTAAAAACGGCAATCGTATCGCCTTCTTTTATATTGAACTGGTGTGCTATCTCATAGCCCAAATACACTTTATCCTTCTCAATGGCAAAAATCATTTTTGATTTTTTTGCTCCTGAGGGTTCTCTTTCTTGGCTTGAAATTCCGGTAAGCACCACATGTTTGTCCCGCCACTGAACACGTTTATGAAGTGTCGCTGTTAAATGTGCATAGTTAACCGACTTTTGATTTACCAATTTATCGACTACTTCTTCAGACATACTTAAATTGGAGTACCCTTCAACCCAAAACTGGTTAATATCGGTACCTCCAGGAATAATACGTACATTAAACCCCATATCCCTAGTTAAACGAATGGTTTCTTTTTGTGTAGCCCGCGTCATGGTATAAAAAAATACTACCAGTGTTACAATGGTAACCATTCCTAAAAGTCCCATTAAAAAATTGAACTTTCTATGTATTATTTCTTTTAAAATCAGTTTCATCTGTTACTTATTTTAACTACCACAAACTGTGCATCCCTTTCGTTGCTTTATTCCGATGGTTTGTATATCCATAGTCCGCATATTCATTGTTAACAACCTGTTTGTTAATGGTGTTCCAAACCCAGATATTAACTTAATGGCCTCGATAGCTCCTAAACAGGCAATGGTACCCGAAACGGCTCCAAAAACAGGAAATCTACGTTTCCATGCTACGGGTTGCTCTGGGTACAAGCACGATAAACAAGCTGTTTCACCAGGTACGATAGTGGTTATTTGAGCTTCTAACTCATACATGGCACAATCTACTAGTGGTTTCCCTTGTTTTACGGCCTCCCTATTCATTAAAAATCGTTCTTCAAAAAGCGGTGCAGCATCTACAATTACATCGGCCATACCGACTAATCTTTCTGCATTGGCCTCATTAATATTCTCTGGAACACTAATTATATTTAATCTTGGGTTTAATTCTTTTAAACGACGCTCGGCCGATTCTACCCTAGGTTTCCCCAGCCAATCGTGCGTCATCAATAGTTGCCTATTCAAATCACTTGGCTTTACATTGCCTGCGTGGGCCAAAATAAGTGTCCCAACACCTGCCGCAGCCAATTCATAAGCTACAACACTACCTAATCCGCCACAACGGGATACTAAAACGGTACTGTTTTTTAGTCGTTCTTGTCCTTCAACACCATGATCTGGCACGTCCAATTGCCACTCGTAAGTTGCTAATTCTTCTGCTGTTAACTGTTTCATTTTATCCGCCTGAAATTGGTGACATTAATGTAATTTCCATACCATCTGCTAATGTTACATTATCTTCGTAATTTACTTGTGATTGATTTATCACTATTAAGTTGGAATGTCGATAGGCTCCTTTTTCGTCAAACAGAATGGCTTTAAACCGTTCTCCGTAAATCCCTCCCAAATTAGTTAGCAACTGCTGTAAATTAGTTCCATCATTAGCTGTAACTGTATCACTAGCTTTACCAACAACATCTTTTATTTGAGCCGTAAATTTTAATGTTATATCCATTTCTTTTATAATTCTGTAGGCATTAATTCTTTAACATGACCGTCTTCAAATTTTAATACGTGGTCCGCCAACTTAATGGCTTCATCTTTTGAGTGTGTAACATGCAATATTGTAATATTTAAATTCTTTTTTAAGGTTTTTAACAGATCCAGCATATCATCTTTAGTATGCTCATCTAACGCACTTAATGGTTCATCTAAGCACAATACATCTGGATAAAAACTCAAAGCCCTTGCCAAGGCTACACGTTGTCTTTCTCCGCCACTCAAATCGTGCGCTTCGCGTTTTAACAAATAGGTAATACCCAAATCGGATGCCAGTTGCGCAACTCGCTCTTTAATATCCTGTTTAGACCATTTCCTTAACCGCAAAGCAAATCCGATGTTTTCGGCAATGGTCATATTCTTAAACAAAGCACCGTCTTGTGGCACATAGCCAATTTCTCTTTTGGCAGGCATTAAGGTTGTAATCTCCTTACCATTTAACCAGATTGCCCCCGATTTTATTTTTCGTAAACCGCAAATGGATTCCATGATGGTGGTTTTACCACAACCTGTCTTCCCCATTAGTACCATATAACTGCCTTTGTTTACTTTAAAGTTTACATCGGTTAAGGTAAACTCCCCTTGTTTTATATTTATATCTACACATGTTATCATATTACAAAGCTGTGTTTTTATCGCCAAACAACCTTACAATAAGCAAGACCGCAAAACCGGAAAGTATCATAATTAAAGACACGGCTACGGCTGCTTCAATATTACCTACCGACATTTCTAAAAATACGGTTGTGGGCAATACTTCGGTACGCATTCGGGTTGCCCCCGAAAAAATAAGAATGGGACCAAATTCACCCAAAGCTCTTGCCCAGGCTAGCGAAGCCGCAGTTAAAATACCATTTTTAGCTTGTGGCAACAAGATATAAAAAAACGATTGCCGCTGGTTACAGCCTAATGTCAATGCAACTTGCTCCTGTCTGTTATTAATTTGAATAAAGGTAACATACATGGTTCGAACAGCAAAGGCACAAGCAACCATAAACTGCGCTATAATAACACTATACACGGTATAGGTTATGCGTACATGGCTCTCTATAAATTGTCCTGGTGCTGTTTGAAATAAAATGAGCAAACTCAATCCAATTACTAATGGAGGCAATACAATGGGTATATCGAGTACGGCATCGATAACCTTTTTAAAGCGGAATTCAAAACGTGCCATAAAATACCCCAAAGGGATAGCGACCAACACACTTAAAACCATGGTAATTGTACAGGTAATCAAACTTAGTTTAATTGCATATTGTATTTCCTTGCTTTGCAAAGCTTCCAAAATATGCCCTGTTGTAGTATAAGATAAATCGGCTAGCATCATTGCCAATATCAAAATGATATAGGTTGAAGCTACAACGCCCATCATTAAAAAAAATGGCAAGTTAGACTTTACTTTTAAAGACCTTTTATGTTTACTTATAGTTTTTATCTTTTTACATTTTAAGTTATACTATTATAAACCATCTGGTCTCTCCTTATATCGTCCCAAAAGCCTTATCTAAAATGTGTATGGCTTTCTGCAAATCGTTTCTTTGAATAGTCAATGCTGGTGATAGCTGTAAAACATGTCCTTGGGACACTTTAAAGCTTAATCCTTGGGACAAACAGCTATACATTATCTTTTCCGCTTCGGTATAGGCTGCTTTATTGGTTTCTGGATACCTTAACTCTAATCCCCATAAGAGGCCTAATCCGCGTACCTCACTAATTAAAGGGTGCTTTCGTTTTAATGCTTCTAAAGCCGTTGTCATGAAAACGGCATCATCATTTACTTTTTGCAACAAATTGTTCGAATCAATATAATCAATTACCGCCTGTGCTGCAGCACAGCCTACAGGGCTTTTTTCGTGCGTGAAGTGTCCTAATGAAATATCTTGTGCTATGTTATGCTCCTCCCTACACACCATAGCTGCAAAGGGAATTACACCTCCACCAAGGCCTTTTCCCAAACATAAAATGTCCGGTTCTATATCAAAATTCTCAAAAGCAAACATCTTGCCTGTACGCCCCAAGGCAATAGGAATTTCGTCCAAAATCAATAATACATCATGCTTAGTACAAATTTCCCTAATGCGCCTCCAATACTGTTTAGAAGGAATTTGAACATCCGTATTTCTTACAGTTTCTGCAATAAAAGCACCTATTTCTCCTTCTTTTTCGATAACGTACTCCAAATAGTCGGCCGATTTCATTTCATCTTCAAAAAAACCACCACTGCTCATTGGTGGGGGAATTCGGATAACACCAGGCATCATAGGTCCCATATGCTGACGAAAAACGGCTTCTCCTCCTGCACTTATTGCGTCTAATGATGCACCATGAAAAGAATCCCAATAAGAAACCACCTTATGTCTACCTGTAACAACACGTGCCAACTTTAGAGCCATACTCACTACCGAAGTCCCTCCGGGAGCAAACAGCACCCTATCGAGACCCTTTGGCAATAAAGCTGTTAGATTGGCCGCAAAGTTAACTGCTGTTTTATTGGTGTAACGCCTTGTTGAAAATGATAATTCGTCTAATTGCTTCTTAACTTGATTTATCACAAATGTATTGGAAAAGCCTATTTGATGTACATTATTACCATGAAAATCAAGATATTCCTTTCCTTGTAAGTTTTTAATCGAAACGTCCGAACACGAACTTAAAACATCCAAACAAGGTGTCGACATAGCCTGGTGTACAAACAACCGTTCATCGTCTTTTAATACTTGTAAGGTCTCTACATCTAAAATATTCTCTTGATGCCATTGTTCTCTTTCTTTCGAAAGGTTTACATCTCCTTCTGTTTTTAAAACTTCTTTATTCATGATTAATTAGCAGTATTATATTTCCATTCAAAGCCATTTTCAAGATAATTTTTTTTCGAACTATCGGCTGTCAATGCTTTTAGCAAACGTTTCATTAAGTTTTGGTAGTTTGAATTGTTTGAAATTCCAAAATTCTGAAGGGCATTTGCCTGATCTTCGGTTAAATGCACTATATCGATTTTATCCTTTACCTGAGCTACATTGGCAGCATAAACAACAACAGCATCCAATGACCCTGTTCTAATCTGGTTTACCAACAAATCGGCTGTTGGTGTTTGTGAACGCACATTTTTATATACAGACTCCCATAATTTCTGGCTTTCGAGAAGCTTTTTCGTTAGTGCCCCTAAAGCACTTTGATTGTGATTACAAACGCCTAATTTCAAATCATCTGCTGTTAAATCTTTTAAGCTTTTAATATTTTTTGGATTCCCTTTCTTTACTGCTATAACAATGTCGGTTTTGGATATATCGACTATGGAACCAAACTTATCTTCTACTTGAACCATAAAGGAGACATCGCAAGAAAGATAGCCATCCGGACGCTGTCCCGCTTTAATTTGTGACACTAAAATGCCGCAGCCATTATACACTCTATCTACTTGAACACCTTCGCGTTTCTCAAAATCTTGTATAGTTTTATCGATAGCAACACGATTCACGCCTCCACTATAAAAAAGTAGTCTGGGTTTCTCATTCCACTTGTCCCCTTCAATAATTTGATATGCATAATCTTTAAATACAGACAAGCCCTTATCCTTGGCCGATAAATATCTTATAAACTTAAGCGCTTCGGTTGGTTGCGACGAATAATTAAGTACCCCGATGGTTACATTTTTAACATAGTTGTTAAACAAAGGAACTTCAACAATTTCTAAGTCTTCATACTGTTGGGCGGTCGCATCCCAAATTATTCCTGCGTCTGTGCTACCCAGTTTGATAGTATTAGCTACTTCATTTACGGTTGGCATTAAAACGGACACATGTGGTTCAAACGCCTCCCATAACTGGGCATTTTCAAGCATTTTTTTAGTCAATCTACCTATAGAAGCTGCATCTGGGTTGGCTATTACAACCTTAACATCTTCTTTGTACAAATCTTCAATCTTAGTTATGTCTTTGGGGTTTCCTTTAGCTACGGCAATTACAGGTTTAATAAACGCCAGTGGTTGTGTTTCCGCAATCAATCCATGTGATTGGGCTTCTTGAATATAACTTTTATCGGCTGCCAAATACAAGTCCCCTTGTTTAGCTACTCGCAAATTAGACAACAAGGTTCCTGATCCACCATACTGCAAGTCCACACGAACCCCATAATCTTCATAATATTGCTTTGCTACTTTTTCTACAACTGGCTTTATCCCTGCTGCACAATACAGTAAAAGACTTTTTTCTTCTTGATTCTGTTTACAACTGTTACAAAATGCAATTAAAACCACACATAAAAACAAAACGTGTTTTTGCTTTATAGACATGAAAAACTTTATTATTTATTTAACAAAAATGCAAATATTTTTACTAATAGTAAAACATATTTATGTTAAATTTCTAAAAATCAACTAAACATATTTTACTTAACTTACTTTAGCAATATATATAAACTAAATAAAAAATCAATAGGTATTTCGCATACTTTCTACGTATAAAAATTAAGCGGTCGGCTCTCCTATAAGGAAGGGTATCCGACCGCTTGTTTTATTGTTGCGCCTCTCAGTAAAACCCCATCTCTAAGCTAAAAGACAGAATACAAAATACTTTATTATTTTACTGCCAATTTATTAAGAACAGCTTTAGCATCCTGCAATAAGCCTTCTAAATCCTGCGGCTTTTCTGTAACATTAAATTGTCCTACAACTTCATTCAAATAATCTAAGGTATCCAAATCATTTTTAGCCGTAAGCTCTTCTCTTAAAATCCGGATCTTTTCAGCATCTTGAATGCCTTCTCTTAATGTTTCAAAACGAATGGAACTGCGATTGTCTGGGTATACAATATAGGTGTCTCCTGCAGGCCACGCTCTAAAACGGGAATCTTGCAACGGATTTTCCACCCAGCTGTTATAGGCCCAACGTAAGAAGCCATCAAAATCGGCTGCTATTGTATACCAACCTATAAAAATACCCTCTGCCGGTTCAGAAAACGTAAATGTATTTGGAAATTTATCCGAACAGCACACATAATGCGTACTAACGTAACCATTAGTACGTCTCTTAACTAAGTCTTCTTCATCTACAGGGTGTCCAAAAGCAGCAGACATGTCTTTCAACTCATCAGGGTAAAGTTTATAGCTCTTATGATTATCGGCGAAAGCCACACCAAACTCCGGTGCATGTTGATTCAATAATTTCAGCATCGCCTGCATCTCTTCAGGTCCTCGCTCGTCCATCGCTATTCTTGTTATTCCATCCCAGCCTTTTTCTCGTATATGTGCTTTAAATTGTTTTAAAAACGGCACCCACAAGGCCTCGTATTCCGGTGTTCCTGGAGGCGCTTTCAACTTAACTTCTTTATTCTCATTCTCATCGAAGTAATAAAATTCATTGCCCCAAGGCACCATGGAGTAACAACTTATCTGTTTTTTAACACCAAGATCCATCATGAACTGCACCCAATTGTCAAAAACAGTGTAATCGTATTCCCAAGAGCCGTCTGTTTTCTTCTTCCATTCTATCATGGCATCAAAAGGATCGAAGGTTTGCCCACCCCAAGGGCGCTTATTTAATGATACTGTAATCACTTTTTGACCAGCATCCGCAAGCCTCTTCATCAACGGCCTTAATAAATCCCAATGTGCTTGCGACCAAGGTTCTACGTTATGAAATCGTGATACTGCATAGGGGTTTTGCCATAAATCCAAATGAAACTTCCAATCGGAAGCTGGTGGCAACACCTTATCTACAACCTTTAAGATCATTTCGAATTCCTTTGCTTCTTGACCTTCTACATTTAAGGTGATATTGCTTTTATATGCTCCTGCTTCAGCATTTGCTGGCACGTTTACCGTAACCCATAACGGACGTGTTTCTTTGGCTTTTACAGCATACGAAGCCACCGTATCCAATGCATCTGCCGCCAATGAAGCTGCGAAGTCTTCAGGCTTTCTATAGCCACAACCTCCTGCAAATTCGTCTGTAATAACATATTTAACAAAACGCAACTGAGCAGCGTTGGAAGGAATGGTTGCTCCACTTTCAGATTTAAAATCTGAAATTTCTGCACTAACCTTTGTTACTGAATCTTTGGACCATAGCACCAATTGCCCTGAAACACGCTCACCTTTCCATGCCTCTGCGCTTAGAGAAGCATTCTCTTCTACATCTGGAATAACGCTTTTTACAAAGCGTTTATTTATAGAAACAGCTGATGCCTGTAATCCGTTAGGAAGCGCATCCCAGTTTTGGGATTCACTTGGAGATGGATCTTGTGGTTCTTCATAAGTTTGACTTACTATTACTTCTTTTTGTTGCTGGCAACTTATCAAAAAACACAATAACATGATTGAATAAATAGACTTCATATGTTTTTTTACTTAAAATTTAATTATTTATCTGATTAATTACTATTTCTGCATCTGGCCATGGCACCTGTTGATCGGTTTCTTTATTGGATGGCATTTGTGCATTTACACTTCTCAAATAGTTTCCTAACTCTATTGCCAAAGCTTTAAGCTTTTCTTTTTCACTTGTAACCAAGTTAGTTGTTTCTCCTATATCATTAGCGATATTAAAAAGCTCGAAGCGGCTATCAAGGTGATAATAAATTAATTTCCAATCGCCTTTACGAATGGTACTGGAAGCTCCTATACCTGGTCCTGATGGTCCCCATTCGTTTGGATAGTGCCAAAACAAAGCGCGCTCATTATTTTTCACGTCTTCCCCTTTTAGTACGCCCATAAAGCTTTGTCCGTCTATTTCTTGCACGGTGTTATAATTTTCAACACCTGCCAAATCTAAAATGGTTGGGTAAAAATCTTCTATAATAACCTTTGTATCGGTAACTGTATTGGGTTTTATCTTATTAGGCCATTTTACCAACATGGGCTCACGAATACCACCTTCGTAAGCCGACCCCTTACCGCTGTTTAGAGGCTTGTTATGCGTGTTGGGCTCTCCGCCTCTGGCATGTACGCTCAAGCCACCGTTATCGGACATAAATAAAATAACTGTATTTTCTGCCAGTTTATTTTTCTCCAAATAATCCATAATGTCGCCTAAACTTTTATCCATACCTTCTATCATGGATGCATATTTGGCTTCTTTGGTATCTAATCCCGCATCTAAATATTTTTGCTCAAATCTGTTATCGCCATAAAGTGGTGTATGCACTGCATAATGTGCCATATACAGGAAGAAAGGTTTTTTGGCAACCTTAGCACTATCTATAGCCAGTATTGATTCCTTAGTTAGTGCTTCGGTTAAGAATATATCTTTACCATGGTATTTTTCCAAACCTGGTACCGCCCAAACTTCCTTTCCTTTTTCACCATTCCCAAAATTTTCTATTCCTAGATAACTTTCGGGAGCGCCTGCAGCGTGTCCCGCTATGTTTACATCAAATCCTATGTTTTTGGGATTCTCCGCCGGGGTTCCAATAGCTCCAAAATGCGCTTTGCCAGTATGGATAGTATAATACCCTGCCTCTTGCAATAATTTAGGTAACGGTGTTGCATATACTGTACTTTCAATATCCGGCACAGGACTCAAACCATTTACATTCCACCTAGGGAATTTTAGTTTTTTATGGTTTACCTCCATAGGCTGCAACATGTCTCTTCTAAGCGTCCAATTGGTTACTCTATGTCTGGCCGCATTCATTCCTGTCATCAAGCTAACTCTTGTTGGTGAACATACAGACGTTGCATAGGCTTGCGTAAACTTCATACCCTCCCGAGCAAGACGCTCCATGTTTGGCGTATTGTAGCGTGCATTAAAAGCAGTTTTCTTGGTCCAAAATGGCACTGAGGTATCCTGCCAGCCCATATCGTCGACCATAAACAAAACGATATTTGGTTGCTCACTAACTATCGCTTCTCTTTGCCCCTCCGTGGTAGTATCTTTCTGTTTACAGGAGAAAATGATGCAACAAATAGCTAAAACACCTATTACTTTACATATATTATGCATAACCTACATTATTTGTAGTTACATTCTATTTACTCTAACACTTTCGCATAGTTAATGCCCAAATCGTCCCAGCGGCTTTGCAACTTGTTTAAAGCCACCTTAAAACTGTTAAAGTCTTTATTTTCCAATGCTGTCCAACCAACTTCTGCATAGGCAGCAATTCTTGGGAATGTTTGACGTTCCACATCTTTATTAGTAGGCGTCCATTCACTCCACATTTGACATCCTAACCCATAAATATTTTTATGATACTGAGCCTCTAAACCTTTTGGTATAGGATTAAAACTATAGGCTTTTTCTAAACTTATGTTGTTATAACCATAATCCAAGTATGTATTGCTATGTAATGAATTCACAATACCGTAACCTTTCTTAGCTGCTTCTGTGGCTAGTTCCAAATTTCCTTTCCAAAAATGCACAACTACATTCTTGGCCAACTCGGTTTCGGCTTCTTTATCGTCTTTCTTTTCCTCAAAGCCTTTGTGGACATTGATTCCCATAATCTCATTCCACCCCATCATTCTTCTTCCATTCTCTTCAATAAATTTTGAAATCTTATTGGTAAAGGCGATCTGTAAATCGGCAGGCGTATTGATACCGTTTTCCTTCATGTATTGTTGCACATGTTTTGATTCTTCCCAAACTTTATAGCCTACTTCGTCACCTCCTATATGAATTACTTTGGAAGGAAATAACTCAAACAACTCTTTTAAAACATCTTTTACAAATTGCTCAACTTCGGGTTTTGTTACGTCATAGTTATCGAAATGCCTTCCAAATTTCACTGGGACATCTATGTCTTCACCTGCTGTACCCAACCAAGTATATGCAGCAATCGCTGCACTGGAGTGCCCAGGCATCTCAAACTCTGGCACAATGGTAATATTTCTTTCTGCCGCATAGGCTACAATATCCTTAACTTGCTCTTGTGTATAAAATCCTCCGTGTGGCTCTCCCGACGTTTTTCCGCTCCCCCAGGTTTCAATTTCACTGTCTGCCCTAAAACCACCTACTTCGGTTAAAAGTGGGTACTTTTTTATTTCTATACGCCAACCCGCATCGTCGGTTAAATGCCAATGAAATATATTCATCTTTAGCAATGCCATTTGATCTAAAATTTGCTTTACAAAAGCTTCACCATGAAAGTAACGTGATTCATCAAGCATATAGGCTCGCCAGTTAAAACGGGGCGCATCTTCTATACTAACACAAGGTACTAACCATTTTTTATCACCTTTTCCTGATTCTGGTGTTTCTGGTGTTAGCATTTGCTGTATGGATTGTACGCCATAGAAGTAACCAGCCGCATCACTTGCACTTATTGTAATTTGATTTGGTTTTATATTTAATTGGTATGCTTCCGTCTGCAAACCATCAACCTCCTTAAACATTACGTTAGCAGAAGCTCCTTTTACTAACTCCAATTTATTACCAGTTTCATTAGCTATTGTATTAATTAAGTGATTTGCCGCAATTTGTTGCTCCTCTGTTTCAACAGAAACAGTTATCCCTTCCTTAAAGGCAAACGAAAATTCTCCCAAAGTTAGCTTTGATGGCTTTGGAATGATAGTTACTTCTGATGATTGAAACGTTCTGTTTTTTTCTGCACAGCTACTTATGGATATCACTAGCAAAAAAATGAAAAAAGAATAATAGCGCATGGTTTGTTTTTTAGAAATTTATGTTTTGTGCTCGAACACAAACTTATTGGTTAATTGTTTAGAATACAAATTAATTTGTATAATAATTATAGTACTCACTAAAAAACGGTCTTGAAACGCCCCCCCCTTAAGACAGAGTCCTGAGGATTTTTTTCTACTAAACACGTCCCATAAACGGATCTGTTTTAGAGTGCTTGCCTGTTTCTACCCTACCCGAAAAACGTCTTTCAAAGGTTTTTACATCTTTAACCTTCACAGAAAAATCATACCAACCATAACTTTCACTAGATTTTAATACTATACGTTTTGATTCATTCGCAACTACATGATTCGTTTTAGATAGACTATAAGCATGATCCATAATTTCTACCGTATGTTCTTTTCCAGAACCATTAATTATCTCCAACTCTATATTTCCTGATAGCTTCTTTAAAAAGCGTCCTGATTTTTCGTAATGGCAAACAATGGTTAATTCTGGGTCTGCAATATTTCCTTTGTACTCCCTATAAAATCCATTGGGACCATAGGCTCGTAAATGGTAATTCCCGTCCTCAAAATGATCCAAGGCCCAAGCATCTGTTACCTGTTCCCCTGCCTCAACCGCAAACGGCCATGTCTTAACGGGTAGAAAATCCTTTTTCCCTGAAGCATCTTCCTGCAAATAATTTCCAGGTGCATATACGTTAAACGGTGCTCCTGATGTTTTGTCTCCAAAAACGGCATTAGAAGCTCGAAAGGACAACTGAATTAAACCATTGTTTTTGTCCAAAGTATCATGTATGTAAAGTTCGTAAGGCAAAGCGCAGGAATCCTTAATCCCTGGTTCTTGTACAGACATAAATGGAAGGCTGAGATTTCCCGAACGCACTGCGGTTACCTCCTCATTTGTCAACGCCTTAAAGCTCGACGGTGGGGCTTTAAAATTTGCTTTGTAAATATCCTGCATAAACGAATCGCGATCCACAAAGTCAGAGAAGTTGAATGTTGAGGGTTCGAAAGGCCTAAAGGCTGAAGTTATATCTCCTGAAATAGCCCTACGCCAACTGCTTATGTTGGTTTCTTTAATCGGTTTACCTGTTTTTCTATTTAGGAACTTTTCCATGAATTGTAGTGGTGATGTAAGATCGCATACCTCAGAGTTTACCCATCCTCCACGGGTCCATGGCGAGGCCACGATCATAGGAACTCGATACCCCAAACCAACGGGACTCTCTCTGGCATATTCTGGCTTGACACCTCGCTTTTTAATTTCTTCTTCTAAAGTGACATATTCGGACGTTGCATCTATGCCTTGTGATATTTTATTTTTTTGCTTTGGATTTGGTGCAACAAACGGAGGTACATGATCAAAATAACCATCATTCTCGTCATAGGTAAGAATAAATATTGTTTTTTTCCAAACTTCTGGATTTTTTGTTAAGATATCCAGCACTTCAGACACATACCAAGCACCAAACCATGGGGCACTAGGATGGTCGGAAAACTTTTGTGGCGCCACCAACCAGGATACAGTTGGTAATTTTCCATTGTTAACATCTTCCCTAAACTGATGAAGGATGTCTCCCTTAGGTATTTCAAGGGTTCTCGCTTCACCATTATCATCAAAGGTTAAGGCTTCCGTCTCATGATAATGGGGATCGTTACTATTTGTAGTAAATGCTTTTTTATGAATGTTCTTTTGGAATTCGGTAAGTTTTTCAAAGTTTTCAGGACTCCAAATTTCTAATTCCCGGCTTATTTTTAGTAACTGACTTTTTTTCTGTTTTAATTTGTTTTTTAACTTTTGGACTGATTGTTTTGGTAATTCTTCAATGCTTCGCTCTAATTCACTGATTTCGTCGGGAAGCTCGCTAAAACGTTTTTTTAAAAAACTTTGATGGCTTTTACTGAAGCGTACGTTAAACTGACTAAAAAACTCAAAATTATTATCGGTAAAGTTGGCCAATAAGGCCTCTTCCTCTCCGCTCAAACCGGTTTGAAGACTGATCTCGTTTTGATAAACCCGCCAGGGGATACCATGCGCTTCCAAACGCTCTGGAAATGTTTTCCAGTTAGCTTCATTATTGTAATAGGTTTCACTATTTATAAGACATGGCTTTGAGGTAGGGGTATTTCTAATTTTTCCTGACCAAAAAAAGTTTCTGTTAGGTGTTGTTCCTGTTAAACTGGAACAAAAATGCTGATCGAAGACAGTAAACGCATCTGCAAAAGCATAATAAAAGGGAATGTCTTCCCTGTTGTAATACCCCATGGTCAATGGCATATCCCTATAAGCTTTGCGGTGCGTCTTCTTGGCCTCTAACCAATTATCATACTTTCCATTATTGCGTGCATCAACTTGGTTGCTCCACGAATGAGGTAGGTCACCAATCCAGGTAGCACGGGTCGCCTTCATGTCCAATCGGAAAGGCGCATAAGTCTCTCCTTTTTTATTGGACTGCAACCAGACCGGATTCCGGTTGGGCAGTGTAATCGCTCGGGGATCGTTAAAACCCCTAACGCCCTTTAGCGTTCCAAAACAATGGTCGAAAGACCTATTCTCCTGCATTAACAAAACAATGTGCTCGGCATCCTCGAAGGTACTACCTATTTCAGGATCGATAGACAGAGCGCGCTGGATGGAAGCTGGTAAGCTACCTACAACACCCAATCCGCCAGTTAACAATCCTGCCTGCTTTAAAAAATCTCTTCTTGTACTCATAATTTCTTTTTTTTATCTAAAATAAGGCTCAATATAATTTCTGTTCTATTTGAAAGGCTTAGAGACTGTTTAAATTCCACCTTTTGGTTTTGTTATGCCCCTTTTTTCACCACTTTTCGTTATGAAAACCCTCATTTAGCACTGCTAAACTCCGGTTTTAAATTCTTAACCATATAACAACAATAATAGTATAGTTTACATAGGTCGTTAATTCTTTGGCTGCATTATTTGTTAGATCGTTAACACTTTTAACCTTAATAAACTATACTTTTTTAAATAGTTTAAAAGGAATTAGCACTATAAAATTATTTACTAAAAGGTCTTTTAAACTATAAAACTCCTCCTTTTCAAAATTTATTGAAAATGGAGGAGTATGGTATATTTTAAGAGGCTTTATTACTCTATCAAATAAGCTGATATTTCAGCCATAGATGCATTATTTGTGCCATCGTGGGCCACCTTGGCTATAAATTTAAAATATCTAAACGTTGCGGGTGAGGGCAAATTAATATCTATATTTGCAGTTGTCTTAGCTAACACAAAATCACCTAAACTTTGCCAGTTCGAATTATCATTACTCACCTGTATTTCGATATCCTTTACAGTCCTATTAAGTGATTGCCTTTGAACAAACCTAAAACCGTCAACAGTAATTGCTGCTCCTGCATCCACCGTAATATGGTGGGGTGGTGCGGCAGAACATCCAGACCAGCACGAATGCCAGTACGTATTAACATTACCATCCAGCACATCGGCTGCACGTCCGGTAGATCCTTCGCCTCCTTGATCTTCCTGAGAACTGTAATCGATAACAGACCATGCCGATCTATCCACCTCGGTATGCACAGGTATGGATGGCACTTCTAATTGTGAAAAATTGATATTAGGAGCCACTCCATTTGCTGATCTTGTATGTGAGGAATAAGGCACTCCATTATCACTAAAGAAACCACAGTTTCTTAAATAAAAGCTGTTTGAACTGGTCGAACTTACACCGCCATCATAATCAAATCTAACGTCATTACTTGCTGTGCTATCCACACCAAGCTGAGCGGTTGTCATTTCATACCAATTGCCTTGGGTGTCATATACCCATTGATTTGCATAATTTGCAAGTCTTGTTTCATCACCCATTGTTGTATGGAAATTTTCTATAAATGAATATAGGGTTGTTAAATGTGGCCCTGAAGAGTATGGCTTTCTAAAACTGGCTATCAATTTCCATTCTCCAACCTCAGGAGCGTAAAAATATGCCGTATAATCGGTAGAATTGGCAACATTTGACTCACCTTTCAACAAAAATTTATAGGTGTTTCCTGCAACCCAAGGGAAGTTCAAATAACTTTGGGCTCCAGACCCTTCGCCTCCAAATTCACCTACTGTTACACCATCGCCATAGCCTAATGGAATTACGGTATATTCTGCAGGAATTTGGTTAGGGTCCTGTGTATCGTAAGCGCTCCATACCGAAAACAAAATATGTCTATCTGTTTCACTGTTTACCTGCATTCCAAAATACCCCCCAGAAAAACCATTGGCCATGAAATACGATCCTACCGGATCCATTCCTACTGGTACTGTTACCTCGTTATAAAACCAAGTAATGTCCTTATTGGCTGGTTCTTCATAACCTAAATGACAGGAAGGCCCACGTCTCCCCCAATAAAACCAATCTGATTCGACATAGGTGATGTTAGACGACCAAGCGTTGTCACCAAGCAACACATCTGATATCTCTCCAAAGGAACCTCCACCAGCTGTAACACCTTCCAATTCTACATAATAATAGCCTACTTGGTTAATGGTAACCGAGCCTATATAATGTTTTTTAAAATTATTGGAACTCGAAAATGTTTTTTCTTGTGAAACACCATCAAAAGTAACCTTTAATGTGGTATTTCCTGCAAACTTTGCCTTAATCCCAAGTTCTATTGAACCTGTTGCCTTGGCATAAAAATAAGTTCTGATCTTGTCACTTGAACTTGTCCAATTTTTAATCCCTCCTGATACAATTATATTGTCAGTCGCTGTTGGATTATCTACCACCCAACTATTCCCTTCACAGGGTACCGATATGGACAAGCTATTGGCGGGAGGAGGCCCTCCGGCATTGACCGCTATCATGTCCTCGGACTCGTTTAAAGTTTCATCCTTATCACATGAATAATTACATAAGAGTGATGAAATACATACTAGTAATACTAATTTAATTGTTTTCATTGTTTTTAGTTTAGTTTAATAGTTAATAAATTATTTTAATATTCAATTGTGGTTACTTTTATAGGTTATACATTGCTTTATCTATCTTTAGTATTCTCATACTATTGCCTCTTGCCAATAGCTTATTTAGACATCTTAAAATCGATATTATATAAAGAATCCCTCAGGTTCGGTTGTACCCAAACCAGATTATAGTTTAGTACATTTTTTAGCATTGGTCTTTTACAAATACCATGCTCTCCAATAAACGGCAAAGGATGTTTAGGTTAAATTTCCAGAATCTACAGAACCCTATACATAAACGACTCTATTATTAAACAATATTGTTTAATCATTTAAACAATCAGAATTGATAATGGATTTTCCATCTAAATCCCAACTGCTTTTTATAGGTATGCACAAATGGTTTAGTGCAGTAACAGCAACATCGACAGTACGAGGTGTATCGTCATAATTGTCTATAGTCTCAACCGTACTTTGGGTAGCATCTAACCATGCCCCTCCAGACAGGGTTCCGTTGTATCCTTTTGGCCCAGAATCTAATATGGTGGTTCCTTCTCCTTCGGTTAGCTTCCAATGCCCTAAAAGGTTGGCGTATTGGGAGTGAGAATTATCCATTACCTTACAGTTCCAGTTATCAATAGTATCTGGTTCCAATATGGTATTGAACATCCTTACCTCTGCTAAATAACCATTATAATGCCAATTTAAATTACCATCGGCTCCCATTGTAAAGGGAAGATCGTTATCTATATTGCCAATGGATGCCATTGAGGCACTATTCTTTAAGACACCATCTACGTAAACTTTTAAAAGGCCATCCCTATCAAACGTAGCACTTACCATATGCCATGCATTATCGGTAATCTCTCCTGCCTCTACATCTACTCGATTGGTACCATCGCCTATATTAACCTTAAAACTTTTTGTACTTGGCTTAAAGGAAAGTACATACCCCGGAAGCAGACCATTGTTCCAGTTCTTTTTTGCAATGACCCCAACATCGCCTGGGGATTTTGATCGTATCCTACATTCAATAGAAAAATCCTGGTCACTACCAAAATTAAGGTCTTGCTGACTTGGAACTTGTACAACCGCATCTTCAAATTTTAACTCATAGCTACTGCCCAAGCAATTATCGGCTGGTGGAACGGTAACTTGTGTTGTTTCTTTTTTTATTTCATTATTAGGTATATGGTCGCCACTTGCTATTACAAAAATAGTACGTTCCTCATCGGTACTCCCTCCATGGCCATAACCAATCCCTCCGTGATCGGTACTTGACAAGATCAACCAATTTTCCTTATTGTAATTTTCACGAGCTTTTAGGGCTTGCATGATCTCTCCTATGGCCTGATCAACACTTTCTATCGCATCTATATAGGTTGGGTTGTTAGGGTCGAATCCGGTAGTATGACCTGCATGATCCGGGGCATCAAAATCCACATACATGGCCGTAAGTTCTTCCACCGTCAGTTGCGCTATCACGTGGTTCTTTACATCTTCGGTGTTATTTTCTGGATTTACGATAACATCTGCATAAGGTTTTGCTATGATATCGTTAATGGGATGCCACTGCGAAACGGATACGGTACGGTAGGCAGGATCCTTGTCTTCTACGTACTTAAAAAAATGTGGGTAATTAACATAGTTCTTCCCGTTAAATGAATTATCGGTCACTCCATGTTTCTCTTCCCACACTCCTGTTAGCATGGCCGACCAACCTGGTCCACTTACTGTGGTTCTTGTATTTCGCGCATCGAGTGAATAGGTACCATTGGCCATCAAAGCATCTAAATTGGGGGTATTGGCAGCCATTAGGGCATCGGGCATGCAACCATCCAAGCCCAAAAGCAAAACTTTTTTGGTCAATGTCTCTTCTACTGGTTCTGGATTTGATTCTGACGAAGAACTGCTACAGCCTGTTCCCAACAAGACTATTTGTATAAGTATAATTTTTATGAGTTTCATAAACACATTTTTAAAGGTTACTTAAAAAAAACACCTCCTTTAAAAAAAAGGATAAAGGAGATGTTTAGAAATCAACTCAAATCAACTAAAATAAAGCGGTATTTACCGCTGGTAAGCCTTCAACTGTTGCCTTACTAAGTGCTTTATCGAATAATAAGAAATCGGTAATACTTATCGGATTGTCTTCGCTAGTGCCACTATTATCTCCAAATATGATGAACTTAGCAAGATCTAACGAGAATAACCCATCTCCACTAGCCAGCAAATCATCTGTATAAATCTCTACACCATCGACATAAAATCGTACTTCAGGAGCATCAACTGCCAACACAATCCTGTGCCAGGTATCTGCCTGAATGGTACCTGCAAACCCACTGGCACCACCATTAAACCAAAAGCCACCATCTGGACTTATATATACAGGCCCATCCGAATCATTAGCGGTATTGGTTTGTAATAAATCAATGTACTTTCCAAGGTCGGCAGCTGACACTTTAACATCCCATATCATGGTATAGGTGTTTACATTAGAACCACCTACGGCTGGCATGCCATGGTCGACTTCGTACCAGGACTCAATGTCCACTAAAGCAGCTCCATCTTCGGCGTTAACGCCGGCTACGGCACTATGCGATCCAGCACCTGCAATTACAAGGTCACTACCACAACTGGCCTTTGTTAAATCTGCTGCATCATCAAATTTCCAGCGTCCAACCAAATTTTGAGAAATACTTGGTACAGCCGGTTCGGTAACCGCCGGGAAACTTTGAATAACAGAGCCTGGGAACGCCGTATCAAACAGCATAAACTCCGTAATACCGATAGGGTTATCTTCTGAAGCGCCACTATTATCTCCGAATATGATGAACTTAGCAAGATCTAACGAGAATAACCCATCTCCACTAGCCAGCAAATCATCTGTATAAACCTCTACACCGTCTACATAAAATCGTACTTCAGGGGCATCAACTGCCAATACAATCCTGTGCCATGTGTCTGCCTGAATGGTACCTGCAAATCCACTGGCGCCACCATTAAACCAAAATCCACCATCTGGACTGATATATACAGGCCCATCCGAATCATTAGCGGTATTGGTTTGTAATAAATCAATATACTTTCCAAGGTTGGCAGCTGACACTTTAACATCCCAGATCATGGTATAAGTGTTTACATTAGAGCCACCTACAGCTGGCATGCCATGGTCGACTTCGTACCAGGACTCAGTATCCACTAAAGCAGCTCCATCTCCGGCATTAACACCTGCTATGGCACTATGCGATCCAGCACCTGCAATTACAAGGTCATTTCCAATAGTTGCCTTTCCTAAATTATTTGGATCGTTAAATCTCCAATAGCCCACCAAATTTTTAGATAGATCAGCATTAGGGTCTATTACTTCTATTTTCACATACGTAATTTTATAAATAACACTTCCCTCAGCTCCGTCTTGATATGTGAAATCGAATTTTAAGAATATGTTATCTTTTAATTCAAGAAGCCCCAATTCTGGTAATGTCGTAGAGATTTCTATTTTAAATTTATCACCATAAGCTTCTGCAGAATCAAAACTGTATAACTCTTCTTGATTGGCTGTATTCGTTACTTTTAAATTCTGTATCTGTTTTGGCAGTACAAAACGTAATACAACAGCTTCTCCTTCCTCATACTTACCTTCCTTTGCAGGGTTCCATGTTAACTCTGCGAGTTCTTCTTCGGTATAAGGTTCGCCTGTTTTAGGGTTAGGATTATCAAAATAATATTCAAAATTTGAAAGGTATCTTTCATCTCCCCATCCAGCACCTCTATCGGGTGTACAGCCGTTTGTCGTTAACAATACAACTTTAAACATGAAAAGACAAAGTATAGCTGTATATGCTTTTATTATATTTCTTTTTTTCATCTTAAATATTTTAATCTTTTAGTTCCCATATTACTTGATCTCTATCATCAATTTCTGCTCCAAATTGGGAAATTAATGCAGCTCTATAGTTATCGTAGTTATTATCGTTTTCAGATTGTGGGTATGCCCAACGCACTGGGAGCTTATCTACTAGATTTTCTCCCGATAACTTATACACAGGCACACCTGTCCTCCTGGTTAAAAAGAAAGATTCCCAACCTGAATTCTCGAAAAAAGCAATATACATTTGCTCATGGATTCTGGTTAAACCAGCATCTCCAGTAATATATGGAGCCTTTGATGCTAAATAAGCATCGGCTTCGCCTTCATTAACTCCGAAAAATTCCATAGAGGCCTTAACCCCATTATTATAGTGTTCTTGGGCATCAACAGATACCCAACCTCTGTGTGCTGCTTCAGCAATATTCAATTCTTGTTCAAAATAACCTATAAGCACTGTAGGTTGCCCTACAAAATTCCAGTATCTGTCTTCGTTAGGGTTGGAAATACCGCCACTGGATCTAACCAGAATATTATCGGCTGTTGATGCTGATGGGTCACCACCGTTATAAGAATTAAAATCGTTTCTAACCTCATCTTCATTGGAATTGGCTTCCATAGCACTAGGTGTAGGATCGGCTACCGCTTTTAATCGTGGATCTTCATAATCCTTAAGTATATCAACAAAAGTATTAGCCAAAATGATATCTACTTTAGCTGTTGCATTATTTGGATTGTAAGATCCTCTATACCCATCTTCATCTTGGTGTGTCAACTGCATATTATCTCCCAAACTAGTCATTAAAGGATAGGAATCTGGATTGTTTAATATGGCAGCCATTCTTCCTTTAATATTTAAATCGGCATCGTTGGCTTTTTTGCTCAATGTTAACATGACCCTTATGGCATAGGCATTAATAACTTTTTGCCATTTGGAGAGGTCTCCATTAAAATAGCCATCACCTTCTAAAACATATCCAGGATTATTTAATAAAAAATCACCTAATTCATTATTTGCTTCATCCAGCCAATCTAAACATTGTATATAAACCGTTTTTTGGGTATCGTATTTAGGCCTTGTGTTTTCGGCTGCCATAAGTGCTTCCCTAAGTGGCACATCGCCCAGAGATCGACACATATCTACAAAGTAATAAGCCTTAAAAAATTTGGCCATTATTTTATAAACGGGGGCATCGACCCTATCGGCTTCTTCCTCCATTTTAAGGACATTACGCAAAGTTCCATAATTGAACCCTGTGCTACCAAAACGATAACTAATAGGGCTACCATCGGAATTACTTCGAATATGATACTGCGGGTACTCATACACACCAGAAAACGCCGATGATGTAGTAGGTGTTGCCTGTGTAAACAATAAACTAGGAGGAACCATTGTAGGTGCATTGGGATTCTCACGTAATTCGTCATAATCCAAACAGCTATTAAATGTTCCTGCAAGCAATACCAATATTGCTATACTGAATGTTATTTTCTTTATCATAACTATTAAAATTGTAAATTAATATTCAAGCCGTAAGACCTTTGCGTAGGCATTTGTAGATTGGTGTCTCCAGTACTCACAGTATAGGTGTCTAAATCACCAAAGGTGTCTTTATCCTTAGTCCAGTAGAATAAATTTCTACCGATCAAAGAAATAGAGGCTCTCTTAAAAAATGTTTTATCCAGAATTTTAGACGAAAAATTATAAGTTAATGTTACTTCTCTAAGCTTAGCAAAAGTTTTTTCAATAACATGGTTTTCCCAGGCTGCCTTATAGCGTTGTGCCCAAGTTTGATAGTCTATCTTAGTTGTATTTGGTTCAAAAACACGGGTGTCTTCTAAAATATTCCCTTCTGGATCATAAGTTACATCTCCACTAGCTACAGAGACGCCTTCTATAAGCATGGTTTTTGGATCTCCTCCTGTTGCGTAGGCGACATTAGATAGTTCGCGCTCAGGGTGTATAGCATCGGGGTGCGTACCAGAGCGCCACATATCGCGTTCATACCTATCGTATGTTATGCCTCCAAAACGACCGTCGATCAAAACGTTAAGGGATACATTCTTATACGTAATCGTATTGGTTATACTACCTTCAAAATCGGGTTGTGTATTCCCCAAATTCACAGTAAAGTCTGTTTGCTTAGGTAAACCATTATCTCCAATAATCAGCTGTCCATCAGGCGATCTATCCCAGTCATACCACCAATAATTAAATAATCGGTCTCCCAAAAACGTTTTGCCTTCATTCAACCTTGGTGTACCGTCCTCAGCAGGAGGTAAGGACGTTAAATATTCTTTATACTTACTGAAATTGATCATGGTTTCCCATTTAAAATCATTCGATTGAAAAGGTACAGCAGTAACCGTAATTTCCATACCCCTAGTTTCAGTTACCCTACCATTAAACTGCGTACCAGAATATCCAGAAGCCGATGAAAATGGTTGTGTAAAGATCCCTGGCCCATCAACATTTTCATAATAGGTAAAGTCAACACCTAAACGCCCTTTAAACAATCTCAAATCCACCCCATGTTCGTAAGATGTTGTCGCCGCTGGCCTTAAATCTGGATTTCTTATAACACTAGGGTAACCTGCTGTAGGCAGATCTCTCCAATTCCCGGTACCGTAAGAATCTATTCCCTCATAAACTCCTAAAGTACTTCCCACTTTTGCATACGAGGTTCTTAGCTTTAAATAGCTAATAGGTTTTGGTAAATCGAACAAGTCACTTACTATGACACTCGAATAAATGGATGGATAAAAATAGGTGTCGTTTGCTTCTGGCATGGTAGACGATTTGTCAAATCTTCCAGTGGCGCCAACAAATAAATAATTCTTAATCGAAAAGTCTACCGAACCATATGCACTGTAAATACCTTTATATTCTTTATAACTAGATGGCGTTACTTTATCTTTTGAATTCTCCAAAGTAAACACCTCAGGTACAACCAATTGTGTTGTAGACGCATATTCTGACTCATATCTTAAATACCTTTGGTTGGCTCCTAAGGTGGCATCTATAGTAAAGTCTTTGTTAACTTCTTTATTGAACATCAATAAAAAGTCGGTATTGTTTTCAAAATTTCTTGAAGCATTATATCTAAAACGTCCTTGCCTATCTGGTATTGAATAATCGTAAATATCTTTGGATATTTCCTCATTATCGGTAAGCGAGTAACTGTTTACTGTAGAACGCACATAGCCCTTTAGGTTTTCACCTAATTTAAAGTTAACCTTTAAATAGGCCAATACGTCATTTTTTGTCCATGGCTTTTTCCAGGCATGCGCCAGCGCATAAGGGTTGTTATATCGCCAGTGCTCTACAAAGTACTGACGGATTCCTTCTTTACCGGGCTCCCAGTAATTTTTAAAATTCCTAATATCAAAATTGGCCGCTCCCCAAATAGCCAAGGTATAAACTGGCGATGTAGGGCCATAAGCTCCTCTTAGCCTATTGTCGGCAAATTGATAGTTATACTGTAAGGAGGCATCAACATCAATAGCATCCGATAGAATTAAATTTCCATTTAATCTTAAGGTATTAATATCCAATCGCTGTCCAGGTGTGGAAGCTTTAGCATACTTATAAGAATTGGAAATAATATAACTTCCTTTTTCGCTGCTATTTCTTATAGTAATGTTATTGGAAGTTACTAGACCAACTTCCATAAAATTCTTCAAGTTATCTTTACCTCTGGACACCCAAGGAGTAGGAATACGTTCTCCTGTAACGGGATCGATTGGAGAATCAAATTGTTTTATTAACCTACCATCAAACTTAGGACCCCAAATAGAATAGTCGAAATCATTAAGTCCATTACTCCCTGCCGCTCCAGTACCATATTCATAAATACCGTTAGAGCCCGGACCATATTGGTACTGTGGCGTTGGAACCCTTAAAAATCCATTCTGGAACATGGTTGACGAATTAAAACTAAACTCAGTACCATTAGCACCCCTTCCAGATTTAAGTGTAATTTGTACGGCTCCGTTTCTACCTGCAGAACCATATAGTGCTGCTGCCGAAGTTCCTTTAAGTACAGTAATACTTTCTACATCGTCTGATGAAAAATTCCAAGAGTCTGTTCTTGTTTGGGGCACGCCATCGATAACGAGTAACGGACGATGGCCTCTTATATACATTTGTGGATCGGAATAGAATTCTCCAGAACTACTGGTAACAATAAGTCCAGCTACTTTACCTGTCATCGATTCCAATACATTGGGTGTAACGGCTTTTTGAAGCGATTCTCCCTCTACCTCTTGAATGGCAAAACCTACCCGTTTCTTTTCCTTTCTAATCCCAAGTGCTGTTACAACCACTTCTGCTAGTTCTGCGGCATCTTCTTCTAAGGTTATAGTTAATGTTGTTTCATTATTAATTGATATTTCTTTAGTGACAAATCCTATATAAGACACTACCAAAATAGCTTCTTTATTAGATACAGTCATAGAAAAACTACCATCAAAATCGGTCTGAGCTCCATTGGTTGTTCCCTTTTCAATAATATTCGCTCCCAACAAAGGCTGTCCCGACTGGTCCACTACAGTTCCCGAAATATTATACTTTTGTTGCTCTGGAGCCTTTTCTTCTATAATAATTGCATTCTTTTCTGTTACTTTAATACTTAAATCGCCTTGTGATAAGCTTTGTTTTAACAGTTTATTTGTACTAATAACACCTTTCTTTACTTTTATTTTAGGGAAACCCTTAAAAATCCCTTCCTCATAAAAAAATCTATAATCCGTCTGCTGCATGATAAGATCGAAAACCTCATCAACAGTTAATAATTTGCTCTCTTCTACTATAATTTTAGAGTTTTGAGAAACAATATTATTAGGTGTTAAGGAAAAAACCGTTACACAACATAAGAATATGAATGTCCTCATAATGATCATTAAAAGCCGCTTTCTAAACTGAAAACAGTCTTTAGTTAATTTAATTTGCATAAATTTGTTTGTTGTTAATTAGTTAAACATTTTAATTGATTAATGATGCTTTTAAAGGGGGTAGAGTTAGAACTTTAGCGGGTTAAACTTTATCCTCCTTTTTGTTTAAATAATGTTAAGCTACTACATAGGCATAATTTTTAGATATTATTTATTTTAGAATTATGGTTTTGTCTTTTATTTCGTAATTATCAATCGTGCTGGATTTCATTATGGATAAAACTTCGTCGATCGTTTGGTTTTTATCCAAAACGCCTTTGAACTTTACAGATTCTAAATCTTTGTTTTCAAAAATTATATTAACATCATACCATCTGGACAGTACTTTCATGATTGTCTTTAATGACTTCCCTTTAAAACTAAATATGCCATCTTTCCAGGCTATTTCTGCTTTAACATCCACTACTTCCACCAAGATACTATTGTTTAGCTTATTGACGTTAGATTGCTCATTAGGTTTTAATATTTGTTTTACTGCCGAAGCACTAACCTCTACTTTACCTTCTACCAATGTGGTATACACATGGTCTTCGTCCTTATAAGCTTTTATATTAAACTCGGTACCCAATACTTCAACTTTCTGGGCATTATTAATAACTGTAAATTTTGCGCCCTTATGCTCTGTACTAGGAGATACATCAAAAAAAGCTTCGCCGTACACAAGCTCTACTTGACGGCTTTCTCCTTCAATAAATGTTACTGGGTATTTTAGTTGGGATTCTGAATTTAGCCATACACGAGTACCGTCTGATAATTTTACAAAAAATTGCCGCCCCCTCGGAATAGTGAGGTAATTAAAAGCTACCTTGGCTGTTTCTTGTTTACCAGGTTTATATTCTATTTGCTGACCGTTACTATTGGCATTTTGTGTTTGGAAAGATGCCCCTTTTTCCAAAGACACTACAGATCCATCTTCAAGAGTCAATATAGCACCATCGGTTCCTGCTTCTATACTGTTATTTGTAATTACAGGAATATTTTTCTTGTCTGTATTAAATATATCATTTCTAAAAAAATACATTGTTGTTAGCAGGCCAACTACCATAGCTGCTGCTGTATACTTAACGGCATTATAAATTTTAGAGCTATAATAAAAAGAGTTTTTCTCTTGCTTTATACGACGTACCAAGTTTGTCTTGGCGGCTTTTTTATCGTACTTGCTCATAGCAAAATTTATAAAAGCATTGGTTCTTATATATTCAAAAAACAAGCTCTCATTATCAGGGTTACTAATCCATAGCTCTAATTGTTGGAGTTCTTCAAGATTAGCCTCTTTAGTAAGAAATTTTATAATTAAACTTTCAACCTTTGTATCCATACTTTTCATAACATATATCCCTATAACGAAACTAAAATTGTTATACCACCATGTTTTTACAAAAAAAAATTAAATTTGTTCAAACATAAACTCATAATCCCTTTTGAAAACGTCATTTTCAAATCAAAAAAAGTTTCTCAAACACCTAAGAAAAGGTAATACATTGGCATATACATACCTAGTAGACCTCTATTATGAAAAGTTATGTGATTATGCCAGTAACCTGGCCAGGGATGATTTTAAGTCGGAAGATATCGTACAAAATGTCATTGTTAGAATGTGGCAACAGCGTGAAAAGTTGAATTCTAATATTTCTATCAAAAATTACCTATACAAATCTGTTTACAACGAATTTGTAGATCAGTATAGAAAAACAATTGCTGTTACGGCATTAGAAAAAAAGTATATTGAGGGTCTGGATGCTATACTGGATGAAAACGACGACGATGAAACCAATCGATTAATAGCTCTTGTTGAAAAAGAAATAGAACAATTGCCCACAAAATGTAAGGAAACATTTTTGTTAAATAAAAAAGAAGGCCTCACATATGTTGAAATTGCAGAATTTCAGAATGTCTCTGTTAATACTGTCGAAAAACAAATGGGTAAGGCCTTTGCTATTATTCGCAAAAAAATGAAAGAAAAAATACATTCGGTCTTATTTTTATTGTTTGGATATAAGCAAACTTTTTAAGTATAAACTTCCTTTAAGATAAGTCCTACACATCACTTGCCAACTTAATTTTCATGATCTATGCTAAAGACAAAAAATTGACAATTAGTTAAATGACTCTGCTGTCGTCTGTTTTGGACTTAATTGCAGCAAGATATTCCATGCAATCCAAATCTTTTTTGAACCGATCTGATAACTCTAAAATATTTTAACCTTTAAAAACATCCATATTTTGATATATTTACTACGCCTAAAGATAGTGACCTCTATTAATTTGTATAATAATTATAGTACTCACTAAAAAACGGTCTTGAAACGAACTTATATTTAAACATATCGTTTGTTTTATTAAACAAATGACTTGAAAGATGCTTTTGCCGTATAGTTAATATTATTTTTAGTAATTTGAAATGTGTTTTCATCTAAATCTGCTTTTGTAACACCTCCTCCATTAGGATTTCTTATATATCCCATTGCCACACTGGCTCCTGCTGTAGGCCCATACGAAGCACTTGTAGTATAACCTACTATTTTACCGTTCCATAAAATGGGTTCTGTACCCCAAAGGGTAATTTCCTGATTATCTAACAAAAAGCAAACAAGGCGTTTTTTAAGCCCTTCTTCTTTTTGCTTTAATAGAGCCGCCTTGCCTATAAAATCCTTTTCCCAATGTATTGCAAAACCCAAACCAGCCTCGAGAGGTGTCTCATCTGGTGATAATTCATGACCAATAGCTCGAAACCCTTTTTCAATACGCATTGCCGACACAGCATGATTACCTATTGGACGGATTCCAAATACTTCTCCAGACTGAATAATTGCATCATAAAGTGCACAAGTAGCTGCCACCGGAACATGGAGTTCCCACCCCATTTCACCAACATAACTAACGCGCAGAGCTTGTACCTGTTGATCTTCAATATTAAAATTTCGGACACTACCGTACTTGGCTGGTTGTACAGGAAATACCTCTGGATTTAAATTGTATAGTACCTTTTCTGCATTAGGTCCCATAACGGAAACAACATTAAATGCTTCCGTAACATCTTTAATCTCGGCTTGTCTATCACCAATATGCTTGGCTATCCAATCAAAATCCTTTAATTGCTGTCCAGTTCCCGTGACAATGTAAAATGTATCTTTACTTTGACGAAGGACAGTTAAATCCGATTCAAAAGTCCCTCTTTCATTAAACATTCCTGTGTATACTGTACGATTAACTACAACGTCAATATTTGCTCCACATAATTCTTGAAGAATATTTAGGGCATCTGGTCCTTTAAAAATGTATTTGGCAAACGTCGACTGATCTAAAATCGCAACATTATTTCTACATGTTTTCACCTCATCAATTACCCAATCATGCCAATTTTGCCTAACAAACGAATACTTGGTTTTTGGTTCAATGCCCTTAGGCGCAAAATATAATGCCCGTTCCCATCCAGCCGTTTCTCCAAAACAAGCGTTATTAGCTTTATGTTTTTCATACAGTTCACTAGAACGCACACCTCTAGATGTTTCCATCTGACGTCCTGGCCAAGCCATTTGATAATGCAAGCCCAATACTTCGCTTACGCGTTCTTGTAAATACTTCCGTCCATTTTGAAATGGTATGAATCGACGGATGTCTACAGAATTCAAATCCATAGTCATTCCACCATTTTCAATCCATTCTACAGTATATTTCCCTGCACCTCCTGCACATGCTATTCCTGCAGAATTCCATCCGCCAGAAACAAAAAGTCCTTCGGTTAAAGGAGGTTGCCCCATAATAAAATTGTTATCTGGAGTAAATGCTTCTGGGCCATTTACAAACTTAACAACACTATCTCTAGTAATTCCTTTTAACCGATGCATATGATCTGCAAAAGGTTCCTTAAAATCTGGCCAATCGGGTTCAAGTAAGTCAAAAGCAAATTTGCTGGGGACCTTATCTCCTATCTGCCAAGGCTTAGAACGTTTTTTAAATGCGCCTAGCTTTAACCCTCCATCGTCGAGTGCCCTAAAATACAATCCTGCATTCGGATCTCTAGTACATGGTGCATTTCTTGTAACCCCCTCTATAGGTTTTGTAATCACATAATGATGCTCACAGGGGTATACCGGAATATCAATTCCTGCTTTTAACCCCAATTGACGCATCCACATATTTCCAGCCATTACAACCCATTCGGCATTAATTTCCCCCTTATTGGTTTTAACGCCATTAATTCGTTTTATACCTGCTGATGTTTCACGGTATGTAAGTTCCTGCACTTCAATACCCTCAATAACTTTAACACCGCCTTGCATCGCTCCACTGGCTAGTGATATAGTACATTCACCAGGTAAAACACGACCATCACCCGGTAGATATACACCGCCAACCAAATCATCTGTATTTAACATCGGCCAATATTTTAAACACTCCTGGGGTGAAATTATTTTTGCTTCCACACCAAATACATCTGCCATAGAAGCCATACGTTCCAACTGATGCATCCTTTCCTTTGACGATGCCAACTGCAAGCCCCCACAGTTTAACCAACCAGCATCGTAACCGGTTTCCTTCTTTAAACGGGCGTATAGTAAAGCAGATTCCTTATTCACCCTAGTCTGAGCCGAACTGCTTCGTAGTTGTCCCACCTGACCAGCAGAATGCCAAGTAGTCCCTGATGACAATTTACTTTGTTCTAATAAATAGACATTCTCCCAACCAGCTTTCGCAAAATGATATGCTATTGATGCACCAGCTATACCGCCTCCAACAATTACAACACGGGCATGGGAAGGCACGGTTACTTCAGGTATTTCAAACACTGCCTTAACAGGTGTATTATTAAATAAAGTTTTAATTTCGGACATAATATTTTTAATATTTTAATTTTAGTATAAACATCAACTACTCCCTAACCAAACATGGATAGATAAAGAAGCACTTAATAAAAAACAACTGTTTTATTATTGTAAACCATTACCTTTCTGTTGGCATGTAATTTAATAGCATTAGCCAAAACAATTTTTTCTATATCACGCCCCTTGGCTATCAAGTCATTGACTGTATGGGTATGTGACACATGTGCTACACCTTGTTCTATAATGGGGCCTGCATCTAGCTCTTCGGTAACATAATGACTAGTTGCTCCTATAATTTTAACGCCTCTCCTATAAGCAGAATGGTATGGCTTTGCTCCTACAAAGGCAGGAAGAAAAGAATGGTGGATATTAATAATTTTATTGGGATAATTATCGATCAACTTACTGGAAACAATTTGCATATACCTCGCCAACACAATAAAATCCACATTATATTCCTGTAACAGTTGTAATTGTTTTTTTTCTGCTTCAACTTTATTGTCTTTAGTCACGGGTATGTGATAAAAAGGAATTTTAAAACTATCTGCTATGCCTCTTAAATTGTTGTGATTACTAACAATAAAGGGGATTTCTAAATTAAGTTCCCCTGAGTTGTAACGGCCCAATATATCATAAAGGCAATGGTCATATTTGGATACAAAAATAGCCATTTTTGGTTTTGTTTCTGAAGAATACATACGCCACTTCATATCAAACTTTCCAACTAAAGTATTTTTAAATAGTTCCTTAAATCGTTCAAGGGAAAAAGCTGAACCATCAAATTCACTTTCTAACCTAATAAAAAATATATCCTGCTCGCTATCTACATGTTGATCAACATAGACAATATTCCCTCCATTACCCCCTATAAAACTTGTTACGTTGGCAATTATATTTGGCCTATCCTTACAGTAAATTAAAATTGTAACTTTATTCATAATTATCGTTTTTTATGCTATCGCTTAAGTGTAAAATGTGCTTTGAATATTTTAGAAGTATTACTTCTTGGTTCTTTATACTCAACAGTAAACCAATAATCGTTTGCAGGCATTAGATTGCCTTTAAATGTGCCATTCCAACCTTTGTCTCTTGTCCTGAATTGCTTCAATAATTTGCCATAGCGATCATAGATACAAACTATTGCATTAGACTGCGCATCAATACCTCGTATGTTCCACGTGTCATTTATCCCATCTCCATTTGGGGTAAAGTATTTTGGGTAATCAATAATAACCTGCTGGGTGGTTATTGTATTGCAATTATAAACATCCCTAACGTAAATAATTCGTTCCCCTCCTCGTACCCGTTCAAATCTCGGTTCCATCTGCCAATCGGTAGTATCCAATTTATATTCGTATTCGCCATTCCCTACTACTGTAATGTCTAATATGTTATTCTCTGAAAAAGCTTCCGAACTTAGTTCTACAATAATACTTTCTGGCGGATAGGCCCCTACAACTTCTGTAGTGGCAGGTATAGTACAACCAGTAATTCTATCAGTTGCTATAACTGTGTAATATCCAGCCTCTGTTGGCATGTACGTTGCACTTGTTGCTCCTGATATGACGTTACCCGGCAGCGCTTCGACATCACTGTACCACTGAAAACTATATTCTGTAATACTTAGCATCGTATCGATAGGCGGATTTGGCAAGAATGTGTTTAATTGGGGAGAAATAGATTGATTATCTGCATTTAAACAGATAACATACTCATCTTTAATAGCTATTTCTGGAACAGGATTTACTATTAAAACCACTGGAACTACTCTATAACATTCATTAATACTAGGCTTTACACGAACGTAAATTGTTTGCGTATCTTTTTCTGTGTTTATGAAATTCTCAGGGTTTTTTATAGCGTTTGTATTACCAGCTATAGCATCAGCCTCTTGCTCATAATAGGTAAAGATAAAGTCTGATGCACTTAAACCGTTTAAAATAGCTGATTCACTTCTAAGCAAATCGAAATTATCAAAACCATCATTATCAACCTCACATTCTTCTATATGCATAGGTGCTAAGTTTAAATTAGGATATAAGATGGTTTTTAAGGACAGTATAATGGTACTAGTACACATATTTGCTCCTATGGCCAATACAATAATATCCCTATCTAACTGGGTATTAAGATATGTTGTTGGGTTGGCTATGGGATTACCATCAATAACATCTTGTTGGGTTTCAAAATAACTAAGAGCCATTGTTGTGTCGTTATTGGTTATTTGTTTGTCCCGTATGGTCAAATCGTATTCTGTTTCAACCTGCTCACTACAAATATGTATGGGATCTGGTGATGTTAACACTGGACTCGGCCTAACAACAAGGTTAAACGACATGTCTGTTCTAACACATTCTCGTTCGTCTGTTATACCATTATTGTTATCATCAAACTGAGCTCTTATGTAAATGGTTCTTGGAGTTGCCGTATAGCCTAAGGGATTAACAATAGGCACATTGTTTATAGCATCCTGCTCACTTTCGTGATAGCTTACTAATACAGGCCTGGTTTGCGTACTAATAACTTCGGGGGTTTTTGTGGTTAAATTGAATGTAGCCGTATTTGTATCACTACACAGGACGTAATCGGTTATGACCTGTGCCGCTGGCATTTCGTCTACTCTTAGAGTAATATAATGTCCCAAGCCCAAACAAGCATTTACAGCATCACTGTCTACGCGTACGTATATATCTTGTTGGCCAGGATAATCTTCGTTTCTATGGTTCGCTATATCTGGTATGGCATTTAATTCTGATAATGCATCAACCTCATTATTATAAAAAGTGACCGTTACACCTCCTGCGGGAAACAAGCCTTCAATTTGGGCTTTTGCATCACTAAAATTGAATGTTGTTATACCATTGGCATTGTTGCTATCTACATCTTTTGTATCGCATTCAAAATATTCCAATGGTGCAAATGAAACTGGTATTTGTGATACGCCCACTATAAGGTTTATTATAACTGTTCTATAACATTCGTCCATATTTTCTACCCGTGCATAAACTACATCGGTTAAAGGGGTGGTATTTGAATAGGTAGTAATATTGGTGATTTGATCCGTTAATAATCCGTTTTCAGCCTGAGCTAAAGTTTTATAATATGTAATGTTTTCATTTATATGATCTGTAGATATTAATTTATTGGCTTCAGTTAAATTAAATGGTGAAAGACCATCGGTATCATCATCGCATTGAACTAAATCTACTTCTGAATTTACCTTAGGCAATGGACGAACCTGGAGATTGAAAGAGACATTTGTATAACAAGTATTATTTAAAGTATTGACTATCTTCACGTAGATAACCTGTTGATCCCTAACCGTGTTTTGATAATTAGAAGGCATGGTAATTGGGATAGTATGTGCAGCGTCTTCAAAATAATAAAAATCATAATCTGAAACCTTCTTACCATTTACTAAAGTACTTTCGCTATTAGTTAAATTAAAACTAGTCTTTCCATTGGTATCATCTCCATCTGTATTAGTATCACAAGATTCTAAGATATAAGGTACTATAATTGGCTCAACAGTTTCATATACAACAACATCCACTGGTAGTTTAGGACTCTCGCACTTGTTTAATGTTTGGGTAGCGTAATAGGTTCCTGTTACCAATATTTCTGTCGCCAATAGCGGTGTGGTACTGCCATCTGTAGCATACCATTGTATAGCCGAACCTGTAACACCCAAACTAGATATGGTAGCATTTTCAACATCACAGAACGTTTGGGGTGAAATTGCTGTTGGTAACGTTGTATGGTGAACGGTTAAAGTTACTGGTTCTCTTACAGCAGAAACACGCCAATTATCCACAACTTCCACATAATAAGTTGTTGTAGTAGTCGTCAAAGGAGGTGTAAAAATTGCACCAGTTCCCAAAGCTATTCCTCCTGTGGGACTATCATACCAGGACATTATACCAGATGACGCTGTTGCACTTAGTTGTCCAAAACCTTGAAAACAAATTACATCATCCGTTGTAGACGTTACCGTTGGTAAGGATAAAACATTTACGGTTACAACCGCAGTATCGCATATTGCAGGGTATGCGTTATCACAAATTCTGTAAGTTAGGGTATAAACTCCAGTTGGCGCATTGGTACTCAAATTTACTGTTCCATCAGGATTTAAAGTGATATTGCCCGTTGGATCTGACGATACAACTGTTAAGGACACATCGTTTGGGTTTAAAGCAAGGTTTTCCCGTTCATCATTATCAAAAATATTAAGAACACTACCTCCAACTTGCCAGTTAGCATCTGGTTCTGTATCGTTTACGGCATTGATATTTGGCGGTATTAAACTGCATATAGTGTCGTAAACATTTTTAACTTGTGCGTCGGTAGACACACTATTTTTTACATTTATATAAGCTATCTGCCCATTAGTATCTTCATTGGGAGCTGAAGTCCCTGGTAAATTATCCCTAGCAATTATAAGGTTGGAGTAAAACTTATAGTAATCGTTAACATCGTTATAAGTTGTTACCAAATTGTCATTTACATATACTTTTATTTTTTTTGTCGCAGCCTCCCGTGTGATCGTTAAAAACGTAAATTGGGAACTACCAAAAACATTGGACGCTATATTGCCAGTTGGGTAAAAGTTAAGGTTACTTCCATAGGCATAAATCCCGTTGTCAGATTGCCCATTGGAAAAATCCAAAATTCTATAATATGTATTGGCAATTACAGTGTTAAGTTTTATAATAACCGTTATGGTATAATCATCAAAATTATCTGAACTTGACCTTGTGTACTTTAAACCTGTTTTTTGCCTAAAATTGTAAACCGTTTTTCTTGCAGAAGAACAAAAGGGGGACATTGAAACATTAGTACTAAAAAAATTACCCGAAGCACTCGGATATCCTGAATTACCACTTTCATTGTAATCTACTCCAGATAAGTGTTTTGTTCCTGGGGTATAATTTACGGGATCTGAATTAACTAATGCATTGTTTAAAAAGAAAAAGTGGTGGTCTACTTGTGCACTCGTTATATGTTGCAAGCAAAAGCATAACACAAATAGCACCAAGTATCTTTTCAAAAACATAATTCTTATAATATTTTTACCTCGACTTTACTCAAAATTTATTCTTGCCAGTGCTGTATTTTAAATCGTAATTTCAACAGACCAATTTGCTTTTTTATAAATATCTAAAACAACTCTTCCATTAAAACCTTCTTCTGTTCTAAATGTAACTTCAATTTGTTTATTGGGAAACTGTACGTTCTTCATGATCATGTAGGCACCATCCCTTTCTACCAAACTTTTTCCAGAATCTGATATATTTACAATACTTGGTATTATTTGCCTGCCGTTATATTTAAAGGATATTCTAATAACATTTATGTCTGGTGCTGTAATAATACTCGGATCCTCTCTAGCAAATATATTCTTAATTTCTCTTTTCGATATCACAGCATAAGCATATTTGTATTTTCCTAAATAAATTCCTTTTTCAAAATACCCACTTTGAATGGCAACTTCTCCCGAGGACTCATTCTTAAGGATTAATTTTCCTTTTCCATCCATTTTTCCTTTACTAAACTCTCCGGTATAGCTATCCCCATTTCCCCATTTGTAAGTACCGTAACCATGTGGCAATCCCTTTTTAAAGCCTCCTTTATAAGAATCTTCAATTCCATAAGCTTCACCTTTTCCGTTTGCTAAACCTTTTTTGCATTCTCCCGTATAACTTTGATTAATAGCTTCCAGTTTTACTACACAAGTAGATTGCGACAAACTGAATTGAATAAATAACAGGTTCAAAACAATTATTGAAAAAAGCGTTTTCATTAGGTCTTAATATATTTTTACACCTCTTTTAGTAATTAATTGGGGCAACTTGTGTCGATTATAGAATTTCCCTCTAAGTTCCAACTAGAATCAATGTCTATACACAAATGATTTAAAGCCGTAACCGCTACATCTACTGTTCTTGGTGTGTTATCGTAATTCTTCATAATTTCTACAGTACTAACCGTAGCATCTTTCCACACGGCATTTACTAAGGTACCATTATGCCCATTGGGAGCAGAATCTAAAATATCAGTTCCCGCCCCTTCAGTGAGTTTCCAATGTGCTAAAACATTAGTATACTTTAGATGGGTATTATCCAGTACTTTACATTTCCATTCATCTATATCCGATGCATCAAGCAAAACATCAAATAGCCTTACTTCGGCTACATAACCTTTATATTTCCAATTTAAATTGCCATCGGCTCCTATAGTAAACGGCAAATTATTATCAATATCACCAATAGAAGACATAGAAGCACTTCCCTTTAATTCTCCATCTACATACACCTTAAGTAAACCATCTCTATCGAAAGTAGTACTAACTGTGTGCCATTCATTATCGGTTATTTCACCTGCATTGACATCTACTCTATTGGCTCCGTCACCAACATTTACCTTAAAATTGCTGTTGCTTGGTGAAAATGAGAATACAAAACCTTTGTTTAAGCCACTCGACCAATTTTTTTTACCAATAATTTGTACATCTCCAGCCACCGCCGAACGTATTCTACATTCTAATGTAAAATCTTTATCTGAGCCAAAATTAAAATCGGAATTATGGGACACCTGAGCATATGCATTCTCAAACCATAATTCGGTATTACTATTTAGGCAGTTATTAGCAGGTGGTATAACAATCTGCTCCGTTGTCGCCTCAATTTTTTTATTTGGAATTTCATCTCCACTGGCAATGACGAAAATAGTACGCTCTTCATCGGATGGCCCTCCATGAGAGGTACCTAATCCACCATGGTCTGTACTTAACAAGACTAACCAATTCTCCTCACTATAGGTCTTTCTTTTCTTTAAAGCTGAAATTATAGACCCTATTTGGGTATCTACAACCTCAATAGCATTTATATAATTAGGGTTATCTGGCGCAAAACCTGTACTATGCCCCGCAAAATCCACATTAGATAATTGAACGAACAAAACTGTTGGGTCATTATTAGTCAACTCATTTGCTACTGCATTTTTAACATCATCATCTGTATCTGCATTTATAACCACATCTGCTTGTAAGGATGCCATATAATCGTTTATGGGATTCCACTGCACTATTGACACCGTTCTATTATCTGGATCATCCTGCTCGACATGTTTGAAAAAATGAGGATACCCTGCAAAATTTGGACTGGAATAGGAATTGTTGGTTACGTTATGTTTGTCCTGCCATACGCCACTTAACATTGAAGTCCATCCAGGGCCACTACTAGTTGTAAATAAACAACGTGCATCTAAAGAATAAGTAGCATTCGAAATTAGTGCATCTACGTTTGGTGTATTAGCAACCATTAAAGCATCTGGACGACAGCCATCAATACCAATTATAAGCACCTTATTTTTAATCGCTTCTGGTTCTGGATTTGGATCGGTGACTTCTTCGCTATTGGTCGATCCAGAGCAACCAACTACCATAAGGCAAAATGAACTAATTAAAACAATGTAGTTTCCTTTTTTTAAAATCATGATTGTAAATATTATGGTAAAACACCCACCTTTAATAAGTAATCATTTAAAGATGGGTGTCATTGATTCAAAACTAACTAGTTCAAAAAAGTTATTCTAAGGTACCGGCTGTCCTACAGGAGGCAAATCTTCAGTTACCCAGTTATTGTCGAAAGTTCTATTAAACAACATTACCTCGGTTACCTTAATAGGGACATCCTCGCTGCCGTTATCTATAAAAAGCAAGACTTTAGACAAATCCAATGCATGGTTAGGGTCATCCAACCCAGAACTACCAACTAAAATTCTTTGTCCATCAATATATGCCCTGTAATCTCCATCTCCAACAGTTATAACAATTCTATGCCAGCTATTAGCCTGAATTGCTCCTCCGCCACTACTTCCTATACCTCTGCCCCATAATCCGCCAGAAGGGCTTATATAAGTGGAACCATCGCCTTCAATATTAAGTCTTGTATGAAATAAATTTGAATAAGAACCATAAGACGATGAAGGGACGCTAACATCAAAAACAAGTGTATAATTATTCACCTTATTACCTCCTAAAGTAGCAGATAAATTATGTACTAATTCAAAATAACTTCCACTTGCTGTAAGCACCGCTCCATCCCCTGAAGCCATTCCTGAAGTCGCACTGTGACTTCCCGATCCTCCATCTTTATCCTTTGGCACTAAATCTGTACCAATTGTTGCCTTGCCTAAATTTGAAGCATCATCAAATTCCCATTGTCCAACAAGTATATCTGCTGCTGGCGGCAATGGCAATACAGACGCCACTATAAAGAATGCTGTACCAATAGATCCATCGGCATATACAATGTTAAACTTTAAGGCTTTTGATGAACCTGGCCCAATCTCAAGTTCGGCAAGAGAGGTGGTCATTGATAATTTAAACTTATCTCCTGAAGTTTCAGCAGAATTAAATGTTAAAAGAATCTCGCCATTCGTTCCATCCATAACCTCTACACTGTTAATCTGTTTGGATAGAACCAAATTTAACACAACTGGCTGTTCACCTTTAAAGCGCTCTTCTTTGGTACGGTCGTACTTTAATTCATCTATCTCTGCCTGTGTATATGCTAATCCCGTTTTAGGGTTCGGATTATCAAAATAGTGTTCAAAATTGGATAAGTACCTTTCATCGGCCCATCCTTGTCCATCATTATCATCGCAATTAGATAGTACAATAGCACCAATAATTACGAAAAATGGAATAAATAATCTTCTATGTATGTTAATATATTGCTTCATCATTTTAAATAATTTAGTCTTTAATTTCCCAGATTTCAAAATCTATATCATCCGACTCTATACCAAATTGACGGTTAAGAGCGGCAAGATAATTATCGGGGTTATCCGAATTTTCAGATCCAGGGTAAGACCATCGCTTAGGATAGCCTGGATCTACTCCTACATTAAAACTGGAAAATGGCAAATCTGGCACCCCAGATCTTCTGAAATTAAAAAATGATTCATCTCCAGAGTTTTCAGCAAAGGCTAAATATTTTTGTTCCAACAGCCTCGTTAATCCCTCATCTCCAGAAATATAACTCGACGATGAAGCTGACAAATAACTATTAATCGTTCCTTCGTCTACACCATACCATAGCATCGAACCTTTAACAGCATTATCGTAATGCTCTTTAGCATTGGCTGAAATCCAACCTCTATGCGCAGCTTCTGCAATACAAAATTCTTGCTCCCAATAACTTAACCATACACCTGGTTGCCCAACAAAATTCCAATATTTGTCTTCATTGGGTAATGAAAATTTACCTTCTAATCTCAGTGTAATATTATCGGCAGGACTTACAGTAGGGTCGGCTCCCACATAGGAGTCAAAATCAGCACGTACTCCAGCTTCATTACCAGGATCTTCATCTAGCGCAAACTGTGTGGGGTCTGCTACTAAAAACAACCTTGGATCTTGGTATTCCTTAAGCATTTCTAAATAAGTAGATGCATAATTAACTGATTGTCTATAAACTGCTACATCTGGATTATAGGTTTGCTTAAATCCATCTTCATTTCTAAAAGTTAGCTCTGCATTATCTGCTATACTTTCAAATAACGGGTATTGGCTTGGGTTATTAACTATGTTGGCAAAACGACCTTTAACATTCAGCTCTGAATCATTAGCTCGTTTACTCAGTGACACTAAAATACGTAGGGTATATGCATTTATAAGCTTTTGCCATTTAACCAACTGCCCTCCATAATAAACATCACCATCTATGGTATAACCTTGGTTATCTGCAATAAAATCACCAAGTTCATTATTGGCATCGTCCAACATATCTAAAGTACCAATATATACTTGCTTTTGTGCATCGTAAACGGGTCTGGGAACTTGTGACCCCGACAATGCTTGTGAAAAAGGGATATCTCCCATTCTTCGCGTCATTTCAATATACGCCCTAGCCGCATAAAATTTACCTAATATTCTGTATATAGGAGCATTATTGGCATCGGCAGCCTCGTTCATTTTTTCGATATCCCTTAAGCTGGAATACCCTCCAAAACTTCCTCCAAATCCACTGCGGAAGTTGATATTATATTCACTATCTGTAGACACCCAAATATGATATTGCATACGGATATAAGCGTCTGTAAACGAAGTCGAAACATCCGGAGTTAAACCTGCAAATAATAGCGATGGGGGAACAGAGGTAGGTTGATTAGGGTTTTCCCTTAATTCCTCATAGTCCAAACAACTGTGCAAACCACTAAATACGAATATTAGCAGTAAAATCTTTATATATTTTATAGTTTTCATATCCATTTTTTTAGAATTGTAAGTTTACGTTAAACCCTACCGACCTTTGCGACGGTTGTTGTAAATTGGTATCACCAGTACTTAAAGTATAAGTATCTAAGTCCCCATAGGTATCATCTTTCGTCCAATAGAACAAGTTCCTACCAATAACCGATATGGATGCTGATTTAATAAACGTATTTTCCAACATTTTTCTTGGAAATGAATAGGTGATACTTGCCTCTCTTAGTTTAGCAAATGTTTTTTCAATGATATTACTTCTCCAATCGCCCATATAGCCCTGTGCCCATTGCTGATAATTTACTTTTGTTTCATTGGGTACAAACTCTCTCGTGTCTTCAATTACGTTACCATCTGGATCCCAAGTAACATCACCAGAAACTACCTGCATTCCAGGAATTAACATGGTTCGAGCATCACCACCAGTTGCAAAGGCAATGTTGGTCAAGTCCCTTTCTGGATGTATGGACTCTGGGTGCGAACCAGAACGCCATAAATCATGACCATAACGGTCGAAAGTTACCCCTCCAAAGCGTCCGTCAACCAATACATTTAACGACCAATTTTTATAACGTAAAGTATTACTAACACTCGCTGTAAAATCGGGTTGAGTATTACCAAGGTCTACTGCAGGGGTGCTAACAGGTAGTCCGTTAGGACCAATAATCAATTGCCCATCGTCCATACGATCCCATGTGTTCCACCAGTAATGATTTAACTCACCGCCAACCCAAGTTCGACCTTCTCTCTCTGGTACTGATCCATCTTCAAGTGCAGGTAAAGAAATTAAGTAACGTGTATATTTATCAACATTAAATAGCATAGACCATTCGAAATCGTCAGTTCTTATAGGAACAATATTAATAGTAGCATCAAAACCTCTTGTCTCTGTCTTTCTACCATTTTGTAAAATTCCTGAATACCCGGATGCATCTGAAAAGTCTTGGGTGAATATCTGTGGGCCAAAGGTATTCTCATAGTACGAGAAGTCTATTCCAAGCCTACCTTTAAAGAATTTTAATTCTGCACCATATTCTACCGAACTGTTGAATTCGGGTTTTAGATCGGGATTTTCCAATCTACTAGGGTAGGACGCCGTAGGCGTGTTTCTCCATCGTCCAGTACTAAACTCATTGGTTGCCTCAAAAATCCCGAAATCGTCACCAACACTGGCAAAGGCTGTTCTTACTTTTAAAAAGCTTATAAACTCGGGGAGTTTAAATGCATCACTCAGCACAGCACTCATATATATCGAAGGATAAAAGAAACTATCGTTACCTTTTATTAATGTTGAACTCTTGTCTACCCTCGCAGTTGCTCCTACAAAAAGTAAATTCTTATAAGACAAATCAAAAGAAGCATAACCACTATACACACCTTTATACGATGTATTACTACTAGGTGTTACCTGATCTACTGAATTTTGAAGCGTGAATATCTCAGGAACAATCAACTGAGTTGTACTTGCACTTTCTCCAACTTGTTTTAAGTATCTCTGGTTTGCTCCTAAAGTTGCATCTATACCAAAATCATCATTAAAGAATTTTTGGTTATAGGACAGTAAGAAATCGGTATTGTTCTCAAAATATCTAGTATGGTTGTGTCTAAAGCGTCCACCTCGGTCTGGAATGTCGTAATTATAAATATCCTTCGATATTTCCTCATTATTAGTTAGGTCATAAGAATTTAAGGTTGACCTCACATGGATGTTTAAGTTATCTGAAAACTTATAATTAAATTTTAAATAGGTAAGAATATCGTTTTTTATCCAAGGCCGTTTCCAAGCATGTGCCAAAGCATAAGGGTTGTTAAAACGCCATTTTTCCACAAAATTTTGCGAAATACCCTCTTTACCTTCTTGCCAAACCTGTCTAAAATTCCTAACATCATAATGCGCTCCACCCCAAATAGTTAAATTATAAATAGGAGACGTTGGCCCATAACTCCCTCGAATTCTGTTATCGGAATTTTGATGGTTAAACTGTAAAGACCCATCTACCGAGGCTTTATCGGATATATCTAAATGACCTGCTAAACGTATGGTATTAATATCCAACCGTTGTCCTGGAGTTGACGCTTTTGAATACCTGTATGTGTCAGAAATAGCGAAGTACCCTCGATCAAAATTACTTTGTACGGTAACATTATGTGTGGATACAATACCGACATCCATAAAATTCTTTAGGTTATCCTCTCCTCTAGATATCCAAGGTGTAGCTATCCTGTATCCTGTTTCGGGATCTATAGGTGAGTCGAATTGCTCTATTAATCGTCCATCAAATTTAGGTCCCCAAATAGAGTGGTCAACATCGTTTTGACCGCCTCCCAAGGTTAAACCATCACCTCCGGCAATACCACCACCATAACGGTATATACCATTATTTCCAGGTCCGTATTCGGTTTGTGCCCGTGGAATCCTTAAAAACCCTGTTTGGAAAGTATTGGAAGTGTTATAGGTAATTACTGTACCTTGTTTTCCTTTACCCGTTTTCATTGTTACCTGTAAAGCACCGTTTTTTCCTAAAGATCCATAAAGTGCCGATGCAGCAGCACCCTTTAAAACTGTTATACTCTCAATATCGTCTGAAGACAGGTTCCAAAAATCACTATTTGGCTGCGGCACACCGTCGACAACAATTAACGGCGTTTCACCCCTTAAATAAATTTGAGGGTCTGAAAAGAAATCGGAACCATTGTTTGTAACAATAACCCCTGCTATTTTTCCAGTTAGACCTTCAACAAAACTAGGAGGTTGTGCTTTTGTTAAAGCTGCTCCTTTAACTTCCTGCGTAGCAAAACCTACTTTACGTTTTTCTTTTCTAATTCCTAATGCCGTTACAACTACTTCTTCTAATTGTGCAGCATCTTCTTTAAGTATAGCATTAATTACATCATCATCGCCAACAGTTATTCTTAATGTTTTCATCCCAATATAAGAGAATTCCAAAACATCTCCTTTATTGGCCTTAATGGTATAATTTCCATCAAAATCTGTTTGTGTTCCAATTGATGTACCTTCCTTAATAATATTAACACCGGGTAAGGGAACATCGACTACATCGGTAACTGTTCCGGTAATTGTCATTTCCTGCTGACCTTGTTGCTCATCCTCGCGAGCTAAAGCCAGAGCTTTTTCTTTTAAAACAATTGTATTACTATTGGCGAATTCAAAATTAAACACCTCACTTACAAGACTCTTTTTTAAAAGTTGATTGGTTCCTATAACACCTTTTTTTAAGATTACTTTAGGAAAGTCCTTAAACATATCTATTTGATAGATAAAAGTATAATCCGTTTGATCCATAATAAGATCAAAAACTTCGTCCACTGTTAATACTTTATCCTTATTAACAATGATCTTCGTGTTTTGGGATAAGATATTGCTAGGTGTAAAGCTTAATAGTGATGTGCAGAATAAGAATATAAAAGATCGCACCATAATAATTAGTAACTTCTTCTTAAATAGAAAAAGAAGATAGGTTGATTTAATTTTCATAAATTTGCATGTTATTAATTGGTTAAATTTTTAATTAATTAGTAATTCTAAAAAAGAGGGGTAAAGCGTTTACTTTGGCGAGCTAATTCTTTGCACTCTCTTTTTGCTTTTTTATTTAATAATTATTGCGTTGTTTTTTATTTCATAGGCATTTATAAATTTTGTGTTTTTAATTATTGTTAGTATTTCTTCTAAATCTTGATTTTTACTTAACACACCTTTAAAAAGCACGTTCTCCATACTCTTTTCAACAAATAATATCTCTACATCGTACCATCTTGACAATACCTTAGCAATTTCTTTTAATGATTTATTTTTAAAGCTAAAAAAACCGTCGCGCCACGATATTTCAGTTGCTACATTAACTTTTGATATTTCAACAGCTTTAGTTTCTTTATTCAAAGCTGATTGTTGGCTAGGCTCTAAAGTCTTTTTTTGAATTTTATTATCCAAAACCACTTTTCCTTCTACCAATGTTGTGTAGACATAAGCTTCATCCTGATACGCCTTAACATTAAACTCCGTTCCTAAAACCTCTATTTCTTGCTCTCCTGTGAGCACCTTAAATAGAGAGCCTTCATGATCGGTACTTGGAGACACATCAAAATAGGCTTCTCCATATACCAATTCAACCCTTCTGGTTTCACCTTTAACAAAAAACTTAGGATATTTTAATTGCGACTCCGAATTTAACCAAACCTTTGTCCCATCTTCCAATACAACAAAAAACTGCCCTCCCCTAGGTATTGTTAGATAATTGTAAACTATTTTAGAAACATCATTTATATTGTCTATTTTCTCATAAATAATTTTTTCTCCGTTACTTTTTACATTAGCGTTTGAATAAGATTGTCCTTCTTCCAAAACAATATTTGAGCCATCCTCAAGAGTTAGCGTTGCCTTATCCGTTCCTATTTGTATTATACTATTGGTTACAGAAACCTCTTGTAGTTCAGTTGATGAATCTCCTTCTTTATTTATAAACAGAAACACAGAAATTAACAATACAATACTTGCAGCTACCGCATACCTAAACCAAGGTTTAACAATACTTAGCATATTATTCTTTCCCGATTTATTAGAATGCTTTTGCCCTTTTAACTGTGTTATAGGTTCTGGGAATTGTAATTTGTTCTTAATCTTTATCCAGTCGGTTTCACTTTTACTAGAAGCCGTAAGAACCCAGGCCTTTTTTAATTGAATGAACAATTTTTTGTTTTCTGATGAAGCCTCTACCCATTGAAACAAAATGGTTACTTCCTCTTCGGAAGCGGTATTTGAAAGGTACTTAAATATTAGGTTATCCATTAAACGAGTTTTTCGCGTCATTAGTTTGTACACTTCAAACTCTATATACCCTATATTAAAAGTTTATTTTTTTATGAATTATTAAAAACAATTACAAAAACACCGATAAGTAATGCGCCAACTTTATATTAAGCTCCTTGATAGCTCGTGTCATATTAGCTTCTACCGCCTTAACGGAGACTCCCAATTCTTCAGCTATTTCCCTATTCTTTTTATTTTCGATTCGGCGTTTTATAAAAACCTCTCTACAGCGCTCTGGCAAATCCTGGATCGCCTTATCTATAGTCTCTTTTAATTCGGTAAGATTCATGGAATCAAAATTCAACGCTTGCAAGACCTCTTGGTTCAACTGCTGTTCTTTTTCCTGCAATTTAAAGTCCTTATACTTAGAAACCACTTTGTTATGTCTAATCTGATTTAAGCATTTTGACTTAGCAGCGGTGTAAAGGAATGCAGGTATACCAGTCTTTTTACTCACCTTTTCCCTATTAAGCCACAATTTAATGAAAGCCTCTTGGGCAACACTTTTAGCCTTATCTTCATCGTGCAAAAACTGCACACAAAAACCAACAATATTATTGTAGTACTTATCGAAATAAAATTTAAAAGCTACCTCATCTCCCCGTTTAAAACGGAGAAACACGGATTCTCTAGCAGATAAGACTCTCTCCATCATATTTAACCCCTCAAGTAACTAATTTAAATATTTAAAAAAATACGGTTTTAAGTAATTATATTTAAACTATTCAACCTTCTTTTTTATTAGAACGCGCATTTGCACATTGCTGTCTAAAAATAGCATCAAACGGATCGAAGTTACCAAAACGTTCCATACTAAACGAATCAATATTCGTAAACAATGGTATATTGTAAATTAATTCCGCTATAATACGCCCGTAACCTCCCGAAGTAGCCACACCCGCTCCCGAACAACCTGTAGCAACATAGAGTCCTTCCACATTTTTTGCTTTCCCCAGTGTTAGTGACGCATCTGGTGTATAGGTAGAAATCCCAGAAATACAGTGGGCTATTTCCATATCCTGAAACTCTGGAAAAAATTCCTGAAATTTTTCACCTTCATTCATTAGTATGTCCCAAGATTCATCTTCACTTATCATATTATATCCGTGCATGCTGTTAGGTAAAGCTTTCGGATCCACATGCAAACCCGTTTTATCTCGTATCCCAAAAAGCAAGGCTTCACCTTCTGGCCTACAATACGCAGAAGCATCTGGAAAAATAGCCATGGGCTGATTGGGATTAAACAGGCCTGGTCGTCGTCCAGTGATCCAATAAATACTTCTTACCGGTGCCATGGGAATAGCCTCATTCACTTGCATAGACAGCATATTACTCCAAGCTCCTGCTGCATCGACTACAACATCGCAATCAATCACCCCCTTATTTGTCTTCACCCCTGTTACGCTTCCTTGTTTACATAAAATTTCTTCTACATTCGTATACTGCTTAATAGTCGCGCCACATAATTTAGCGGCTTTAGCAAAGTTATTAGCTAAAACGGTCGATTCCATATAACAATCATCTTTCATAAAAGCGCCACCTCTAACTTCAGAAATGTCGATCCAAGGCAACCGTTTCTTAATATCTTCAGCAGTAATCCATTCATGTTCCAATCCAAACTCTTTAGCTATTTCCATAAGATTCCTAACACTTTTTTCAGAAGTATCGGATGCTACCACATGAATACTCCCCACCTTCATAACACCAGAAGGTTCTCCCAACAAAGCTTCCATCTCCCCTATAGCCAACATGGTTTCCATAACCAAAGGAATAATTGGTTTTTTTGTTCTGGCTAAAGTTACTAACGATGCTGCTGCTGCCGTATTGCCACTGCCAATGTAATCGCGATCTACCAATGTTACTTCAGCATTCCCCATTTTACTAACATAATATGCTACTCCAGCCCCAATGGTACCACCACCTATTACAACAACTTTTTTTCCCATCAATAAAATATTTTGATTTAACCCTAACCTTTTTACTATGATTTAAAACAAATTCAAATTTAACTTAAACTACAATGTTTTTTCATAATGGTAAAACGTTTAACCTAATAGTAAACTTTCGGTAACATTGAATTACTCTCTTTACATCATTTACTGTTCTTCACAAATATAAAGATATTAATGTTAAAAAATTATAATATATGTCAATTTTTATTCTCAAATATTATATTAATTGTAAAATTATTTTACATTTGTTAAAATTTTAAAGATAACTATTACAAAATACACAATGAAAATTAACAACAGAGAGTATCCAAAACAAAAGAAGACGATTATAGGCATATGTATGGACGGTACGTCATACCCCTATTACGAAAAGGCAAAAGATGTTATGCCAAACTTACAGCGTTTTATTAAAGAAGGCTCGATGGGATTGGTGAAAAGTGTTATCCCTTCGTTTACAAACCCTAACAACATGGCTATCACTACTGGTGTACCTCCAAAAGTAAACGGCATTTGTGGCAATTTTTATTGGGATACGGAATTACAGGAAGAAGTCATGATGAACGATCCGAAATACTTAAAAGTTCCAACTATCTTATCAGAGCTAAGCCATAACGGTCGTAAAGTTGCTGTCGTTACCGCAAAAGACAAATTAAGAAAAATGCTAGCCCATAATTTAGATGGCATTTGTTTTTCCGCTGAATTTGCAGATCAAGCGACTTTAGAAGAAAACGGCATTGAAAATGTTGAAAGTGATTTAATGGGTAAAGAAAGACCTGGTATATACGATCCTTACATATCCGTTTATTGTATAGAGGCAGGCGCTAAACTTTTACAACGCGATCACTATGATGTTATGTACTTAACGACTACCGATTTTGTTCAACATAAATATGCCCCGGGAAGCGAAGGTGCTAACGACTTTTTAGCAAAAATTGATCATTGGCTGGGAGAGCTTGATAAATTAGGTGCTATTGTTGGTGTAACTGCCGACCACGGTATGGAAGCAAAAACCAATGCCGATGGTTCCCCTAAAGTACAGTTCATAGAAAAATTATTAAACGAACAAGGTATTAAAACCCGTGTTATCCTACCTATTACCGATCCTTACGTTGTACATCATGGTGCTTTGGGAGGTTATGGAACACTATATCTTGATGACAAATCACAATTAGAAGCCGCCAAGACTTACTTATTAAGCTTAGATGGCATTGAAAAAGTTTTAACCAATGTAGAAGCTGTCGAAGCTTTCGAATTACCTTCAGATAGAATTGGAGACTTAGTCGTGTTATCTGATGCCGCTACAACCATAGGAAGAACACCGGAATGGCACGATCTTGACAAAGTAAAAGAAGGTTTACGTTCCCACGGTAGTGAACACTGCCAGGTAGTGCCTATGATTTTCAACAAAAAATTAAACGATACCTACGCCGAAAAATTAGCATCTGGAACGTGTAGAAACTTTGATCTATTCCATTTCCTTTCTAACGGATTTTAAACTGGAGTAAAACAAAAACTATTAAATGCAAAATTATGAAATGAGCCATAACAATTCTGGATCCCAATCCAAAATGCTTCATGGCGAATTACATCTGACCAATAAAGAACAATAAAAAATAAACAGATGAATGAACAAGTTGGAATTTTAGAAAAAGAAGGTCATAAAAATAGCGATGGAATCATTGAGTTTGGTGCTATTATAAATGGTAAACAAGTTAGTACTGGAGAATGGATAGAGGTGCACAATCCTTATACTAAAAAACTAGTAGGCAGGGTGGCTTCTATAAACACTGATACCTTGGATCAAGTTTTAAAGGACACTAAAAACACTAAAATAAATTTAACACGTTATGAACGTTATGAAATTTTAAATAAAATTGCTGATGCCCTTGAAAAACGTGTTGATGAAGTGAGTCAAATGATAACAGATGAAACGGGATTATGTTTAAAAGACACGCGTTACGAAGCTAGCCGTGTTTCTGATGTTTTACGCTTTTCTGCCATGAAAACCCTAGACGATGACTCCCAAGTATTTCCTTGTGATGTTTCCAAAAATGGAAAACCACGACGCATCTACACGACGCGCGTACCTTTAGGTTTGATAAGTGCTATCACGCCTTTTAACCACCCAATGAATCAAGTGGTACATAAAATTGCCCCTGCGATTGCTACCAATAACACCGTAGTTTTAAAACCATCTGAAAGAACACCGCTTTCTGCCTATTACTTTGCGCAATTGGCTTTAGATTGTGGCTTACCTGCAAACATGCTCAACTGTATTAACGGGAAAGATATTCAAGCAACTTCAGAAATGATGACGGTACACCCAGATATTACTATGGTTTCGTTTACTGGAGGCAGCAAAATTGGAAAAATAATAGCTTCGAAAGCTGGTTATAAAAAGCTTGTCCTTGAACTTGGTGGCAGTTCTGCCTTACTTGTTTTGGATGATGCCGATATTGACGAAGCTGTTGAAGTTACCATGGCAGGAACCTTTAAAAACTCCGCCCAACGCTGTACTGCTATTCGAAGAATATTGGTACACGAAAGCATTGCCGATGCTTATGCTGCCAAACTAGCCGAACGCGTAAAAACCATTAAATATGGCAACCCATATGACGAAACCAACGACATGGGAACGGTTATTACCGAAGAAGCTGCTATTGAAATGGAACGACGTGTGCAAGATGCCATAAAAAATGGAGCGGTTTGCCTAGCTGGAAATAAACGGGAAGGTGCTTTGTTTGCTCCAACAGTATTAGACCACATTAAAAATGACCATGAAGTAGTTGCTAAAGAAACCTTTGGACCGGTAGCGCCTATTATCCGCTTTTCAACCTTAGATGAAGCCATCGAAATAGCCAACGACACACCGTATGGATTATCTGGAGGTGTAGTAAGCAATCATTGGCCTTCCATACAACGGGTTATAACCGAACTGGATACTGGCACAGTAAATGTTAACGAAGCACCTAGTTACAGGTTGGAATGGACACCATTTGGAGGTGTTAAAGATTCTGGATTAGGTTACAAAGAAGGCGTTATAGAAGCCATGAAAGGCTATACTTACATAAAAACATATTCACTCCCATGGGATATTGCCTAGTCATCCATATACTATCGGTCACAAGTAATTACTAAATACCTGTGACCGATATAGCAATTGAATTAAGCACTTTTCGCAATTAGTTAAAACCATTAAATTATTAAAATAACGCACTCCTAATAAAACATCCGTAAATGCTCATCTCATCAAATATATGAATATACGGATGCTACTTGAGAGCTTTAATATCAAAAACAAACCTATGAAACCAATTACACGAAATATACTATTGAACCCTGGTCCAGCAACAACAACAGATACTGTTAAATGGGCACAAGCAGTATCAGACATCTGTCCACGCGAACAAGAATTTGGAGATCTCATGGAATTCTGTTCGACAGAAATCACAAAATTTGTAGGCAATACAGCAGATTATGCCACTGTACTTTTTGGAGGTTCTGGAACAGCAACAGTAGAAGCTATCTTAAGCTCTGTAATCCCCGAGAATGGCAAAATCTTAATTATAGATAATGGTGCTTACGGTAAACGTATGCGACAAATAACAGAGGTTTACAAAATTGAAACCGTTGCTTTCGAATCGTCGTCCATAGAGCCTATAGACCTAAATGCCCTTGAGTCTTTAATTAAAAACACCAATGGCCTCACCCATTTGGCCATGATTCACCATGAAACTACCACTGGTTTACTAAATGATATTACGGCTGTTGGTGAAATTTGTAAACAACATAACATTAGCTTTATAGTAGATTCCATGAGTGGCTTTGCCGCTATTCCTGTAGATATGGAAACCATGCACATTGATTATCTGGCTGCAAGCTCCAATAAAAACATACAGGGTATGGCTGGTATTGGTTTTGCAATTTGTAACAAAAAGGTGCTAGAATCAACCGCTTCCATTCCTATGCGAAATCTATACCTTAACCTGTACGCACAATACGCCTATTTCGAAAAAACACACCAAACACGATTTACACCTCCTGTTCAAACATTTTATGCGCTAAAACAAGCTATTATTGAAACACAGGAAGAAACCATAGAAGGACGTTATGCTCGCTATAGTAAGTCTTGGGAAACATTAATTTCTGGTTTAGAATCACTTGGCCTAGAATACCTGATAGACAAAAAATACCATTCTAAAATTATTACATCCATTATAGAACCCAATACAGATGCTTATGATTTTAACGCTATGCACGACTACTTTTTTGAAAGGGGTTTTACGATATACCCTGGAAAAGTAAACAACTACGATACCTTTAGAATTTCCAATATCGGACAAATAGATTATAAGGACATTGAGGCTTTTTTAAAAGTATTAAAATCTTATCTTGTAGAGATAAAATTTATACAATAATTAAAACCTTAAATTTTGGAAGATATATTAGTAAACCTCGGAAAACAATTAAAAAGAATAAGAGTAAACAAAAACTTAAGTTTAAAGCAAGTTGCTGAAATGAGTGATGTTAGCATTGGCTTAATTTCAAAAATTGAAAATTTCAGAACCACGCCTTCACTTCCCGTTTTACTTAAAATAATGCAGTCATTAGAAATTGATTTATCAGAATTAAATCTAACTTCTAACAATACCGCACCCTATATTTTAATTAGGAAAGGAGAAGGAACAATTGAGGATCGCGAAGATTCTGTTGGACTGGAATATACCTTCTTGTTTTCAGACAATATATCGGAAAGTAATTTAAGGACTTATATTGTTAATGTAAAAAAGGATGTGTACAGAGAACCCATTTCGACCGATGCTAAAGAAATTATTTATGTCATTCAAGGAAAACTAAATTATATCATTAACGATGAAGTCATTGTGCTGGAAGCTGGTGACACCTTGTTTTTTGATGGCTCCATACCTCATGCCGTCCAAAACATTTACAACGAAACCGCTTCCATGCTCAAAATGTACATGATTCAAAAGTATCCCTATTAACTGAACCACTATGCTTGAAAATCCATAGGTCCTAATACACAAAAAATTATCCGCCCGAACGGCACGGGTGGCTTTTGTTAATTGTTAAAAGTTAATAGTTCTTCACCAATAACCATTAACCATTAACCAATAACCATCAACCAATAACCATCAACCATTAACTAATAACCAATAACCAAACAACTTTAATGTAGGGAAAATTTACAGAACCTAAAATAACTACAATGAAATTACAGGGATTTAACCTTTAACTAAATAATAAATGAGCCTAACTAAAGAACAAAAGTATTGGAGAAAACGTATTTTTTTCCTTACATGGATTGCTTATGCCGGTTTTTATTTTGGCAGAAAAAACCTGTCTGTAACATGGAGTTCCATGGCTGCCGATCTCGAATTGAACAATTCAAATTATGCTAGTATTATATTTATATATAGCTTAATTTACACGATCGGACAATTTTTAAACGGTTATCTATCCGATACTTTTGGCCCTCGAAAAGTTGTATCCATAGGGCTCTTTTTGGCTGCTATAGGCAACTTTTTCTTAGGCATGACATTCTCTGTAGCTATTGTTGTATTCTTAATTGGTTTAAACGGCTATGGTCAATCTACTGGCTGGAGCGGCTTAATAAAAAATATGACACCATGGTTTAGAACCAACGAACGCGGTATTGTTATGTCCTGGTGGTCTACCTGTTATGTTACTGGTGGTTTTTTAGCAACTGTTTTTGCTACCTATGCAGCATTCGATATGGATTTCATGTCTGAACTGGGTTGGAAAAGGGGGTTCTTTTTCCCATCAGCTATTCTATTATTAATTGCTTTTCTGTATTTACTTTTCACTAGAAATGATCCAAAAGAAACCAATATTCCAATTATAGTAGAAGACAAATACAACTTTCAAACGGGAGGATCTGCAAAGGCTGAAAAGCTTAAAATATTAAAATTGTTAATTACCAACAAAGCGCTCTGGATTTATTCCAGTTGTTATATGATCTTAAAAATGACACGGTACTCCTTTTTATTCTGGCTACCTATTTACTTGGAGAGGTCTTTGCAATACGACCCTAATGAAGCGGGATATATTTCATCTGTATATGAATTAATAGGCTTTTTTGGGGTTATTTTGGCTGGATACACATCCGATAAGATTTTTAATTCGAAACGTTTTAGCACAGTATCCTTGATGATGCTAGGTTTAGCTAGCGTTTGTCTTCTACACCCCTATCTGGTTACATTTGGCAAATTTGGCACTATCTTGAGTATTGCATTAATAGGCATGGCAACCTACGGACCAGATTCGCTGATCTGTACTGCGGGTTCTATGGACGTAGGCGGCAAAAAAGGTGCAGGAATGGCCGCTGGAATCATTAACGGTATGGGATCTATAGGACAAATGTTTTCTGGTTTCATTGTTGTAGCTATTAACGAAGCCTTCGGTTGGAATAATTTGTTTTACTTTTTTGTCCTTATGGCTACAATTGGTGGCGGTTTGGCTGCATTAAAATGGAACTTTAAAAGCCCCGAAAGACATCTGGAATATCCTACCAATGCTTGATATTAATATTAATGTAATTTAATAAGAAGTAATAGCGTTATTTTCCTTACAAGAGACAAATGCTTCTTACTATTTTAAAAGTAATTCCATAATGCTTGTTTTTATTAAAAATATTGACAAAAGGTTTCTTTTCGCTATTTTTTTAAGTCTTTTTGCATCGAAATCGAATTCGCAAGCACCTTCGTTTAATAATAGCTACCAAACCTATGCCCAACTTCCCAGAGAGATCGCATATCTCCATTTAAACAAAACCACATTAATAAAAGGTGAAGACTTGGGCTTTACAGCCTATATTTCGGATAAGGCAAGCAAACGACTTTCACATGCCACCAGAAACCTTTATTGCCTAATCACGGACAAGAATGATAGTGTTATCAAGCAACAACTGCTCAAAGTGGACAATGGCATAGCCAGTGGTACCATGGCAATAGACAGCCTGTTAACCTCGGGCTACTATACCGTCAAGGCCTATACCAACTATATGTGCAACTTTAGGGAGCATAACCACTTTGCACAGCAGATACGGGTAATTGACCCTGAAAGGGAATCCGTTGTCAAATTTCAAAAAAGGGGAACAAAACCGGATGTACAGCTCTTGCCCGAGGGCGGGCACTTGGTATCGGGCATCCCCAATGTAATGGGGGTTATCGTCAAGGACAGTTTGGGTTTTGGTATTGGGCACGTAGTAGGCGAATTAAAGAACGATACTAATGAAACCGTTGCTGTTTTTAGAGTAAATCACCTGGGTATAGGCAGGTTTTTAATGATGCCCAAACTTGGAGAAAGCTATCATATTGAAATAGCCCAAAAGGACAACCTCTTTAAAATTCCAGTAAAAGCCGCAGAACCAAAGGGCATCAACCTGAAGCTTACCGATACGAAAGGGCAAATAGCACTGGAATTCAAAGCGAACAACGCAACCTATGAATCGATAAAGGACGATACCTACACTTTGGCCATACATAACGGCCACGAGATTGAAAGTGTACCGATAACCTTTTCTAAGGGACGAAAACCCATTAAAGTATTCAACAAGAAAGCACTGTTTACGGGCATCAATATCTTTACCCTGTTCGACCAAGGAAACCGTCCCCTGTTGGAGCGACTGTACTTTAACTATGAGGGCATCGATATACAAACATCAGAAGCCGAATCAAAAGCTACCCAAGCAAAAGACACTGCAACAGTAACATTGTTGTACAAAAATATAGACACAAGCAAGTTCAATAACTTCAGTGTATCGGTATTGCCAGCGGATACAAAAAGTTACGGGGCGCACCATAATATTGTGTCACAGGCCTACCTACAGCCCTATGTTAGGGGGTATATTGAGGATGCCCAATATTATTTTACAGACATCGATAAGAAGAAGCAGTACGATCTCGACAACCTGCTGCTCACCCAGGGCTGGAGTGCCTACAGTTGGGACGATATATTTAACGATCCGCCCAAACTGGAGTATAGTTTTGACAGGGGCATCAGTATTAAGGTGGTGGCAGAAAAGCAAAAGGACCAGAAGTTTTGGGTGCATCCCATTAATGACTCCGCGCCGGAGTTTTTGACATTTTCAAAAGAGGAAAAAGGGGGTATCATAACCGAAAAATATCCATTAAAAGGAAATTCCATAAAAGTGAGTAAGGTGCAAAATGCGGGGCATTTAATTAGTGCAGATGTGAAGTTAGCGTATTATCCGAATACAATCATTAGTATAAATGAAGATTTTCTTGAATTAGACCCTAAAGAATATAACATCGTACAACAGCCCATAACACAAGTGAAGCGTTTTGGCAATAGTCTATTATCGAATACCCAAAGGTTAGATGAAGTTGTAGTTTATGGGAAGAAGGAAACAGAGAGGGAAACGAAGATAAAAAGAATCGTTCAAGGCAAAGTTGATTTTTTTAGTGAAGGGCGTAATAAATACCCAACTTTTTTAAGTTATATACAAGCTAGAGGTTTTCCGAGTAAGAATGGAAGAATATTTAATGCAATTTCACAAAAGCCTCCAGCATTTTATATTAATGACAATAGAGTTAGAAGTTACGATGATCAACTTTTAAACTTATACCACCTACCTTTGAATGAGTTCGACTATGTTATAACTAATAGAACAAAAATGGAATTTCCCCATTTTGGTGACACGGAAACTGTACAAGGGTTCGTGAAAATATATTTAAGAGATCCCAGAAGCGTTACCATTAAAGATATACGTAAGCGCTCTACTAAGTTTATGCCTCCAATAGCCTTTGAACTTGAAAAGACATTTTACAAACCAAAGTACCCTAGCTATCATGATGATTTTTTCCAAGAATATGGTGTTATAGATTGGCTGCCGGAAAACCACCTCAATGAAAAAGGGGAACTACAGATTGCCTTCCCAAATTTGGAACAAGAAACAGTAAAACTATTTATTGAAGGTATTACCAATAAGGGCAAATTAATTTCAGAGATTATAAATGTCAAGTTATTCAAGAAATAAACACAACAAATCTAATATCATTAGAACACTACCTTTGTTTGCTAAACAAGGCCACTCTCATCAAGTTAATTATCACTGACTAACATATAAACAAGCTATAAAACTGCCTCGGTTATTAATCTAACTTAGTTAATTTATAAACAAAGCGCAGAATTTTAGTAAAAACCCGCGCTTTGCTTTAAATATTATACTTGACTCTATTTGACAGCAAGAGGTTCGTAATCTGGATTTAATTCGGTAGGAACAGGTGCCTTCATTTTTACCCGCCATGCTTTTAACGCTTCATGTAACTCCTTTACTTTATCCGGATTTACTTCAGACAAATCATGCTGCTCTCCAAGGTCTGTTTCCAAATTATATAACTCTAATGCGCCATCTTCAAAATATTCATGCAATTTCCATTTTCCCTTTCTAATCACACTACCTGGTCGTGTTCTAAACAACGAATCCCCCGCCTGGTCTTTTTCTGGATTTACAGATTGTAAATAAATTGGGAAATGCCATACCAAACTACGCTCTGCTAATGCTTTATTTTCTGTTAACAAAGGGTATAAAGATGCGCCATCCAACTCTAAATCTTCTTTACTTTTCACAACATCCAACAAGGTTGGAAAAACATCCATTCCCGAAATTGGAATATCTGTTTTTCTGGGCGTTTTAATTTTTTTGGGCCACTTTACCATAAAAGGCACCCTAATGCCGCCTTCATAATAGGAACCTTTACCTGCACGCAAAGGAAATTGTGATGATACACTTGCCAATCCTCCATTATCTGAAGTAAAAATAACCAAGGTGTTATCGGTTAAATTATTAGCTTCTAAGCTAGCCAGCAACCTTCCAATATTTTCATCCATCGCCTCTACCATGGCGCCATATGTAGCATTAAAGCGATTATCTGCATTAACAATCTTTTTGTATTTATCAATAAGATTCTTTTTTCCTTGTAAGGGCGTGTGTACGGTATAATAAGGCAAATAAAGGAAAAACGGTTTTTCCTTATTACTTTCCATAAATTGTATTGCCTCAATTGTAAGTCTTTCGGTTAGATACTCTCCTTTTTCACCATCTGTAAGTGCTTTATTCCTATAGGGACTGAAATACGATTTTGGATGTCCTTGATGGGTGCCTCCAATATTTACATCGAATCCCTGTGTTTTTGGATCGTCACTTAAGTGCCATTTCCCAACAGAAGCATTTATATAGCCATGCTTTTTTAAAACCTCAGCTATAGTCGTAAAATCTTCACCCAAATCGTCTGTATTGGGCGTTGGTATTAACTTTCTATCTTTTGACTTTCCCCGTGTTGAAGGACTAACGGTATAAATGCCATGTCTAGGGGTATTTAGTCCGGTCATAACACAGGCTCTACTTGGCGCACAATTAGCAGCTGGCGCATAAGCATTGGTAAATACGACACTCTCGGTTGCTAGCCTATCTAAATTTGGTGTTTGATACATTGGATTCCCCATAAAACCCAGATCGCTCCAACCCAAATCATCAATTACGACAAAAAGGATGTTCGGCTTTTCTACTTCTGGATCAGATACCTTTTTAGATACTGTATTGCAAGCACTAATTAAAAACAGACTGAGTATGCTACTTATTAATCTTATACGTTTTTTCACACGTTTAAATTTTAGTAATTGATTGATTTTATTGTAATTATAAAATTAAGAACGTGTGCAACCACTCCTTACACTCGTTCTCTCATTAATCTGTTTTTGATTAAACACATTACCAATACTATTCTGAAGAAATACTTTCATTATTCCCTACCAATGCCTCTAAAGCTTCAATTTTAAACTTATCGATCTCAGGGGTTCTATGCTCCTTTTTTATAATAGTGTATAGTTGTTCAATAATCTCTGGATGTGCCTCTGCTATGTCATTCTGTTCAGCAATATCTGCATCCAAATCATACAGTTCTACTTTTGTATTGCCTTTCTTTATATCTTTCCAAACTAGCTTCCATTTCCCCATTCTAACAGCAACTTGTCCACTATATTCCGGAAATTCCCAATACAGGTAATCATGTTCCTTTTGATCATTATTCTGGACAAGGGTGTCGTAAAAACTAATACCATCTGTAGTATCTGGTGATTTAATTTGAGCTACATCACACAGTGTAGGCATGACATCCCAAAAGGCAGAAATATGATCGGTGGTAGTGCCTGCTTTAACCTTACTGGGCCATGATGCGATCATCGGTACACGAATCCCCCCCTCGTACACAAAGCCTTTACCACGGCCATACTCACTTCTAAACGGCTTGGCACTATCAAACCAAGGAGAATCTGTTCCACCATTATAGGTCGGGCCATTATCGGAAGTAAAAATGATAAGGGTGTTATCGTACTTTCCTGTTGCTTTTAAATGTGCTATTAGCTTCCCTATATTCTCATCCAAATAAGACACCATAGCAGCATACGTCGCTTTTGGAAAGCGGTTAGGAAAATAGCCTTTATTGCCCACATAAGGTGGTTCCTCTCCAAACTTTTTAATATAATAATCTACCCAGCGCTTAGGTGCTTGTAACGGCATGTGCGGGATAGGTGACGCCCAATAAATAAAGAAGGGATCTTCTTCCTTTACCGAATCGACAAAGCCAATCATTTTTTCGTAGGACACATCGGGCGCATAAAATGGCTGTGTATATTTGGCATAGCTTTCTACAGCATTCGGATCGGCATCCTTGTCTATTTTCGTATTAGGAGCCACAGTATCATTGGCTAAATGGAAACGCTTTTCATTTTCGTATAAATGCAAAGGTGTATAGGTATGCGCCTGACGTTGACAGTTGTAACCGAAAAAGTAATCAAACCCCATAGTAGTGGGTATGGATTGGGTATGTGGTGCTCCCAGTCCCCATTTACCAAACATGCCGGTAGTATACCCTGATTGCTTTAACAATTTGGCAATGGTAATCGTGTTGGATGGTAACGGACGCTGTCCTTCCAGAGTAGAATCGGCTGCCACTTTACGATAGTTCCACACATCACCGGGTTCGCCGCGTTGCCATTCGTCATTCCCTCTAATATAAGAATGCCCCATATGGGTACCTGTAAGTAACGACGACCTTGCCGGTGCACAAACGGGCGCACCTGTATAATGCTGCGTAAAAAGCATACCATTTTTTGCTAATAAATCGATATTAGGAGTTTCTATTTTTTCCTGACCATAAGCACCAACTTCGGCATAGCCCAAATCGTCCGCCAAAATGTAAATGATGTTTGGTTTAGCCTGAGTCGCTTTTGCTGTCTTCTTTTCGGAATTACAAGACATTACAGACAAAATCATTAAAAAATAAATGCTGTGCTTAAATTTCATAAAATATGTATTTCGGTTATCTTTTAAAATTACAAGTATACGAGTAATACCGCTTATGTACCAAAAAATAAGAGAGATGTTCTTTAATAAAACATCCCTCTTTATTATTAACAACCAACCTTATTCCCAGCCTGTATTTTGCACCAATTCTGGGTTTAAAACTATTTGATCGGATGGTATAGGCTCTAAATAATAGTGCTCTGGAACTCCAGGAGGCACGCCCCAAGGTGATACATAGCCTTCGGCCACTCCTCCTTGAATTGGCAGTTTATTACCATAATCTGCATTGTTAACCCATCTTCCCAACTTTTCATCATCACCATATTCAACCAACTTTTTCCATCGCTTAATATCGAAAACCCTGCCTAATCCTTCTGCTAAAAACTCTACACCTCGTTCTCTTCTTATTTCCCATAGTTCAGGAGCTACATCGGCATCTCGTGTAGGATCATTAGGAATGTTAGCCAAATCTAGTGGCGCTACGGCTCCCCTAGCTCTTAATTTATTAATTGTCTTATCGGCTACCTCTTGAGTAAATTGTCCAAGTTCGTACATAGCTTCTGCATAATTCAAGAAAACCTCACCCATCCTAAAAGTAGGGGCATCATGCGAATCTCTACTCTGCAAACGACTAATTTTATTGGAAAATTTGTAAAAGGCATAGCCTGTATAGGTTACATTAAACCCATGTCCTTCATTAAACTTCCTAAAGTGTGGCGAAGTTCGAACAACAAGTCCACGCCAGTTAATCGTTGGCAATGTTTTATGCTCATCATCACTTAACGTAGCCATTAAATCTATGTATTCTCTACTTTTTGGATCACTGTCGTATTCCCATGTCAATTGATTTTTACCCCCCGTATCCACTCTAAATGGAGGCGGTGTATTGAAATATAACCTATGGTCTCTATTTCTAAACTCATCGTAGGCATCTTGTTCACCATCAAAAAGTGGACTTGTGTGGATGGTTTGCCCATCCAAACACAAATACTGATCTACCGCCTTTTTAGTAAGATCTCTGTGCCCTATGGAACTTCTGTTGAAATGAGACCATCTACCATTTAAGATACCAAACTCATAAGCTTTGTAAAGCAAAATTCCATTTACATCAGCCAAACTTTCACTGTTAAACACTTCATCATAACTAGGATGTAAATCTGGGTGTGCTTCAATAAGTTTAGCCCCAGCATCTACACTGGCTTGTAAATAAGTGTTTTCACCTCCCAATCCATGATACTTTCTCCAGGTACCTTCGTAGAGTCCAAATCTGGAGATCAATGCTCTAACGACATCGGTATTTACCGTATTATCCCCATTGCCACTCGGACTAATTAAGCTCTCAGCCTCTGTAAGGTCGCTAAGTATATTTTGTGCCAATTGATCTCTTGGTGTCTTGGGGCCAAACAATTCTTCATCGGCTTCTGTTAATGCTCTATCAACCCACGGCACTTCTCCGTAATTAGCAATGAGTTCCACGTACACATAGGCTCTAAAGAACAGTCCTACACCTCTCCAATGATCTTTCTCGCTGTCTGTTAACTGGCTATTTTCAATATTATCAAGCATTAGGTTTGCCCGTCTAATGTTAACATACGAATCATTCCACAAACCAGAAGATGAAGGCACCGTTTTACGCTGCCACAATAATTCATGTCCTACAGATCCTGCGTTATTGACCATTAAATCACTTCCCATTTCTCTAGTAATAGGTGCTAAATCCCAATAACCGGGCAAAATATTTGCGTACAGAGACCAAGCATAGGTTTCAAAATTAGCATTGGTAGTAAACGTTGTTGCAACCGTTAACTGATCTTTAGGAAGCTTTTCGAGAAAACTTTCACTACAACTACTACATATAAGTAGTAACAAAATTGCTATTGTAATATGTATATTTTTCATCGCTTTATAATTAAAAAGTTAAGTTTAAACCAACAGAATAGCTCTTAAGAAACGGATATATAGCACCGCTCCCTCGCGTAATCAATTCGGTATTAATACCATCGGGGTAATCGTTAAAACTAAACAGGTTTTCTCCGGCTACATATATACGTAACTTATCGATTTTGTTTTTCTTTAAGATAGCTTTAGGAATAGAGTAACCTAAAGTTAAGTTCTTTATTCGCAAATAAGCACCATTTAACATGTACTTGGTTTGCGTGCTTCTACTTACGCCGTAGTTAACACCTCCAAGTGGATAGTTTCTTGGAAAAAAGGCGTCTTGATTGTCGGGCGTCCAATAGTCTAATTGTGACTTATACACAACAGAAAACTCATCCAAATAAGGAAAACGCACACGGTTATTTAAATAGATATCTCTTTTGCCTACGCCATTTGCCAAGAATGAAAAATCAAAATTCTTGTAACTAAAGTTTCCAAAAAAGCCATATTGGTAGCGCCTGGTATTGTTTCCTATTACCTTCCTATCCCCAGGATTTTCAAGTGTATTGTTACCATCTGTTATAATGCCATCGCCATCAAAATCCACAAATTTAATATCTCCCGGATTCTGATTACGTCCTTCCCAATGTGGTATGCCATCTTTTAAGGTACCTCCTGTTAAATAATTAGGGCTTGAAGGATCCTCGTTCAAAGTTCCCGGTTCAAAATCGTCAACTGTATAATAACCATCGGTCGTGTACCCCCAAATATTACCTAGTTTTTCTCCAACATAATACTGACTCAATAAACCAGCAGGATTGTCGAACTTGGTTATTTTAGACTGATAATCATACAAGGTTGCACCTATAGTATATTTAAAATCTCCTATCTTATCATTCCAGGTCAACGCCAACTCCCATCCCGTAGATTCCAGATCGGCCACATTTTCCAAAGGGGCATCAGCTCCTAAAATAGCTGGAAGTTCTGCTCCCGGAGCTAACATGTCTAAAGTTTTTCTTTTAAACCAATCGAAAGAAGTTGACAACCTACTCTTAAAAAAGGCAGCATCGAACCCTAAATTTAATGTTTGTACCGTTTCCCAAGTAAAAGAGGAACTTACTAAATTTGGTAGTGATAAAGTAGAATACCTCGAACCTGTATCTTCATTTAACCAATTAACCGTTCCTGTTTCTCCATAATCGGTTATCCCTAAACCTGGCACTGCGGGATATAAAGATGAGGTGTTTTGGTTTCCAATTTCTCCCCAAGAACCTCTTAGCTTAAGACTAGACAAGAAATCTATAGATTCCATAAAGGATTCACGTCCTAAGTGCCAACCGGCCGAGAACGATGGAAAAAACCCAAAACGATTACCATCAGGGAATCTTGACGAACCATCATAACGTCCGCTTACTTCTAAAAAGTATTTTTCATCAAAATTATAATTTAATCTACCAAAGTACCCCAATACAGACCACTCTCCATAAGAATCATCGGTCGTTTGAGCACCTGTAGCCCCAGAAAGTGAAGGTAGGTCTACATTAATGAGGCCATTTCTTTGTGCATCAAAGCTCTCAAAACTACTTTCCTCATTGTTTATACCTGCAAGCACACTAAAGTTATGCTTGTTTATATCAATTGTATATTTTCCATACAAGTTTAAAGCATTATATTCTGTCTGCGTATTTTCCTTTCTAAAAAAGGTATTGACCGGATCTACTGCATTTAACACAAACCGCTCTGGATTTACAGTTAAAATTTGATTGTCACTGGTAGTTCTTGTAAAATTTCTTTTTTCGAAGGTATACTCACCTACAAGGTTTAGGCCTTTTACCAGGTTATAATCCAACTTTTGAAAAAATCGAATATTATCATTCAAAATTTTAGGGGCTACTTTAAGTAGTTCTCTATTGGCTGGAGTGTCGTAGGGCACCTCGGTACCATCATCAAATACAAAGTTTCCTTTCGCCGGTGAATACGGGTTAAAACTGATAGAGTTACTATAACTCCCCAGAGGTGTTCTTTGTGTACTATAGCGATAAATGATATTGGTTGTAGATGTTAACTTTGCCGTTAAGTTACTTGTTAATGCTGCATTTATATTGTATTTTCTATAACTATCATTTCTTGTAACAATAATACCATCTTCATCACTATAACCTGCAGAAACACGGTAACTCGAATTTTTACCACCTCCACTAAAGTTAAAGTTATGAATTTGGGTCAACCCTAAGTCATCAATCCATTCGCCTATAAGGTCGGTATCAGCTAAGGGATATCTTAAGCCATCTAATTCGGCATAGCCCTCAGGGTAAGCACTTGGATTTGCTCTATATTCTTCTAAAAAATCGACCCAGGAAGGAATATCTTGTCCGGTCCAAAATGGATTGGTTCCCCAATCATTTAGCGCATTTATAAAATCGTAAGTAGGCGCCTTATCTGGAATATCCTCTGGATATGCTAAACTAAAAGTGGAAGAATAGTTAAATTTTACCGGTTGATCTCTAGCCGGTGTTTTTGTTGTTATCAAGATAACGCCAAAAGCTGCTCTGGCTCCATAAATGGATGTGGCCGATGCATCTTTTAAAACGGTAATGGATTGGACATCCTGTGGGTTGATATCTTCTATGGATACAGGTACGTTATTCAACAAAACAAGAGGGCTTCCTCCGTTAATAGAGGTTGTACCCCTAATGTTTATACCTAATCCCGAAGCACCTGGCTGTCCTGAATTCGTGGTAATTTGTAAACCGGGAATAGTTCCTTGAATTGCTGCAATAGGGTTAGTAACCGGACGGTTTCCTAAAACATCTTCCATATCAACAGATCCAGTAGCACCTGTTACGTTGGCCTTTTTCTGTGTTCCAAATCCAACCACAACAACTTCGGCCAATTCTGCAGCATTTTCAACCAATGTCACAGTTATGTTGGTTTGATCGCCTACAATGATTTCTTTTGTTAAAAAACCAACATACGATACTACCAATATGGCATCTTTATTTGCTACTGTTAAAGAAAAATTCCCATCGAAATCAGACTGCATACCATTAGCTGTCCCTTTTTCTAAAATATTAGCTCCAGGTAATGGTTGCCCATTCGAATCCACTATAGTTCCTTTTATATCAACACCTTGCGGTAAGGTTTCAAACTCATCCTCTATGTTCACTTCATTTATTGGAACGGACAGTTCTTTTTTAGATTTAAGTATAATTTGCTTATCAACAACTTTATATACGATATTCAAATTTTTGAATAGCTTGTCTAAAACAGATGACACGCGTTCTTTTTGAACTTTTATTGAGGTTATTTTATGATAATCAACCTCGCTATCTTTGTATATAAATTTAAACTCCGTAAGGGATTCGATTTTATCCAAAACATTCTCTAACCTAACATTTTCTAAGGTTAAAGTAATTTTTGTTCTTTGCGCATACGATTCATTAGCTTGCAGCTGAAATAAAGAAACTATTAAAAAGAGTGTGGTTAGTTTCATTTTTAAATCAAAATTTAACGTTAAAGAAGTGCTATACTCCTTTAACTTAAGTCGCATTTTCATATTTTTGTTATGTATTAAGTGGTTAATTAATTTAATCACTAGTTATAAAGCGGAGGGTGTTGCAACCACCTTCCGTTTTTTTTTATAAAAAACTAGTGACTATTTTAGTTTGTTTTTGAGTTGTTTTACTTCATTGGCAATACTTGTTTTTTTAAATGATTAGTTAATTGTTATTAGGTTGTTTTTTATTGTGTAATCGATGGGGTGAAGTTCATTAATGTATTTAAACACTTGCTCGATAGTCTCGATATCAAAAGTGGCTGTTATAAAATCTTTACCTAAATCTTTATTGTTATTTTTAATCACCACATTATAATGTCTTTCAAGCTTTCTTACAATATCATCAAACGGTATGTGCCTAAAAATAATCTTACCGCTAATCCAAGCAGTATGCATTTCTACATCGGCCTTATCAATAGAAATACTATTGTATTTTTTATCCCAGGCTGCTTTGAACCCTGGTTTTAAGTATGTAGCCGTTTCTGGTTTATAGGGCACTTTCTTATTATGTACGCTTACAGCTCCTTCTACCAAAACAGTACTAATGGTTTCATCCTCTGGATAGGAGGATACATTAAACTGAGTCCCTAACACTCTTACATCAATTGCATTGGCATTAACCACAAATGGATGATTGGCATCTTTAGCTACATCAAAATAGGCTTCACCGTCTAAAAATACCTGTCTGTTTTCTCCTTTAATAAATTTTACAGGGTATTTAAGAGATGTCCCAGCATTAAGGTTTACGTTTGTTCCATCAGATAACATTATTTTAAAACGCTTACCGTAGGGAACGGTTAGTGTATTATACACCAAAGTATCTTTATCCGTCTCACTGGTGTAAACTAATTGGTTTCCTTTTTGGGATACAATAATGTTACCTTTGGCATCAACTATATTGGATGATGTGTTTAATTTTATAATCTCAATACTACCATCTTCTAATTGAAGCGTGATGTTTTCACTTGGAAAAACAGATTCAGACGGCTTATTAAAATACGCTTTTTGAAGCAAATATCCAATGCCGAGAAGAAAAACAACCACCGCAGCATATTTAAATATACCCCGCATTACACTTAATGATCTTAGTTTAGAACCAGTTGTCTTTGCTTTAGGCGCTAAAGGACGTTCGAGTTTTTCCACAACGCTTTTCCATGCGTTGTCAATATCGATATGTTCAATAAAACCAATACGCTGTGATTTCTTATACAATTGTAGATAATCAGCAAACAGTTGCTTATTCTCAGGTACTTCCTGCAACCATTTTTGTAAATCATTAAGTTGACTTTTACTTATGTTGTTTGCCGTGTAAGCTGCAATTAGCTTTAAAATATGATCGTTGACCTTGCTCATTATTTGACCTCTTGTATATTATATATATAGCTTAAGACCAAAAATGGGTGAAAAAAAATATATTTTTTTTAAACCAGAAGAACTAAAACAATAGCGTCTAACGAATTACGAAGTTGCTTTAAAGCTCTCGAATAGTGTGTTTTTACTGTGTTTACAGAAACACCTAAGTGCTCTGCTGCTTCTTTATATTTCATGTTTTGTAGAACAATCGCTTTAAAAACACCCTTGCTCTTTTCAGGAAGCGCCTCAATTTCTTTATATAGTTTCTTTTTCTCTTTTTCAACAGTAGCCATATCTGGCATTTCTTCTTCTATTAACAAATCTAACTGTTGGTCGATCACTTCAAAACGATATCTGGAACGCTTTTTTAAGGCTTGAAGGGTATTGTTCTTAACCGCTTTAAAAAGATAGGGACCAATAGCATTATTGAAACTCATAAATGTTTTTTCATCCCACAACTTAACAAATAGTTCTTGTACAATATCTTCTGCTAACGAAAACGAGCCACAAAATTTTAACGCATAAACACTTAAAGGCATATAATACAGATCAAATAGTTCCTTAAACGCTGAAGCATCTCCACTTTTAAGCTTTTCTAGTAACTTTAAATCTCTTGACCGCATAGAACAATTTAGAATTGCAGGAAATATTTGAAATAAAAGACTGTGCTAATATAAATTAATTTACAAAACTAAAACCAACTTCTTTCCCTAAGATAAAAAATTCTTGGGACATAATTTTACAAGACTATTAGCCAATACAACGCACTGACAACAAAAAAGCACCCATTTTAGAGGGTGCTTAAACTTAATTATGCTAAATACAAAACAAGCATTTCTAATAACTATATTATACTTGTCAATATTATTTAACGAGCCTTAACCAGTAAAATAGGACAAAATCCCTATGACTATAATGACCAATAACACAGACAATACTATATCAATTTTATTATAGCTGTCTTTGGACAGCCTCTTATCTTCGAGGGATAATGTTCCAAAGGACAAGCCTTTTATACGCTCATAATTTGGTGGATTGGTTGTTATGCTTACTAAAAGACACAGCCCTACTGAAAATACAAACATAAAGATTGCCATATGCGCAAAGTTGATCGTGGCAAAACCATACATGATCCCTGACGCTACCTGCTCTCCGGTTTCTCTAAAATGATTTATTTGTGGTTGATAATATATCTCTGATGCCAAACGTATTATAAGCAACCCAAGTCCAGTAAGTAATGTGGTTATTGCGGCCTGGGAATTGGTTCGTCGCCAGATAATCCCCAATAGGAATACGGCTGTTACTGGAGGCGCAATATAAGACTGTACATTTTGAAGGTACTGGTACATAACGCCACCGCCTATCTTTTCCATAATTGGAATCCACAATATCCCTAAAAACACGATTGCAGTTGTAGCTACTTTGCCAATATTCAACAACTCCTTCTCTGTCTTATTAGGCTTCAACTTTTTATATATATCGATGGTAAAAATGGTTGAACACGAATTAAACACGGATGCTAGCGAACTCATCAAAGCTGCCATTAATCCTCCAGCGACCAAGCCTTTTAGACCTATTGGCAACAAAGTCTTAACAAGCATGGGAAAAGCCCGGTCTGCCTTATCCAATCCAAAAACATCAGGATTTTGAATGCTCAAAGCAAAAGCAATAATACCCGGTATCAAAAAAATAAAAATGGGAAGCAATTTTAAATACGCTCCAAAAATAGCGCCTCTTCTACCAACCTTAATATTATTTGCAGCGAGTGTTCTCTGTACAATGTATTGATCGGTACACCAATACCAAATACCAACGATAGTCCCCCCAAATAACAGGCCTGTCCAAGGAAAATCGGGATCACTCATTGGACGCCACATATTAAAATGTTCGGGACTAACATTTGTAACAGTGCTTGAAAGTTGTCTCCATCCACCGACCTCTTGGAGTCCCAAATAAGTAATAATTACAGATCCCAAAATAAGAATTATGGTTTGTAGGGTTTCAGTATAGATCACAGCTTTCATTCCCCCTATAACGGTATAAACTCCTGTAAAAATGACAATCCCTATGGCTCCATACCAAAAAGGGATCCCCAATAATTCGGACACAACAATACCGCCTGCATAAATGGTAACGGATACTTTAGTTAACACGTAGCCTACTAAAGAAAAAAGGGACAAAAACCAACGGGATCGGCTATCGAACCTTTTTTCTAGAAATTCGGGCATGGTAAAGGCTCCACTTCGGATATAAAAAGGCAAAAATAACCACCCCAAAAGCAATACAATCCACGCATGCAGTTCGTAATGGGCCATGGGTGTTCCGGATTCGAACCCCGTTCCTGCCAAACCCACAACATGCTCCGACCCAATGTTGGAAGCAAATATGGAGGCTCCTATTACAAACCATCCCACATTACGACCAGCCAAAAAATAATCTTCAGTATTTTTGTTTTTTTGTAAAACAACCCACACTGCGACAGCAATAAGGGCTACAAAATAAATTCCTAAGACTACCCAGTCCCAACTTTCCAGTACAGTACCCATACCTTCTTTATATTATATGTATTGGCTAATTATATTTTCAAACAATTCTTGTTTGCCACTTTGCAGTGTTAATTCACCATTGTCTTGCGCTATCTCATATAAATCTTTTAAATTCAATTTTCCAGCTTCAAAATCCTTTCCTTTACCAGTGTCGAACGAACTATATCGTTTTTCCCTTAATGCTTCGTAAGGAGAGGAACTAATAATCTTATCGGCAATTAGCAAGGCGCGGGCAAATGTATCGGCACCACCGATATGTGCATAGAACACATCTTCCATATCGGTAGAATTCCTTCTTATTTTGGCATCGAAATTAATACCGCCTCCCTGAAGTCCGCCAGCCTTTAAGAATACGAGCATGGCCTCTGTAGTTTCCTGAATGTTGTTAGGAAACTGATCTGTATCCCAACCATTCTGGTAATCGCCTCTGTTAGCATCTAAACTTCCTAACATACCGGCATTGGCCGCAACTTGCATTTCATGCTGGAAGGTATGCTGTGCAAGCGTAGCATGGTTAACTTCTATATTCATCTTAAAATCCTTTTCTAACCCATACTTGTGCAAAAACCCTATTGCTGTAGCGGCATCGAAATCGTATTGGTGCTTCATGGGCTCCATTGGTTTAGGTTCTATAAAGAAATTCCCTTTAAACCCTTGTGCTCTGGCATAATCTCTCGCCATTGACAAAAATTGCCCAATATGGTCCAGTTCACGCCCCATATCGGTATTAAGCAAGGACATATAGCCTTCTCGTCCACCCCAAAACACATAGTTTTCACCATCTAATGCTATCGTAGCGTCCAAAGCCAGCTTTATCTGTCCGCCTGCTCTAGCTACCACATTAAAATCTGGATTGGTCGCAGCCCCATTCATATAACGCGGATTGGAAAAGCAATTAGCTGTTCCCCACAACAACTTAATACCTGAATTGGCTTTCTTTTGCTTGATATACTCGGTTATGGCGACCAATCTTTTTTCAGATTCAGCAAAGGTTGCTCCTTCCTGAACCAAATCGTAATCGTGAAAACAAAAATAATCGAAGCCCATTTTACTAATAAACTCAAAAGCAGCATCCGCTTTATCCTTTGCTGCCTGAATAGGATCTGAAGACTGGTCCCATGCAAAGTTTTGTGTTCCTGGGCCAAACGGATCACTTCCTTGTCCGCAGAAGGTATGCCAATAAGCTATTGCAAATTTAAAATGCTCGCGCATGGTTTTTCCCGCTACAACCTGATCGGGATTATAGTATTTAAAAGCTAAGGGGTTATCTGATTCTTTTCCCTCATATTTAATTGTCTCAATACCTTTAAAGTATTCTTTGTCTCCTAAAATTGCCATGATGTTATTATTTTTTTGATTCTATTACTAACTCTAATTCTTCTTTCCATCTTTTATAAGCCTCCAAATACAAGGTTTTATCGGCTGTTGGCTTAAATGTTGTAATAAGGTCGTTTTCAACAATCCATTTTCCAAAAGTTTCTGTACCTCCTTTGTATAAACCTGCTGCTCTTGCCGCACCAATAGCACCTGTTGTATTGTAAATCTCAATTTCCTGATCTATTAAAGTAGCGACTGTGTTTGCAAATAGTTCTGAACGGAACAAATTGTCATTTCCAGCTCGTATCACTTTAGCCTCAATACCGTCAGATTTTAATATCTCCATCCCATAGACAAAAGAAAATGCAATACCCTCTAAAGCAGCTCTGCAAATGTGTCCCCTGCCATGATTATTTAAATTGATATTTAACAGCCGTGTACCAACTTCCCTATTATTTAACATGCGTTCTGCTCCATTCCCAAAGGGAATCAAACAAACACCATCTGATCCTATTGGCACTTCTGCCGCCAAAGTATTCATCTCCTCGTATGAGCTTACATCTAAATTATTGAGTAACCAACGGTATTGAATACCTGCACCGTTAATGTTTAACAGTTTTCCAATTCGCGGTTCTGACTTTTTATAATTTACATGTGCAAAATTGTTAACCCGCGTATGTTCTTTACCCGAAAGTTTATCTGTAACCGCATATACCACACCCGAAGTACCTCCTGTAGCTGCTACTTCTCCGGGATTAAAGACATTTAATGACAATGCATTGTTAGGCTGGTCGCCAGCGCGATAAAAGATAGGAGTCCCTATAATTAAACCACTTTCTTCTGCTCCCTTTTTATCAACTACTGATTGTTCTCCGAAAGTATCCACTATATCTGGTACCAAAGACATTTCAATACCGTAATACTCTAAAAGAAATTTGGCAATAGCATCGTCCTTAAAATCCCAAAAGATCCCTTCAGATAATCCTGATATGGTTGTATTGATCTGATTAGAAAACTTATAAGCAATATAATCGCCAGGCAGCATAAACTTATAGGCCTGTTTGTAAATTTCAGGCTCATTGTCTTTTACCCATTTTAATTTGGAGGCAGTAAAATTGGCTGGTGAATTTAGCACATGACCGGCACAGGTATCTGCTCCCAAACCCTGAAAGGCTTTATTTCCAATTTCCACAGCACGGCTATCGCACCAAATAATGCTATTTCGTAGCGGGTTCCCTGCTTTATCAACTAAGACCAAACCGTGCATTTGATACGAAATCCCGATACCTTTAATTTGTTCTCCAGAAACGTGGTATTGTGCCTTTAACCTATTGATGGCTGCACAAACATGTTGCCACCAAACATCCGGATCTTGTTCGGCCCAACCATTTTTTAAGGCGAGTATACTCATTTCTGTTTCGGGCTCCTGAACAAGGCCTTTACGTTTTCCTGTAGTTGCTTCAACCAAAGCTGCTTTAATGGATGAACTTCCTATATCTAATCCTAAGTAATACATATTTATAACGATTCTCTAATTGCAATTTTAGTGGGTATATAACACTGTATAGATTCATTAGTGGTAACAAACTCTGCCGCTTTTATGCCCAAGGCTTCAAAATTGGTTGATACGACTGTAATTCCCTTATATATAAACTTTTTCATTGGTGTCTCATTATATGATAGGAAACCTACATCAACACCTGGCTCTAAGGCTTTATCTCGGCATTGCTCCAAAAACTTACCCAAAATGCGATCACTTACACTTATATAGGCTATACCCCTTTCTACCTTAAAGGCTTTAGAGTTATCAACGATGTTGTAATCGAATTGATGCTCTTCACAGAACTTCTCAAAAAAGATAAGAGTTTCCTTAGGGTGATACGTAAACTCGGGATATATGAAACTTAAGGACTTGTATTTTTTAAATCTGTTTTTAATATCTACCAATGTTTCGTAAAAGGCTTTGCCAAAATCTTGAAACACATAATTGTTGTCGGAATTAGAATGCACATTCCAATCAATTAATAACAACTTGTCTTTATCAATTTCTGAAAGCACACGAGGCACTTCCTTATGATCAAATCCCATGACCACATACTTATAATATTTACCTTTGGTATTCCTAAATATGGTTTTAAAATTATCGGGGTTATAGTGGTGAAATTGAAGATCGACAATAATATTATCTGGCAAATTATTGATAAAAGCCCCATACAATACTTCTTTATAGGCTTTAAAGGTGTCTAAAACTAAAAGCACCTTGATACTATTTCCTGAAATAAAATACCCTTTGTTAGGCGTAGATTTAACAATGCCATCCTTCTTTAACTGGGAATACGCCTTAAAAACAGTATCCCGTGCCATTCCATAATCTTTACTGAATGCATTAATGGATGGTAATAAATCGCCTATTTTTAAAACATTGTTCTCCAGCCCTTCTGTAACAGCATTTATTATTTGTTGATATTTAGGAATACCCAAATTATCATCCAGAACCAACTTGAGCTTGTTGTTACTCATCATCAATTTACTTTCTAAAATTGTTATTTTTTGTGTCTACATATAAAAGCAGCACAGAACAGCACAGGATACAATATTAGAAATAAATTTTATTTTCTCAAAACCTTGTTAATAAATTTTTCGTATTACTAAGAGACTGTTTAAATTCCACCTTTTGGTTTTGTTATGCCCCTTTTTTCACCACTTTTCGTTATGAAAATCCTCATTTAGCGCTGCTAAACTCCGGTTTTAAAGCCTTAGTTGGCAAAAAAATGACCTATAACAGATTTCAAAAACGAATTTTAAACAGTCTCAATAATGTTGGAAACAAAAAATAAGACTTATTTTTGTACTTAAATAACTATTATGCAATGTTACGAAGCCATATTAACCGTTACTAAAAATGATTTAGACGATCTTAATCATGTAAACAATGTGAGTTATGTGCAATGGGTTCAAAATATAGCCAAAAATCACTGGCTTCAAAAAGCTTCAAAATCAATACTAGACACCTATTTCTGGGTAATGGTATCCCATTTTATAGAGTATAAAGGTGAAGCCTTGTTAAATGATGTTATAAAACTAAAGACCTATATCACTAAATCAGAAGGGGTTAAAAGTACTCGAATTGTTGAAATTATTAATGAACGAACCAATGAATTATTGGCCAAATCAGAAACTACCTGGTGCTTAATTAAATCGGAAACAAAGAAGCCTACTAGAATTACACAAGACATAAAAAATCTCTTTTTAAAATAATTCCTTTAAATACTAAATTCTCTTTTTTTAAGTTATATTTTAGTTTTTTGTATTAAACTATTTTACACTAATACTACCTGTTAAACTTTATCTATTTATGAAACACCCGGCATATTTTGTACTTACATTAGTATTTTTGCTGTTATGGAGTTCCTGCCGGAAAGATTTTGAGTTTTCACCAAGTACCGGAACACTAGAATTCTCTAAGGACACAGTTTATTTAGACACTGTTTTTACAAATATTGGATCTAGCACCTATCAATTAAAAGTATATAACAGAAGTAACAAAGATATTGTTATTCCGTCGGTAAAGTTAGGTAGGGAAGAAAACTCAGAATACAGACTGAATATAGATGGTATCCATGGGAAAACCTTTGAAAATATTGAAATACTAGCCAAGGACAGTTTATATGTCTTTATTGAAACCACGGTAGACATAGCTAACAAGTCTACTACAGAAAATCAATTTTTATATACGGATGCGATTGAATTCGATTCGGGTACTAACCAACAAAAAGTGCCTCTGGTTACCCTTGTTAAAGATGCTGTTTTTATATATCCAAATAGGGATAATACAACCAAGATTATTGAAACCTTAACTCTTAATATTGATGGAGAAGCGGTTGAAACGCAATTACAAGGTCGTGAGTTACTCCCCGAAGAACTTAACTTTACCAACGAAAAACCCTATGTTATTTATGGGTTTGCTGCTGTTCCTAATGGAGAAACATTAACCATTGATGCCGGAGCCCGTATTCATTTTCATGCCGAATCCGGATTAATTGTTACCAATGGCGCATCATTAAAGGTAAATGGCTCTTATAGTACGAATCAAGAACTTTTGGAAAATGACGTTATTTTTGAAGGTGACCGCCTGGAACCAGCCTTTGCCGATACGCCCGGACAATGGGGAACTATTTGGCTTTTTGAGGGCAGTATAGATAACCAAATTAACTATGCTACCATTAAAAATGCCTCAGTTGGTATTTTATGTGATGGTGAGGTCAATGCCGTATCTAGCAAGCTAAGCATAACCAATTCACAAATCTATAATTCCAGTAATTTTGGTATACTTGGCAGAAACACCTCTATAACAGGCGAAAATGTCGTTATAAACAACTCTGGAAAATCATCGTTTGCAGGTGTTTTTGGTGGTAAATACAACTTCACCCATAGTACGATTGCTAATTATTGGTCTAATGGATTTAGACAGTTCCCTGCGCTCTTGTTAAACAATTACACCATCGATGACGAAGGTGTTACTCATGTAACCGATTTAGCGGAAGCAAACTTTAATAACTGCATTATTTATGGCAATGATAATCCAGAAATTCTATTGGACGAAATTGAAGACGATGCCGTAACATTTAACTTTAAGTTTACTAATTGTTTAATTCGCTTTCAAGACTCGAACAACAATTTTACCGGGCCTAACTACGATTTAAATGACTCCAATCGTTATGAAAATAACGTTTTTAATGCTACTCCCGACTTTAAAGATCCATCAACAAATCAATTGATCATTGGTTCAGAATCTAATGCCATAAATAAAGGGACTGCTTTATTTGCAACACAGGTTCCTACAGATATTTTAAATGTTAACAGAACCGCCGCTCCCGATTTAGGAGCCTACCAGCATATTATATTTGAAGAGGATAACCAATAAAAAAACCGTTGTGCATTTTGAACTAAAACAGTAATCATATGTCTGTTCTGTAAAGCTCAACTAATTGGAAAGCTAGTTTAAAAATCAAAACACCTGTTCTCGATACAAATTTCACTCAAATTGACAGGATTTTATCAGAATACAAACGGGTTAATAAAAAAATCCTGCATAAAGCAGGATTTTTTTATTCTTAAATTATATTGGTGCATTATGCAAATAACGGTTTTCCTTGCATCATGGCATTCACCTTTTCTCTTACAGCTCCTAAAGCTACTTCGTTATCATGATTTGTAATAACCTCATCTATCAATGTTACAATAGCATCCATGTCAGCTTCTTTTAATCCACGTGTCGTAACTGCAGCAACGCCTAAACGAATACCAGAGGTTACAAAAGGTGACTTATCATCGAAAGGTACCATGTTTTTGTTCACCGTGATATCTGCTTTTACCAAAGCTTCTTCGGCTTCTTTACCCGATATATCTTTATTACGTAAATCGATAAGCATACAATGGTTATCTGTACCTCCCGAAATAATATTATAGTCTTTAGCAACTAATGCTTTAGCCATAGCCGCAGCATTGTGCTTTACTTGCAATTGGTACTCTAAGAAATCATCACTTAGGGCCTCACCAAAAGCTATCGCTTTAGCAGCAATAATGTGCTCTAACGGTCCTCCTTGATTTCCTGGAAATACTGCTGAATCCAACAAAGAAGACATTTTACGTAGCTTGCCGCTTTTTAAGGTAATTCCAAATGGATTATCAAAATCCTCGCCCATCATAATCATCCCCCCTCTAGGTCCCCTTAAGGTCTTATGAGTGGTTGTGGTAACAATATGACAATGTGGTATCGGGTCGTTTAAAATGCCTTTAGCGATCAATCCGGCAGGATGTGAGATATCGGCCATTAAAATAGCTCCAACGCTATCTGCTATCTCTCTAAAACGCTTAAAATCAATATCGCGAGAATATGCTGAAGCGCCAGCTATAATTAATTTGGGTTGTTCTTTGGTAGCAATTTCCTGAATCTTATCGTAATTTAAAACACCTGTCTCCTGCTCTACCCCATAAAATACAGGATTGTATAGTTTACCTGAAAAGTTAACTGGCGAACCATGTGTTAAATGACCTCCATGAGACAGATCAAAACCTAGAATTTTATCCCCTGGCTTTAAACAAGCATGGTAAACTGCTGTATTAGCCTGACTACCAGAATGTGGTTGTACATTTACATAAGCAGCACCGAACAAAGCCTTTGCTCTATCTATAGCTATTTGTTCTACTTCATCAACTACTTCACAACCTCCGTAATAACGCTTTCCGGGATATCCCTCAGCATATTTGTTTGTTAAAACAGAGCCCGCAGCTTCCATCACTTGGTCGCTCACAAAGTTCTCTGATGCAATAAGTTCAATACCATGTAACTGGCGTTCTTTCTCAGCTTGAATAAGTTCAAAAATTTGTTCGTCGCGTTGCATAAATATAAATTCTGGTTAAATATTCGGCAAAAATAACAAATAGATTAGTTAAATACACCAAAAAACATATATTTGAAAAAGAAATTAATAAACTTTGAAATAAACCATATAGGCTATGCCAATATCAGCTAATAATCCAGATAGAAAATCCTGGTTGCACGTAGACAAAAATTCAGATTTTCCAATTCAGAATATCCCCTTTGGTGTATTCTTAACACGCGATGATATTATCACCATTGGCACACGCATTGGAGATACAGCCATTGACCTTGGTGCTTTACACCAACTGGGGTATTTTGATGGTATCCCACTAACAGATGATATCTTTCTTCAAGACACTCTGAACGATTTCATTGCTGATGGCAGGAAAACATGGCGGGCTGTTAGAAACAGAATTGCAGAAATTTTTGATATTGAAAATACCACACTTAAAAATAACAAACAGCATAAAGAGACTGTCTTATTTCGATTGGATGAAATTGAAATGCAACTTCCTGTACAGATTGGTGATTATACTGATTTTTACTCTAGCATCGAGCATGCGACCAATGTAGGGACTATGTTTAGAGACCCAGACAATGCGCTTATGCCTAATTGGTTACATATTCCAGTAGGGTACCACGGAAGAAGTTCATCCATAATCCCTTCGGGCATTCCTGTTCATAGACCACAGGGACAAACCCTACCTGCCAATGCAACCGAACCTGTTTTTGGTCCTAGTAAATTGGTTGATTTTGAATTGGAAATGGCTTTTATAACTACTGACGCCAACGACTTAGGTGAGCCTATCCCTATAGATGAAGCTGAAGAATATATTTTCGGTCTGGTTTTGTTTAATGACTGGAGTGCTCGCGATATTCAAAAATGGGAATACGTCCCCCTTGGCCCTTTCCTTTCTAAAAACTTTGCTTCATCCATATCTCCTTGGATCGTTACACTGGACGCTTTAGAACCTTATCGTGTTGAAAGCCCTAAAGCCATTAAACCACAATTGCCTTATTTGCAATACAAAGGAAAAAAGAGTTTCGATATTCATTTAGAAGTTGCTATTCAGCCCAACGGTTCCAAAGAAACGGTAGTGAGCAGATCTAATTTTAAATACATGTACTGGAATATGTCACAACAGTTAGCACATCATACGGTTAATGGTTGTCCAGTAAATTCAGGTGATCTTATGGGTAGTGGTACCATTTCGGGGCCAACACCTGACTCTTATGGTTCTATGCTTGAATTAACGTGGCGTGGCGAAAAACCACTTAAAATGAACGATGGAACAGAGCGTAAGTTTATTAATGACAATGATACCGTAATACTTCGAGGTCATTGTGAAAAAGATGGTACGCGTATTGGTTTTGGAGAAGTATCGACCAAACTACTGCCTCCTTACAAGAAAAAATAAATGCTCCTAAAGCCAATCCTGATTTATATGATCGCTTGATGAGCAAGGTGTAAATTGCTATTGAAGATAAAACAATAGCAAGCGTTACATTCATTTGGGTGTAGGGTGAACGTGATACTAGAGAACAATTGTGGGAATAAAGAATTTCTTGAAAAAAACTCCATCCGTTCTGATCGGAAGGGTATCCTCGAGGAATTCTTATTGATTAACAACAATTAAAAGCATATGCCATAGTGTTATTTTTTTTAATATATCTAAACCAAATACCATACTACCTGTGATAAGCAAAAAATAACGCACCACTAGGTTTCTTAAGTACTCTACAAAAAATATTTCATATATTACGTCCCGTTTCATAGTCGGCTAAAATGCAGTTTTGGCACTACTTTTGAAATAATTGAAAAATAACCCAAATTTTAATCTATGCATAAACTATTACTCTCATTACTATTAACAGTTACGATACTAGCTTGTAGTACCAGTAAACAAATTGAAAAAGCGGTAAGTATAGGCAACTACGACCTTGCCATTAACGAGGCCATTGGTAAATTAAGAACCAACAAAAATAAAAAAGGGAAAGCCGAATTTATCATCCTGCTTCAAGATGCCTATGGTAAGGCTAATGAACGTGATTTAACTAGAATTAACTTTTTAAAACAGGATAACAATCCTGAAAACTATGTTCGCATCTACGATTTATACCACAAACTAAACGATCGTCAAGAGCGCATCAAACCTCTATTACCTTTGTACTTAAATGGAAAGGCAGTAAAAATGAACACGGTTAATTACGCCAATGAAATTATTGCCTTTAAAAATAAAAGTTCGCAACACTTATACAATAATGCTTTGACTCTTTTAAAAAGCAATAATAAAATGGACGCGCGCTATGCCTTTGAAGACCTACAGGAAATAGAGCACATAAACCCTAATTTTAAAGATGTACGACAACTAATAGAAGTAGCCCATAATAAAGGCACCGATTTTGTTTTGGTAGATATGATAAATGACACCGAAAAAATAATCCCTGAACGCCTTGAAAATGATTTACTTAATTTTAGCACTTATGGCTTAAACAACTTATGGACTGTATACCATAGTAACGCAGACAAGCAAATAACTTACGATTACAGCATGCGTGTTAACCTTAGGGAAATAAATATCTCTCCAGAACAGGTAAAAGAGAGACAAATTATTAAAGAAAAACAGGTGGTTGACGGTTGGCAATATCTTTTGGACGATAAAGGTAATGCCGTAAAAGACAGTTTAGGCAATAAAATAAAAGTTGACAAAATGAAAACTGTACGCTGCGAATATTATGAGTTTAAACAATTTAAAGCGGCTCAAGTAACTGGCAATATTGAATACAATGACTTAAAGACCAAGCAACTTATCGATGCTTTTCCTCTTACCAGCGAATATGTTTTTGAACATATTTACGCGACCTCCAGAGGCGACCAAAGGGCATTAGAGACACAACTATTACCATTTTTAAAGAAAAGACGTGTTCCTTTCCCTACAGCCGAACAAATGGTTTACGATACTGGTGAAAATCTTAAACAACAATTAAAAAACATACTAAACTCCTATTCCTTTAAAAGGTAGACAAAAAGACTCTCAAGGGAGTCTTTTTGCTTTTATGTTAATCAATAATTGTTCTAAAAGTAAGGTTTATTCTTGCATTTAAAACTACTTTCGTAGGTGGTAACCGATGCAGCCAATACTTCTGCGTAGTTCCTTTCATAACCAATAAACTTCCGGACACCAAAGCTATTTTAATTTTCTCTTTTGTCTCTTTATGCTTAAAAGCAAAAAAACGTTCTGCTCCCAAACTCAATGATGCAATTGCTCCGTTCTTTTTTAAATCTTTTTCATCATCACTATGCCAAGCCATCCCCTCTTTTCCATCATGGTACAGATTAAGCAAACAGGAGTTAAACGTCTCCCCTGTCATATCTTCTATCATTGCCTTTAACTCTAGTAACTCTTTGGTCCAAGGCAATGCCAATTTGGTAGTTTTTGAATAGGTATATTCGAAAGGTTTGTCTCCATACCAAGCAACTTTTCTTTTTGTTATGATTTTTTTGCCAAATATAACAGCCGCATCGTGTTTCCATTCAACTGTTTTTAACAACGCATCAAAATAATAATCAGCTTGTTTTATACTTAACAACTTGCCATAATAATTAACAACACCATCTTTAGGCAGCAAGTTTCTTGTTGGGTCAATCCCTAATTCAAATAATTCCATCTTTAATCACAAGAGCAATATTTATCACTATTTGCCTTTTCAAAACATTCTCTCCCTTCTTTAAAAGCAAAGTATGACAGTCCCAAAGTTCCTATACTGTCAATGTACGGAATGCTAAACAATTCATAAATACCACTGCTAACAAGTAAGATTATAGACATATAAACGCATACCAACGTACAATTGGCATCTGCTAATATAGGATCGGAATGTAACCTGCTCCCAACGCTTCGTTTCCAAACAACCAATCCCCACATAACTAAAATAGACACTATTGAAATTATAACACCCCAAAAGGTTGTAATTGGTTTATGTCCAGTCCAAATATTGTAAATACTGGTAACTACAAGTCCAAAAACCAATATATAAAAAGCAAATCCTGTAATCTTTAGGGCAAGACGCTCAAAATCATCCCGCTTACTGTTTGGGTTTCTTTGAATTCGCAAAACCATATGTGCTATTCCAAGCCCCGAAATAACTTCAATAAAACTATCTGATCCAAAACCAAATAACGCCAAACTTTCATCTTCAAACCCTAAATAAGTCGAAATACCTCCTTCAACTATATTATAAATAATTGTAAACAAAGCCAGTCCAAAAGCAACCTTATAAAGTTTTTTAGCATCCATCATTAAAATTTGTTTTTAATTTTTCTTTCAAAAGGCCAGCAAAAAAAGCAATAGCCTTTGGCTATATAAAATTAACAATTATTTTCACCTCAGGATCATAGCCATAACGCATTTCTTATTGAACGCGTTTAACATCTAAAATTTCTGTCAAGGTAACCACCTAAAGACCATAACTTAATAAGTGTTAAAAAAACTAAAAACGATGCGGCACGTCGGTTTTTAAAGTATTTAATCCTATATTTGTTCGATTACAACCAAAACAAACCGTCTATTTACCCTATGCAAAGATTCAGGATCTTAGTAAAACCTACGCTTTTAATTCTTGCGACATTTATTCTTACCCTAAGTGTAATTGAATATGCATCGGTTCCCAAGGCTAAAGTTGAAACACCTACAACGACATCAAAAACACCATTAGTTGATCTACATAAGTTACAACTATACAGGTCCCAACAACAGGAATTAAAAACTGCTATTCGTGCGTATTTCGATAAAGCTATAGCCAAAGGTGAAATTGTAGGTGCAGGCGTAAGTATTGTAAAAAGTGACTCCATTATAATATCCGATGGTTTTGGGAAAAGGAATATTAACCTTAATGAAAAAGTTAACAAGGAAACCATATTTAGACTAGGATCCTTATCTAAAGGGTTTGCAGGGATATTAGCAGCTAGCTTTAAAAATGAGGGCATTTTGGATTGGAACGATAAAGTATGTGATTACATACCAGAATTCCAATTGGGTGACAAAACCAATACAGATAAAGTTACATTGGCCAATATTTTATCTCATACATCTGGCACTCCTTACCATAGCTATACAAACCTCGTTGAAGCGGGTTTACCTTTGAATGACATTGCGAAACGCTTTAAAAATATATCCCCTATTAGCAAACCTGGTTTAATGTATAGTTATCAAAATGCTGTATTTGCCCTTTGTGGTGAGGTGATGCATAAAGTAACAGGAAAAGAAATCTCAACGTCATTGGAGGATCGTTTTTTTAAACCCCTGGGAATGGAGACCATATGCATGGATCACGAAACCTTGTCCCATGCAAAGAATATCGCAATGCCACATATAAAGACAAGAAAGCACTGGAAGCCTATAAAACTCACCAATAAATACTACAATGCCATTGCCGCAGGAGGTATTAATGCAAGTGCTCTAGACATGGCAAAATGGATGCGGTTTTTGTTAGGGCACAATCCGGAAATCATGGATAAATCGGCTTTAAAGGAAGCCTTTACACCATTTGTAGAAATTAAAGGCAGAAGTAAATATTACCAACGCTGGCCAGGACATTTAAAATCTTTTTATGGTTTTGGGTGGCGCATTCATACGTTTGTAGAAAAGGATACAAATGAAGAAAAAACCATTTTGCACCATGGAGGAAGTGTTAATGATTTTAGAAATGAAATAGCCCTGTACCCAGAGTCCGACTTAGGGATATGTGTACTTTTAAATAGTCATTCTAGAATAGCAAGTAAAGTTATCCCTGACTTACATGACATTGTAAAAACGGTTTTGAAGCTAAACACCCCCATTAACTCTTCACAAAAACTTACTAGTGTTAGCGACTCTTTATTAAATAAAAAAATTGGTAGTATACAATAAAGGTGTTATTTGAGACACTATCCCGTAAAGTGTGTAAGTTATAAATCGAGGGTTTGTCCTTTTTAAATGTATTGCCTGTTTCAAAATTTAGTAAAGAATTCAATACATAATGTATCAGTCAGTCTTCTTCTTTTTAAATAGTTTTCCAAAAAATCCGCTATTGGTATTCTTCTGTTCTTTTGGCTGAATAGCTTTCTTTTTATTGAGTCTTTCTAAAGAATCCCTCTGCTTTTCCTGTTTTCTATTTAATTTCTTTTTAATTCTTTTAATAGAATCATTTTGCTTTATAATATACCTATTCTTCTTTTTACGAACCCGTTCTAAGGAATCCTTTTTCCTTTCAAGGTTTCTATCTATTCTTATTTGAACCTTTTCCAGTGAATCTTTTTTTCTAAGTTTTCTTTCGAAGAACCCCATTGGCCTTTCTTCAAACATTTCATTTTTCACATAATATACGGTATCTTTAGTATTATAATTAACCCACCTACCTTCTTTTAAATTATTCCAATAACTTCCTTTTTGGGATATGGAACCATCGTAATTAAAAGCAATCGCTTCGCCATGCTTAAAGCCATTACGCCATGCTTCCTGCAATCTCAATTGTCCATTTTCGTACCAATGCTTCCAGTTGCCTGTTTTTAATCCGTAATGGAATACACCTTTTTCGGCCAATTGATTGGATCTGTAATACTTAACATAATTATCATGTAATACATCTCCACCTGCGCTCGATACTGACTGGTGTATTTCTCCAGACCGATACCAAAAATAGATCTTATCGGGATAAAATAATTTTGGGCTCTTGTGTGTTACATAACACTCAACATCAAAATCTGCATCTCTTATTACTTTTCTTTGTAAATCGGAAGAAAAAGCAAAACATAAGATACAGGTTGATAAAAAAATACTGCTTCTAAATAGTACTTTACTCATTATGGTTATTCTTTTTCAAAAAGTCTACATCCCTTTAATTAAACAATTAACAAACCCATTACAGTCTTTTTTCTGATACGTTTCACTACAAACTCCCCTTTTCAAAAATAAGGGCATAGTTTCAAAATTGAACAAGGTTTTACCTTATTAATACTAAGGGCTTTGCATAGAATTGCTAATCATTGGTCGTTACATAGAAGTAATCCGCTTTTTTTCAAGTTTCTTCAAATAAACCTTTTGTAATTTGCTCCAAAAACTGGAGGTTATTTTACTACTGTATATTAAATCATTCTGTCTGTCCCATATTGAAAACTTCTTAACATTGTACAGAGGCGCACGTGCGGTAGACATTGTTGTAGAAAAGTTTCCGCTGGTAACGGTTTGGTTTTTAAAAACAACTCCTCCTGGACTAATATATTTATAATCAAAAACGTAACGATATATATTTGTATCCAAGTATTTGTCATTTTCCTCAAATTCACCTGCTGTTATAAATTCATAGCTTCCGTGATAGTGCTTTTTAACATTTCTCTTCAAATACTTATTATAGCTCCTATGATGGGTAATAAAAATTATAGTAGTATTGTCTCCTCTAAAATCAATAGGAATAGCTCCGTGTTCTTCCGTTAAGTATTGGTTACCTTTCATTCTAACTACCGCGCCACAAGAGTTCGCCAGCACCGCTAAAATTACCACATATATCGAATAGGGTTTGATCTTACTAAGCATCGTCGTGTTTTTAAAGATTAATATAGCTACTAAAAGTATTCAAAACAAAATAGAGTCTATCATCGTGTAAATAACACTAAAACATTAACCGTTGAGGTAATTGTTGCCCCAGACTGGGTAAAACTTTGTTCTTTTGTAGCACTAAGACGCATGGTTGTAGCATTTAATTCTTCAATAACATAATCTATAGATGAGTCACCAGGATCAACAAGATCTAAATCGGAAGGAGAAGAAAAGGACAACATCTCACCAACAAGGGTTAATATGTTGCCTTTAAGCGACCAGGTACCTTCTGACTGGTATTCACTTATTGAAATCACCTGCGAGCTTTCCTGACCAGCTACAGAATATGTTAGTGCAATATCATAAGTTCCTTGAGAATTAACAGCATTAGGGTTATCTCCAAAAAATACAGTTGCATCAATGTTCTGACCTTCTCCAGAAAAGTCTGTTGTAATACTGGTGCCTGAAAAACTGCTAACCGTTTCACCGTCGTAAGTTAAAGCTGCCAAGTTCCACGTTCCCAAAAGGTCTTGTGCATTGTTATTGTTATCATCATCGCTGCTACAACTACCTAAGGTTAACACACTCACACATGCCATAACCAGTATAAACAAGTTTAATCTCTTTTTAGTCATGATCTTAAATTTAATTAAATTTATAATTTTTATAAAATGACTACTAAGTAATTCAAAATTTATGAGTTTGACATAGGGTTTTACCTTATAAATTCTAGGGAAAATCCTTTATTGTATAAAGGAGAGCCAGAACTAAATACCCAAAACAGTTTGCTTGACGCTTTGTTTGTAAAAAAGCATTTTAGACCTATCATCTCACCCTTCAACCTATTATTAATGCCCAGTGGTGCAAACCTTTGCATCGTTAATTCATTTATCGACTTAGGCGTTTTGTAAATATTAATAATATGAGTAAATTCAAGGGATAAATACATAAACTTATGGAGCAAAGATTCAAAAGCCTATCCTTATTCGAATTTCAAGAGCGTTTTT
>NZ_JAELVQ010000016.1 GCF_016428595.1 Snuella sedimenti | reverse complement strand
CACTTTTGACAAAACACCTATAAATGAGTTGTTTATGGAAAATAAAATCAATCAAAAATTCAAAGAACAACCTAATTTATTCAATAACAATGAATTATAAACGCATCACTACTAATTGACCATAATAAATTTTAGGATTTTGAATTTGAAGAGGCTGCCTTAAGGGCAGTCTTTTTTATTTCCCTATTTTTGCTTAAAAATTATATATGGGGCGCATTTTAGCGATTGACTATGGTATGAAACGCACAGGTATTGCGGTAACTGATGAATTGCAAATTATTGCGTCTGGGCTTACTACGGTGCCTACAAAAGAGCTGATTTCTTTTTTAAAGGATTATACGGCTAAAGAAGCAGTGGAGTTGTTTTTGGTAGGAGAGCCTAAACAAATGGATAATACAGCTTCGGAAAGCGAAGTGTTGATCGTTCCTTTTTTGGCTAAACTGGAAAAGCAATTCCCAAAGATTCCTGTAAAACGAGTTGATGAGCGCTTTACGTCCAAGATGGCATTTCAAACAATGATTGATAGCGGATTAAGGAAGAAGCAACGAAAGAATAAAGCATTAATTGATGAAATTAGCGCAACACTTATCTTACAAAGTTATTTGTATTCAAAATAATACGAAAAAAATATTTATTGGTAAGAAAAATGCTTATTTTTAATGCAGTTAAAATCAATCCACTATGAAACAAATTTACTTATTACTTATTGTTGTTTTTTTTTGCATTACAGAGGTTAATGCACAGTTCTGTCCGCCTGAAGGCTATATTAATGGCAGTGGTGATAGAATTATATTTTATTACGAACCGAGTACAGAATTTTGTGGGAATAGACCCAATGAAATTACTGTTGAAGGAAGGACTTTTGAAAAAGATGGTAATTGTTATGATACAACCCAACAATACGATTTAGCTAGTGGAGAAACGCCATTATCAGGAGCCGAGTTGGATAACTTTACAGTAACTAGCGGGTTTAATAATGATTGTACCTATGATAGCTATGGGACATTACCAACTGAAGATTTTGAGTATCTAAGTAAAAGGCTTAGGGCATACCCTAACCCTTTAAAACAAGGAGATAAAATAGAATTTGGCTTTGGTAAAAGAATAGATGCTAAAGTTGGTGTTTACACAGTTACGGGAAAAAAAGTGTTGTCTGCCAATGTAAATAATGAAGCTATAAAAGCTATTGATGTATCTGGCTTATCGAATGGTTTGTACATGGTTAAGTTTACAACAGACAAGTTTTCTGTAGTGCGTAAAGTAGCTATTTCTAGATAAACCATTAAATAACAAAATTAAAGCTCCTTAACTGTTTAAGGAGTTTTTTATGTTTTGTAGTGATACTAAATAATTATAGTATTGTATTTTTGCAATCTGAAATTTGATAATACACAGAAATGATTTTACCTATAGTTGCCTACGGTGATCCGGTTTTAAAGAAACAAGGAGCAGATATAACAAAAGATTACCCCAATTTTGATACGCTTTTATCTAATATGTTCGATACCATGTATAATGCCTGTGGTGTTGGTTTGGCTGCGCCACAAATAGGTTTGCCTATACGGGTGTTTTTAGTAGATACAGCGCCTTTTTCTGAAGATGACGACCTCTCGCAAGATGAACAAGAAATTTTAAGGGATTTTAAACGTGTTTTTATTAATGCTAAAATATTAGAAGAAGAAGGTGATGAATGGGCGTTTAGTGAAGGTTGCCTAAGTATACCAGACGTTAGGGAAGATGTTTTTAGGAAGCCCACAATAACAATGGAATATTTAGATGAGAACTTTAATAAACATACGGAAGTGTTTGAAGGTCTCATAGCCAGGGTAATACAGCATGAATACGATCATATAGAAGGTATATTGTTTACCGATAAATTGTCTTCGTTAAAGAAGCGTTTAATTAAGGGGAAATTGACTAATATCTCCAAGGGGAAGATTAATGTGGATTATAAAATGCGCTTTCCAAACCAAAAAAAGAAGCGATAATGCTTGCAATGCATTTGGAAACAAATGATATTTGTGCCTTTCAAAAAAAAGTAAATTATGAGTTTAGATACTGTATTGTCGATATCTGGAAAACCAGGACTGTATAAGTTGATTACGCAAACACGTGGTGGTTTTGTTGCTGAATCATTAATTGATAATAAGCGCATTTCGGTTAATGCACAACAAAATGTTAGTGTTTTAAGCGAGATTGCTATTTATACGCTAACAGAAGAAGTGCCTTTAAAACAGGTTTTTCTGAATATTAAAAATAAGGAAAATGGAGCTCTGGCAAGTGTGGGGCCAAAAGATAGCAAGGATAAGTTAGAAGAATACTTTTTTGATGTTTTACCAGATTATGATGAAGATAGGGTATATGCCAGTGATATTAAAAAGGTAATTCAATGGTACAATTTATTACAAAAGCACAATATGTTGGATCAGTTGGAAGACAACGATGAACAAGAAACGTCGGAAGAAGAATAATTATAAGTGAAGTCATTTGGACTTTTCTATAGATACTATTTTAAAACCTCTTTTTTAAGAGGTTTTTTTATGCTTTTTAGTAAGATTTTTTATAATTTACGACTTTACCTTAACGAACTCATCTTGACTTTTTTGATTGAAGTGAAAATTAGCCATTTTGAGCTTGATGGAAGGCATTTTTAAGTTGCATAGCAGGGCTACGGAATGAGAAAATGACGAAAAGCAGGCTCAAAAGAGTATTTTTTTAACCAATTGGAAAAAGTCAAGATGAGTTCAACTAATAATAATCGAGTTTTTAATGAATTCTCTTTGGTTTTTTGAAGATGTAAACCTCTTTAATATACTTTGTCCGCATAAATTCAAAGCGTATAAGGCCAGTCATGATTTTGATGTTTACAGAAAAAAAGATTATATCTATTTTGAGGAAGATTCGGCTAACAAAGTGTATTTGATAGAAAAGGGTAAAGTTAAAATTGGCTACTACAGTGAAGAGGGGGAAGAGGTTGTAAAAGCGATTTTAACACGAGGGGAATTGTTTGGTGAAACTGCTATTCTTGGAGAATCCAAGCGAAATGAATTTGCGCAATCTATAGATAATACAACCTGTATTTGTCCTATTGGAGTTGAAACGATGTATGATTTAATGCGTAATAATCAATCGTTTAGTTTTAAAGTATATAAGTTTATAGGTTTCAAGTTTAAAAGGCTTGAAAGACGCCTTAAACTACTGTTATTTAAAGACACCAAGACCCGATTGATTGAATTTTTGGAAGATTTATGTGCCGATTATGGTTATGACTGTGAAAAAACTGGCGTTAAGATTATCAAGCACCCTTATACCCAAAAAGATATAGCTTCACTAATTGGTACTTCTCGACCTACACTAAACGTTTTGCTAAACGAATTAAAAGATGAAAAGCTAATTGAGTTTAGCAGAAAAGAAATAAAAGTACATAAAGAAGCTTTTAATGTAAGCTAGCTAACATTTTAAAAATGATAGATCATTTATTTTTGAATTAGAAATAATTTTAAAAAATAAATGTTATGATAAAAAAAATGTTTTTAGCTGTAATGGTTGTAAGTGCTTTGGTTTCTTGTACAAAGGGGAATATTGGGAATCCGAGTTCAAATCTAACCTTACAGCTTTCAGGTTTAGAATCATTGGGAGACGATTTTGTTTATGAAGGTTGGTTAATTGTCAATGGGGCACCTGTGTCAACAGGAGTTTTTTCTAGCGTAGAGTTCCCTCAAACTTTTTCGGTAAAGCCAAGCACGTTGCATAGAGCGACAAAATTTGTACTATCCATTGAACCGGCAAATGATGTCGATCCAGCACCTTCCATGACTAAAATTTTAGTGGGAGATTTTACTGGTAATGTTGCTTCTGTTAGTTCTAATGGTGTTGTGGGCGATTTTACAAATGCTTCGGGGCAATATATTTTGGCAACGCCAACAAATGGAGGTGACACAGACGAACTAAGTGGTATTTGGTTTCTGGATTTATCAAGTGGAGCCCCAGAAGCTGGATTAGATTTGCCTGTTTTGGAAAGCGGATGGAAGTATGAAGGTTGGGTGGTTATTGATGGAATACCTGTAAGTACGGGAACTTTTAGTGACGTAGCCGATTTTGATGATAATGCGATGACATCACCATTTAAAGGAGATATGGGAGATGGCCCTGCTTTTCCGGGTGAAGATTTTCTTCAAAATGCACCATTAGGGCTTACCTTTCCATTGGATTTAAGAGGCTATGCAACAGTTATTTCGGTAGAGCCTTATCCGGATAATAGTCCAGCGCCATTTACTTTAAAACCGCTATTGCACATAATACCCGAAAATACTGATGATCATGTTACAATACCTATGGGGGATGGCCCTTTAGCAGAGTTAACAGGGACAGTTGTTAGGTGATTTTAAGTAAGTAATGTATAAGAGAGCCTAACATTGAAAAATTGTTAGGCTTTTATGTTTGTATCTAGAAATGTTTTGTTATCATTATCTAGGGAATAATTAGTTTATAAATAAAATGTTTAAAAGGATAAAAGGGCAGTTAAAAGTTAGTAATGTCATTTTTTTTATAGTAATCGCATTATTGGTAATTCCGGTAACAAGACAGCCAATACAAGTTTTTATAAATAAAGGATTGGCTTTGTTTAGTCCATCGACAATCAAAAAAGAAAAGAGGAGGCAATTAAAAAATTACGATTGGCAATTAAGGGATACGAATGGACGTATGTACGACTTTGAATCAGCCAAAGGGCGTGTGGTTTTTGTAAACTTTTGGGCAACTTGGTGTCCGCCATGTATTGCTGAAATGCCTAGTGTACAAGCCTTGTATAAAGATTATAAAGACAGGGTATCGTTTGTTTTGGTATCTAATGAAGCAGTAGGTGATATAGTTCCTTTTTTAGATAAGTACAACTACGATTTTATAGTGTATAACCCTATTACGGACTTTCCAGAGTTGTTTGATGTTACAAGCATTCCGAGAACATTTTTAATCGATAAGGGAGGGAATGTGGTAATGGATAAAGCGGGAGCTGCCAATTGGAATAGCGATAATGTTAGAGAAGTTATTGAAAAGCTGCTGTTGGAATGACAAAGTATGTCATTTAACAGAATGTTTGCGAAGTAGTTCTATAACGAATAAGTTTACAAGTATAAGTGAGAAGGCATAGGCTACATCTTCTATTGGAATTGTGAATAAGCGAATGTTTAGGTTTTCTAAATTGTTGTACCAAACCACTTCATGGGTTATAAAGCTACCTGTTAGTATACCATTTACAACAAAAAAAGGAATTAGCATCACAAGAAAAGTAAGGTAATAGCTTCTCAGGAGTTCTGGGGTTTTCAATAGGGCAATACCACTTATAATTGATGCAAGTAAAAAGTTTATAAGTGTATACCATTTGTCTAAGTTGTTAAAAGCTATGAATAGAAAGAATGGAACTAAGAAATAACTAATAGTTCTAGTTGCTTTTATTGATAGTTTTTTTTCTGGAAAATATTCAAGTAAGGCATAGTGGGTAAATACACAGGCATACGGTATACAAATAAAAAAGAGCCATTCTTCTAATGGTAAATAAAATAGTCTGATATTAAAAAAATAATCAGCATTAAAGCCCCAAATACCATTTGCTGTAAAAATGATATCCCAAGGAATGAATATAAGAAAGCTTATAAAAAGTCCAACACTTAAGGGTTTCCAGTAGTTGTAAAATTTTAATCTAGGGTGAAAACTGAATATTAAGGGAATGAACAAAGAACCTAAATTGAGTAGAAGGTATAGGCTTTGCATGGCTTATTTTTTAAAATATTTAAAAGGCACCAATAGCATGCCGAAACATTCTCCATCTTCTTTGTCTAGATGTTTATGATGTATTTTGTGAGCACGCCGCAAGCCTTTTGCATACCAGTTGTTAGTATTTCTTAAAAGCTTAAATCGCTGATGGATAAATATGTCGTGTACTATAAAATAGGATAGTCCATAAGCAAAAATACCTAAGCCTATGGGTAAACCGGGCCAAAAGTTTGTGTATTTCCATAATAAGAAACAGCCAATACTTACAAGGGCGTAGAAGATGAAAAACGTATCGTTACGTTCAAACCAGCTATCATGATCTTTTTTATGATGGTCCTTGTGAAGCGTCCATAAAAAGCCATGCATAATATATTTGTGGGTAAACCAAGCCATAAACTCCATTGTACAAAAGGAGCCAATAAAGACGAATATCCATAAAGCGGTTTGCATAACTTAAAATTACATTAAATTTAATTGATACTTGATATAACTACGCATTAAAAGTTCTATCTTTTTTGGGTTAGACACGCGTATTCTGGTTCGTTTAATTTGTAGAGCAGGCGTTTTTTTTAGTTTCTTCAATAGTTGTTTATAGTAGCGGTAAGCCACAAAAACACCAAATTTTGCTTCTATAGGCAGTTTTTTTATGCCATTTCTTCCTATTTCAAAATCCCTTTCAATAGCATCGATAATTTGTTTTTTTGATATCTCGTTTAAGTTGTTTAAATCAATATTGGGGAAGTAACTTCTGTTTAGTACATCATGATCGGTTTTTAGGTCTCTCAAGAAATTAACTTTTTGAAATGCAGATCCCAAAGCCATTGCAGAATCCTTTAAATTGTTAAATCTTTGTTGGTCACCTTTTACAAATACTTTTAAGCACATGAGTCCAACCACATCGGCAGATCCATATATGTAAGTTTTAAAATCTTCTTCGGTCAGATAAGTTGTTTTATAAAGGTCTAGGCGCATACTTCTCATGAAAGCATTTACGAATTCTTTGTCAATAGCATATTTATGAAAAGTATATTGAAATGAATTGAGTATCGGATTAAGACTTATTTTGTCTTGAAGCGCTTGTTCTAAATCATTTGAAAATTTGTTAAAAAGTGTCTCTTTGTCGTAATCATGAAAGGAATCTACTATTTCATCTGCAAAACGTACAAAACCATATATGTTGTATATGTCACTTCTAATAGATTTGTATAACAACCTTGTGGCTAGCGAGAATGAAGTGCTATAAATGTTTGTTACAAGTTTACTACATTGGTATGAAGCCGTATCAAAATGTGCTTTCATGATTCTAACGATTGTGTTTGATTACTAAATCTGCTACTAATTTCCCAGATATCAATGCTGGAGGTACTCCAGGACCAGGAACAGTTAATTGTCCGGTAAAGAATAGATTTTTTACTTTTTTACTTTTTAGCTTAGGCCTAAGAAAGGCTGTTTGCTTTAGGGTATTGGCAAGTCCATAAGCATTTCCTTTATATGAATTGTAATCTTTAATAAAGTCTGTGATGCAAAATGATTCTTTAAAAAGTACGACGTCTTTAACTTTTTGGTTGGTAAGGAGTTCAAAACGGTCTAATACTTTGTTGAAATAGGTTGCCCTAAGTTCGGCAGTGTCCGTTAGCCCTGGAGCTATCGGAATCAGAAATATGCCAGCTTCTTTTCCTTCAGGAGCGGCATGGCTATCTGTTATGCTTGGGAAACTTGCATAAAAGAGTGGTGCTTCTGGCCATTTAGGATGGTTGTAGATTGCTTTGGAATGTATGTCAAAATCTACATCAAAGAATAGTGTATGATGGTTTACATGCTTTAATTTTTTGTCAAAGCCCACATAAAATAGGAGGGCAGAAGGAGCAAACGTTTTTTTGTTCCAGTAGTTTTCGGAATATTGTCTAAAAGGCTGTTTTAATAATGTTTCGGTATGATGGTAATCGGCTCCACTAACTACAATATTTGAAAGGTATGTGTCTCCGTTAACCTTTAACCCTTTTACAGTTCGCTTGTCAACTATAATTTCTTCTACAGCAGCATTCGTTTCAATTTTTACACCAAGGGATTTTGCTAATTTCTCTAATGCGAGAATGATTTGGTACATGCCCTTTTGGGGGTGGAATGTTCCCAGTCCAAAATCGGCATAATTCATAAAACTGTAAAAAGATGGCGTGTCACTGGGTTTGGCGCCTAAAAACAACACGGGGAATTCAAGTATTTTAGCCAGTCGGTTATTTTTAAATTCCTTTCTAATATCTCTTTTAATAGAGCTAAAGAATAGATTTAATTTTGTTATAGTTGTAGGTGTAATAAGTTCAAGAGGGGAAACACCAGGGTTATACACCAGATCCTTTATTGCAATATTGTAATGGTTTTCAGCTTTTTTAATAAATTTTTTTAGCTTTATACCAGCCCCGGGTTCTTCTTTTTCAAACGTAGTAGCTATTTTATCTAAGGAGTTTTCAATGCTTATAAAATCATTTTTACCAAAATATACGCTATAAGCCGGATTTAATTTTTCAAGCGTGTAATAATCTGAAGGAGATTTGTCGAAATCAGAAAAAAAACGCTCAAATACGTCGGGCATCCAATACCATGTTGGGCCAATGTCAAAAGTAAAACCGTCTTTAATTAATTGTCTTGCCCTACCACCTATGGTATTATTTTTTTCAAATATTGTAACGGAATAACCAGCTTGTGCTAAATAGCAAGAAGCAGATAATGATGCTATTCCCGAACCTATTATAGTTATGTTTGATTTCATGATGTTTAACAAATATATTAAAAAATTAAACAAAATAAAAATCAATTATACTTCCTGAGCCAATCTTTTTATTGAAGTATAAATTTTTACTTGTTTAGGAAGGTTGGTAGCATTATAGTTTAATAGTTTTTTTCCTAGTAAAAACAGGTTGGTGCTTTCCTTTTGTAACAACAGTTTATTAAAATCGTTAATGTAGTTGCTAATGCTAGTTTCTTCTGGGTAAATTGTAAAATAGGAAATAAAGGTTATTTCTTGAAAGAAAGAAAGTAAGTCTGTTAAGCTTTCCATTGGCACACTTTCTCCAAGAAATATGGTATGATATCCTTTACTTCTTAATTCGTAGTTAATGTAGAGTAAGCCAATATCGTGTATTTCATTCTCTGGTAAAAACAGTATATATGTCCTAGAAACAGGTTTTGGCTCTAGTATTTGCAACCTTTCAATGTTTAAAAGTATTTTTTGTTTTATATGAATCGATAAGAAGTGTTCGTGTGCTGGTGTAATGGTATTGGTTTGCCATAATAACCCAATCTCATTTAGCAAAGGAAGGAAGACCGAATAGAATATTTCGTTAAAGCTTTTGTTTTCAAGAAGGGTATTATACGTATTATAAAAAAGGACTTGATCAAAATTAACCATAGCTATTTTTAAAGCATTTATAGCATGGTCTTCTACTTTGGATCGAGATACTATTTCCCTAACTTTAATAGGTATTTCATCCTCTTTAAGTGCTGCTATTTTGGATATTTTAAAGCCATTGTTGTTTAAAAAAGCAATATTTAATAGCTTTTGTAAGCTAGTTAAACTGTAACTTCTAATATTGGTGTCAGACCTGTTAGGGCTTAATAAATTATAGCGTTTTTCCCATATTCTTATAGTATGTGCTTTAATACCCGAAAGATTTTCTAGGTCTTTAATACTAAAATCAACTTTAATATTGTTCATTTAAATTTAATTTATGTTAAACAAAAATATGTAATTTATTGGTAATTTGCTAATTTATTGATTTTGCTTTCTTAAAGTCTTTTGCAAATTAAACTTAGGAGAAAGTTTTTTACGAACTACTTTATTGGTGTTTTTAAAGGTTGGTATTGTGTGAATATCAACTATATTAGCACAGCTATTTATTTGAAAAAAAGAAGAAAATTGAACTATTTACCTTTCGGACTAAAAGCGAATCGCATATTGTTCTTGTTATTGACATTGGTTTTCATTTCATGCAATAAAAAAGAAGCTAAGTACATTTCAATAACGGAAGAAAATAAAAATATTTTTACTTCAACAGAAATCATCCCAGATAGTTTGTTTGTTGGTGATCAAGCTTGTAAAGAGTGCCATAAAGAGGCATTTAAAGACTGGAAAGGGTCACATCATGATAAGGCAATGCAGGTTGTGTCGGATTCAAGTGTTTTAGGGGATTTTAATAATGTAAAGTTCAGGAGTCAAGGTGTTACTTCTCATTTTTATAAAAAAGGAGGTGATTTTTACGTGAATACTGAAGGACCTGATGGAGAGAACCATGATTATAAAATAGAGTATACTTTTGGCGTTAAGCCGCTACAACAGTACATTGTCAAATTTCCCAATGGGCATTATCAATGTCTAAGAACAGCATGGGACACCGAAAAGAAGGTTTGGTTCGATTTGTATCCCGATTTTAAAGTGGTGCATTCCGAATGGTTGCATTGGTCTAGAGGTGGTTTAAACTGGAATAATATGTGCGCAGATTGTCATTCGACAAACGTTAGAAAAAATTATAATGTGAAATCCCATAGCTACGATACAAAGTATGCCATTATTAATGTTAGTTGTGAAGCATGTCATGGACCTGGTAAAGAGCATGTAGATGAAGCAACCAAACTAGGAGAACGTTATATAGCTAAAGGAGATATGAAGATGACTTCAAGGGTAGCTCCCAAAGCATTGGTAGATCAATGTGCCAGGTGTCATATGCGAAGAGAACAAATATCCGAGCATTATAATTTTGAAGGCACAATGTTAGATCACTATTTCCCCCAATTAATTACGGAAGGAATATACCATCCAGATGGGCAGATTTTGGATGAGGATTACGTATATGGTTCGTTTGTGCAAAGTAAAATGTATCATAATAATGTAACCTGTATCCATTGTCATAACCCACATTCCTTACAATTAAAATTTGAGGACAACAAACTGTGCACACAATGTCATGAACCAAAACAATTTGATACACCCTCGCACCATTTTCATTTAGAGAATACAGAAGGCGCAAAGTGCATTAATTGTCATATGACAGGTAAATTTTATATGGGTAATGATTTTAGACGCGATCATAGTTTTAGGATACCCCGACCAGATTTAAGTTTAAAATACGGAACGCCCAACGCTTGTACCCAATGCCATACCGATAAAGACGATACATGGGCTTGGGAAAGCTTTAAAGAACGACATGGTATGCCAAAAAATAAACATTTCTCGGAGTTATTAGCACCTGGATTAACAGGTGAAGATAATGGATTGGAGGCCTTGCTTAGTTTGGCAAAGGATACAGCTTATCCAGCTATTGCAAGGGCATCGGCTGTGCGGGGAATGAGTATGTATTTAGATGCTAATGTTATAGATAAAACATTGGTTTTTTTACTAGACCATGAACCTTTGGTAAGAGGTGCTGCTTTAGATGTGTTAGGGGAAGTTAACAGTAATGCCTATGCTAATTACTTTTTACCACTCTTAAAGGATGATAAGCGTTCGGTAAGAGTAAAGGCTTTTTTTGCACTTGGAGGTTTAGACGAACTGCAAATACCAGAAGCTTATAAGTCCGCTTATAAAAAGGTGAAAACGGAGTTTAATACAAACTTGGCCATCAACGCCGATTTTGTTGGAGGCAGGGTAAAAAAGGCTAATTTTTATTTAAAGAAAGAAAATCTGTTAGAAGCTATTAAAGGCTATGAAAGTGCTTTGGAAATAGATGCAATGAATAATGTGGTTAGAACAAACTTGGCTAACCTATATTATAGAAATGGTGATATGGATAAAGCCGAAGCAGCATTTAAAACCATTATAGAGCAAGAACCCAAATACGGTGATACCTATTATTCTTATGCGTTGTTATTAGCAGAACGCAACAGACAAGAAGAAGCTATAGAGCAAATAAAAAAGGCTATTCATTATATGCCAGATAACATTAGATTGTATTATAACTTAGGTTTAATGTATACAAAGGTAGGCGATTTTATTAAAGCAGAAGAGACTGCTGTAAGTGGCCTAAAAAGAGCTCCAAAAAATGATAGGTTGCTGTATATATTGGCCTATGTGTATTCGGAAGGTGGGCAAAATGAAAAGGCAAATAACATTGCAGCTAGATTGGTGGAATTGTATCCTAATAATTCCGAGTACCAAACATTTTTTAATCAGTTAAAGCTTCAAGTGAATAAGTAAACAACCTTCTATTTTAACAGCAATTCTTTTTCAAATAATAGAAAAAAAGCTATACCAAGTTGGCTCTCAACTGTTTTCACAGAAACGTTAAGGTATTTGGTTATTTCAGTGTAGGTTAAACCTTCTTTTTTGCTTAATAAAATACCTCTTTGCATTTGGGAGGTAGTTTTCAATTACTTTTTTATCAAGTCCATCACCCAATCCAATTCCACTATAATAAAGTTAACAAATTAGAACCCATATTGATGAAACGTCACCACTTCGTCAATGACTTAAGTTAAAGAAGCATATAATTCGTAAAATATCTACCTTCATTGCTAAAAATATCCCCATAGTTATTAATAAAAAATACTTTACTTGCTCTTTTAAATTAAATATAAAAAAATATACAAGACTTATTATTATGAATAAAAAATTCAAACAAACAAAAGTCCCTATTCTATTATTATTGATAGCATTTTCCTTGGTGTTATTTTCTTGTAAAAATAATAGTAATAAAGATGGTCAGCCTGACAGTTTATCGGACACCTCGTTGAAAAGCATGTCTGACCTTTCTCCAGACGGTAAGTTTAGAGTACTGGCTTACAATACATTTTGTGGCAGTATGTTTCCTCTAGATAATGGTGGCGCCCCAAGCCCAGGTAATTCTAGTCAGAATGTTAAAAACAGGATCCCAAATTTTGTGAGACTGTATAACGCATTTAAACCAGATATCATGTCCATACAAGAGGCATGGGTTCACCGCGACAGTACATTGGCAACCGAAGCTGGTATAGTGAGGTATATTGATAAAATGACTTCGGGAAAATGGTATTCTGCTTCCAACAAAGTCCAAAGGCAACTGGTGCTTAGTAAGTATCCAATTAAATGGTCTCAGAAATTATCTCTCTCACTAGCCGTTTTGATTGATCTTCCTGATAACATATCAAAAGAAGATCTATTAATGTTCAATGTGCACTTGCCATCCTCACCTCGGGAAGGACGCGCTGAGAACGCCAAACTTGTGGTAGACCTCATAAACAAAGTTAAGAGGGGAGAAGTGCCCGAGGTTCCTTCAAACTCGATGGTTTTGGTAGCTGGTGATTATAATACCTCATACAACGGCCATCCTTATAAAATCCTTAGCTCCCTTGACCCAACAATCGGAGAATCTGATTTGTACGAGCCAAAATTAAAGGATCTAAGACCCTATCAATTAGAGGGAGATAATCGTATTACTTGTGGTTCTGCAACGTTCCAAGGTGATTCAATAAATAATATTTTAGGAGAGTCAATTGATCATATGCTGTTTTCTGGGGGTGCATTTGAAATGACCAATAGTTTTATATTGAACACCCTGATTTTAGACCAAAAAACACTCGATGAATTTGGTTTAAAACGCAATGATGTTGCTAAGGATCCCAATCAACCACTTGATGGCGAAGTGGATTTTGACCATTTGCCCGTGGTATCTGATTTTGAAATTAAAAATTAATTAATGGTTAAGTTGACTCAACTTAAAACTAGTGAAGTTTATGTATTTACTCGGACGTAAATCTAAGACTATTTAATAGAAAGAATTTCTTGGTACTCGGTATTGGAGGTTCCTTTAAAATGGATTTTTGTAAAAGCAGAAATCTAAATAACGGAATTTCGATGACTTTTGCAGGGGAGTTCATTTAAAATAACTTATAAAAACTTATTTATTATGAATAAAAAAAACACACATTTAAAAGGTTCTGTTCTATTATTAATTTTAATAGCATTTTCTTTATTTTTATCATCTTATCAAAAAAGCGATAATAAAGATAAAGATAGCCAATTAGACAATTCATCGAACATCTCATTGGAAAGCTTATCTGAACTACCTCCAGACGGTAAGTTTAGAGTACTGGCTTACAATACATTTTGTGGCAGTATGTTTCCCCTAGATAATGGTGGCGCCCCAAGCCCTGGTAATTCTAGACAGAATGTTAAAAACAGGATCCCTAATTTTGTAAGACTGTACAACGCATTTAAGCCAGATATCATGTCCATACAAGAGGCATGGGTTCACCGCGACAGTACATTGGCAACCGAAGCTGGTATAGTGAAGTATATTGATGAAATGACTTCGGGAAAATGGTATTCTGCTTCCAACAAAGTCCAAAGGCAACTGGTGCTTAGTAAGTATCCAATTAAATGGTCTAAGAAGCTGTCTCTCTCTTTAGCCGTTTTGATTGACCTTCCTGATAACATATCAAACGAAGATTTGTTAATGTTCAATGTGCACTTGCCATCCTCACCTCGGGAAGGACGCGCTGAGAACGCCAAACTTGTGGTAGACCTCATAAACAAAGTTAAGAGGGGAGAAGTGCCCGAGGTTCCTTCAAATGCAATGGTTTTGGTAGCAGGTGATTATAATACCTCATACAATGGCCATTCCTACAAAATCCTTAGCTCCCTTGACCCAACAATCGGGGCATCTGATTCATACGAGCCAAAATTAAAAGATCTAAGACCGTATCAATTAGGGGGTGATAATCGTATTACTTGTGGCTCTGCAACAATCCAAGGTGAATCAATAAGCATTTCAGGAGGGTCAATTGATCATATGCTGTTTTCTGGGGGCGCATTTGAAATGACCAATAGTTTTATATTGAACACCCTGATTTTAGATCAAAAAACACTCGATAAATTTGGTTTAAAGCGCTATGATGTTGTTAAGGATCCAAATCAACCACTTGATGGTAGAGTATCTTTTGACCATTTGCCCGTAGTGTCTGATTTCGAAATTAAAAATTGAAAGTGGTTTTTAAAAGTATTACAATAAGGCAATGAGTTCAAAGATTTCCAGATGTTAAGGTAATATGATATAAGTTTTGTTTTGTGGCTTTTATGTAAATACAGTTGGACAATATTCAAAACAAGGGTGTAATTAGAGAATATGTAAAAAATCAAGGTATAAAAAATGCATTCAGATTTATTAACATTGTTTTGATACCTCGATGGTTACTCGTCCTCGTGAGATTTAATTAGAGTTACTCAATAAAAACATATTTCTTATGAATAAAAAAAACAATCATTTAGAAGGTTCTGTTCTATTATTATTTTTAATAGCATTTTCCTTGGTGTTATTTTCTTGTAAAAATAACAATAATAAAGATGGTCAGCCCAGCAATTTATCGAACACCTCATTGAAAAGCACGTCTGACCTTTCTCCAGACGGCAAGTTAAGGGTACTGGCTTACAATACATTTTGTGGCAGTATGTTTCCACTGGATAATGGCGCCCCCCCAAGCCCAGGTAATTCTAGGCAAAATGTTAAAAACAGGATCCCTAATTTTGTGAGATTGTACAATGCATTAAAACCAGATATCATGTCCATTCAAGAGGCATGGGTTCACCGCGACAGTACATTGGCAACCGAAGCTGGTATAGTGAGGTATATTGATGAAATGACTTCAGGAAAATGGTATTCTGCTTCCAACAAAGTCCAACGGCAACTGGTGCTTAGTAAGTATCCAATTAAATGGTCTCAGAAATTAGCTCTCTCTTTGGCTGTTTTGATTGATCTTCCTGATAACATATCAAACGAAGACCTATTAATGTTCAATGTGCACTTGCCATCCTCACCTATTGAAGGACGCGCTGAGAACGCCAAACTTGTAGTAGACCTTATCAACAAAGTTAAGAGGGGAGAAGTGCCCGAGGTTCCTTCAAATGCAATGGTTTTGGTAGCAGGTGATTATAATACCTTATACGATGGCCATCCCTACAAAATCCTTAGCTCCCTTGACCCAACAATCGGGGCATCTGATTCGTACGAGCCAAAATTAAAGGACAGAAGACCCTATCAATTAGAGGGTGATAATCGTATTACTCGGGGATCTGTAATATTTCAAGGTGATTCAATAAGTATTTCAGGGCGTTCAATTGATCATATGCTGTTTTCTGGTGGCACATTAGAAATGACCAATAGCTTTATATTGAACACCCTGATTTTAGATCAAAAAATACTCGATGGTTTTGGATTAAAACGCAATGATGTTGCTAAGGATCCCAATCAACCACTTGATGGCGAAGTGTCTTTTGATCATTTACCTGTAGTATCTGACTTCGAAGTTAAAAATTAGAAGTTGTTGTACGCACGCAATAATATTAGTTAGAAATTAACAAAGATTAAAGAGGCTATTATGTGGCTAGTAAATTTAACAGATTTGAACTGTTCATATTGAACCCCCTTATCGTTTATAATGGTATTGATACCCTCTAAAAATTACCGTTTATTAAAATACTAGAAATATATTATCTAATATGAAATATTTTCAATTATTTCTATTCTCACTTTTTTTTGCATCAAGTTTTGCTCAAGAGAACCTATTATGGTACAATACACCTGCTAGTAATGAAGGAAAAGCTAGTTGGTTAAAAGAAAGTCTTAACAGAAGGCATAAAAATAATCCTGATAAAGCTTGGGAGAATTTTGCCTTGCCAATTGGAAATGGTTCTATTGGAGCAATGATATTTGGAGGTATAGAAGAGGAGCGAATTCAATTTAATGAAAAAACCGTTTGGGAGGGCGGTCCTCGTGTTAGAGGGTATCATCCTTCTGACAAAACAGGTGGTTGGGAACACTTACGAGCCATAAGGAAATTGGTTTTCGAAAAAAAATACGATGAAGCAGAAGCACTTGCTTCTGAGCATTTAAAAGGAACTTATGAGAATAGTGATATAGACAATCCATTTTATGGCAAGTATCAAACCTTTGGAGAATGCTATTTTAAAACCGGGATAGAGGAAAGTAAAGTAACAGACTACAAGCGGTTTCTAGATATTGGTAATGGTATATCTGGTGTCGATTTTAAATATAATGATGTCATTTTTTCACGAAGATATTTTGTTTCTTATCCAGACCAAGTCATGGTTCTAAAGTTTTCAGCAAATAAAGCGGGGCAACAAAACATCGTTTTTAGTATGGATTCCCCGCATAAGAATAAAACAACTTATTTAAAAGATGAGATCCTATTTGAAGGAAATTTAGAGCATAATAATATGCCTTTAGTATGTAGAATAAAGGTGAAAATAAAGGGAGGAAATGTAATAAGTGTTGGTGATGAAATACAAATAACACAAGCAGATGAAGTTGTCTTTATATTAAGTTCAGATACCGATTACCAATTAGCTCCTCCATCCTATTCTGGTGAAAATCCAATGAAGAATACAAGAAAAACAATCTCAAAAGCTACTAAAAAAACCTATCAAAAATTACTTGAAAATCACTTAGCAGATTACAGTAGAATATACAACAGAGTAAAGCTAAATTTAAATGGAGAAGATAAAAGTAATATACCTACAGATGAAAGATTAGAAGCCTATGAAAAAAATCCTATAGATAAAGGACTAGAGGAATTATACTATAATTATGGAAGATATTTGCTTATTAGCTCATCTAGAGAAGGCAATTTACCTGCAAATCTTCAAGGAATATGGAGTAACGAAATAGTTCCTGCATGGCAAGCAGATTATCATTTAAACATAAACCTTCAAATGAATTATTGGAATGCAGAACAAGCAAACCTAAGTGAATGTAATATACCAATGCTGAAATTTATTGAAAATTTGAGTAAAGAAGGAAGAAGAACTGCAAAAGCATATTTTAATGCAGATGGTTGGAACTCTAACATCACTACAAATGCTTATGGATTTACAGCCCCTAATAATGGCAATTATATGTTTTGGTCATATTTTCCGTTGAGTGGAGCGTGGTTAACGCAACATATTTGGGATCATTATGAATTTACAATGGACAAGAAGTATCTAAAAGAAATAGGGTATCCCATTTTAAAAGGTCAAGCACAATTTTTGTCTGATTATTTGGTAGAAGATCCTGAAGATGGCACTTTAGTTTCAAATCCATCTTGGTCTCCCGAACATGGTAAAGTTTCTGTTGGCGCAACCATGGATCACCAAATGGCAAGAGGGGCTTTACGATTTGCTTCTAAGGCAGCTTCCGTTTTAAAAGTAGATTTTGATCTTGCAAAACAATGGGAGAATATGTCTAAAAGGATTAGTCCAGACCGCATAGGACAATATGGACAGTTACAAGAATGGAAAGAAGATAGAGATGACCCAAAAAACCAGCATAGGCATGTTTCGCATCTATTTGGAGTATATCCAGGTAGACAAATAAATCCTACAATAACGCCTAAATTAGCAAATGCCGCTATTAAATCACTTGAGTTTAGAGGAGATAAAGCTACAGGATGGAGTATTGGTTGGAAAATAAACTTATGGGCTCGATTCTTAAAGGGTGATAGAGCACATAAATTGTTAGAAAATATGTTACGATACAGAACAGCAAAAAATTTATTTTGCCTTCACCCACCTTTTCAAATTGATGGAAATTTTGGGGCAGCAGCAGGAATAACCGAAATGCTATTGCAATCACAAAATGGAGAAGTTCATCTATTGCCAGCACTTCCTAAGATTTGGGATAAAGGTTCAGTAAAAGGTTTAAAAGCTAGAGGTAATTATACAATTGATATAGAATGGAATGAAGGGAAATTATTATCTGCCAAAATTAAATCAAACACTAGTGGTGTTTGTAAAATACGTTACAAAGATAAAATAGTACAGATTAAAATGAACTTTGATGAAGTAATAACACTAGATGAAAATTTAAATGGATTATCCAAATAACGTAGGTTCTCAATATAAAAACCAAAGACGCGAAATAGATATTTAGTATTTGTGTTATATAAAAAAAACTATATAGCATTAGCCTTTAAAAGGGATAACTTGTCATTGAGCATTTCTAAATACAATTTTAAATAAATAATAGCTCTAATCTTTGGATTACTTAAGTTACAAAAATTAAAACCTTGTGATTTGGTAACACACCGTACTGTGCCATAATCAAAATCAGAGAAGCTTAAAATTTCTACCCTTATTGCCAAAAAAGTCACCATAAATATTAGTGAAAAATATTTTACTTGGCTCTTAATTTAATTTAGTACTTGAATAGTAGGTATTATGTTATAAATCCTGATATCGGAATTACATTGTAGGAGAAGAGATTCGTGAATTTAAGGATAGAATAATTTTCAGAATGTGGTAAACCAAAACGGACAGATGGATAGTGGAAGATTTCAGCACTGATAAAGGGATTATGAGATATGGCAGTAAGTGATATTTAAAAAAATCCGATTGGCTTATAGTGAATTTAAATAATTTAATTAATAATAAATTTCAACTAAAAAAATGTAATTATGAATAAAAAAATATGTATTAAGGTGTTATTAGTGAGTGTTTTACTGTTTTCGTCATTTAGTTTTAAATCGGTAAACGATAAAATAAAAACTGTTGAAAGTTGGCGGCTTGGTACGTCTACAAGCCTAATGAAAATGGACGAAAAGACAGTAGCAGAGTTAAAAAATGCAGGATTTACAGATGTTGAGTTTGGTATTGGAAGGATTAGAAACGATGAAGAACTTCAAAAGATATTAGCTAAAATTGATTTTGTAGTGCCATTACTAAAAAAGTACAATATCAATGCATGGTCTGTACACATACCTTACGGAGATGGCATTGATGTTTCCCATACAGATGAGACTACAAGAAAAATAGCTATAGAAGAAGTCACTAGAATTATGGATGCCTGTAAGAAATTAGAGCTTGAAAAATTTGTTATGCACCCTGGTTTTGGAAATGTGTCCGATGAGGATAGGGATGCAAAATTAGCAGCCTGTAAAAAATCACTTAAAAAATTGGTAAAGCATGCCGCTAAATATAACGCCAGATACACCATTGAGTGCATGCCAAGGGAATGTCTCGGTAACACCAATCAGGATTTGTTATTTCTTTTAAAAGTTAAAGGCCTGCAAGTATGTATTGATACAAACCATTTACTGCATGATACCCATGAACAGTTTGTTGAAGAGATAGGACCTTATGTAGCTACCATGCATGCAGCAGATTATGACCGTGTCAACGAACGTCATTGGTTGCCAGGAAAGGGAGTTATAAATTGGAATGAGCTAATTGATGGTCTGGTCACTGTTGGCTATGACGGACCGTTCCTTTTTGAGTCGGCAGGTACCTTTAAGGAAAAAGCGGAATGTTGGAAAGGATTAAAAGCCAATTATAAGCGCTATTTAGAGCAAAAAAAGTAAGTTTTATAAAAAAGAATTAAATTATGAACACTAATAAAAAGGTGAAACATTTAAAAACGCTCTTTGATGCATTATTTTTAGTTGCCATCACCGTATTGCTATGTTTTTACTATCAAAAAAATGATATTTTAAATATAGTTGGCCAGGCCAACTCATTGTTGGGTAGCCAATTTGATAAAGAGCCTGACTTACCAACAAACGACAAGCTTAGAGTTATGGCCTACAATACATTTTGTGGAAGCACATTTCCTTTGAAACAATACGACCTGTTTCCGTCTACAGCAACATAACAATTTAAAAAACAATACAAAGCTCTTGGAATCGGTTTCGCATAATCTTAATCCAATAATAATTAAGAGTATTTTAAAACCTCAACCAGCGGTTGTATAAATATTAGCTTTAATAAACTAAATATATAAAAATGAGAAGTATACTTAAAATCCCTATTGTCTTACTATTTGTTAGTTCAAGCCTATTTGGCCAAGATATTTTTGAATTACTTGAGAAAAAAGACCACCAAAGATTAGAACAAGAAATCAAGAACGGCCTAGATATCGAAAAGCAAACCAGAAACGGGCTTACACCCCTTTGGATGGCTGTATTCAAAAATGACACTACTGCGGTCAACCTACTTTTGAGTAATGGCGTGGACGTAAACGTACCGAACAGATCTGGCGTGCCTGCCATAGTAGTGGGCTGTATGACAAACTCAGTAGAGAGTGTAAAGATTTTATTGGAAAAAGGTGCCGATGTAAATTGGAAATCAAAAGTAGTATGGGCGATAGACCGGCAACCTATAAGGTATGCTTCTCAAGGAGGTTCCGTAGAGTTGGTTAAATTATTGCTTAGCTATGGTGCCGACATGGAATCTACTCCTTACGATATGAAAACACCATTGTTGATTTCATTACGTGCCAGAAAATATGATATTGCCGAGTTTTATTTTAAAAATGGGGCAAATGTAAATGCCGTTGGCAAAAATGGAAAATGTGTAATCCATGAGGCTATCAAAACAAAGAATCCTCGCATGGTAGAACTTGCCTTGAAATACAATGCACCGCTTGATTTACTTGATCCTGAAGGAAGAACTACTTGGCAATTGGCAAAAAGAAGTAAGGTGCCTGAAATCAAGGCCATGATAAAGAATGCTTTATAAAGCACCAAGGCCAGCATAAGTTTTCCTATCTACCCTAAGGGTGTGTGATACCTTGATCGATAGGATGTGTCAAACACGTTTTAATTTTGAGGACAAAAAATCTTGGCGAAAAAAGTTGGACTTACTATATTTAACTGGACATTAGGTTAAGGGAATTATAGCACATAATTTACCTTTGAATTATGTCAAAACGCAAAAGAAATTACACCACAGACTTTAAGAAAAAAGCTATAGAATTAAGTTATTCTAGAGGCAGTATAGCCCAAGTATACAGAGAATTAGATATTCCTTCCTCCGTACTGAGTCGCTGGCGAAGAGAATTTAGTGAATATGGTAAAAACAGTTTTCCAGGACGCGGCAAGCCAAAATTAATAGAAGAACAACGTGAGATTGCAGCGTTGGAGAAAGAATTACGAGATATGACTATATAATATCTTAAAAGAGGTGATCGGACTCTAGTAAATTTAAATAATATACTAATATAATTTTAACTAAATAATGTAATTATAAATAAAAAAAATCAAATTAAGGTGTTGTTAGTGAGTGCTCTACTGTTTTAGTTGTTCGGTTTTAAATCGATAAAAGATAAAATAAAAACTGTTGAAAGTTGGCGGCTTGGTACGTCTACGAGCCTAATGAAAATGGACGAAAAGACAGTAGTAGAGTTAAAAAATGCAGGATTTACAGATGTTGAGTTTGGTATTGGAAGAATTAGAACTGATGAAGAACTTCATAAGGTACTAGCTAAAATTGATTATGTAGTGCCATTACTAAAAAACAATAATATTAATGTATGGTCAGTTCATATACCATACGGAAATGGGATTGACGTTTCCCATAAACGTAAATCAATAAGGAAAATAGCTATAGAAGAAGTAACTAGGATTATGGCGGCTTGTGAAAAGTTAGAACCACAAAAATTCGTTATGCATCCTGGTTTTGGAAATGTATCCGAAGAGGACAGAGGTGAAATATTGGTAGCATGTAAAAAATCACTTAAAAAATTGGTGAAGGTAGCTGCAAAATATAACGCTCAACTAGCTATTGAGTGTATGCCAAGACAATGTCTTGGAAATACCACGGTTGATATGTTGTTTCTTTTGGATGGTATTAAAGGTTTGGGAGTTTGTTTTGATACAAACCACTTACTTCATGATACTCATGAAAAATTTATTAAAGAAGTCGGTCCTTATGTAGTTACAAAGCATACAGCAGACTATGATCGTATTAATGAACGTCATTGGTTGCCTGGAGAAGGTATCATAGATTGGCCTGAGCTGATTGATGGATTGGTTACTGTTGGATATAACGGCCCATTCCTTTTTGAGTCAGCTGGTACCTTTGAGGAAAAAGCTAAGCGTTGGATTAAATTAAAAGCTGACTATAAATATTTTTTAGAGCAAAAAAAGTAAATTTTACAGTAGTGTCCGATAAATATTTTAAAAGCGGGATTCCTTATGGGCTTTCCCGCTTATTTTATTTTGGTTTTTTACACAAAACAGATATGTGAACAAAAATAACAACTTTAGCAGATAGCTAATTGTCAAGTAAGCTGAATTTGATTTAAAAATTATTGATTATCAGAATCTTACTTTTTTTTGTTGCAAATTTATGACACCCTGATCGTTGATGGTGTTTTGACAGGATCAAGTAAAAATAAACATACGGAATTATTGTTATTTCATTAGTAAGAAGCATCTTATTTTATATTTTTAAAGTGTAAAACTAAAATCATATAAAAAATATGAACATTCCAAAGGGTATTGTTGTGCTACTATGCATTCTTTTTATAAAGAATATAGCTAGTGCGCAAAATGGGTATATGGCACCTAAACTTTCAAATAAAGATTCATGGTCACTAATATTGTTGCCAGATCCACAAACTTATATGAAGTTTGGAAGAAACCAAGGCATCTTCGAACTCATGACGGGATGGATTGAGGAAAATATTGAAACTTTGAATATTAAAATGGTTTTATGTACGGGTGATTTGGTAGAACAGAATGAGTTGTTGGTGGCCGATAAGATTAATGGTAATAGACCAAGTAGGGAGCAGTGGCAGACCATCTCGAAAGCATTCGACAAGCTCGATGGAAAGGTGCCTTATATTTTAGCTGCCGGTAATCACGATTTTGGTTATAAAAACATTGAAAACAGAAAATCAAATTATAACACTTATTTTCCTGCGCATAGAAATTTATTAAATGCAAAACTACTTAAAGAAGTTACGAATAATATTGATGGTTTACCAACCCTTGAGAATGCCGCTTACGAATTTATTTCCCCTCATGGACGTAAATTCCTTTTTCTCAATTTAGAGTTTGCACCAAGGAATGCCGTTATAGATTGGGCAAAAAAGGTTTCCGAAAAAGAAGCATATAGTGATTATACTTTAGTGGTACTAACACATTCCTACTTAAACGCTAAGAATGAACATATCGAAAAAGAAAATTATCCTATTGATGATGGTAATTATGGAAAAGCCATATGGGAAAAACTGGTACACCCATCGTCAAATATTCAAATGGTGTTTTCAGGACATATTGGAGCCCCCAACGATTTTAAAAAGCATGTAGGATATCGTGTGGATGCAAATTCTGCAGACAAAAAGGTAAATCAGATAACGTTTAATGCACAGGCATTGGCAGGCGGTTGGCATGGCAACGGAGGTGATGGTTGGTTGCGAATCCTCGAATTTTTGCCTGACAAAAAGACTGTGAATATGCACACATTCTCCCCTTTATTCGCTATTTCTCCAGAAACACAAGAAAAAGCATGGAGCAAAGAACCTTATAATGATTTTTCATTTCAATTGGATTAACCGAAAGAGTTTCTCGAAGTGCAGCCTCGGGGTTTCGATTGGAGTTGTTATTCCCATGACTTCTGCTGAATTTATTTCAGTAAAACGCGAATCTAAATAACAGAATTTAATGAAACGAAATTCTTTATTTCGTATCGTTACTAATTTAAATGCCGAGCTTAGAAGGTTTTTTTACTAATGAAGTGATTTAAACTTTTACAAATTGGCTAAAAAATTGCCGTTTAGCACCCATATTTTGTCTTTTTATCGTCACGTAGCCCTGCTATGCGACTCAAAAAAGCCTTTATCTGGTCACAAACCCATCAATTTTCGCTTCAATCCAAAAAGTTTAAACTACTTCAATCTTAAAACGTTTATGATTAGGTATTAAAATCATACTTTTGAGCGATCATAAACAGTATCATGACATTTTCTCCGAAATTAAAATCAAATTATACTCCTAAACGTTTAGCCATTAAATTAACGGCAAAGGGAGAGCAGTCCGTTTTAAATGGACATCCCTGGGTGTTTTCAAATAGTATTTTAAAGATAAACGATGATGCAAAAACAGGGGATCTAGCTATTGTTTTCAGTAAGAACAAGAATAAGGTCATAGGCTTAGGACTGTACGATGCGCATTCACCTATACGGATTAAGATGTTGTATAGTGGATACAAAAGTGTTCAAATTAATTCAGATTTCTTTTTAGAAAAGATTCAAGAGGCATTTAAAAAAAGGCAACAGCTACTGCAAACCAATACCAATAGTTATCGTTTAATATTTGGTGAAAATGATGGGTTTCCCAGTTTGATAGCCGATGTGTATGCTTCTGTTTTGGTCGTCAAATTATATTCAGAAATATGGTTGCCCTATTTGGAAATTATCTTGCCACAATTGCGAGAAATTTCAAAAGTAGAAACTGTAGTTATTCGGTTGAGTAGAAGTTTACATAAAGCTTCACTGGACCATTTAAAGGATGGAGAAGTTGTTTATGGTAATTTAGAAGATGAGGTTGTACAATTTGTTGAACATGGCGTAAATTTTTCAGCAAATGTCATAAAAGGACATAAAACGGGGTATTTTTTAGATCATCGAGCTAACAGAAAACAAGTAGGTGAGTGGAGTAAAGGAAAAACGGTATTGGATGTGTTTTCCTATGCTGGTGGTTTTTCGGTTCATGCATTATACAATGGGGCTAAAGAAGTGATTAGCCTTGATATAAGTAAACAGGCATTAGAGATTGCCGTTCAAAATGGAAAACGCAATGCATATACTGGTAAGCATAAAATTATTATAGGTGATGCATTTAAGGAGCTTAAAGGCTTAGTAGACCAAAAGGTTACTTTTGATGTCGTTGTAATCGATCCGCCAAGCTTTGCTAAGAGTGCATCAGAAATAGAACTTGCTAAGAAAAAGTATGCCCAACTAGCAGTTTTAGGTGAAAAGCTAACCAGTAAAAAAGGTTTACTAGTTTTAGCTTCTTGTTCGTCTAGGGTCACTTCACAAGCCTTTTTTGATATTAACAGTCAAAGTTTAGGTGCTACAAAAAGAAATTATGCGATACTATTAAAAACACAGCATGATATAGATCATCCTATTGCATTTCCCGAAGGTGCCTATTTAAAATGTGGGTATTACCGGTTTTTAGATTAAATTCTGAAATTTATTTAGCCCAAAAATAAGCATGTTCTATATAAATAATGGTAAACTGGTAGTGTTTACCACTTCCTTCATAACAAAATGACTTTCCATATGTCTAATGTTCTTAATGGCAGCCAGTTTTTTGAAATTGAATTCATGATAATGATCAATGTCCCTGGCATATACTTTTAGCTGAAAGTCGAAAGCTCCCGTAACGTGAAGGCATTCAACGATCTCAGGTATTTTTTTTACTTCATTCATAAACATCAATGCATCCTCACCAGAGTGCTTATCTATACGTACCGATACCAGTACCATAACATTTAGTCCTAGCTTTTTTCTGTTTAATAAATACACCTTTTTTTTGAGTAGTGATAGCGCGTTCAATTTTTTGATACGTTCGTAAACAGGTGTAACAGAAAGGTTTGTGATAGAAGCGATAGCTTTGTTGCTTATGTTGGCATCCTCTTGTAACAGGTTGAGAATAGTTAAGTCTTTATCATCTAGTTTCATAATGCAGTAGTTTTTAACTATAAAAAATAATATTGCAATGATAAACAAAAAAAATATACTGTAATAATTTTAAAATGTGGATTTATTTTTTGAAATAATAAATTTTGCAGATAAATATGATTGTATAATTGTAAATTAAAGTAGCTTTATGTCAAATCGATTAAGGCTATCAGTAAGGTTTTATATGCCGGTGTTGGTTGTTTATTAGGCATTAAATATATGTAGAATAGTAATAATTGAGAACAAAGAAAACCAGAGTAAGGTCTGTCAGAGCATGGGTATGGTATAGTTGTTATTTAAAGTATACTTTACATAAAGATAATACAAAGTGTAAGGTATAAAGCTATGAAAGAAAATATTTTTGTAATGACATAAAAGAAAATGATTTTGGAATCAGATTGTAAATTACTAGACTCAATTAAAAAAGGCGATGCAGTTGCCTTTAATACATTATATACCAAATATTGGGAGCGTTTGTTTTCTTTTGTTTACAACATGTCAAAATCGGAAGCACTATCTAAGGATATTGTTCAGGAAGTTTTTATTTCCTTTTGGGAAAGACGTGAAACACTTAAGGTTGTTAATGCAGAAGCCTATTTGTTTCAATGTGCTAAGTTTTCTTTCTTTCAAGCTTATCGAAAGAAAAAGTTCAATACAGAAACCTTGCATAGCGCATTTGAAAATCACTTAATTGATTACGTTACTGAAGAAAATCCAGAAATGGTCAATTCCCTGATGCATTTTATAGAAGCATTACCAGAGCGAAGGAAAGAAATCCTGTATTTAAGTAAGTTCCAAAACTTTTCAATTAAAGAAATAGCTTCAGAGCTAAATATTTCAAACCAAACTGTTAAAAATCAAATGGGCTTGGCTATAAAGCAATTGAAAGCATCATTGAAAAAGGCAGCCTTAACTTTATTCTAATCTAAATTTTAGATTCCTAGCATTTGCAGAATGGTAATTTTATCGAATTAAGATAATTCTTTTAAGTTTGAGTCTTGATTGTCAAGTAGATTTCAAGTTTAAGGCCATCATGACTTATTCTTTCTAAAATTTAAAAACTCTTTTGTAGCCGGTCTTTATGAGGCTTTTGGGATCTGCTTTTATGCTTAGTTAACATAGTTTTAAAAATAATTAACAAATTAGAATGGTACTTTTTTTCATTTTCTACACTTATTAGTGAAAGAAACGTATAAATGAAGGAAAAAGAGATACATCCATTCGAATTATTGGTTAATAAATATTTAGATGGAACAATTACGCCTGAGGAAGAAAAGCTTTTATCAAGCTTTTTAGAGACGTATAAGGAGGAAGGACTTTGGGATTTGGAGTTAGGTAGCAAGTATGAAATTAGAGATGCCATAGCGAAATCTATAAATAGTAAGTTGTCACGTTCCAAGCCAAAATATGGGAAGTATTATATGGTAGCTGCGTCCTTAATTTTACTAATAGGGATCTTTTGGGGTTTAAAATGGCAAGATGGTATAAATGGCGATATGCAAATGGTGACAACCAAGTCTCAGCAAGACTCCCTTTTATTGGCAGATGGAAGTATGGTTTATCTTAACAGGCATACAACATTTAGATACCCTAAAACATTCAATGACAATCAACGTCAAGTAGAACTTAAAAAAGGAAGTGCCTTTTTTAAAGTCACAAAAAATCCAAATAAGCCTTTTATTGTTAAAACGGGAGCGTTAAAAACTAAAGTGTTGGGAACTTCCTTTAATGTAATTAATAAAGATACCCTAATAAATGTAAGTGTATCCACAGGAAAAGTAGGGGTTTGTTTGGGCGATCAGTCAGTTAATTTACTTCCTAATGAGCAAGCTAATTGGACTCAAGGCGGAAACATTGTAAAGAGAAAGGGAAATGCTAGTTTATATGATAATTGGATTCATAAAACCATCGATTTTGAAGATGTTTCATTAGGAGAATTGTCTACGCTTTTTGAATTGCGTTTTGGGTATAATTTTCATTTCACCCATTCTGAATTAAAGGATTACCGTGTTAGGATATCCATTCTTAAAGTAGATACTATTAAATCCTTAGTAGAAAAGTTAAACTATATAACCAACGTAAAATTTAAAATAAAAGACAACTATGAGATACAAATAACACTAGACCAACAAATGTAAACAAAACAGGCCTGCTGGCACAGGCCTGAATAATCAAAGCATTAAACTACAAATTATTAATCACATTTAACACTATGAAATTTTATAAACAAAAAAATCGAATACTACTTTTACTGGTGTTTTGTTTTAACACACTTATTTACGCTAGTCCAAATACCGGTTCAAAAATTTCCTCAAAAATAAGCATTAATGTTAATAGGGCGACTTTAAATGAAGTATTTTCCATTCTAGAGGATAAATCGGCATTGCATTTTAATTATGGAAGCGATATTTTAAATGATAAAAGAACATTTGATTTTCAATATGCAAATAAAGAAGTCAAAACTATTTTAGACGATATAGCTATAAAAGCTAAAATAGTATACAGTATTTCGGGAGAGACGGTACTTATAAAAAAAGAACTAGAAACAACTAAAAAAATACAACAACCTATAAAAGTTACAGGACAAGTAGTATCCTCAGTAGATGGAGAACCTTTACCAGGTGCTTCAATTGTTGAAAAGGGGACGACCAATGGTGTCTCAACAGATTTTGATGGTAATTTTAATATAACCGTATCTGGTTCAGATGCTATTTTGTTAGTTACTTATATTGGTTTTGTAAATCAAGAAGTTAAAATTCCAGCAAATGGCATGCTAACCGTTACTTTGTCTGAGAACATGCAAGGTTTGGATGAAGTAATTGTAACAGCTTTAGGTATCACCAGAGCAGAAAAAAAGGTGGGTTATGCTACGCAAGGTATTGAAACAGCTACTATCGAAGAAGTAAAGGCTCCTAACGTAGGAAGCTTGTTTTCAGGTCAGGTTGCCGGACTTACAGTAACAAACCCAACAGGACTTTTTCAATCTCCTTCTTTTTCTCTTAGAGGTAAAAAACCATTAATTGTTATTGATGGAATTCCTGTAGATACAGATTTTTACGATGTATCTTCTAACGATATAGCCGAGATAAACGTCTTAAAAGGAACTACCGCATCTGCTTTATATGGATCCAGAGGTAGGAATGGTGCTATATTAATAAATACCAAAAATGCAAAAACAGAAGGTTTAGAGGTAACACTTTCTCATAGTACCTTGTTTTCGGCAGGTTTTACAGTATATCCCGAGTATCAATCCGAATACGGTAACGGTTCCAATGGAAAATACGAATTTTGGGATGGTAAAGATGGTGGTATTTCTGATGGCGATATGATTTGGGGACCAAAATTTGAACCGGGTGTTATGATTCCTCAATGGAACAGTCCAATTTATGACAGCCAAACAGGAGAAACCATACCTTGGTGGGGTGATGTGGCAGGAACACAATATGATGATAAATCGCGTTATTCAAGAGTACCCATTCCATGGGAGCGTCATGATAATCTTCGAGATTTCTTAGAGTTGGGATATATTTCAACTACAGATTTTGCAATCGCCCATAAAGGCGAAAAAGGATCTTTTCGTATATCGGGTATGTTTACAGATCAAAAGGACAGAGTGCCTAATGCCAGTTTAAAAACAGGGAGCTTAAGCTTTAAAGGGACTACCTTTTTAACAGATAAGCTTACCTTAAACAGTAAGTTGGCATACAACAAAGTATACTCACCAAATTACCCCAGACACGGGTACGGGCCTAAAAACCACATGTATACTATTTTAGTATGGATGGGTGACGATGTAAATGGTAAAGACCAAAGAGCACATTTATATGTGCCAGGACAAGAAGGTTACAGACAAGCGAACTGGAATTATGCCTGGTATAATAACCCTTATTTTGCAGCCTATGAATTAAATCAAAAGTATGACTCCGATATCGTAAACGGACAGTTAAAATTAAACTATGCTGTAACAGAAGACTTGAATCTTCAAGCGCGCGGTTCGGCTGTTATAAAAGATAATTTTGAAGATAGGGAAAGCCCTAAGACGTATCTTAACTATGGAGACCCTAGAGAAGGAGACTATAAAACATGGAATAGAAACTGGACGACTATCGATTTAGATGTTTTAGCAAGTTACGACAAGGCTTTTAGCGATAATTTTGGGGTCAACATAAATGCAGGAGCTGCTACTTACTATCATAAGTTTCAGGAAGAGTACAATGCTACCGATGGATTAATAGTACCATTCGTTTACAGTCTCAACAATACTCAACGTAATGTAAAAGCTACCACGCTGTTAAGGGAAAAGGCAACGAATAGTGTGTATGCTACCCTGGGAGTAGATCTGTTTGATGCGGTTTTTTTAAACTTTGCAGCTAGAAATGACTGGTCATCAACCTTGCCGGTAGAAAACAGATCGTATTTTTATCCTTCTTTCTCAGCAAGTACCGTGGTGTCTAACTTAATAGAGATGCCGCGAGCAATAGACTTTTTAAAAGTTTATGGTTCTTGGGCTGAGGTTTCTAGTGATTTAGATCCGTATCAAATATCTTCTTATTATAATAACAATGGTAATTTTGGAGGTTTAACAAAGCTTACCTATCCCGAAGGAATTGTAAACCCCAATATCCAACCAGAAAACTCAACTTCCTACGAATTTGGGCTTAATTCTTCGTTCTTAAAGGGCAGGCTTAAATTTAACTTCACATACTATAATGTGGTGGATACAAACCAGATTATAGACTTACCAACTTCTATAGCTTCAGGTTTTGAGGATAGAAAAGTAAATGGTAATGAATATACAACAAACGGTTATGAAGTTGTAGTAGGAGCCATACCGATTCAAACAGCAGACTTTAAGTGGAACTTAACGGCTAACTGGAGTAAGTTTGAGAAGAAGATCACCGATATATATGGCGGACAAGAACGTTTTGGGGATTTATTCTTGAATGATAGGGCAGATAGTTATTATGCTACTGTTTGGCAAAAAGCACCAGACGGACAATTGATATTGAACAGTAATGGCCTACCAATAAGAGACAATTATAAGAAATTGTTAGGTAACAAGTTACCAGATTGGAGACTAGGTTTACAAAATAGTTTTAGGTATAAAAAGCTAAGTTTAGACATAGGCATTGATGGCTCATGGGGAGGTGTTATGCGATCGCTTACTGTAGAAAAAATGTGGTGGGGCGGTAAGCACCCTAACTCAACAGAATTCCGTGATGCAGAATATGCAGCAGGCCAACCAATATATGTGCCAGAAGGGGTTAATGTTGTTAGTGGAGAACTGGTGCAAGATGTCAATGGAAACATTGTTTCAGATACACGTGTTTTCCAACCCCATTCAACACCGGTAAGTTGGCAAACTTGGAGTCAGAACTATCCGTATAGAGCACAGGTAACAACCGAAGAAAATAAAAAGTTTGCCAATGTGTTTGACCGAAGCTTTTTTAAGCTACGCTCAGTAACTTTTAAATACAACTTGACCGAGTTGTTAAACATTAAAGGGATTAAGCACATCGACGCAGCTTTAAATGGATACAATCTTTTAGTGTGGAAAAAAGCAGATATCATTGATCCCGATTTTGGTGATGATAATAACCTTCAGGATCCTTCTACGAGATATATTGGAATGGGGTTAAACGTGAAATTTTAATCAAATAAAAAAATATAGACATGAAAATATTAATAAAGTTCTTTGTACTGCTACTTTTGGTCTCATTAAGTGCATGTAGCGATTTAACCAGTATTAATGAGAATCCGAATAATGTAAGTGAAACGCACCCACAACTATTATTGACACAAATAGCCCACAGTGCTTTTAGTGTGCAAGGGAGAAGTGCTATGTATGCATCTAGGATGATAGTCCAAACCGATGGAGAGAATGCAGAACAGTATTACAGATGGAACCGAGGCAGTTTTGGTGATTACAACAGGCTTCGCGATGTAACCAAAATGATGGAAGAAGCAAATCGAATCGATAATGACGTTTACAGAGCAATTGCCAAATTTTTTAGAGCCCATTATTTTTACGAATTAACTTTAACGTTTGGAGATATTCCTTATAGTGAAGCATTGCAAGGTGAGTTAACAGAATTGTATAATCCTAAGTATGATACTCAAAAAGAAGTGTTTAAAGGTATTTTAAACGAATTGGCTGAAGCTAATACATTGTTAGAAAGTAATAATGACCTTATCGCAGGAGATATTATTTATGGAGGCAATCCTGCCAAATGGAGAAAGTTGGTGAATTCCTTTAGGTTAAAGGTCTTAATTTCCCTGTCCAAAAAAGAAAGTGACACCGATCTTAATGTAAAATCGGCCTTTGCATCAATTTATAATAACCAACCAATATTTGAATCCAACGCAGATAACGGTCAATTGGTTTTTGTCGATCAAGATGGGAGCCGTTACAATGAATTTAATTCCAGTAGCTACGGTTCTGGTTTATATATGGATTCAACCTTTGTAAAACGATTACAAGATAGAAAAGATCCGAGACTATTTATCTTTTGTTCACAAACAAGAAATGCAAAAGAAGGTGGCTTAGCAGAAAGTGATTTTGATGCCTATGAAGGCGGTGACCCATTAGCACCATATGCAGAGGTTAATGATAAAGCAGCACAAGGAGATGCTTCAAAAGTAAACTTGCGCTATACTACAGATCCAACAACAGAGCCACATAATTTACTTAGCTATGCAGAGTTAGAGTTTATTTTAGCAGAAGCAGCATTAAGAGGATGGATTGCCGCAGATGCTAAAATGCTTTATGAAAATGGCGTTAAGGCTTCTTTTGAATTCTATAATATGCATGCAAAAGGTTATGAGGGCTATGTTACCCAAGCAGCAGCAGATACTTATTTGATGGAAAATCTGGTAGATTTAGACAATGCCTTAACCACAGAGGCAAAATTAGAACGCGTTATGACCCAAAAGTATTTTACTGCGTTCCTGCAATCAGGTTGGCGTATGTACTTTGACCAATTAAGAACAGGGTATCCCTATTTTGAACATAACGCTGGAGAAACGCCACCGACACGTTGGATCTACCCAGAGAGTGAATATTTGCAAAATTCAGAGAATGTTTCGGCTGCCATAACGAGTCAATTTGGAAGTGGTAACGATAAGATTCGCGAAATCCCATGGTGGTTACAGTAAAAAAAATAAATAAGATCGTTTTTGAAATACATACTTGGAATTATAAAAAGAACAGTTGATTTGTTTTGAGTTGAGTTAGTTTTTTTTCAATTTTGATTAGCAAAGGTGGGGAGTTTAACTTTATCACCTTTGCTTTTTCGCTTCATAGAAATGAGGCTATGCCAGGGTAAAAAACTTTAATAGATTTTGATGATATTAAATATTATTTTAGACAAACATTAATAGATAAAATGAGTACAAGAAGAGATTTTTTAAAACAAGCGGGCATGTTAACCGGAGGTCTTGGTGTTATGGGGACATTGCCAGCGTCCATTCAACGCGCATTGTCTATAGATCCAGAAGTAGGCAGTAGTTTTGAAGATGCCGAGCACATTGTATTGTTAATGCAGGAAAACCGATCGTTCGATCATTGTTTTGGAACCTTACAAGGTGTTAGGGGCTTTAATGATCCGAGGGCTATAACATTGCCAAATAAGAACCCAGTTTGGTTACAGTCCAATAAAAAAGGAGAAACATATGCGCCATTTCGGTTGAATATGAAAGAAACCAAGGCTACATGGATGGGAGATTTGCCCCATTCATGGGAGAACCAAGTGGATGCACGAAATAATGGCAAGTATGATAATTGGTTGGAAGCTAAAAAGATGCATCGTAAAGCCTATCAGCATGTACCTTTAACCATGGGCTACTACAACCGAGAAGACATTCCTTTTTATTATGCCTTTGCTGATGCCTTTACGGTATTCGATCAACATTTTTGTTCCAGTTTAACAGGTACAACATCTAACAGGCATTTTTTCTGGTCTGGAACAATTAGAGAGACTCCTACTTCAACACCTTGTGTGCGTAATTCTGAGAGCTATTACAATAACGAAGCTAAATGGAAAACATTTCCAGAACGCTTGGAAGAGCAGGGTATTTCTTGGCGCGTTTATCAAAATGAAATTAGTCTTCAAACCGATCTAGAAGGGGAAGATGCTTCGTTATTGGCTAATTTTACCGACAACAATTTGGAGTGGTTTTCACAATTTAATGTGCGTTATAGTAAAAGCCATCGAACTTTTTTGAAAAAGCGATTTACCGAACTTCCCGACGAAATAAGCGAATTAGAGCGCAATATTAAAGAGCAGCCTAAGCAATCCGTGCAGAAGTTAAAAAACAAATTAGAACAAAAGAAGCAGCAGCTCATAAAAATAGAGAGGGAATTAGAACTATGGAGTCCTGAGAATTATGAAAGGCTTAGTGAATTTCAAAAGAACCTACATAAAAAGGCCTTTACGACCAACAGTGGCGATCCACACTATCATGAAACAGAAACCATGACCTTTGATGATAATGGTGAAGTACGCAGCATGAAAGTGCCTAAAGGTGATATCCTCCATCAGTTTAGAGAAGACGTTAATAATAGTGAATTACCAACCGTTTCTTGGTTAGTAGCACCCCAAAAGTTTTCCGATCACCCTAGTGCCCCATGGTTCGGAGCGTGGTATGTATCAGAAGTATTGGATATCCTAACGAAGAATCCCGAGGTATGGAAAAAAACAATATTTATCCTTACTTACGACGAAAATGATGGTTATTTTGATCATGTACCACCATTTGTAGCCCCAAGTCCAAAGCAGAAGAATAAGGTGTCAAAAGGTATCGATACTACTTCAGAATACGTAACTTTAGAAGAAGAACTCAAAAAAGAAGGTATGAAGTCAGAAAATGCTAGGGAGAGTACCGTAGGCTTAGGATATCGTGTTCCTATGGTCGTGGCATCACCATGGACTCGAGGAGGCTGGGTGAATTCCGAAGTCTGTGACCTTACCTCGACCTTGCAATTTATGGAAACCTTTTTAAGAAAGAAAACAGGAAAGGTGCTTAAGGAAACCAATATTAGTAGTTGGCGAAGAACAGTAACAAGTGATTTAACATCGGCTTTTAGGCCATTTGAAGGTTCAAACTTTAATTTTTCGGAGTTTGTAAACAGAAATGAGTTAATGCAAGACATCTTTAAGGCGAGTTTTAAAGAGCCACCCGTAAATTTTAAACCATTGATCGATGAAGAAGTAGGACAAGTGCGTAAAGGAAACGATATACTTTCCTTTATGCCTAAACAGGAACCGGGTATTAAGGATTCCTGTGCTTTGCCCTATGAATTGTACATACACGATACTTTAGACAAAAACAGTGGTTCAATACAATTGTCCTTTCAAGCTTCCAATGCCGTTTTTGGTGATAAAACGTCCGGAGCCCCTTTTAATGTGTATGCACCTGGAAATTATTTACAAGAAGATGCCGCTGGCATAAAGAGTTTTCAACCGGTGAAAACATGGTCGTTTGCAGTAGCAGCCGGAGATACAATATCCGATACATGGCCTTTAGGTCGTTTTGAGGACAATAATTACCATTTACGAGCTTACGGGCCTAACGGTTTCTATAGGGAGTATAAAGGAAGCTATACAGATCCAGAATTAAAGATTGTTTGTCATTACGAAAAAGCAGGACGCTTTTTAAAGAAGCTATCAGGGAATATTGAGTTAGAAATAACCAATAGTTCAGCAGAGGATTATATCGTAGAGATTGTCGACCACGCCTACAATGCCCCCGAAGTGAACAAAAGCGTAGCTAAGGGAGCTATAAGTCGTATAGTGTTGAAGACAAGTGAGAGCTATGGTTGGTACGATTTTTCTGTGAAGGTAAAAGGAGTTAAAAACTTTGAAAGACGTTTTGCAGGCAGGGTAGAAACGGGCAAGGCATCGAAAACAGATCCATTTATGGGACGTGTTTAGTGGAAGAATCTTCGAGGTGCTGACTGGGGGGGCTATTAAACTGTTATGACATGAAACGAGCATTAAGAAATTTTAAAAATTACTTCACAAAAGGAAATGTTTAAAATTTTTAATGTGAGAACACGTGTAAGGAGTGGTTGCACACGTTCTTAATTTTATTATTACAATAAAATCAATTAATTACTAAAATTTAAACGTGTGAAACATAACGATAATTTTTGATCTAGTAGATTTTGACTATAAATAATAATATCATAATCATAAACCATAAAATAAAACTGTTTATATTTTATTTAGTGTATTTATTTATTGAAAACATAAATTTGATAGGTTTTTATGATTAAATAATTATTATTTACAATAATTTTATACCAAAGTGGTTTAGGCTTTTTGGATTGAAGCGAAAATTGATGGGTTGGTGACCAGATAAAGTTTTTTTTGAGTCGCATAGCAGAGCTACGTGACGATAAAAAGACAAAATATGGATGCAAACCGACAATTTTTTAGCCAATTTGTAAAAGTTTAAATCACTTCATCAAATGAAAGGTTCGGATTGTCAATTTTTGAAGCTGTTTTTATAATAGCATAGAGATAAATAAATAACTGAAGTAAAATAAAGAATAAATTATGAGTGATGATAAATTAAAAAAAGTACTTAGCCCTTTAATGCTATGGGGCTTAGGAGTAGGTTACGTAATATCCGGGATGTATTTTGGGTGGAATTTAGGACTGGCAGAAGGCGGAACCTATGGCTTGGCAATCGCAACTTTTTTTATTATTATCATGTATGTTACTTTTACTTTTAGTTATACCGAGATGGCTTGTGCCATACCTAAGGCTGGAGGTGCTTTCGAATACGCAAACAAAGGATTGGGAAAACATTTGGGGTTTATTGCTGGAATTGCCCAAAACATCGAATTTGTATTTGCCCCTCCGGCTATAGCAGCTGCCATTGGAGCTTATTTAAATTTGTTGTACCCAACCATAAACCTTATGGTCTTTGCTATAGGAGCGTATGTTATTTTTACCGGCATTAATATTTTAGGTGTCAAGCTAGCTGCCTCATTTGAATTGGTTGTTACCGTTTTAGCTGTTATAGAGCTTCTTATTTTTGCCGGGGTAACCCTTCCTGAATTTGAGTTTAATAATTTGCAGTTAAATCCAATGCCTAATGGTATTTCGGGGATATTCGCTGCCATTCCGTTTGCCATTTGGTTTTTTCTGGCCATCGAAGGGGTGGCCAATGTAGCAGAAGAAGCAATAAATCCGCAACGCAGTGTACTTATTGGTTTTGGATCGGCGATTTTAACTTTGGTCATTTTATGTATTTTAACCTTTGTATCTGCAGTAGGTGTAGCGGGATGGGAAGCCGTTGTGTATCCTGTAGGTAGTACAGTTGCATCCGATTCGCCATTACCGTTAGCACTATCAAAAATTATTGATAGTGGGCATGTGCTTTATAAGTTATTGATTGGGATAGGACTTTTAGGTTTGGTCGCTTCCTTTCATGGAATAATCCTTGCAGGGGGACGGGCTACTTTTGAATTCGGTAGAGTAGGTTATGCCCCGAAATTATTAGGAAAAGTACATCATAAGTTTAGTACACCAGCAAATTCGCTTGTTGTTAATATGTTAGTAGGTATAGTCGCTTTAATAACAGGAAAAACAAGTGAAATTATTACTATAGCTTGTTTTGGAGCCTTATCATTATACATTGTTTCTATGCTATCCTTTTTTGCATTACGAAAAAAGAACCCCGAAATGGAACGCCCTTTTAAAGTACCTATGTACCCATTATTTCCAATGGTTGCACTTATAATAGCAACAATTGCACTTATTTCGATGTGCTATTACAATCCAATGATCGCTTTAATATTTATAACTATTGTTGGATTGTCTTATTTATACTTTTTAGTATTCCTTAATAAAAAACATAACATTCAATAACCTATGGACAAACAAGAAGTAATTAAAAAATTAAAAGAAAGTAAGCACACCAAGGTAAAAGTAGCTGTTACGGATATAGATGGAGTCCTTAGGGGTAAACTAATGCATGTGGATAAGCTTATTGCAGCATTAGAAAGTGGTTTTGGGTTTTGTTCGGTTGTATTTGGATGGGATGTAGGTGATTTTGCTTATGATAACACAAAATTAGTAGGTTGGCATACTGGATATGGTGATTTTGATTCGTATCTCGATACCAATACTTTTAGAGTCATCCCTTGGGAAAACGATACCCCATTTTTGTTGGGAGATTTTAGTAATAAAGCATCAAAAGATGTTCCGGTATGTCCACGAAGTTTATTAAAAAGAACCATTGCCAAAGCTAACGATATGGGATATAACCCCATGTTTTCACAAGAATTTGAATGGTTTAATTTTAGAGAAACATCGCAATCCTTGGATGATAAAAACTTTCAAAATCTAGAAGCATTAACGCCAGGTATGTTTGGATACTCTATTCTTAGAATGTCTGAAAACAGTGATTTTTTTCAAGATCTGTTTGAACTTTTGGAGGCATTCGGTGTGCCGTTAGAAGGTTTACATACCGAGACAGGCCCAGGTGTTACCGAAGCAGCTATTCAGTATAGTGCTATATTGGAAGCGGCAGATAGGGCAACTTTATTTAAATCAGCCGTAAAAGAAATTGCTTGTAAACATGGTATTATTTCTAGTTTTATGGCAAAACAAACAAGTAAGCTTCCTGGATGTAGCGGACATGTACATCAAAGTCTTTGGGATTTGGAAAATAAGAAAAACTTATTTTTTGACTCTGAAGCCTCCGATAATATGAGTAGCATAATGAGAAGTTATGTAGCCGGTCAGCTTTATTGCTTACCTTATATATTGCCCATGTTTGCTCCAACAATCAATAGTTACAAGCGATTGGTTGAGGGGGCTTGGGCACCTACAACGCTTACTTGGGGACATGATAACAGAACCACAGCGTTACGAATTTTAGCTTCATCAAGCAAAGCTGCCCGTATAGAGCATAGAGTAGTTGGATCCGATGTTAATCCCTATTTAGCAATGGCAGCCTGTTTGGCAAGTGGTTTATATGGTATAGAACATGGCTTGGAACTTGAAACATCAGAAACCATTGGTAATGGTTATGAAGATTTGAGTAATGGAGTATTACCAGCTAACTTATTAGAAGCATCTAACAAAATGAAAACTTCAGATGTTGCCAAAAAACTTTTTGGAGAAGCCTTTATTGAGCATTTTACAAAGACCAGAGAGTGGGAATGGCGACAGTTTTCCACAGCAGTAACCGATTGGGAAACAAAACGATATTTTGAAATTATTTAATACAAACAATGATAGACATAACAAAAATCTATGGGTTTAATTTCCCGACACCTATTCGGTTTGGTGCTGGCGTAATTAATGAATTGGTCGGTTATTTAAAAGCAAACGACCTTAAAAGACCATTGTTGGTAACCGATCCCAATGTGGCAGAATTAGCGTTTTTTAAAAAAATTAAAAACGATATTGAACAAAGCGGGTTGAGTGCAGAAGTATTTAAGGACATGCATAAAAACCCAGTTAAGTCGGATGTTATTAATGGAGGGGACATTTACCATCAAACTAATAGAGATTGTGTTATCGGAATTGGTGGTGGTGTAGCTTTGGATGTGGCCAGGGCTATTGTTTTACGTATTAACCATACAAGGGACCTTTTTGATTATGATGATTTAATTGGAGGTGATAAATATGTAACTGAGGATGTGCCGCATTTTATAACCGTTCCAACCACGGCAGGCACAGGAAGTGAAGTAGGGAGGAGTGCTATCATATCTGAAGATGATTCAAAGAAGAAAAGAATACTTTTTAGCCCAAAACTAATGGCTAAAATTGTATTTGCAGACCCATTATTAACTATGGAGTTACCACCTTTTATTACAGCAGCAACCGGTATGGATGCCTTAACGCATAATCTGGAGGCCTATTTGGCTAAAGGGTTTCATCCAATGTGCGATGGCATTGCACTAGAGGGGATGGCTCTCATAGCACAGTCTATAGAAAAAGCAACCCACAACCCCAATGTAGAATCACGGGCAAAGATGTTATTGGCCTCACTAATGGGAGCAGTAGCTTTTCAAAAAGGACTAGGCGTTGTACATAGTTTAGCCCACCCATTGTCTAGTATGTTGGACACGCATCATGGTTTGGCAAATGCAGTAAATCTTCCTTATGGAATGAAATTTAACTACAACGGATTTGAAGATCGATTTGATAGCATGGCAATGGCTCTGGGATTAGGAAATGATGCTGGAGATAAAGTAATTGATTATTTATTTGATATGAATACCCGATTAGAGCTTCCTTGTAAGCTATCAGATATCGGTGTAAAGGCATCACATGTAGAGGCGCTTTCAGCTTTGGCAGAAGCCGATTTTTGTCACCCTTCCAATCCGAAACCCGTGAGCAGGGCAGATTTTAAAAAGTTATACGAAGAAGCATTATAGTTATAAGATTATGATAAAAATAGGTATATCATCTTGTTTTATGTATCCCGATAAGAATCGTACCGTTTTTGGACCGAAAACCTTGAGTTATCTCGAAAACGATATGGCTAATTATGTAACCAGAAAAGGTATTTTACCCGTATTGATCCCTGATGTTAACGCCGATTGTTTAAATGATATTTTAGCCGAAATGGATGGTTTTGTGCTTCAAGGAGGCACCGATCTAGCACCAGAAACATATGGGGAAAAACCTATTGGAATCTGGAGCGGAGACCCATATAGAGATCAATACGAATTAAAGATTTTAGATTATGCCATCAAAAACAAAAAACCTGTATTGGGAATATGTAGAGGATTTCAGTTAATGAACGTTTATTTTGGAGGAACCCTTTTTCAAGATACACTTACACAAAAAACAGATGCCGAAGATCACCGCTCGGCAGAATTGTACGATACCATTAAACACCCTATACAGTTTGTAAAGGATAGTTATTTTGACAAACTGTACGGACATGAGGAACAACCACAGGTAAACTCTGTACATCATCAAGCTATAAAGGACTTAGGAAAAGATTTGGAAGTTTATGCGCTGTCTGATGACGGACTTATAGAGGCCTTTGGGTATACCAAAGAACCACAGGGCAAGGTAATGGCGGTACAATGGCATCCGGAGTTTTTTCATACCATTAAGGATCATTTGATTGATGCCGATGTGCTATACGAGGCCTTTTTACAGCATTTAAAATGAGACGTGCTATGTGTGACAATTAAAAAGCAATTATACAGAAACAGATGGAACTAAAAATAAAAAACCCTGCAACGGGGAAAACTATAACAGAATTGCAGGCAGATACGAAGCTTGATGTGCAAGTAAAGTTAAATACTTTGCGAAAAGGACAAAAGGAATGGGCTAGAAAACCATTGAAGGCACGTTTGGATTGTATTGTTAAGTTTGGAGAGCTAATTAAAGAAAATAGTGAAGCATTGGCGGCTATTTTAACAGAAGAAACAGGTAAGCCAATTCAGCAGTCACGTAACGAAATAAATGGAGCGCAAAATAGAATTGACCATTTAAGTCAATATGCAGCGCGATGGCTTTCTGATGAGGTTCTTGTTGATTCAGGAGCTACACATGAGAAAATAAGTTATGAGCCGCTTGGCGTTATAGCCAACATATCGGCATGGAATTTTCCATATAATGTAGGTTATAATGTGTTTTTATATGCTTTGGTTGCAGGTAATTCGGTCATGTACAAACCTTCAGAATATGCAGCCTTAACCGGAAAGCAGTTTGAAAAGTATTTGCACCTGGCAGGTGTTCCAGAAAATGTATTCCAATGTGTTATTGGTGATGGTAGTTTGGGACAAACACTTTTAGAAAATAATTTTGATGGTTACTTTTTTACGGGATCCTATGCAACGGGGAAGCATATAGCCCAATCGGTTGCACATAAGTTGGTACCGGTACAATTAGAACTAGGAGGTAAAGATCCTTTGTTTGTTACAGACGATGTCTTAGATATTAAACAGGCAGCTATTAATGTGGCCGAAGGAGCCTTCTATAATAACGGACAAAGCTGTTGTGCTGTTGAGCGTATTTATGTGTCCGAAAGTATTTATGACGCTTTTGTCGATGCCTTTGTAGAAGAAGTAGTATCCTATAAAATAGGAAACCCTATGCATGATGCTACCTTTATTGGACCATTAACACGCGGGCAGCAGATAGAATTTTTAGATAAGCAGGTAGCTGATGCTGTATCCAAAGGAGCCGTCTTAAAATTAGGAGGCCAGTCATTGGAAGAAGAAGGTAATTATTATAAACCAACAGTACTCGTTGATTGTAACCATGACATGAATGTTATGGTAGACGAGTCCTTTGGACCTATTATAGGTATCCAAAAAGTAGGATCAGATCAAGAAGCTATAGCTTTAATGAAAGATACAGCATACGGATTAACAGCAGCGGTGTTTTCTACTAGTGAACAACGTGCTATGGATATCTTACGTGACATGGATACGGGTACTGTTTATTGGAACTGTTGCGATCGGGTAAGCCCTAACGTACCTTGGTCGGGAAGAAAGAGTTCAGGTTTGGGCAGTACCTTGTCCTCACAAGGAATTAGGGCATTTGTACAGCCTAAGGCATATCACTTAAGAGTATTATAAATAGAGAACAAGTTACAATATTAACCTCAATACTACTTTTGTTTAAAATGTTGTGTTGGGGTTTTGTTAAAAATACAACTGCTCTACTCCAAAACGAAGGAATAAATTAAAGTATGTAATACCTAAGGTATTATATTTATTTTCTATGCACGCATAATAAATTTGGCTATATTTGAAAAAATATAGTAAAATGGAAACAGCTCTCACTCGGTTATTAAATATTAAGTATCCCATTATTCAAGCTCCCATGTTCCTGGTATCAAATACAGCCATGGTTATAGAAGCAATGAAAAGTGGGATTGCAGGCTGCATTCCAGCATTGAATTATAGAACATTGGAGGAATTAAGGGCATCCATTAGAGAACTTAAAGCAGCAAAAGTAGAAGGAGGTGCTTATGGCTATAATTTAATAGTTAATAAGTCTAATTTGAAATATAAAGATCAGTTACAGGTACTTTGTGAAGAAGGTTGTGATTTTATTATTACGTCTTTGGGAAGCCCACAAGAAACCATTAAAAAAGCCCATAAAGCAGGAATTAAAGTATTTTGTGATGTTACCGATTTACATTTTGCCCAAAAAGTGGAAGGTTTAGGAGCCGATGCAGCAATAGCTGTAAATAACAAGGCAGGAGGACATAGAGGGGAGTATTCACCAGAGGAATTAATTACACTATTAAAAAATAATTTATCCATACCAATTATTTCGGCTGGAGGCGTAGGCTGTAAGGCAGATGTAGATGAAATGTTACGTTATGGAGCAGCCGGTGTATCGGTTGGCAGTCCTTTTATAGCCTCTGTTGAAGCTGCCGTTACAGACGAATATAAACAAGCTTGTGTCGATTATGGAGCTGATGATATTGTTATGACCGAACGTATCTCAGGAACACCCTGTACGGTTATTAATACCCCTTACGTTCAAAAGGTAGGAACAAAGCAAACATGGTTGGAGTCCATTCTAAATAAAAATAGAAAGCTTAAAAAATGGGTAAAGATGATTCGATTTGCTATTGGAATGAATGCTACAAAGCAGGCTGCAACTAAAGTTACCTACAAAACAGTTTGGGTTGCAGGGCCAAGTATTGAGTACACTAAATCTATTTTACCTGTAAAGGATATTGTACGGCGCTTAATAAGTTAAACTTCTTATTTTTAATTTTTTACACTATTTTGATTACTATTTAACGTATTTCAACGGTATTTTTATGCATTTAATCGTTTTGTTTAAGTTTTTTACTAAATAATTAAACAAAAACATTATGTTTGATAAAAATAAAAATAAGTTAAACAAAAAAACGAATATCATGAGAACAAGAACTAAAAGCCCCCAAATTAGTATTGTAACAAATTTGAGAATCATAGCATTCCTTGTTTTGTCATTAATTGTTTTATCTTGTAGCACAGATGAAGCGGTTAATATTGAGCCTAGTAGTAGCGATATGTCTATAGTGGAAGTCCTTAAGAATTTTAATTCGGTAGACGTTACTTCTTCAAATGCTATTGTCAATAAGAATTCCAATAAAGGAAATAAACCTACTTTTAGGACACTAAGTGTAGCTTTAGCTCGAACAGGTTTGGCGGGCACTGTATCATCTAACATGTTAACAGTGTTTGCACCAAGTGATGCCGCTTTTGCTAAGTATGATCTCGATCAAACTAATATCGCATCAGTTCCAAATTTAGAGGCAATTTTGTTATATCATGTATTGGCCGGAAAAATTTATAGTAACCAATTGGCTAATGGTTTCTTTCCAACTTTGAATGAAGCTGCTATAGAAGTGAATTTGGATCAAGGTGTTATGGTTAATAGTGCTAATGTTGATGTTAATTTCGTCGATATTAAAGCTAGAAATGGTGTTATACATGTTATTGATGATATTTTATTTCCTCCAACTTCAAATTTGGTTGCGTTAGCTATAGAAAGTTTTGGAATGGAATCATCTATTGTTAAGGCTGTGATTAAGGCTGATTTAACCAGTACACTGGCCGAGGGCGGTCCCTTCACCGTTTTTGTGCCAACAGAACAGGCATTTACCGACTTAATAATGGAACTTAATGATCCAGCTATAAATTCAGTTGACGATCTTCCGGCGGATTTACTGGGAGCAGTTTTAATGTATCACGTGGTAGAAGGTCGTGTTTTTTCAAGTGATTTGTCTAGTGGGGCGATAGAAACCTTAAATGGAACATTTGATTTAAACCTTGGTACATTAACCATTACAGATGCCAATGGCAGGGAATCTATGTTGGTTGCCAACGGCTTAAACATACAGGCTACAAATGGCGTAGTACACTTGATTGATAAAGTGCTTTTGCCATAAGGGATTTTAAACAGTCTCTTAGGTTAAAGGTTGGTTGGTTTGTAAGAAGGCCCGGTACATATGTTCATGTATCGGGCCTTTTTTAAAAACGCACTTATTTTACTGCAATCATACTAATTTCCACATTTACATTTTTTGGCAAACGGGCTACTTGTACTGTTTCTCTAGCAGGCGCATTAACTTCATTGAAGTAACTGCCATAAATAGCATTTATTTGGGAAAAATCATCCATGTTGCTTATAAATATAGATGATTTTATAACGTTATCGAAAGTCATATCAGCAGCTTCTAAAACCGCTTTTAAATTAGACATTACCTGAGTGGTTTCGGCTTTTATAGAGTCTAGGACAAGATCTCCCGTTTCAGGATTTAGTGCTATTTGACCAGAGGTATATAAGGTATTTCCGCTTAGTATAGCCTGACTATAAGGTCCAATTGGAGCGGGCGCATTTACTGTTGTAATAACTTTTTTCATCTGTTTAAATTTTATTGTTTTTCATAGGTCAGATGTAATTCGCCAATAATCATCTCGGTGGGTATCAAGATTTGTTATGGCTCATTTCATATTATAGGATTTTATGCTTAAGAGCGAACGTTTTTAAAGTCGTTGATCGGGTTGTCTACGTTTCTCATATTTAAGATCTTTTAAGATGCTCGACTTAATACCAATAAAGAAATTCCATGATGATCGGCTGCTAAAAGGTATCCAGCTAAAATTCATGCGCCAACTCAATAGGTCGCGTTCAAAACGCAATTGCGTATAGGTAAAACCAGCATTTTTTAAATCGTAACCAGATGACGCACCAACAGACCATTTGGGTGATAACTCTAATTCTCCAGAAAACATCAACGAATGCGAAGATATTTCATTCTGGCGTCTGGAGTTGGAATAATTAACCGCATAGGCAATGCGCAAACTCCAAGGAATTGGACTATTGTAAAGCGCGCTAGGGGTCTCTTCTTCCTTATCATCTTCATTAAGCTTGCTATTGGCAAAATCTTCAGAAACCCCAAATAAATCATCATCACGACCACCACTTCTTACGTTTTCTTCAATACCCTTTGATTTCTTATCTTTTTTGTCTCCTTTCTTACTGGAAAGAGACCAAATTGTTGTTAGATTGGCACTGGTTAATCTAAACAAGCTACCGCCATTGTCAATATTGAATTTATCAATTCTATTATTGTTGTTGTCCAATGCATACGGATCCATTGTAGCACCAAAATTAACGTTCATCTTGTTGTTAAAGAGCTGTGTGCCACCACTCATTCTAACAGGGCTCCATTGGAGTGAATCCCCTGCAAAATTGTAGGATGTCGAAAAATTCAGGTTGTTAAGGATGGTAATCTTTTTAGGTTTTGTAGCAGTACTATCCCTGTCACGAACTTTAGCTTCAATGTTATTAGAAACCGAAATCCCCATTGAGCTGGAGAAATTTTTATTAGGAGTTCCAAATACACCACTTTCAAAGCGGCTATATTCCACATCACTGGTAGTAAGACCGTCGGCACTTATAACTTCATAACTGTCATAATACTTGTCGAAGGCTGGGTTAATATTATAACTTATAGAAGGTCTTATAACATGGCGAATAGCCTGTATCTTACGGTCTTTTCCCTCCTTTTGAAAATCGAACATACCATAAATAGTTGTCCCTAAGCTCGTACTAAAATTATAAGTTCTAAAAGAATCAAAACCGTTAACATCTTCAACGACCTCCCTTCTTTCAATTGGGTCAAAGGATTTATTGATGGTTTTAAAAGTCCAAACCTCATTATAGTTAGTACTAGCACTTAAACTAAAATACTTAAACAGTTTAAAGTTAGTACTCAAAGGTATACTGTGTTGGAAACCTGCCCGGGCATCGTCAAACATTTCCTTTTTAAAGAAAAGGGAATCGGTTGTTTGTATTCTGTTTTCCCCTCTTACATTGTACTGGAGGTTTACGTTTTGAATGATTCCTTTTTTAGAACCGGTTTTTGATGCAAAAGGGTACATTCTACCAACGCTTCCCTGAAACGTAGGGAGTGTCATATTTATTTGTTCCGTATTGGTATTCTGTGAGTGCGTGGCCGTTAGGCTAAAGTTAACTTGAGGTTCTCCATGAAAGGTTTTTGAATACGAAACAGATGACGATAACGTGTTATTTAAAAAAGCCCCCGTATTAATTTGGTTAATGGACGAGCGGTAATAAGTACTACTACCTAAGTTAACCGATGCCGAAAAACGCGAGTTCGGATTGGATTTAGAATCCTGACTATGCGACCAACGGATGTTGTAAATCGTGTTTTTTGAATAATCGGGGAATCCACGTTCACTGTTTATCAAATTTTCATAACGAAAACCGATATTTCCCCTAAACTTATAGCGCTTGGAATAGGTGCTTTCCATACGCATACCATAACTGCCATTGGTATAATAATCACCCAATACAGCCAAATCTATATAATCATTTATGGCAAAATAGTAACCTCCATTTTGTAAAAAATAACCCCGATCGTTTTGTTCCCCAAAACTAGGTATAATCACACCTGAAGTATGTTTTTCCGTTTGAGGAAAAAAACCAAACGGTAAGCCTAAAGGGGTTGGTACATCATAAAAAAACAAGTTAGCCAATCCGGTAACAATTTTTTTACCAGGTACAATTTTGGCTTTTCTTAGTTTGATATAATACTCAGGGTCTTCAAGGTCTTCCGCTGTAGTGTATTTGGCATTTTTTAAAAAATAAACAGAATCGTTTTCTTTTTTTGTAATGTTGGCTATTACAGTCCCTTCACCTTGTTCGGTCTTAGAATTGTATATAAGTGCCTTTTGTGATTTAGTGTTAAAAACAATGGAATCGGGCTCTACCACATTACTGCCCTGCGTAAATACCGGGGCTTGTGTATAAGTGCCAACAGTGTCTACAATACCTCTAGCATATACGGTATTGGTATTGTAGTCTACAATAATGCTTCCAGCTTTTATGTTCATATCCCCATAATCAATAACAGCTTCGTTGTAGAGATAAAGTTTGTGCTTTTTTTGGTTGAATTTGGTTGTGTCTGTGGCACTATACTTCACAATGTACTCCAACAATTCTTTTTTAGGTTTTATAGAATCTGTTTGGATGGAGTCCTGTTCCTTTTCGCTTATTTGGGGAGCCAGTAGGCTATCATTTACCTTGATAACCTTTGTATCTCTAACACGCGGTTTTATAGAATCTTGCTTTGTCGGAATATCTTGGGCAAAGCTTAACGTGTTAATAAACACTGTAAAACTTAATGCAAAAAGTATTTTAAAGTTGTTTGTATGCAACGCTTTTAAATGTATTTTTGTAAAAGTATGGCTCGGTTTTTGAAAAGCCAAAATTACATATATTTTTCTGGGATTGATTTATTATTTAACGAAAAATTTAAAATTAAAATAAACCTATATTTTAAGTCGTTAAGAATGTTTATGGAAATCCATTTATGTAGCATTTGTTCATTTTGGAGCTTGATTTACAGTTTTAATTGGCTTAAATATTTTTGATATACCTCATGAAAACGCACAAAGCATTACGTTTCGTATCTCTTATCTCATTATTAACATTTTTAATCTTTATTAATGTTGGTTATGGACAGGACAGTGACAAGTTTATTGTTGTACTGGATGCAGGTCATGGTGGAGATGATCCAGGTAATTTGGGAAACGGTTTTAAAGAAAAAGATATAGCCCTAAAGATTGTTTTGGAAGTTGGTAAACAGCTAGAGCAAACTCCAGGTGTAAAAGTGATATATACGCGTAAATCCGATGTATTTATAGGATTGAAAGATAGAGGTAAAATTGCAAACAAAGCAAATGCCGATTTATTTGTTTCTGTACATTGTAATGCACACGGCTCTCAGGCTCATGGAACCGAAACATTTGTTTTGGGAACGCATAGGAATCAAACAAATTTTGAAGTAGCCAAGCGGGAGAATTCAGTAATTTTTTTAGAAGACAATTATGAAGAAAACTATGGTGGTTTTGACCCAAACTCTCCCGAATCTGTGATGAGTATATTATTGAGCCAAGAGGAGTTTTTGGATCAAAGTATTATGCTGGCTAGTTTGATCCAAAAAAAGTTTACTGAAAAGTTGAAACGAAAAAACAGAGGTGTTAAACAGGCAGGTTTTGTGGTTTTACATCAAACAGTCATGCCCAGTGTTTTAGTAGAAACAGGGTTTTTAACGTATAAGAACGAAGGAAGTTATCTAAATTCAAAAAAAGGGCAATCGGAAATCTCTGCCGCAATAAGCAAAGCTGTTTTGGAATATAAAAAGTCATTGGACAATAATGTAGGTGATGTGACTTTTGTTGAAACACCTGAAACAGAAGAAACTGGGCTGCAAAGCGAAATTTTGAGTGATATCATTTTTAAAGTGCAAATAGCAACAGGATCGAAAGCTTTGGAACCTAAAGCCTACAATTTTAAAGGCTTGCAGGATGTGTCTCGGGTTAAAGAAGGCACTTTGTATAAATATTATTACGGAGAAACTTCCGACTACAATAAAACAAAAACCCTGTTAGAAGTAGCTAAAAAGAAAGGCTATGCTTCTAGTTTTGTTGTCGCTTTTAAAAATGGTAAAAAAGTGGCTTTAACCGAAGCGATAAAAACAGCTACAAATTAGGCTTATTCTTGTTAAAATTATTTTAAATTTGTGGCTTAAACATATGTATTTTGAAAATATCAAAAGAAGTTAAAACCGGCGTATTAGTATTATCAGGCATTCTCCTTTTTATTTTTGGGTTTAATTATTTAAAAGGCCAAAATTTACTCGGTACCACCCGAACGTATCTGGTCGTTTACGATAATGTGGAAGGCTTAACATCTTCGGCTCCAGTCACAATCAATGGATTAACTGTTGGAAAAATTACCGAAATTAATTTTAAAGGTGATGGTTCTGGAAAGTTACAAGTAAAATTACTGATTGATAGCGACTTTCAATTTTCTAAAAATAGCAAGGCAGAGCTGTATGAAACAGGACTAATAGGAGGTAAGGCTATTGCTATTGTACCAGCATTCGACGGTGCCGAAGAAGCCCAAAACGGCTCTTATTTGGACGGAACAATGAAGGCAGGTTTAACCGAATTAGTTAACCAGCGACTAACACCACTTCAAGAAAAAATAGAACGGGTCATGGCAAGTACAGATGTGCTGTTAGCTAATTTGAATGACGTTTTTGACGAAGAAACTAAAGGAAATTTAAAAACAGGTATAGCGGGTTTAAGCGAAGTAATAACTAATTTTAAAGCAACATCAAAGTCTATAGATAGGCTTGTTGTTAGTAGTGAGGACAAATTAAAGAATACCTTGTCTAATGTCGATAGCATTTCAGGTAATTTGTCGAAAGTAACAGAGGCTTTAGCAGATGCAGACTTAAAGCAAATCACAAATAATTTGGAAACGACCCTTAAAAGTTTTGATGTCATATTGGCTGGTTTGGAAAAAGGAGAAGGCTCGATGGGCAAGTTGTTAAAGGACGACGCTTTATATAATAACCTTACAGGAGCATCCAAAGAAATGGAAGCACTTTTAGAAGATATTAAACTGCACCCTAAGCGTTATTTTAGAATTTTGTCAAAAAAAGAAATTCCTTATACAGCGCCACAAACCAATTAATTGATCATGGGATATTTACCTAATATATTTTTCGTAATTGTACTAGTTGTTGGTATAGGTTACTTTGCAAGAAATGTAAAAAAGCTTATTCGAAATATTAAATTAGGGCAAAAAGTAGATGTTAGTGATAACAAGCCGCAGCGGTGGAAAAATATGATAAACATTGCGTTGGGACAGGGCAAAATGGTACGCCGTCCCATTGCTGGTATATTGCACATAATAGTTTATTTGGGCTTTATAATCATTAACATTGAAGTTTTAGAGATTATTATAGATGGTGTACTGGGGACGCATCGTATTTTTTCGGTCTTGGGACTGTTTTATGGGGTTTTAATAGCCTCTTTCGAAATATTGGCAGTACTAGTCTTAGTAGCCGTTATTGTTTTCTGGATACGAAGAAACATTATTAAACTACGACGCTTTTGGAGTTTAGAAATGACTAGTTGGCCAAAGCAGGATGCCAACTACATTTTGTATTTCGAAATGGTACTTATGTGCTTGTTTTTAGTTATGAATGCTACCGATGTCATGTTTCAAGAAGCGGGTTCCGGTAATCTAATCAGCCAGCATATTGCAGCTTGGTTTAGTGGGCTCCCAGAAAGCACACTGCACATAATAGAACGAAGTGCTTGGTGGCTACATATTATAGGTATTTTGGTCTTCTTGAATTATTTATATTTCTCTAAACATTTACATATTCTATTGGCATTTCCTAATACCTACTACGGAAAGTTAGCCCCAAAGGGCCAGTTCAATAATTTAGAGGCCGTAACAAAAGAGGTAAAGATGATGATGGATCCCAATGTCGATCCATTTGCAGCTCCCGAGAATGGTGAAGAAGAGGATATGCCTGCTAAATTTGGCGCCAGTGATGTACAGGACTTAAGTTGGGTACAATTATTGAGTGCATATACATGTACCGAGTGCGGACGTTGTACAAGTGAGTGTCCCGCAAATCTAACGGGTAAAAAGTTATCGCCTCGCAAAATAATGATGGACACCCGCGATCGCTTAGAGGAAGTAGGCAAAAATATCGATGCTAATAATGGTGAATTTAAGGACGATGGGAAGCAGTTGTTGGGTGATTATATTTCGACAGAAGAGCTTTGGGCATGTACAACATGTAACGCTTGCGTAGAGGCTTGCCCTGTAAGCATCGACCCGTTATCAATTATTTTAGAAATGCGCCGTTACTTGGTAATGGAGCAAAGTGCAGCGCCAATAGAACTAAATAATATGATGACTAATATAGAAAATAACGGAGCACCATGGCCTTATAACCAAATGGATAGGCTAAAGTGGAAAGACGAATAACATATCTGGGCGTTACCCTAACGGGTCGGGCTTTCGGCAGTCGCTCTCTACGAGTAGCTCCAACAAAGCCTTAATCCCTAACGCAAAACCTAAAAATTAATAAACGCACGACATGAGCGAAACCTTAAAAGTACCAACCATGGCAGAATGTATGGCCGAAGGCAGACAGCCGGAAATTTTATTCTGGGTGGGTTCTGCAGGAAGTTATGACGATAGAGCTAAAAAAATAACCAAGGCCTTCGTTAAAATCCTTAATAAGGCAAATGTCGATTTTGCGGTTTTAGGTACAGAAGAAAGCTGTACGGGAGATGTGGCTAAACGTGCAGGTAATGAATTCTTATTCCAAATGCAGGCAGTAAGCAATATAGAAGTGCTAAATGCCTACGAGGTCAAGAACATTGTAACCGCCTGTCCGCACTCTTATAATACCTTAAAAAATGAGTATCCACAGTTAGGAGGGCATTATCAAGTACAGCATCATACCCAATTTATTAATAAATTAATAAAAACGGGGCGATTAAAAGTTAAAGCAGAGAATGCGCTTAAAGGAAAACGTATCACGTTTCATGACCCTTGTTATTTAGGTCGTGCAAATAATGTATACGAAGCACCAAGAGAATTATTAAAAACCTTAGGTGTGGAATTGGTAGAAATGAAGCGTAACCGACAAACAGCTCTTTGCTGTGGAGCAGGAGGAGCACAAATGTTTAAAGAACCCGAAAAAGGAGATAAGGATGTTAATGTGCTACGAACAGAGGACGCTCTGGAAACACAACCTGGTATTATCGCAACCGGCTGCCCGTATTGCAATACCATGATGACCGATGGTGTAAAAGCTAAAGAAAAAGAAACCGAAATTGCGGTTTTAGATGTTGCCGAGTTAATTGCTGATGCCCAAGAAGCATAAATGTTATATTGAGGAGGTGTAGCATCTTTTAAATTAATTTTTATTTAAAAAAATGTTAGTAGATTTTAATACATTACCAGAAGAATCACGTGTTTGGGTTTACCAAGCCAATAGATCGTTTACCGATGTAGAAATAGAAGAAATAAGTGCTAAGTTAGATCAGTTTATCGAAAACTGGACAGCACACGGTGGAGACTTGCAAGCTGGTTATCTTGTTAAATATAAGCGATTTATCGTTTTAGGGCTTAATCAAAACTTGAATAAAGCTACAGGATGCTCTATCGATGCCTCGGTTCATTTTATTCAACAATTGGAAAAAGAGTATAAAGTCGATTTAATGGATAAAATGAATGTGTCTTATAAACAAGGACAATTTATAGCCTATAAGTCACTTATCGATTTTAAAAAAATGGCAAAGGACAAAGCAGTTTCCAAAAATACCATTGTCTTTAATAATTTGGTTACCAATATTGCGGAATTTAATACTAATTGGGAAGTACCAGCAAGCGACAGTTGGCACAGTCGGTTTTTAAAGTAAACCGAAGTGTTTTTACAAAAGCGGTTTAAGCTTTTTGGATTGAAATGAAAATGGATTGATTTGTGCCCAGATAAAGGTTTTTTTGAATCGCATAGATGGGCTTCGTGATGATAAAAGGACAAGATATGTGGGCAAAATGGCAAAATTTCAGCCAATTTTTAAAACTTGAATCACTTCATACATTTTAAATCTATCTTAAAGTTTTTTATCTTTTTTTTAAAAGTGTTATTTTGGCATGATTATTACGGCTAAAACCTGTCGTACCTAATTACTGTTTAAAATTTGTACACAAAAGAGTAGCATTTACTAAGGTGAGTTTTAAGCGGTGAGTGGTATTGTAACGTAATTAATCCATACCTATGCGTCAAATCTATATTTTAATACTTTTTATATCCGTTTACGTTTCTTCTTTTTCTCAAAGAGGTCTAAACCCATTATTGGCAGAAAATGAAGCATTACAAAAAAAATGGGTTGATAGTGTTTACAATACATTGACCCTGGCCGAAAAAGTAGGACAGTTGTATATGGTTCAAGTGATGTCGAATCAAGATACAGCAACCAAAAATAAGATCAAAGCTTTAATTAAAGAGCATCGTATTGGCGGCGTGATTTATTCACTTGGTGGACCGGTTAGGCAAGCTAAGTTGAATAATCAATTACAATCTCTTTCCAAATTACCATTACTTATAGGTATGGATGCAGAATGGGGCTTAAGTATGCGATTGGATTCTACATACGCTTTTCCTTGGAATATGACGTTGGGAGCTATTAAGGATAATAAGTTAATAGAACAAACCGGTAGACAAATAGGAGAACACTGTAAGCGTTTGGGAGTCCATTTTAATTTTGCGCCGGTTGTAGATATTAATACCAATCCATTAAACCCCATTATAGGAAATCGTTCCTTTGGTGAAGACAGGGATAATGTCACCGAGAAAGCACTTGCTTTTATGAAAGGGATGCAAAGTGCTGGTGTTTTGGCTAACGCCAAGCATTTTCCGGGGCACGGTGATACCGATCAAGACTCGCACAAAACTTTACCTACCATTAGCTTTAACGAAAAAAGAATAGACTCTATAGAGCTGTACCCTTATAGAAAACTCATCAATGAAGGTTTGTCTAGTGTAATGGTAGCACATTTAAATGTACCTAGTTTGGAACCACGATCGGGTTACCCGTCGTCCTTATCCAAGCACATCGTTACCGATATCCTTAAAGAGCGATTAAAGTTTCAGGGACTTATATTTACCGATGCACTAACAATGAAGGGAGCGTCTAATTTTAGTGAATCAGGCGATATTGATCTGGCAGCGTTTATGGCAGGTAATGATGTTATGTTGATGTCGGAAGATGTGGGTGTAGGTATTGCCAAAATAGTTGAAGCATACAATCAAGGCGTTATTTCTGAAGCACGGTTGGCACATTCTGTAAAAAAAGTTTTAAATGCTAAATATAAAGTAGGGTTGCACAACTATAAACCTACTGAGGTTTCTAATTTGCTAGCAGATCTAAATAGAATTCAAGACGATGTTTTGTGTGAGGAACTCATGGAGCATGCAATAACATTGGTAAAGAACAAAAATAATGTACTGCCATTACGAGATCTTGAAACAAAAGCAATAGCGTATGTTAAATTGGGAGATGATAGTGGTTCAACATTTTTCAAAGAACTAAAAAAATATGCTAAAGTTCATGAGGTTAAAGCCGATAAGCTCAACGAACTTATGAATAAATTACATCCCTATAATACGGTTATTGTAGGGTTTCACCGCTCGAATGCTACACCGTGGAAAGGCTATAAATTTACAAACCAGGAATTGGTATGGTTATACGAATTGGCAAGAACGCATCGTGTTATTTTAGATGTTTTTGTTAAACCCTATGCGCTTCTCGATTTAAAAACAATTGAGAATATTGAAAGTATTGTTGTTAGTTACCAGAATAGTACTGTTGCCCAACAAAAATCCGCACAACTCATTTTTGGAGCGATCCCATCAAAAGGTAACCTACCTGTTTCTGCTGGACCCTTTTTTAAGGCTGGCGATGGTATAGCGATCAATGCTATAAAAAGATTGAGCTACGGACTCCCAGAGCAAGTGGATATGAGTTCAGAAAAACTTAAGAAAATAGATTCGGTTGCCCAATATGCCATAAGAAAAAAAATGACTCCAGGTATTCAACTGTTGGTAGCGAGAAAAGGAAAAGTAATCTATAATAAGAATTTTGGAAAGCATACTTATAAAGGAAAGGAAAAAGTAGGCTTTGAAGATATATATGATGTGGCTTCCCTTACCAAAATATTGGGAACCTTACCTTTGTTAATGGAGTTGGAGGAACAAGGAGAGGTGTCGTTGGATAGTAAGCTTTCGGAGATCTTACCAGAGTATGAAAACTCAAATAAGGCAGATGTGACCATTAAAAGTATGCTGTCGCACTATGCACGCCTTAAACCGTGGATTCCGTTTTATTATGCCACTTTAGACTCTGTTACCAAAAAGCCCAGTCCAGAATATTATAGAACATCTTATAGTGATACGTTTAATATTGAGGTGGCTAAGAATTTATATTTAAAGCGCGATTATCAAGATACAATTCAAAAGATAATAAAGGAAACGGATTTATTAGAGCGTTTAAGGTATCGCTATAGTGATCTTCCCTATTATATCCTAAAGAAATTTATAGAGAACCATTACGATAGAACGCTTGATTTCCTTGTGCAAGAACACTTTTATAAGCCTTTAGGAGCCAATTATACTATGTATAACCCCTATCATAGGATAAGTAACAAAAAAATTGTGCCTACCGAGGAAGATGATTATTATCGATACCAAAAGGTACATGGTTACGTGCATGATATGGGAGCAGCCATGCAGAATGGGGTAGGAGGCCATGCGGGAATTTTTAGCAATGCTAACGATGTGGCCAAGATCATGCAAATGTATTTACAAAAAGGGTTTTACGGAGGAAAACGTTATTTTAAACAAGAAACCATCGATAAGTTTAATACTTGCTATTATTGCGATAATCATAACAGGCGCGGTGTAGGATTTGACAAACCCCAATTGGAAGAAGAAGGACCAACCTGTGGTTGTGTATCTATGACCAGCTTTGGACATTCCGGATTTACGGGAACCTATGCATGGGCTGATCCTGATTATGAAATTGTATATGTGTTTCTTGCTAATAGAACTTATCCTAATGCCGGTAAAAACTTATTGCTAAGAGAAAATATTAGAACAGAAATACAGCGTTTAATTTACGAAGCTATCGAAGATTAAGTTTATTCGGTATCATAGTAAGTTTTGGGCTAAAAGTGCTACAAATAGTTCAGTTGATCTAGGATCATTTAAAGAATGTAGAGGAAAAGGTAAAAGATTAAAATTTGATACAAAGCATCCATAACTATATATCTAGTCACACAAAGAAACCATAATGTGGATGTTTAAAAAAGAGTAATAAAGAAAGACATATGAAATGCCCATTAACAAAAAGTTGCAAAACCAACCGAAATCGAAGATTCACGAACTCCTATTTTCAAAATAAGAACACGTGAGTATATGATAATTTAGGCATCGCATCTGACCACTAAAAAACAATAAAATTTAAACAGATGAAACGAGCATTAAGAAATTTTAAAAATTACTTCACAAAAGGGAATGTTTAAAATTTTTAATGAGAGAACGAGTGTAAGGAGTGGTTGCACACGTTCTTAATTTTATAATTACAATAAAATCAATTAATTACTAAAATTTAAACGTGTGAAAATAGGAATCGTTTGTTATCCAACGTTTGGAGGGAGTGGTGTTGTAGCGACAGAGCTTGGTTTAGAACTCTCTAAACGAGGACATGAAATCCATTTTATAACATACAATCAGCCAGTACGACTGGAATTGTTAAGTAACAATGTGCATTATCACGAAGTTAATGTGCCAGAATACCCTTTGTTTCATTACCAGCCCTACGAATTGGCTTTGTCCAGTAAGTTGGTAGATATGGTTAAGCTGCATAAAATTGAAATTTTACACGTGCATTATGCGATCCCCCATGCCTATGCAGCATATATGGCTAAAAAAATATTGCTAGAATCAGGTATTTATGTGCCTATTGTTACCACCTTGCACGGTACCGATATTACACTTGTGGGAAGCCACCCTTTCTATAAACCCGCAGTAACCTTTAGTATCAATAAATCGGATGCCGTTACTACGGTCTCAAAAAGTTTAAAAGACGATACTTTACGGTTATTCGATATTAAAAACGACATAAGTGTTGTGCCTAATTTTATCGATTTGGATAAATATAACCATAGTTTTACAGATTGTCAGCGTGCTATGTTGGCTAAAGACGAGGAAAAAATAATTACCCACATTAGTAATTTAAGGGCAGTAAAGCGCGTACAGGATGTTATTAGTATCTTTTATAATATTCAAAAGAAAATGCCGGCAAAACTCATGCTTGTTGGAGAAGGGCCAGAACGGGAAAAGATAGAACGGCACTGCCAGGAATTAGGAATAACAGATAAAGTGGTGTTTTTTGGTAGAAGCAATGAAATAGATAAAATACTCTGTTTTAGTGATCTGTTTTTACTGCCTTCAAAAACAGAAAGTTTTGGATTGGCCGCATTAGAAGCTATGGCCTCTGGTGTTCCGGTAATATCTAGTAATACTGGTGGCATTCCAGAAGTGAACATACATGGGGTTTCGGGATATTTGAGCAATGTTGGTGATGTTGAGGATATGACCAAGAATGCTCTGTATATTTTGAGTGATGAAGAACACTTAAAGCAGTTTAAGGACAACGCAAGAAAAGAGTCTTTAAAATTTGATCTTCATAAAATTGTGCCTCAATACGAAGCTATCTATGAAGATACCCTTGCCAAATGTTTGGTGATGTAACTATTAGTAAACGTTACTATTTAGATTTCTTTTTAGGTTTACTTGCTTTTGCCAAGGGGTTGAAAGAAAGACATAAGCTTAACCAATAAGCTAAGTCTTCATCGGTATCAAAGCCCTCTGGGGTAACAAAAATATAGCCTTTCATGGGGCGTCCCGTAAAGTCCATTGGTAAACATTGCGGTTTTACAAGTTCTTCTTCATAAGCCTCGGGTCCAATACGGGCCATTAACAGGTTATCACCGTATTTTTTATCGGTATGAATGCCACAAAGCATTTTGTTGTCTACTTTAAAGCACAATCCCCCCATCATTTTAAGTTCAGAAAAGGGAACATGCATTTCATGCAAGTGTTGTCTAATTCTATCTGCTAAATATGCGTCGTAGGCCATTCTATTTGCAATTAAGTGTTTGTACTACAAGTAAATTTAATACATTTATAACATTAACCAGCAAACCATATGAACCAAATTGATACGATTATTGCAGATTTTGCTTCGGCTGTCTGGGATTTACCGTTATTAATTTTGTTGATTGGAGGTGGTTTGTATTTGTTGTTGCTTTCTAAATTCCTGCCCTTTCGCTTTATTGGGCATGCCATTGAGATATTACGAGGAAAATATGATGACCCAAATGATCCCGGACAAATTAGCCATTTTCAAGCTCTAACAACAGCCCTATCGGCTACAGTAGGCATGGGGAATATAGCGGGTGTTGCAGTAGCGATTTCTATTGGTGGTCCAGGTGCTGTTTTTTGGATGTGGGTTAGTGCCATCATTGGCATGTCTACAAAATTTTATACCTCAACTTTAGCCATTATGTATCGGGGTAAAGATAGTCACGGTGAACTACAGGGAGGGCCTATGTATTTTATTACCGAAGGTTTGGGGAAGTCATGGAAACCATTGGCTGTTATGTTCAGTATTTGTGGATTGGTTGGTGCCTTACCTGTTTTTAATGTAAACCAGTTAACGCAAGCTGTTAATGATATCTTGTTGATATCTAATGGTATAGAGGTAGGGCTGTATTCTAGTTTAATAATCGGATTTGTTTTGGTAGCTGTTACCGCTTTGGTTATTCTAGGAGGTTTACAGCGTATAAGTAAAACCGCATCAAGGTTAGTGCCAGCAATGGTAGTGCTTTATTTTGTATTAGTATTGATTGTTCTTGGTGTTAACATTGATGTGCTTCCAAAATATATCATATTGATTTTTACTGATGCTTTTGCTGCCGAAAATTTTATGGGCGATGCTTTTTTAGGCGGTATGTTAGGTGGTTTAATTTTATTAGGAATCCGACGTGGGGCTTTTTCTAATGAAGCAGGTATAGGAACAGCACCTATGGCTCATGGTGCGGCAAGAACCGATGAACCTGTACGGGAAGGCTTGGTAGCCATGTTAGGACCTGCTATCGATACTTTGATAGTATGTACACTAACGGCTTTAGCAATTTTGGTTACCGGGGTTTGGCAAACGACAGATGCCAATGGTGTTACTTTAACGGCTTCAGCTTTTTCTGAAGCCATGCCGGGAATAGGTAAATATCTACTGCTTTTATGTATAAGTATTTTTAGTATGTCATCCTTGTTCTCATATGCCTATTATGGCACTAAATGCATGGGTTTTTTGTTTGGAGCCAGTAAAAAATATTACTATAATTATTTTTATATTGTTAGCATATTGCTAGGTGCAACCACATCATTGAATATGATGATAAACCTTATCGATGCCTTTTTTGCTTTAATGGCCATACCAACCATGGTAGCAACTATTATTATGGCACCACGAGTCACTAAAGAAATAAAGAGCTATATTAAACAACTAAAATGAATAAACTATGAAGAAAAACGATCATGCAATTGCTTATTGGAAAGAAAATATCAGGTATGTTCTTATCCTATTGACCATATGGTTTTTGGTTTCCTATGGAGCAGGTATTCTTTTTAAGGATGCCCTAAATCATATAAGGTTAGGCGGATTTAAATTAGGATTTTGGTTTGCTCAACAAGGATCCATGTATGTGTTTGTTGTACTCATATTTGTTTACGTACGCTTAATGAACAAACTTGATAAAAAATATGGTTATGATAAGTAATGTGATATTGTTTGATGCGATAAGCGTTCAGAACTGGACGTATATTTTGGTTGGTTTAACATTTGCTTTATATATTGGTATTGCTATTTGGTCGAGAGCGGGGTCTACTAAAGATTTCTACGTAGCTGGGGGCGGGGTGTCACCATTGGCGAACGGTATGGCAACTGCAGCCGATTGGATGAGTGCGGCATCTTTTATATCGATGGCGGGAATCATTTCGTTTGCTGGTTACGATGGTGCTGTATATTTAATGGGATGGACCGGTGGTTATGTACTTTTAGCCTTGTTGCTCGCGCCTTACCTGCGTAAATTTGGGAAATTTACGGTACCCGACTTTATAGGTGATCGTTATTATTCTAAAACAGCGCGCATTGTGGCTGTATTTTGCGCTTTATTGGTATCCTTTACCTATGTTGCAGGTCAGATGCGGGGCGTTGGAATCGTGTTTTCACGGTTTTTGGAAGTAGACATTAACACTGGTGTAATTATAGGTATGTTAATTGTTCTGTTCTATGCCGTTTTAGGAGGTATGAAAGGGATAACCTATACACAAGTGGCACAGTACTGCGTGCTTATTTTTGCATTCATGGTACCCGCTATTTTTATTTCCATACAAATGACAGGGAATCCTATTCCACAGTTTGGTTTTGGGGGCAAATTGAGTGATGGTACCGGTACTTATTTATTAGACAAGCTTGACGGACTTAGTACAGCCTTAGGTTTTTCAGAATATACCGAGGGCTCTAAATCGATGATGGATGTATTTGCCATAACGTTGGCCCTTATGGTTGGAACGGCAGGATTACCTCATGTAATTGTACGGTTCTTTACGGTTAAGCGCGTTAGGGACGCACGTAAATCGGCTGGTATAGCCTTATTGTTAATTGTTATTTTATATTCAACCGCACCTGCGGTGGCCGTATTTGCCAGAACCAATATGATAGAAACAGTTTCCAATAAACGTTACGATGCCGTACCAAAATGGTTTAAGAAATGGGAAACAACCGGACTTATTGAGTTTACGGATAAAAATAATGATGGAACAATTCAATATGTTGCTGATGCTTCCCAAAATGAATTAACGGTAGATCGCGATATTATGGTTTTAGCGAACCCCGAAATAGCCAACTTGCCCAATTGGGTTATTGCCTTAGTGGCAGCTGGTGGATTGGCAGCAGCTTTATCTACCGCGGCTGGTTTACTATTGGTGATTTCGGCTTCCATATCGCATGATTTGATTAAAAAGATCATTAAGCCTTCCATTTCTGAAAAGGGTGAATTGGTAGCTGCGCGTTTATCGGCAGTAGGCGCTGTTTGTGTTGCCGGTTATTTTGGGATTAATCCGCCTGGTTTTGTTGCAGCGGTGGTTGCTTTGGCCTTTGGTTTGGCAGCAGCTTCTTTTTTTCCGGCAATCATCTTAGGAATCTTTTACAAACGTATGAATAAAGAAGGCGCCATTGCAGGTATGGTTGTAGGGATTACGGCAATGTTGCTGTACATGGTAAAATATAAATTAGGATGGTTCGATGACACTTTGCCAGATAAAAGCGAATGGTGGTTTGGTATATCACCAGAAGGCTTTGGAACCATCGCCATGCTCTTAAACTTTGTAGTTTCTATTGTTATAATGAAGTTTACGCCACAGCCGCCTGAAAATGTGCAAGAGATCGTAGAAAGAATAAGAATACCAAGTGGGGCAGGAGAAGCGGTAGGGCATTGATGATCTGAAAGGATCATTAATGTTCCTTGGTCTTTTATGTTAACGATTGGTTTTTGCTGTTATTAGGTAGTTTGTAACAATTGATTTTTTTAAGCAATGTTAGTTTCTTAGGTAAATCAAAAAGGAAATTATATCATTAGGATAGGCATTGCTGATTTTGACGTTTTAATCAAATCCAATTTCAGAATAATACCATCTTTCGTCTATCCGTACAATTTTATATGAAGCATGTATGATATTATCACTCCCAAAATTTCTTGGATATTTTTTTAAGTCATAAATAATCCTTCGTTCTAGATCCAGTATGTTATCTGCCTTGTCGATAAAAATAATCAAGCTGTCATTTTCTTCAACAAATCCCGAATAACTGGGATTTTTGTTGATATCATTTATAACAACAAAATCAATACCCATTTTACGAATATCAGCTATGATAAATTCATCTATTTCATCTCTACCATAAGTTCCTTCTTCATATTCTTTAAATTTTGATATCAAATAGGTTAAATCATCTTTATACTTTAAAACCTTATGCTCGCCAAAAGGATTACAAGAAACAAAGATTAGGGATAAAACAATTATGCTTGTTCTCTTCATTTGGACTCAAAAACGACTAATGCGGCTAAATTATTTTATATAAAAGCTTTTATTCCACTTTTAGCTTTAGGGATTCAAAGGAATTTGTTCTTATGCCTATAAGTCCGTATTTAACTTCCTCTTTTTTAATTATAGTTCCGTTAAGATTATAGTTTAATAGTTCGGATTCAAATTTTTTATTAGCAGAGCCGGCAGCAATCATATTACCTCCAGCCAAACCAGGGCCAATGATAAGACCAATTGGAGTTGAACTGTTTGTTTCTTGTACGCCATAATTGTTTGTCTTGTATGTGTATAAGTTCATTGGGGTTAATAACAAATAAAACAAATAAGACGCTGTACTTTGTTTTAGTGTTTTAAAGACAGTTTCATTTTCCATCACAAAAGCTTCAGAACCATTTAAATAAGTCAGTTTAATATCTTTGCCAAATACCAAGTCCCTCGTTGTATTGTTAGATATTTTAACAGCAACTAGTTTAACGCCTTTTTTCAATTCTTTTTTGGCATACTTTTTATCAAGCAAGTTATATTTATACTCTAGTTTTACATTCTCTGTTTCGATTTTTGAAATATAGTTTATGGACTTAGGAGCAATTATTTCGTAACCCGAAGCACAGTTTAATAAAAGGGTAACGGAAAAACATAAAAGAACCTTTTTAAAAAGTGTCATAAAAAATTGATTTTTAATTGTTTAGAATTTTAATTTAACGTTTAGATTAGTTTTTAAATCTAAAGCGAGGCCAAATGTAAGTAAATACGTGTATTTAAGGCGTTTTTTTTTGAGTAAGAATTATTATTTTTCTTTCATATTGATGTAGTTGATAATTTAAGAATGAAAGAATTAGATTTTTAGAAAAAAAAAGGTGTATTGAAATAACGCCAATACACCTTTTACTATTTTTATGAGTTTGGTTTAAACCCGTTCAATTTTGGCACCGATGGCACGCAAACGTTCATCGATACGTTCGTAGCCTCGGTCAATTTGTTCTATGTTTTGGATTGTAGAAGTACCTTTTGCAGATAAGGCCGCAATAAGCAATGCTACTCCAGCACGAATGTCTGGAGAGGTCATGGTCATAGCTTTTAAAGTCGATTTATAGTCATGGCCAATAACCGTTGCGCGATGCGGATCGCAAAGTATGATTTTTGCTCCCATATCAATAAGTTTATCAACAAAGAACAAACGGCTTTCAAACATTTTTTGATGGATTAAAACACTACCTCTTGCTTGTGTAGCAACTACCAGTATAATACTTAGTAAGTCTGGAGTGAATCCGGGCCACGGAGCATCGGATATTGTTAAAATAGATCCATCTATAAAACTTTGTATCTCATAACCATCGGTATGTGCAGGGATATGAATATTGTCTCCTTGTCTTTCAACGGTAATTCCCAATTTTCTAAAGACATTAGGAATAACTCCCAAATCGTCCCAGCTTACATTTGTAATGGTTAATTCACTTTTGGTCATGGCGGCTAGGCCTATCCAACTACCAATCTCAATCATATCAGGAAGCATGGTATGGGTAGTGCCCCCCAAACTTTTAACGCCTTCAATGGTCAAGAGGTTAGAGCCAACACCAGAAATTTTGGCTCCCATTCTGTTTAGCATTTTACATAGTTGCTGTAAATAAGGTTCGCAGGCAGCGTTGTATATTGTTGTTGTGCCTTCGGCTAAAGTGGCAGCCATTACAATATTGGCTGTCCCTGTTACCGAAGCTTCTTCCAAAAGCATGTAGGTGCCCTTAAGGACATTGGCCTCCACACCATAAAATTGATCTTCTCTACTATATCTAAACTTAGCCCCCAATTTAATTAAGCCCTCAAAATGCGTATCCAATCGACGGCGACCAATTTTATCGCCTCCCGGTTTTGGGATATAGCCTTTGCCAAAACGAGCCAACAATGGACCAACAATCATGATAGAACCGCGGAGTCCTTTGCCATCTTCTTTAAAATCGGGAGATTCTAAATATTCCAAGTTAATATTGTCTGCTTGAAAGGTATAAGTGCCGTGGGCAAGTTTTTCTATTTTTACGCCTAACTTTTTTAAAAGGCTAATAAGCTTATTAACATCAACAATGTCCGGAATGTTATTTAGGGTGATTTTTTCGGGAGTTAATAGAACGGCACATAAAATTTGTAATGCTTCATTTTTGGCTCCCTGAGGCTGAATACGGCCTTTTAGTTGGTGCCCACCTTCAATTTTAAATGATTCCATAGGTAATTTTAGTAACGTTTTCTTGAACGGCCACCTGAGCTCTTTTTGTGATGATGAGCACTTTTTTTGCTTTTGGATTTAGAACGCATTAAACTTGATGCATCCGAAAGATCTTCTTCAGAACTTCTCAAATCAATTTTCCCACTGGAAAGTTCGTATAAATGGTCATATATAACAGCGTCCTCTACAGTGTCTTTATTCCAATTTAAAAAACACTTTTTCATGTGGTTGGCAATAGTGTAGACCAGAGCATCTTTAAGGTCTCCTTTATCCCATGTATTGGCAACATCTATCATGGTTTTTATGTTATTACCATAAAAACGGTACTTAGGAAAGTTTTGAGGATATCTTAATGGTTGTGGCCGTTCTTCTAGTAATTCCTTGGTTGGTTTTTCGAAAGGAGAATCGGCGTCCAATTCGAAATTGGACATGATAAACAACTGATCCCAAAGTTTATGTTGAAAATCGGGAACGTCTCGTAAATGAGGTTGCATGTTGCCCATTACCGATATAATGGCTTTGGCCAATTTGTTACGTTCTTCTTTAGTTTCTCGTGATTTCGCATAGTTAATCATTTTCTGTAAATGGCGTCCATATTCAGGAATGATTAAAAGCTCACGCTCGGTGTTATATTCTAAATTATAAATAGCGTCTGTCAAAATATAAAAGTGTAGTATTAATGTAAAAAGTGCATGTAGTTGTATGCAAGCGCAAAATACAAAAAAAAATTAAAGACTGATCACGCCTTCAATTTTTTCTGCTACTTCTTTGTATTTTTTAATAACAGTTTCTGGGCTTTTCATCACAACGTTAATAGAGACGCTGGTGTATTTTCCGTTTTTGGATTCTTTGGTACGAATTACGGCTCCCATATTATTAAAAATAGCTTCTACTTGATCTATTTTGGCTAGATCAGACTTAATTATAAATTTATAAAGATATTCAGTAGGCCAAGTAGCTGTTTCGTATAATTGGCCTCTCAATTTATTGTAAAATTCCTCTGAGTTTGAAGGTGTGTTCATGGTCATTTTATATGGTGCAAATATACAGTTTCATTTGTTTAAATGATATTTTTAGGTGGTACATATATCAATGATTTTATTCGAAAATAAGATTTAAATGCTCCGTGGCTAACAACGAGATAGTTTATTTTATGGCTTGACTTAAGCTCAAAGGGCGAATGTGTCTTGTTGTATTTTTTTTATAGCCGTTAAATTCCGATTTTTACAATCAAAATTTTGCTAATTTGAAGACTAAAAGAATAATTATAACGGGAGGCCCCGGAACTGGAAAGTCTACTATTATAAATGAATTGACAAATAGAGGATATGCTTGCCTTGAAGAAATTTCAAGGAACCTGACACAAGAGGCTAAAAAACAAGGGGTCGATCAACTATTTTTAAGTGATCCGTTGCTGTTTAGCGAACGTCTTTTGCAAGGCAGGTCCCGACAATATGAGGAAGCCGAAAGTCTTAGAAGTGAGATGGTTTTTTTTGACAGGGGGATTCCAGATGTATTGGCCTATATGGATTATATAGGAAGTGATTACCCAAAGCATTTTGTCGAAGCATGTAAAAGAAGTATATACGACGAGGTTTTTATTTTAAAACCATGGAAAGCGATTTATATTAGTGACAAGGAACGTTATGAAAATTTTGATCAAGCATTGGTTATTCATGAACATTTGATCAATACGTATAACGTTTATAATTATAAGTTGCACAACGTCCCATTTGATACGGTAGCTTTGCGAACCGATTACATATTAAATACTTTAGATAGCTTATAATGGATCACCCTATTAATATATTAGAGCGTTATTGGAACCATACAGCTTTTAGGGGACCTCAGGAAGCTATTATTGAAGCGGCAATAGAAGGAGAAGATGTTTTGGTGTTGTTGCCTACTGGTGGCGGTAAGTCTTTATGTTTTCAAATACCGGCTTTGGCAAAACCAGGGATTTGTATCGTTATTTCTCCTTTAATAGCATTAATGAAAGATCAGGTGCAGGCATTAAACGACAAGGGGATTAAGGGCATGGCATTGACCAGTGGCTTGTCGTTGGATAGGTTAGATAAACTTTTGGATAACTGTATTTATGGGAATTATAAGTTTTTGTATATCTCTCCGGAACGCCTTCAGCAGGAACTGGTTCAGGAACGTATCAAGCAAATGCCAGTTAATTTAATTGCAGTAGATGAAGCACATTGTATTTCGCAATGGGGTAATGATTTCAGACCTGCTTATAAAAATATTACACTTTTAAGACAATTACAGCCAGCAGTAAATGTCATGGCTTTAACTGCATCGGCTACTCCTGTGGTCGTTAATGACATTGTGAAGGAGCTTGATTTTATTAATCCAAAGGTGTTTAAGCAATCGTTTTATCGGTCTAATCTGGCTTATATGGTTTTTCATGAAGAAGATAAGTTGTATCGTGTGGAAACCATTTTAAAGAAATATAAAAACCCGTCTATTATTTATGTTAGAAACAGAAAGGCAACACTCGAGGTCAGTGCCTTTTTAGAATCCAAAGGTGTTTCGGCGACCCATTACCATGGCGGACTTTCTAACGATAATAAAGAAGTTAATATGCAGCGTTGGTTAAGTAATAAAAGCCAAGTTATGGTAGCAACCAATGCTTTTGGAATGGGAATTGATAAGCCAGATGTTAAAACGGTGATTCACTTAAATTTACCAGAAAGTATAGAAAGTTATTTTCAGGAAGCCGGTCGTGCGGGTAGGAACGGAGAAAAAGCTTTTGCTGTATTACTTAAAAATAATAGCGATCAGGCTATGGTAGAGAACCAATTTTTAAAGGTTTTGCCAACCGTTGATTTTGTAAAACAAGTTTATAAAAAATTATGTAATTATTTTCAGGTACCTTATGGAGAAGGCGAGTACCTAACTTTTGATTTTGATTTTAATTCTTTTTGTAAAACCTACAAATTCCCTGGCACACTTTGCTATAACGCCTTATTGCTATTAGATAGGAATAGTGTTATTAATTTATCGAAGCAATTTAAAAATAAAGTAACAGTTCAGTTCGTGATACCTAATGCATCATTGTTTAATTATTTGGATACACATAAAGATCTTGGTATTATAGTAAAATCGATGTTGCGTATGTATGGAGGAATTATGGATCATGAAACACAAGTAAATGTTGGGCGTATTGCCGAAAAAACATCGCTTAATGAAGTGACCTTAATAACGGGGCTACAACGTTTGGAAACAGACGGAATTATAAGCCTAAGTTTGAGCCATACCGATGCCCAAGTAACTTTTATAGAGCCGCGCGAAGACAATAAAACAATTAATCGCATAGCATCTGTTATTGAGCAGCAAAACAAATTGAAGCAAAAACAAGTTAAGGCCATGCTTGATTATGTTGAAAATGATTTGGTTTGTAAGAGTGTACAGTTGCTTTCCTATTTTGGAGAAGAAAATGTTGCTCCCTGTGGTATTTGTTCGGTTTGTATAAAGACTAATAAAAAATCAGGATCAAAGCATCCAATTAATTTAAAAAAGCATATTATTGAGTTGTTACAAAATGGCGATTTGTCTTCAAGGGACATCGCTAAAGCATTAAACAGTACAGACGAGGTGGTAAAAGATACATTGCGGCTACTGTTAGAACATCAAATTATAAGTATAACGCAAACAAACACATATAAGTTGAGTCATTTATAATATGAGAGCAAATGGAAGTATTCAACTTGTTTTGAATAGCCATTGCATGATTGTATCTGAAATAACAAATTAAAGAAATAGCAGATGAGAGATTTAAGAATTGTATTTATGGGCACTCCAGATTTTGCAGTTGCTACATTAAAGGCATTGGTAGATAATAATTATAATATAGTAGGTGTTATTACAGCACCAGATAAACCAGCTGGGCGTGGTAGAAAACTTCATGAGAGTGCTGTAAAGCATTATGCCAAAGGACAAGGTTTGTGTATACTCCAACCTACCAATTTGAAGGATGAAGCTTTTTTAGAGGCCTTAAAAGCATGCAATGCAAACCTTCAAATTGTAGTAGCTTTTAGAATGTTGCCTAAAGCCGTTTGGCAAATGCCTGCTTATGGGACATTTAACCTGCATGCTTCTTTATTGCCCAACTATCGCGGTGCTGCACCCATTAACTGGGCCATTATCAATGGTGAAACCGAAACAGGCGTTTCTACATTTTTTATTGACGATAAAATTGATACTGGGGCTATGATTTTACAGGAGGCCGTAGCCATCGATCCAGACGAGAATGTTGGAAGCCTTCATGACAGGTTAATGCATGTAGGAAGCCAATTGGTTTTAAAAACTGTGGCACTGATAAAAGAAGGTGATGTTAAAACGTATCCGCAAATCGATACCCCCAATATTAAGACGGCTTATAAATTGAATAGGGATAATTGTAAAATCGATTGGAACGATACCTTAGAAGGGATTCATAATAAAGTACGTGGCTTGAGCCCGTATCCCGGTGCTTGGTGTATATTGGAGAATGGGGAAGATGTTTTGGATATAAAAATATATAAGGCTGATAAAGAGGTTAGGGAACATAACCATAATATTGGCAATGTCTTTACAACTAAAAAAGAACTACGCGTTGCAGTTACTGGTGGTTATTTATTGGTACAGGAAATTAAATTACCAGGTAAGCGTTTAATGGATATAAAATCCCTATTAAATGGTTATGTTATTAGTGAAGATGCCAAAATGCTGTAAAGCCTTATTATTACTGATATCGTAAAAAAGCCGATAAAATGCATATCCTTTATTAACAAAAGCCGTAAGTTATTAACAATGCAGTGTATTTCCCTTGTCATTACTTGCATGATTGCATAATCCGTATAAATTTGTAGTAGAATTTAACAAAAATGTTTAACCAATTTATTAATAATTAAATTTTATATTATGAACAAATCAGATTTAATCGACGGTATGGCAGAAAATGCTGGAATCACTAAAGCAGCAGCAAAAAAAGCATTAGACTCTTTATTAATTGATATCGAAGGTGCTTTACAAAAAGGAAAGCGAGTTTCCTTAGTAGGGTTTGGTTCTTGGTCAGTTTCTAAAAGAGCGTCAAGAGAAGGTAGAAATCCTCAAACAGGAGAAACTATTAAAATCAAAGCTAAAAACGTTGTAAAGTTTAAAGCTGGATCAGATTTATCAAATGCAGTAAACTAATTTTTACTTCAAACATATTTAAAAAGCCTTCAGTTTTTGAAGGCTTTTTTGTTTAATAATCCGTCAAACAGTTGCTTTTTTAATAAATAAATATTAGATTTAGTTAATTAATTCTTCAGAGGCATGGTAACAATTAAACCCAAAAAAGGCAATTTGTTAATTGCTGAACCAGCAATAATTGGAGATGTAGCTTTTAATCGATCTATTGTGTTATTGGCAGATCATACCCAAGAGGGGTCCATAGGCTTTATTTTAAACAAACCTTTAGATTATACAATCAAAGATCTCATTCCCGAGATTGAAGCTTCGTTTAGAATATACAATGGGGGCCCTGTAGAGCAAGACAACTTATATTTTATTCATAAAGTACCTAAGTTAATACCAGATAGTATAGAAATTTCTTTAGGTATTTATTGGGGAGGCGATTTTAATATAGTGGCAGACTTAATTGCCAATAAATCTATAAAAGAGGGGGACATCCGATTCTTTTTGGGATACTCAGGCTGGGAATCCAATCAATTGGAAAGCGAATTAAAAGGGAGCTCCTGGGTTGTTATAGAAAATGTTTATAAAAACAGTATCATAGAGAAAAACTACGAATCCTTTTGGAAAGAAAAGATGCTGGAATTTGGGGGGGAATATAGTATATGGTCTAATGCCCCAGAAAACCCTAATTACAATTAACCAAGCCTTAGTTTAACATTTAACTTTTGTAGAAGCATTTTGGCTACCGTTGTATTAAATGCCTTTTTTCTATACTTTGTTATAGGCTGAATACCAATTATTACATTGCTAATAAATAGCTCATCGGCTTTTTGAAGTTCAAAAGGAGAAATAGATGCTTCTACAAGTTCGTAATCAGGAAGTAGTTTTAGAATATCCATGAGTTGTTTTCTCATAACACCTTTTAAACAGCCATCGGTAACTGGAGGCGTTTTGATTTGGTTGTCTTTCACTAAAAAAACATTACCATTAAGTGCTTCTATAACATGCTTGTTGGTATTTAATACCAAGCAATTGTTTAAATTGTTCTCTTTGGCATAAATACTGCCTATTACATTAAGTGCCTTATTATTGGTTTTTAAAGTAGATAGTAGGCTTGGTGACATATAGTAATCTTTGAACAAGTCAACTTCATAGAACGATTCATTAAGCTGATAAAGATCCTCTTCCGTTTTTTGAACCGAAATAATAAAGCTAACATCATTGTTTTCGGGTAAATATAAACCACCTTCATTTCTATAGACCGTTAGTTTTACTCGGGCTGATGCATTTTGTAATGTATTTGCAGTTAGGGTGTTTTGTATTTGTTCTTCTAGGTATTCCATAGTATAATGCATTGGAATTTCCATGCGCATAATACGCATGGAGGCCATTAACCTAAAATAATGATCTTCCCAGAATAAAACTTTACCAGATAATACTTTTATAGTTTCAAATAAGGCGTCGCCATAGCTGTAACCTCTATTTTTAATAGATAGTTTAGTTGTATCTTCTAAAATCGTAGCGTTAAAATTTGTCATAAAAAAAATCCCGCACTCTTGATTTTTGAGTGCAGGGCAAAGATAATTTAAAAATATAGGAATTTATATTAAGCTGAACCTAATACTTGTTTCAAACTGGAAATTTGATTTTCCCAAAGCATTTTAGCTTCTTCTATTTCATCCTCTTCCGCAAAATCGGTTATCATGAGAGAAACATCTTTGGTAATATCATCTACTTGAATTCTTAATTCGAAATAGGATGTTTGGTCGTCTTCATCATTTAGCCATCTAAACTTTATGCGTTCCCCACTTTTTTTACTTAGCAGTTTGGCTTGTTCTTCACTGTCGTCCCAAATGAAGGTAAACAGTTCACCTCTTGAATTTACGTTATCTGAAAACCATTCCGATAAGCCAGATGGTGTAGAAATATATTGATATAATAATTGAGGAGAAGCGTGAATTGGAAATTCAATGTCAAATTTTATTTTATCGTCCATAGGTATTGTTGAAAATTTTTCTTGCTCAATATATACATTAATTGATAAGTTTTATAATATTTTTCGATATTATTTTTTAATAACATTTTACACAATTAATGTTTGTTTCAAATAATATTGTTTTTATATTTGCAGCCACAAAATTAGGCGAGGTAGCTCAGCTGGTTAGAGCGTCGGATTCATAACCCGGAGGTCGCGGGATCGTGCCCCGCTCTCGCTACAAGTAAAAAGGATTTCAAGAAATTGAAGTCCTTTTTTTATTCCACAACAATTAGCCTTGATCCCATTCGAGTTCCCTGTGCTACTAGATTCCAATCTCTTTGCACAACTTCTTTACTGGGTTTATCTAGCCATCTACGACGTTTAATATGCAGGAACACCTTTTTTCCTCGAACAGGGAAATCTTGTATCGTAATTTCTTTATGGAATCCGTGAGAAATAATCATGCTAGACGAAAACTCTTTGGGAATCTCCTTCTTTTCTTCAAAATATAAGTGAAGTACTTCTTTATTACTGTCGTGTTTTACAATGTCAAAATGGGTAATCAATAGTTCTGGCAACAGAACTTTCAGTATATCTATATATGAATCCAAAGGTTTTTTTCTGCAAAAAGATCATTCCTTAGCAAATCCACACACAACTTTTGAGATTGATCCCTTTCTTGCTTGATCCAATTAAAGGATTGTCTAAAAAACATAAAACCTCGCTAATTTTATAATTAGCGAGGTTTTGATTTTAATTGATATACTTATCAGTGACCGGGCTGGGTTCTGAACCTTTTGTTCTAATCCTAGCAGTCATCGCTCTTTTATTAGTTTATCAAATCGATGTTGACGATTTGTGAACCTTGCTTAATTATAAGTATGTCAAATTAACTCTCGTTGTTACAAATATAAATATATAAGTTTATGAATAAAAATAATTGTAAACTTTAAGGTTTATATTGAGCCTATATAAATAGATGTATTTTTATTATAAAACTAAGAAATTTGTGGTTCAGTTTCCAATCATTCTAATGGAATAGAATGATTCTGGGATATTTTACATAATATAGAATTATAGCTATCAAATGGAAACAATGGCTTAAACAACATAATAAATATTTGTACTATAATGGTCAGCATTATGTTACTTTGCTTTGGTAAAAGCAATAGTTTCATTTGCTGATTTTTCTTTTAAAAGTTTTCTTCTCCAAAGTTTCTTTTACAAAAGTTAATGGAACACTTTTTACACGACGACGTAGGAGGGAAGTGTAATGTGTGTGGAATGATTAAATTGTTGTAATAACTTAAGTAGTTTATTACTTGTTAAAATGAGTATATTTACATATTAATAATATTGATATTTAAGACCTAATATATAAATATAAATTGAAGAGAATATTTGTGTTTTTTAAAAGTATTATTCCAAGTAAAAAAAAATGGAATAGTTGGAAAATGCCAACTAGGGTAGGCTATGTTGCTTCCTTAGTAGTAATAATAACCTTTATTGTGAGTCTATTTAACTTTAATAGTAAAGCAAAACCAATACAAGACATTAACAATGATGCAGGAGACGTCATTTATGTAGAAGAAAGCAAAGAAAATTTTGAAGGTTTTAATTATGAGGTTATGGGAAGATTGAGAAATGCAGGAAAAAGAATATTTGAGTTTGACACTGATAAATTTGAAAGAAATTTATTCATTAAAATTGATTACACTGGTAGTTATATAGCACTTATTAATAACTCTGATGTGGCAAACTATACTGGAGGTAAATTGATTATTGAAATTGAAAATTGCAACCTTGAATTTTTAGAATTTTCTATTCCTGCCTTAGGTCCGGCACCAAAAAATATTTTAAAACAACAAGTTGAAGAACAATTTAAAACGCTAATTTTTAAAAATAAAGACCTTATTTTAAAAAGAACTAAATTATGCTTAAAAGACTTTCTATAATAATCTTAGTTTTTAGTCAAGGATTATTATTTTCTCAAAATAATGAGGTTTCTGATATTAATAAAAAAGAATTACTCTACTATTTTCAAGAACCAGGATTTCTAGTCCCATATATCGAATCAGAGCTAAAAGAAATGACAACTTCAAGTATTAATAAGAAAAATGCCATTGAGACATATTTTAAAGAGGTTGAGAGCTTTAACAGATTAAAAGAGGATAGTAAATTACAATCCGAAATGGCTAACATTGTTTGGAATAAATATAATGCTAAATCATTAATAAATTTAGAATTAATTGATAACAAAGTAAATAGTGAAATAATCAATACTATACTTAGCTACAATTATTTCTTAACAATTAAAACAAATACATTAGGAGAGTTAATTGAATTTCAATTTGAATTATTTGAAACAAAGCCCTTAATTGACCGTGAAAGTAAAGGTAATATTAGAAGTGGTACATTTAAAAAAGTTAAAAAGGTTGAAAATTTTTTTATAAACCCAAAAAATACAGATTACTTGAAGAAAATAAAAAATGCCTTATATCGGCTATTTGATGAAAATAATGACCCTCCAGTTGCTATAATTGAAATGTATAATAAATCATATTCTAAAAGTTTTGAATCCTTTGTATCTAAAGGAGATACAATTGAGGTTTCAGGGTCTAAGTCATATGATATTGATACAGAAGAAATAAGTTATAATTGGAAAAATATACCTGTAGAAAATCAATATTATCAACATATAAATAAAGTTAATTTATCACCAAATAGTCCTAATCAGAAAATTGTTATTTCGAATGATTCCATTTATTACTTAAGTTTTAATGTATCAGATGGAATTAATGATTCTAATCCAATTAATATTAAATTAATACCAACTGATAAACCCAAGTCAATAACTCCATTATATAAGGATTCTAATAGTGTTGACTATCTAACTGGGAAATCTATTCCTAAAAATGAGGATAATGAAGGGCAAATTTATTTTGATAATGAAGAAGTTGTTTCAAATAATAAAATTATAATTTCAAAAAAGAAAATTGGTCAAAAATTTATTAGAAATCTACATCAAAATGATACAATAGGCTACTCATATAGTGACTCTGTTGGTGTACGTAGTATCAAATTTAAAAGTGATTTCACTGAAACCAATGAAGAAGGATTCTTAAAAAAGAAACAAAATAAAAGCTATTATTTATATCAAATCAATGATAAAGATTTGTTAAGTAATCCAGTAAAATTTAATCATAAATATGTTAAAAGAGGAGCCTTTTCTGTTAGAACAGGTTTTTCTACGACATTTTTTGGAGATAATAATGATTTTCAATTAACATCAAATGATTCTTTACCTTTAAGTTCCGTCTCAATATTGTTAGAAGTAGCAGTAGATATATCTCGTAAAACTAGGCTGTCTGGTTTTTTAGATTTGGGCAAAAGTATTAATTATACGGGGTATAATTTTTCTCCTCAACCAGAAATAGGTGGCGCATTCGAATATTTTTTATTAAAAAGATATTCAAAAAATCATCGAATATATCCGTTTATAGGGATAGAGTTTGGGGCAACAACTTTCTATACTGATGAAGAATTGTCAAATCCAAATAATAATTCTGAAGAAGGGTCAACAAATTGGATATATACATACGGCCTTAGGGCAGGTTTAGAAGTTGAATATGAAACTAAATGGTTTTTATTTAGTCCAGGGTTTCTATTTAAATATGGCCAATACAATAAAGATTTTCTGAGAAATAATCATTTTAGTAATATGAGCTTTATTTTAAATTTTAAGTTTTAGTTTATTGACCTCATAAAATTTTGGTTAAAACAATAGGTGAGTGGAGCGACCCTATTTTAGGGGTTTAGTTACTATTTCTCTTGGTGTTTCTACGTTTTAAGGCGTTATCTTTAGTAATCTTGGTTAGTTACAAAGCTTCCTAAAATATAGCGTAATGAACCGTTAATTGTTTCCAAAGTTTTATGCAGTCTTGATTTTTTTGTTTCTTTTTTTATCAAGAAAAAAAGATATATGAAACCTTAACTCTAGCTGTTATTCCATTGCCTTTCACCTTTTGGCGATTGGCATCCCAAGTACTTATATCAATTTTTTTCTTTAAGCTGATATTTACTCGTTTTTTGTTGACAGTTATTCTGGCGTAAATGTCAGTTTGATTGTTTTTTGCACGAGTGGCATATATCCAAAAAAGGATAGAAAATGTTGAAGAAGTTCGCATAGTTGATGTCTTTTAATTGTTAAACAATGTTTGAGACGAAAATCAATTCAACTAGCTTAAAATTAATGGTTGTAATTAATTTTGGATTGATGTTGACAGTTATAGGTCAATTTTTAAAATATGTTGACGATTTGTGAACCTGATAAAACTAAATAACATCAAATAAAATTAATGCCCAAAAACTATAAAACCTTGCTAATCATATAATTAGCAAGGTTTTGTTTTCTATTGATATTCCTATCAGTGACCGGGCTGGGGCTCGAACCCAGGACCCTCTCCTTAAAAGGGAGATGCTCTACCAACTGAGCTACCCGGTCTTTGTATTACCTTTCGTAATGCGGGTGCAAATATACAGGCTTTTATTAGAAAAACAAGCCCTTTTTTAAATGCAATAAGGAAAATGTAAATAACCCTTTTTAAATCAGTAAACTACAGGGAGAAATATTTTTTAAATGAAAAAAATAAGGAAATATATAAGTTAAGTTAAGTGCAAGGTATAGGGGGAGGGAATGCCCTTTTTAGTGGTTAGTCTTTAAGTAAATTATTTTAGTGCGCACGAGAAGACTCGAACTTCCACATCCTAAACGGATACTAGCCCCTCAAGCTAGCGCGTCTACCAATTCCGCCACGTGCGCATAATGATGTTGGTAAAAATAAAAAAAGTTAAGCAATTTGCTTAACCTTTTGTGACCGGGCTGGGGCTCGAACCCAGGACCCTCTCCTTAAAAGGGAGATGCTCTACCAACTGAGCTACCCGGTCTTTGTATTACCTCTCGTAATGCGGGTGCAAATATAATGGCTTTAATTAAAAAAACAATGCTTTTTTTAGGTTTTTTTTGTTTTTTTGTGGGATCAAATAAGTATACTTTTAATAATCAATTTATAGCAAGAAAATGATAATCACTTTAATTGGATATATGGCTTCAGGGAAGTCGACTTTGGGCAAGGAATTGGCAGTAAAATTGGATTATGATTTTATAGACCTTGATGATTATATAGAAGTAAAGGAAAATACTTCGGTTAGTAATATATTCAAAACAAAGGGGGAGATTTATTTTAGGACTATTGAAACAAAATATTTAAAGACTTTAATAGAAAGTAAAAGCAATCTCATCTTGTCATTAGGAGGTGGTACACCGTGCTATGGAAATAATATGAATGTGTTGTTAAACGCACCATATGTAAAGAGTATTTACCTAAAGGCTAGCATACCAACGTTGGTAGCCAGATTGAAAAACGAGAAACGGAAACGTCCCCTTATTGCTCATCTTGAAACAGATGAACAGCTAACCGAGTTTATCGGGAAACATTTGTTTGAGCGAACACAGTTTTATACTCAGGCGCAGCTAACATTATTGACCGATAATAAAGATAGTACTACTATTGTTAATGAAATAGTTGGTCAATTAATCCAATAAAACTTCAAAGGAGTCACCTTCTAGATTTACATTTACATGCTCATGTAAGGATGTAGATAGAGAAATGCCCTTAAAATCGGCTTTAACGGGATATTTTTTATGGTTTCTATTTACCAAAACAGCCGTTTTAAATTGTTTTAAGGGAACGTCTAAAAAGTGTTTTACCCCATATATTAATGTTGTACCGGAATTCAAAACATCGTCTATTAAAACTAACGATTTATTCGTGTACACTTTGGCATCAATAGACGTTTTTATGGGGTGTGTAGGGTTTTTTTTGTCGATGTTTACCTGGCACAATATAGGAGTGATATCAGAAATTTTTAGAAGTTCATCTCTTAGCTTTTCGGCTATAAGGTAACCATTAGAGACAATTCCGGCCAAAACCACTTCCTTTTCATTAACATTGCTTTCATAGATTTGAAATGCAATGCGTCTAATTTTATGGTTAATTTCTTTATGGGACAGTATGATATTATTTTTAACATTCATAGGGAGTATGTTTAAAATTTGAGGATAAAATTACTCATTTTCATTAGTAAAATCATCAATATTCCTGCGATCTTTTTTGGTAGGACGTCCAATTCCTTTTTTTCTATAGTAATCTTTCGAATACTTTAAAAGCTCTAGGGCTTCAAATTGTTCCTTTGGAGTTGTATCGGTTCTATAAATATCTACCAATTTAGCGCCAACGCGACTTTCGGGAATATCATTAACGGTTAGCCTATAGTTTATTTGGTTTTTTCTTAGTTCAATAATATCTTGGGCATAAACTTCCCGGCTGGGCTTAACAATTTCTTGATTTACCCGTACCTGACCTTTCTTGCATGCGGTTGTTGCCAGTGTTCTGGTTTTATAATATCTAACGCACCATAAAAACTTATCTATACGCATATAATTATTGTGAAAACTACGTTAATGTTATTGTGCAAGATTGTATTAAAATTGTATCTTGCGACCTCAAAAATAAACATTAATGTTGCATGTTGTAGTGAAAAAATACTTTTTAGTATTACCACTTAAATAAGTGTAACATTTTGCCTTAAAGAAACAAATAAATTATGCTAGTGAAATTAGAAAAAGTAAGTTTATTTATACTATGCTTAACCATTGGGTTTGTATCCTGTAAAAAGGATGATGATGCAAATGAGCCTACCCCTGTAGAGATACGAGACCGAGGTGAACAGCAAATTGCAGATAATGATTCTATCCTTAAATATTTTAAGAGCCATTACTATAATTCGAGTGCTTTTGTGGATAATCCAGATCCTAGTATAAACGATCTGCTAATAAGTAAGCTTCCTGAAAGCGGTGAGTTGCCCGATCCTGATAACAATACTCTTTTATGGGATGCCTTACAAGAAGAAAATGGGCTATTGGTTAAGAAAAGTTTGGTATTCGCTGAAACCGATTATGAGGTTTATTATCTTGTATTGAATGAGGGAGGCGGTAAGGCACCTAAGTTTTGTGATGATGTATTGGTGACTTACGAAGGCTTTAAGCTAAATGATGATGTTTTCGATAGTGCGGTCACACCGGTAGAATTTGATTTAACGTCTTTAGTTCCAGGTTGGAGAAAGGTATTTCCTCACTTTAAGGCTTCCGAAAGTTATGTTGATTCAGGGGATGGTACCATTGATTTTGTGAATCATGGTGTTGGTGTGATGTTTATACCTTCGGGTTTAGGCTATTTTTCCAGTGCTACTGCTGGGATTCCCGCGTATTCTCCTATTATTTTTAAGTTTGAATTATTACAAACCTATCAAAACGACCACGATGGAGATGGAATTCCTTCGTATCTGGAAGATCTTAATGGGGATGGAGAATTTACATTAGAAGATGATGATACCGATGATGATGACACCCCTGATTTTGTTGATACCAATGATGATGGCGATTTGAAGTTAACAAAAGATGAAATTGAACTTACTACTCATAACAAACCAACAAGGGAAGAGCTTGAAAGCCTAGCCTCTGGAGATTTTAAAGTACTAATAGCGGTTATAGAAGAGGAAGATGGGACGTTTACGGGTACCATATTGAACTTGGATCCCGATGGGAATGGTAAAGCTGCGTATCTAGATAGTACATTATAAGCTTAAGCCAGCTTAAATAAATTATAAATAACAGAGCAGTGTCTTGTCTTCAAGACGCTGCTTTTTTGTTTAATAGCATTTAAACGGAGTAATAGAGCACAACTTACCTGAATTATATAACTTTTACAGCTTCGAATGTTTTTCGATCTAAGGAGAATAATGTATCGAGAAGTTGTCTACGAATAGTTCTCGATACAGATTTGTCGTCCCTCACAAAATCACTCGAACTTGGCCATCAGTTTGTTAGATCAATAAGGGCAGATTTATTAACTGAACTCATATAACTTGTTGTTAATGTGAGGCTTATCTGGTGAATTGTTGTCTGTAAGTGTGTAAAATCTGTGATTTGGTGTAATAAATTTACAGTAAAGCTATTTCAAGACGAGACATGTAGACATAAATTAAGAGGTTTGAAAAGTGTGTCATCCTGAATGAAATGAAAGAATCTGTTAAAAACAAATTGAATATTCGTTATGTGACATAAAGCAAAAAAACAATACTTTGTCATCCCGATATATCAACAAGCTCAGCACAGGATTTGGAGGGATCTCTTACACAATATTATATGATTCAAAGATTCTTCACTTCGCTACGCTCCGTTCTGAATGACACACTTTTCGGGCCTCTATTTTGTCCTGAAAACATAAATATTTACATTTCCATTTCACCGCCACCATCGAAATCTCCTCTGGAGCGTTGTGGTTTTTTCTTCTGATTAAAGCGATAGGTAAACGACATGTTTAAGCTACGTTTACGCCATTGGAATTCGGAATAACCGGTATAAGTAGGGGTTGTTGTATTGGTCTTTCTTATGCTTGAGTTAAATAAATCGCTAACAGAAAGTGCTAGTGATGCTTTTTCCTTAAACAAGTCCTTACTAAAAGCTATGTTTGAGTATAGCCTGCCTTTGTTTTTGTTTTGTGCATCTTCAGAAGGGCCACTATAATAAAAAGTTGTTTGCCAATCTACTTCACCAGGCAATGTATACTTATTGTTTAAACGAGCAAACCAACTGGTATTTTTTTTATCTAATATTAAACCGTTTGGAGTAGTGCCTTTAGTCGACCTATTAAATAAGTTAAAGTTGGTGTTTAAATTCCATTTTTTAGTAGGTCGGAACATAAAGGTGAATTCAAAGCCAACACGGTCTTCGGTAGCTAAGTTGATGGGGCCACGCTGAATGACATTTACCCATTCTCCGTTTATTAATACATCTTCCCCTGTGTCAAAACTTACAAAAGAAAAAGCATCTGTTTCGTGTTGGTAATACGCTGATGTCGTAAAGGTTAATTTTCCAAACTTTTTATAATATCCCAAATCAACTTTGCCAGAATAGCTAGGGTCTAAATCAGGATTCCCTTGAAACACACTGGTTAAGCTAGCCCTAGAAGGAAAAGGGTTTAAGAAAAAGGAACGTGGTCTGCTCAAACGTCGATTATAACCTAAAGTTATATTTTCATCTTCACTAAACTCATAGTTTAAGTTAACGGTGGGGAATAAACCAGTATAATTCTTTTTGTTAAAATCACCACTGGTCGGTTGATCTATGGTGATTTGTGTATTTTCCATGCGCAGTCCTAAAAGAAAAGAAAACTTGTTTATTTTGCTTCCAAATTGCGTATATGCCGCATTAACATATTGCTTGAAGTTTAACAGGTTGGATAAATCGGTGTTCTTTTCAAAGTTATTGGTGTCATCATTTAATATTTCAACGATATAGTCGGTACTAGTATTGTCAAAATTACCGCGATACCCCATTTCAAATTGACTGTTTTCTCCAATAGGTAATACATAGTCTGTTTGTAACAGTATTTGGGTTTGATCCTCTAGTGTTGCTACCATTTCACTAAGTTCATTATTGACAATGATCAATGAATTTTCATCTTCGGTATTGTCTTCATATTGAAAATCGAAAGTGAATTTATGCCCACTTTTATCGAATTGCTTATCAAAATTTACAGCATATTGTATACGTTTATCGTCTTCTAATTCGGGGTCGCGTCGCATGCCAGTGCTTATTAATTCCAGATTTGCATCGTATTGATTAATAGTATTGGTTGTATTCCGTTGGTTATCGCCATTACTCCATGTAATAGACCCGGTTAATGAAGCGGAATCTGTGATATACCATTCGGTACCAAAGTTTGTTGTTAGCCCTTTACGTATTCTTTCTGTTTCCTGATTTTCTTCTAGGGTAATTTGAGAGTCCTTTGTATAGTTTCTACTATAGGAATACCCAGGGCTTTCGCTGTAGCGGTAACTAGTAGTATTAAATATATTGATGTCACCAGTTCTATGGTTAATATTGGTAGAAATACCACCAGATTTAGGCAGTCCGCCATTAACGGTTATGGCACCATTGGTTCCCAACAGTTTACTGCGCCTTAAAATGATGTTTAATATACCAGCAGTTCCTTCTGCATCATAACGTGCTGAAGGCGATGTAATAACTTCGACGCGTTCTATGGATTCGGCGGGTAACTGGCGAAGGGCATTGGTAGAATTAAGTCCAACCAAACCAGATGGCTTTCCGTTTATTAATATGCGAACATTTCCTTGCCCTCGTAACGATACATTGCCTTCAACATCTACAGAAACAGAAGGGACATTGTCAAGAACATCGCTTACGGTGCCTCCTCTAACAGTAAGGTCTTTGCCTACGTTATATATCTTTTTATCTAATTTTAATTCAACAGTCGTACGTTCTGCTATAATTTCGACTTCACCAAGGCTTTCGGTATTTAACTCAAGTGAAAAGGTACCGATATTAGAAGACGAATTAAGTTTTTTATTGGTAAGTGTTATTGTTTTAAATGAAATGTACTCTATAGAGATATCGTAAGTGCCGGAACGTACGGGAATACTAAAGTCGCCATTAGCATCTGTAATGCCTCCTGTTTCAATTTTATTTTCCTTTTTGCTGAAAAACGAAATGGTTGCATACTCTAAAGGTTCCTGGGTTTCTTTGTCGATGACTTTTCCAGTAATTATAACCTTTTTTAAGGGTGTGCTTTCTAAAGGATTTTTAGGTTGTGCATCTGTTTTATGGAAACATAAGACAATAGAAAAAATACCTAGTAATAGTTTGTACATAATTTGCTTTTAGGAATTAGATCGCAAAAGTAGATTATGGTTTAAGCCTTATGGGTTAATAATTTGTTAAAAAAAATGGAGCGATATTTCCTATGTAATGTCCAGGATTAGCTCAGGTGGTCTGCCAATAATGGCCTTGTTCCCATTGATGATTATAGGGCTTTTGATTGGATTTGAATATTTGATGTAAAATAGCTACAAGATCGTCATCAGAAAAACTAATATTTTTTAGTTGCGTCTTCCATAAAAAGTGTCTCGTTTTAATGATGTTTAAGGGCTTGAGGTTTAACAGCAATAAAATACACTTGAGCCTTTCATTAGTTAGTGGAAAACCAATGACTCTTGAAGGAAAATTAATAAAACCTTTAAAAGAAGATTATAAAATATTCTTTATAAGCTCAGGAGGTCTACCAATTACTGCCTCATTGCCATTTATAACTATAGGTCGCTCAATGAGTTTAGGATTCTCGACCATTGCTTTTATAATCTCATCGTCACTTAGTTGTTTGCCTTTAAAATTTGTTTTCCAAATGGCTTCGTTTTTCCTTACGAGATCTATGGGAGCTATATTGAGTAGATTAATAATATTTTTGAGTTCGTCCATAGAGGGCGTGTCTTCAATATATTTTACAATTTCAAAAGGCTTTCCAGATTGCTCTAAAATTTGCAAGCCGTTACGTGATTTGCTACACCTATTATTATGGAATATTTTTATCATGGTATGTAGATATTATATGATTTTAATGTTTCTATAAGTTGTTTAGGACTTTTAAAATGAATGCCATTGATATGTAACTTTTTGGCCGCTTCAATATTTCTTAAACTGTCATCAATAAAAATAGCATTTTTTGCTTTAATGTTGTAACGGTCTAAAGTTGTCGTGTAGATCTTAGCAAAAGGTTTTCTTGTTTTTTCTTCACCCGAAACAACAATACCATCAAACCAACTCAAAAAATTAAAACGTTTTAAAGCTATTGGGAAAGTTTCGTGGCTCCAGTTTGTTAATGCTACTATTTTGTACTTGTTTAATTTAACGAGGGTTTCTAAAATGTGAACCGTTTCATCGATACTTCCCCCTAGCATGTTTTCCCAATCACCATAATACATTTTTATTAAGTTCTCATACTCTGGAAAACGCACAATCAGGTCTTCAGTTGCTTGATCTAACGGATAACCAGCATCCTGGTTTTCATTCCAAGCACTTGTGCATACGTTATCTAGGAACCATTGCATTTTATTACGGTCACCATGAAAGGCTTTTAAAAAGACATATTCAGGGTTCCAGTCAATTAAAACACCACCTAGATCAAATATAATGGTGTCAATTGTAGTCATAATGTGTTTTTATCTTCTTCTTTTTGTCCCATCATCATGAGATAGGATTTTAAAAAGGCATCTATATTGCCATCCATCACGGCATCTACGTTACCAGTTTCATGCGCTGTTCTAACATCTTTAACCAATTTATAAGGATGCATTACGTAATTACGGATTTGGCTACCCCATTCAATTTTCATTTTACCGGCTTCAATATCGTCACGTTGTGCCAATTGTTTTTGCAATTCGATTTCATACAATTGGGATTTAAGCATTTGTAGAGCCCTGGCACGGTTATCGTGTTGTGATCGCGTTTCTGAACAGGATATCTGTATGCCCGTTGGTTTATGGGTTAGCTGTACTTTTGTCTCAACTTTATTAACGTTTTGACCTCCCGCACCACTAGATCGGGCAGTGGTTATTTCTAAATCGGCAGGATTAAGCTCAATTTCTATGGTATCGTCTACAAGTGGGTAGACATACACAGAAGCAAAACTGGTATGGCGTTTAGCATTGCTGTCAAATGGTGAAATACGCACCAATCGGTGTACACCGTTCTCACCCTTTAACCAACCAAAGGCAAAATCACCTTCAATTTCAAGTGTTACCGTTTTTATACCGGCAACATCACCTTCCTGAAAGTTAAGTTCTTTAATTTTAAAGCCGTTTTTTTCGGCATACATTAAATACATACGCATTAACATACTTGCCCAATCGCAGCTTTCGGTACCGCCAGCTCCTGCAGTAATTTGTAATACAGCACTTAAATTGTCACCCTCTTCAGACAACATATTCTTAAACTCAATATGTTCCAGTAAGGTCGTGGCTTTTTCGAATTGTGTTTCAACGTCTTCTTCAGAAGACTCACCTTCTTTATAGAATTCGTAGATAACCTCTAAATCTTCAATAAGGGTTTTAATTTTATCGTAATCTTCAATCCATTTTTTCTTAACGCGAAGTGATTTCATAACAACTTCGGCTGTTTTAGGATTGTCCCAGAAATCTGGAGCGAATGTTTGTTCTTCTTCGTTTTGTATTTCTATAAGCTTGGCATCAACGTCAAAGATAGTGCCTTAGTTTGTCAAGGCGGGTATTAAGATCTTTAATTTGATCTGATGTTATCATAATTCTCGTTTATTTTCAACAAAAATATAATTTAAAGCATCAGCAGAAAATAATTATTAATATAATTTTATAGATTTAGCTAGAAAAGAAATAGTACTTGGATACGTTGAAAGAAGAGTGCTGTTTTCTCTTAAATACTTAAATTGAATTAAATGAAGATAGATTTAAGGAGTGATACCGTAACAAAGCCATCACAAGGCATGTTGGAAGCCATGATGCTAGCTGAAGTTGGCGATGATGTTTTTAGAGAGGATGCTACTGTTTTACAATTAGAAAAGAAATTAGCCGATATGTTTGGAAAAGACAGTGCCCTTTTCTTCCCTAGTGGTACTATGGCCAACCAAACTGCTGTTAAATTACATACAAACCCAGGAGAACAGGTTATTTGCGATAAATATGCGCACATATATAATTATGAATCTGGTGGAGTTGCCTTTAATAGTGGTGTGTCCTGTAAATTAGTTGATGGAAATAAAGGTATGTTTACTGCCCAACAGGTTATCGAGGCCATTAACCCTTCTGATTATTGGTATGCTAAAACAAGCCTTGTTGAGATTGAAAACACTACAAATAAAGGTGGTGGTGCTTGTTGGGATTTTGAAGAGATATTAAAAATAAAAAAGGTTTGTGATGAACATGAGCTTGGTTTTCATTTAGACGGTGCCCGTTTGTGGAATGCTTTGGTAGCTAAAAATGAAGCTCCCAAGGATTATGGGGCAATTTTCGATACTATTTCAGTTTGTTTAAGCAAAGGACTGGGGTGTCCTATTGGTTCGGTATTGATTGGTGATGCCCATACTATGGGGCAAGCCATGCGCATACGTAAAATTTTTGGAGGTAATATGAGACAAGTTGGTTATTTGGCTGCAGCTGGTTTATATGCATTGGACAATCATATAGAGCGGTTAGTAGAAGATCATAAAAAGGCAAAAGAAATAGGGGAGGCGCTAGAAAAATTATCAGTTATAAAAATTATTGAACCCATCGAAACCAATATTGTTATTTTTGAATTAAACAACGATGTTGACGAAGCAACTTTTAAACAACGCCTAGCGAATAAGGATATTCATATAATAGGCATGGGAGGAGGTAAATTAAGAATGGTCACGCATTTAGATTACACCGATGCCATGCATGATAAACTAGTACAGGTTTTAAAAAATAGTAATTTTACTAGCAACTAGCAACTAGCAACTAGCAACCAATAACCAGTAATCAGTAATCAGTAACCAGTAACCAGTAACCAGTAACCAGTAACCAGTAATCAGTAATCAGTAATCAGTAACCAGTAATCAGTAATCAGTAATCAGTAATCAGTAATCAGTAACCAGTAATCAGTAACCAGTAATCAGTAATCAGTAATCAGTAACCAGTAATCAGTAATCAGTAACCAGTAACCAGTAACCAGTAACCAGTAATCAGTAATCAGTAACCAGTAATCAGTAACCAACAACCAACAACCAACAACCAACAACTATTTAAACATATCCATCCCCGGAATATTGGGCATCCCCTCTTTGGCAACAGCAGCGAGCTCGGTTTCATTGACTTGTGTAGCCCTTTCAATAGCTTTGTTTGAGGTTAAAATAAGATAATCTTCTAATTCTTCCTTATCCTTCAGTAGCGTTTCGTCTATTTCTATAGCTTTAATTTTTCTGTTGGCAGTAAGCGTAACTTTTACCTTGCCATCATGACTGTTTTCGTCAATTAAAACAGTATCTAGGCGCTTTTTTGTGTCTTCTACTTTTCTTTGGGTTTCTTTGAGTTTGCCCATCATATTCATCATGTCTCCAAACATAGCCTGTATTTTGAGTTTTTCAGCTGCAAAATTATTAAATTTAAGAGGTTATTTTATATGTAACATGTATTAAAATGAAAAATGGAGCAATTATTTTGATCTTAAGCTTTATTTTTGCCCTCTCCTGTAAAAAAGAAAGGCAAATGACAGACAAAATAGTGAGCATTGATGCTCCCAGTGCAAAGAAGATACCTCAAGAATTACAAATTCACGGTGACATTAGAATAGATAATTATTATTGGTTAAATAACAGAGAAAATCCAGAGGTTATCGATTATTTGAATGCTGAAAACGCTTATACAAAACAGGAAATGAAGCATACAGAGCGTTTTCAGGAGGCGCTCTTTGAAGAGATGAAAGGGAGGATTAAGGAAGATGATACAACCGTCCCATATAAGTTTAACGGCTATTGGTATATAACGCGGTATGAAAAAGGAAAGGATTACCCTGTCTATGTACGCAAAAAGGAAACCCTTGAGGCTCCCGAAGAAATTTTGTTCGATTGTAATGAAATGGCTAAAGATCATGCTTATTTTAATTTAGGCCGTATCGTTATTAGTCCAGACAATAAACTAGCCTGTTTTTCTGTAGATACGGTTAGTAGGCGTCAGTATACCATTCAAATCAAGAACCTGGAGACGGGAGAGGTTTATCCCGATAAAATATTAAATACCACCGGCGGAGCCACCTGGGCAAATGATAATAAGACCTTGTTTTATACGATGAAGGATGAAGTGACACTTAGGTCACATAAGATATTTAAACATAGGTTGCACACCAGTACAGAGCAAGATATTGAGGTATACCATGAAACCGACGAAACTTTCAATACGTTTGTATATAAGACAAAGTCTAAAAAGTATATTGTTATTGGCTCTGGCAGTACCTTAAGTTCAGAATATCGCTTTTTGAATGCCGATACGCCAGATGAAGATTTTAAAGTATTTCAAGAACGTACAAGTAATTTAGAATACAGTATCTCGCATTATGGTAATAGTTTTTATATAATAGCAAATTGCGACGGAGCTACCAATTTTAAATTGCTCAAAACAAGCGAAAACAATACGGAAAAGTCTTTTTGGGAAGATGTTATTCCGCATAGAGACAATGTGCTTCTGGAAGATATAGAAATATTTAAGGACTATTTGGTAGTTAATGAACGTGAAAATGGTTTAAACAACTTACGCATTATAAGTTGGGATAAGACCGAAGATTATTATTTGCCTTTCGATTCGGAAACTTATACAGCCTATATTGGTAACAACCCTGATTTTGATAGTGATATATTGCGCTATGGTTTTAATTCCCTTACGTCTCCAAGTGCTGTAATCGACTATAATTTTAAAACAAAGCAAAGCGAAATAAAAAAGGAACAAGAAGTCCTGGGAGGGAAGTTTGATAAAGCCAATTATGTGTCCGAACGTATTTGGGCAACAGCAAGAGATGGTGTTCAGGTTCCTATTTCTTTAGTGTATAGAAAAGGTATTAAGTTGGATGGAACAAATCCTTTGTTACAATACGCATATGGTTCTTATGGCTCTACCATAGATCCGTCGTTTTCCAGTATCCGATTGAGTTTGTTGGATAGAGGTTTCATTTATGCCATTGCGCATATTCGTGGTGGCGAATATTTAGGAAGAAACTGGTATGAAAAAGGAAAACTATTAACTAAAAAGAATACGTTTTACGATTTTATAGATTGCTCTAAGCACCTTATCAATTTAAAATACACATCGAGTAAGCATTTGTATGCCTATGGCGGATCTGCAGGAGGGTTGTTAATGGGTGCCATTATAAATATGAACCCTGAATTATATCATGGTGTTATTGCCGCCGTACCATTTGTAGACGTGGTCACAACCATGTTGGATGATTCAATTCCATTAACGACCGGTGAGTATGACGAATGGGGGAATCCCAACCAACAGGAATACTATGACTATATGAAGTCTTATTCTCCTTACGATAATATTGAACCTAAACATTATCCGCATATGTTGGTAACTACTGGTTTGCATGATTCCCAAGTGCAATATTGGGAGCCCGCTAAATGGGTAGCTAAGCTTAGGGAACTAAAAAAAGACAACAATAAACTCCTGCTTTTTATTGATATGGACTCGGGACACGGAGGTGCATCGGGACGTTTTGAAAGTTTAAAAGAAGTAGCTTTAGAATATGCGTTTTTATTAGATTTGGAGGGAATTCATTCATAGAATAAAAAAAATGTTTACTTTTGCATGGTTTTGAGTTACATTTATTTTTAGTAATATTACCGTAGCTTATAAAAAGCATTTATGAAACACAGAAATCAAGTTTTTGATAATGTATTAGATTTGGTAGGCAAAACTCCGCTTATTAAACTTAACAAAATTGCTTCGGAGTTTGAAGGTAATTTCTTTGCAAAAGTAGAGTCCTTCAATCCAGGTAATTCTTCGAAAGATAGAATAGCGCTTTACATTATAGAACAAGCAGAAAAGAAAGGCATATTAAAGCCTGGTGATACGATTATAGAAACTACCTCTGGTAACACAGGTTTTAGTATTGCTATGGTAAGTATCATAAAAGGGTACGAGTGTGTTTTAGCTGTGAGTTCTAAATCTTCAGCCGATAAAATAGATATGCTCAAAACAATGGGCGCTAAAGTTTATGTTTGTCCGGCGCATGTAAGTGCCGATGATCCTAGATCATATTATCAGGTAGCAAAGCGTTTACATGAAGAAATGAAAGGGTCGGTTTATATCAATCAATATTTTAATCAGTTAAATATTGATGCACATTACAATAGTACTGGTCCAGAAATTTGGAAACAAACCGAAGGAAAAATAACCCACCTTGTTGCCTGTAGTGGGACAGGAGGTACCATTTCTGGTACAGCTAAGTATTTGAAAGAGCAAAATCCAGATGTTAAAATTATTGGGGTTGATGCTTTTGGATCTGTTATAAAAAAGTACCATGAAACGCGTGAGTTTGATGAGAAAGAGATTTATCCTTATCGCATTGAAGGCTTAGGAAAAAACTTAATCCCTAGTGCTACGGATTTTGATATCATTGACGAATTTGTAAAAGTAACAGACGAAGATAGTGCCCACACTGCTAGAATGATAGCAAAAGAAGAAGGTTTGTTTGTGGGGTATACTTCAGGAGCAGCCATGCAAGCTATCAAACAATTAGGAGAACAGGGAACGTTCAAGAAAGACGATACAGTTGTTGTTATTTTTCCAGATCACGGATCACGCTATATGAGTAAGATTTATAGTGATAAATGGATGAATGAGCAAGGCTTTTTTGATAGTGTTAATGTAGAAGCTGCCCAAAATATAGAGTATATAAAATAAACGATATAATAAAGTATTTAAAAGAGATAACAATTTTGAAAATGCAAAATGTTGTCTCTTTTTTTATTTTATAAATAATTGGAGGCAAAAATTATGGTCAAACCATATAAATATTTAATTTTGCATCAATTAACCAAGGACTAAAAACTTTTTCATGAAGCTTACCAGAACGTTTTAGTTATGTTTTTGTTTTTCAATGAAGCAATTACAGAGGTGGTTTTATGACTTAAATTTTTTAATAGCAATAAGATTTGTAATAAATGAAGGATTTATTTGAAAAGATTTATAAAGACAAGGGACCGTTAGGAAAATGGGCTTCTCATGCTGAAGGATATTTTGTGTTTCCTAAACTAGAAGGTCAAATTTCCAATAGAATGAAGTTCCAGGGAAAGGATGTAATTACTTGGAGTATTAATGACTATTTGGGTCTGGCAAACCATCCAGAAGTCCGTAAGGTGGATGCGCAAGCAGCAGCCGATCATGGCTCGGCTTATCCAATGGGAGCAAGAATGATGTCTGGACATACCGCTTTGCATGAGAAATTACAAAATGAACTTGCTTCATTTGTAAATAAAGAGGCTGCTTATCTTTTAAATTTTGGTTACCAAGGTATGGTGTCTACCATAGATGCCTTAGTTTCTAAAGACGATATTATTGTTTATGATGTTGATGCACATGCCTGTATTATAGACGGCGTGCGTTTGCATATGGGTAAACGATTCACTTATAAGCATAATGATGTTGACAGCTTAGAGAAAAATTTAGCTCGAGCTACTAAAATGGCAGAACAAACTGGTGGCGGTATTTTGGTGATTTCAGAAGGCGTTTTTGGTATGAGAGGAGAGCAAGGGCGCTTAAAGGAAATCGTTGCTTTAAAAGAGAAATACAATTTCCGATTTTTGGTAGATGATGCTCATGGTTTTGGAACCTTGGGGAAAACAGGAGCTGGAGCAGGTGAAGAGCAAGGAGTACAGGATGGTATTGACGTATATTTTGCAACTTTTGCAAAATCTTTGGCCAGTACGGGTGCATTTATAGCGGCCGATCAAGAAATTATAGATTATCTAAAGTACAATTTACGATCCCAAATGTTTGCAAAATCTTTGCAAATGCAGTTAGTTGTTGGTGCTTTAAAGCGTTTGGACATGCTAAAAACAATGCCAGAGTTAAAAAATAAACTTTGGGAGAATACAAGAGCATTACAAAGTGGATTAAAGGATCGAGGTTTTGACATTGGGACAACACAAAGTTGTGTGACACCAGTATATCTTGAAGGAAGTATTCCTGAAGCGATGGCATTGGTAAAAGACTTACGCGAAAATTATGGGATTTTCTGTTCCATAGTTGTGTATCCTGTAATACCAAAAGGCTTAATATTATTACGATTAATACCTACTGCGACACATACACTTGAAGATGTGACTAGAACATTAGATGCTTTCGATGCAATAAGGGAACGTTTAAAAAATGGAACATATCAACGCCTATCAGCTGCTGTAATGGCAGCAATGGGAAGTTAGTTGAAATGGACTATGCAATATAAAAAGCGGTGCGACTCAAGTGAGTCGCACCGCTTTTGTTTTATGCTATATCTTTTTTGTAGGTTTTTCGGCGTCTTATAACCTCTGGGTTAAAATGCTTCCAAATTTGTTTTATGGCAATATTATCTTCCAGTTCTGGAGTTCTAAGACATGTTTCGATACCTTTTTTAGTGAAAATATCGTAGTATTCATTAAAAATAAGAGCGTGAATGCCTTTGTTTTGATAATCCGGATGAATACCTATCAAGTAAAAAATAACATCTTTACTGTGTTTTTTTGCCTGCAGAATGTGTTTAAAACCAAGAGGGAATAGTTTGCCTTTAGCTTTTTGTAAGGCTTTAGCAAAAGATGGCATTACTATGGCAAAAGCAATGAGGTTATCTTTTGAGTCTACAACAAATTTGATATATTCAGGATTGATAAAACTTATAAATTTATTTTTAAAATATTCCTTTTGTATATCTGTAATGGCTACAAACGAAGATAGACCAGCATAGCTATCATTAAACAGATCAAACATCTTATTAACATAGGGCATTACATCTTCTGTTTTTGTGAAGTTAAGAGCGGTGAGCTGGTAACGCTTTTTTATAAGTATTTGAGCTTTTTTGAAAAATTCAGGTTTTACATTACTAAATGGGAAACTACTTTCGGAATACGATTTTTCTATTGTGTAATTTGCAGCTTCGTAATGTTTAACATAGTATGGATGATTGTACCATGTTATCATCGTGGAAAGTGTGTTAAAGCCTTCGGTCATAACACCAACTTTATCCAAATTGGAAAAACCAACGGGGCCTTCGGCATAGGAAAGGCCGTGGGCTTTACCAATAGCCTCTACTTTGTTAAAGAGTGCTTGGGATACTTCTAGGTCATCAATAAAATCAAACCAACCAAACCGCATTTTCTTTATATTTTGCCCGTTTACCTCCAACCAATTTATTATGGCAGCAACACGACCTACAATTTCGTTATTTTTATAAGCAAGAAACATCGTTGCTTCCGCATCCATAAAGACCGGGTTTTCCTTTTTGTCAAAAGTTTTCATCTCTTGACTAATAATAGGTGGTACCCAATAGGGGGAACCTTTATATAATTTAAAAGGAAATTTGACAAACGCCTTTAATTCCTTTTTTGTTTTTACTTCTTTTAATGTAACCATATTAAAATAATAACTCCAGAGGTTAAATATTTAATTAAAATCCTGAGACTTCTTTTTTCTTTTATTTGTTTTTCTACTATTTAATTGACGGGTTCTTTCTTCTTTGGCAGAAGTACCGTTATTAATGTCCTTAGGTTCTTTGTCTGTATGGAAATCCAGTCTATAAGACATGCCAAAGTTAACGCTAAATACAGAAGGTGTGTCCTTGGTGTTAAATGTTAATGCAGTGTCTAACTGAAAATCTTTGCCCCATAAATAAGCGCCACCAAAACGAAACAGGTTGTCTGCATAAAAATCACTTTTAATACCTTGTGTTTCTCCAAACACGACCCATTTCGGGCTAAACGAGTGGGTAAGCGTAAGGATGTACTGGAAATCGGATTGATCTGTGCCAATTCTATCCTTAATAAAATTCATAACAAACACCCAGCCACCAGCAAAGTTGTTTTGAGTAGCGATCATAACTTTTGGACTAAAACCTTCAATGCCCGGAGCTGTATAAGGATTGGTTTTTGTGTCGTAATTAGCACCTGCGTAAACTGAAACAGCAGGTATTAAAGAACGCCATTTAAAACTATGGTTTGCCTTCCAGCTGTATAGGTTGGGTTTGTCTGCTTCAGAATTTTTATAGGGGTCAAAAACAAGGTATTTAGCGCCCAAGGTTAAATGTTTAAAATTGGAGCGTTTGTCTTCGGAGGCAATATTAGAGGTATAGGTTTTAGTGTCATTTTGGTAAGTGCCCTCAAAATTTAGTTCCAACTCTTCAAAAAGCAAACCGTATCTGGCGGCAAAATCAATTCCAAATCCTGAAACTTCGTAAGCAGCAGCAGGAGTCCTTTCTTCTTTTAGAATATAAGGGCCTACTTCAAATTGAGCCACATTGGTGCCGACAGAAAAAGCACTTCGGGATACCCCGGGTCTATTGGAGTTTATAACTTCTGTGTATTGACAATAGGCTGGTGCTGAAACAATAAAGCTAAAAAGAATTAAGGCAGATTTGATAGGGTTCATAATTTAAAGTTTTAAAAATAAAACAGAGCGAATTTTAGAAGTATACAGGATGAATGCACACAAATTGGAATCAAATATAGATATTTTATACTTTTTTTATCATTTTTCATCGATTTTTAAACATATAGAATTGTATTTTTGCAAAAAAGATGTTTCTATGTTACAATATGCTTCAGCAGTTGGGTTATTAAGAACGATATTGATCATTCTAATGGTGTATTTTGGTGTTAAAATTTTGGCACGCTTGTTTATGCCGTTTCTAGCTAAGTATGTAGTAAAAAAAGCGGAGCAACGCTTTGGAGGTCAATTTGATCAATCTCAAAATAGACCTAAGCAAGAACAACCTAAAAAAGAAGGAGAGGTTAGTATAGATAAAATTCCAAATACCAAAACTTCAAATAAAGATGTAGGAGATTATGTAGATTACGAAGAAATTGATTAATTTCACGACCATTGTTTTTAATCACTTTTCATGCAATTTTCAACTAAAAGAGTACTTCCGCACTTACTTGTTCTATTAGGTTTTGTTATACTTTCTTTAGGCTATTTTAGTCCAGTTTTAAAAGGGAAACAACTGTTTCAAAGCGATATCATGCAGTACATTGGTATGGCTAAGCAACAAAATGATTTTAGAACCCATATCGGTGAAGAAACCTATTGGACTAACAGTGCCTTTGGCGGTATGCCTACCTATCAACTAGGAGCCAAGTATCCACATAATTATATCAAAAAGCTAGACTTAACGCTTCGGTTTTTGCCACGTCCAGCTGATTATTTATTTCTTTATTTTTTAGGGTTTTATATGCTCTTATTAGTCTTAAAAGTCGATTTTAAGCTTGCTGCCTTGGGAGCGTTGGCCTTTGGTTTTTCTACGTATCTTATCATTATATTGGGAGTAGGGCATAACAGTAAAGCCCACGCTATTGCCTATATGCCGTTAGTGCTTAGTGGTATATTGCTGACGTTTCAGCGGAAATACATTGGTGGATTTTTACTGACTACCGTTGCAATGGGGTTGGAACTTGTGGCTAATCATTTCCAAATGACTTATTACTTATTGTTATTGGTAATTATTTTAGGGATTGCTTATTTGGTGGATGCTTATAGAACCAAGCAGTTGCTCCATTATTTTAAATCAATAGGTACTTTGGGGTTTGCAGTATTATTGTCTATAGCTTTAAATGCCACCAGTATTTTGGCAACTCAAGAGTACGTAAAGGAAAGCTCTCGAAGTAAAAGCGAATTAACCGTAAATCCAGATGGAACACCTAAGGAGGTGACTACTGGGCTGGATCGAGATTATATTACGCAGTTTAGTTACGGAATAGCAGAGACATTTAACCTTTTTATACCACGATTTATGGGTGGGGGAAATGGAGAAGATGTTGGCAAAGATTCGGCTACATACAATGCATATAGAAAGATAGGGGCTACAACAGCCCAAGCTGCTGAAGGAGCTAAGCATGCTCCAATGTATTGGGGCGATCAGCCTATTGTAGAGGCGCCAGCTTATATAGGTGCGGTTGTCTTGTTTTTATTTGTATTTGCATTGTTTTTAGTTAAAGGCCGTTTAAAATGGTGGCTTGTTGGCGGAACGATCTTGTCATTACTATTATCTTATGGGAAAAATTTTGGAGCATTGACAGATTTCTTTATCGATTATGTACCACTGTATAATAAGTTTAGAGCAGTAAGTTCCATTCAGGTTATTTTAGAATTGTGTGTTCCTGTATTAGCTGTTTTTGGATTACATACGCTATTAAAAAAGGAAAGGGACCACGAAGAAATATTAAAAAATTTAAAATACAGTCTGGGTATTACAGGGGGTATTGCACTAATATTTTTACTTTTCAAAAATTCATTGTTTGATTTCTCAGGAATCAATGATGGTTTCTATAGGCAAAACTATGGCCAGGCTTTTATTGATGCTGTAAAGGAAGACAGGCGTACCCTTTTCGTTGAGGATAGCATTAGAACACTACTGCTAGTGTTGCTTTCTGCTGGTATAATGTTTATGTTTTTAAAAGAGAAGATAAAAGAGCAATGGTTGATTGTTGGTTTTGGAGTACTTATTCTTTTTGATTTAGTTGGTGTTGATAGGCGTTATGTAAATAACGATGATTTTGTGTCGGCTAGGCAAGTAAGTACACCCTATCAGGCTAATGAAGTGGATAAGGAGATATTGAAGGACACAACATATTTTAGAGTGTTTGATGTAACATCTTCTGGTGCTAGAGCTTCTTATTTTCATAATTCCTTGAATGGTTATCATGCAGCTAAATTAAAGCGTTATGAAGATGTTTTTGATTTTTATGTAACAACGAATAATATGAATGTACTTAATATGCTAAATACCAAGTATATTATTGCACAAGGGGAAAAGGGGCAGCTTTTTAAGTATACCAATACAGAAGCTAATGGAAATGCTTGGTTTATTAAAGATTTTAAAGTTGTAAGTTCTGCTAATGAAGAAATAAAGGCTTTGGATAGTCTAAATAACAAACAAGTAGCCGTGCTTAACACCGTCGATTTCGGAAGCCGATTCAAGTCTGGTGGCATTCCGAGTTTTAAGGTAGATTCCGTAGCTTCAATTCAACTGGTAGACCATAAGCCCAATTACTTAAAATATAAATCGGAGAATGCTAACGATGGCTTTGCTGTATTTTCAGAAGTGTATTACCCCAAAGGCTGGAAAGCTTTTATAGATGGTAAAGCAGCCGATCATATACGTGTTAATTATGTATTGAGAGGAATGGAAATACCAGCAGGATCCCATACCATAGAGTTTAAGTTTGATCCCCAAGTCGTTAAGACAGGTAGTCGTATTGCTTTTGCAAGTTCCATAGTTTTTGTTTTGTTGCTCTTGGGAGGATTATTTTATGGGATTAAGAAAAAGTAGTTTGATATTCTTGAGAGGATAGGGCTTAAATTGAAACGAGATTACCATTAAGTTCCCGCATTTTGTTGAAACAATAGGAATGGATAAAAAAAAAGTACTCATAGTTACTTATTATTGGCCACCAGCAGGAGGGCCAGGAGTACAACGCTGGTTAAAATTTGTTAAGTATTTGCCAGATTTTGATATAGAACCCATTGTTTATACCCCAGAAAACCCTAATTACCCCATACAAGATGATAGTTTAACTTCCGATGTTTCAGATAAACTTACAGTTTTAAAACAGCCTATTAAGGAGCCTTACAAGCTTGCTGGACTGTTTTCAAAAAAATCATCATATACAATAAGTAAAGGCATAATTCCTGAAACCAAAAGGCAATCGTTAATCGAAAGGCTAATGCTTTACGTGCGAGGAAATTTCTTTATCCCAGATGCAAGGAAAGCTTGGGTAAAACCATCAGTAGGATTTCTTTTAAATTATTTAAAAGGTAACAATATTGATACCATTATAACTACGGGGCCTCCTCATAGCTTGCACCTCATTGGTTTACAATTAAAGGAACAATTAGGACTGCAATGGATCGCCGACTTTAGGGATCCATGGACTACTATTGGGTATCACAAACAATTAAAGTTAACACAACGGTCAAAGCAAAAGCACAAAGAATTAGAACTTAAGGTTTTAAATACAGCCGATAGGATTATCGTAACAAGCTCGGTTACCAAAAAAGAATTCGAAGGGCTTACTTCACAGCCTATTGAGGTTATTACTAATGGTTATGATGTGGAAACGGTAGGGGAGACTGTGCTTGATGCTAAGTTTACTTTGGCGCACATAGGGTCTTTATTGTCCAAACGTAATCCAGAGGTTTTATGGCAGGTTTTAAGTGATTTGGTTATTGAAAACAAACAGTTTGCTAGAGGTTTTCAGTTAAACCTAGTTGGTTATGTTAGCGATAATGTATTAAAAGAGATTAACAAGTATGGTTTAATAGGGTATACTAATGAAGTTGGTTACGTTTCCCATAGTGAGTCGGTTAAATATCAAAAACAATCACAGGTTTTGTTACTTATTGAAATAGATTCCGAGGACACCAAATGTATTATTCCCGGAAAACTGTTTGAATATATGGTATCGGATAGGCCAATAATTGCTTTAGGTCCAAAGGGGTCGGATGTGGAAAGCATTTTAAAAGAAACTAATACAGGTGCCTATTTCTATTATGATGCTTATGGCATGTTAAAAACTACTATTTTAGATCATTACAAAGCTTATAGAGAAGGTAGCTTACAACCATATCCCATAGGTTTAAAAAAATATAGCCGAAAGGCATTAACAGAATCTTTATCTAAATTAATATAATGGGCATCGTTGTTTCTCAATCTATTAAAAATACCTTGACCACTTATTTGGGATTTGGAGTAGGAGCCATTAACGTATTATTTTTATTTACTAATTTTATTAGTGATGTCTATTTTGGATTGATAACATTTATTTTTTCTACAGCCAATGTTATGATGCCCTTAATGGCATTTGGGGTTCATAATACCATTATTAAATTTTATTCGTCTTTTAAAACAAGGCAATCACAAAATAGCTTTTTAACCATGATGTTAATACTGCCCCTGGTAGTTATTCTTCCTTTTGGGCTTATTGGTTATGTTGCTTTCGATACCATAAGTAATTGGCTGACTAAGGAAAACCCAATAATAGAAGATTATATTTTGCTGATTTATATCTCGGCCATAGCATTTGCTTATTTCGAGATATTTTATGCTTGGAGCCGCGTACAAATGCAAAGTGTGTTGGGCAACTTTATGAAGGAATTATTTCATAGAATAGCGACTACCATTTTATTGTTTTGTCTGTATTTTGAAATGTTAAATGTCGATCAGCTAATTTATAGTATCGTTGGTGTTTATATAATACGTTTAGTTGTAATGGCCTTATATGCGTTTAGTATAAGGCGCCCTGTCTTTAAGTTTACCAAACTATTGGGCATAAGGAATATTTTAAACTATTCGGCATTGATTATTATTGCTGGATCGGTGGCTAATGTTATCTTGGAAATAGATAAGTTTATGCTAGGACATTATATTCAAATTGAAAATGTAGCTTACTATGGGGTTGCTATTTATATTGCCAGTGTTATTGGGGTGCCGTCACGTGCAATGCACCAAATAACCAGTCCTTTAACCGCAAAGCTGCTAAATGAAAAGGATATGATAGAACTTAAAAACTTGTATCAAAAGAGCTCTTTAAACCTATTTATAGTTAGCGGACTCATCTTTCTATTAATTGTTTTGAACATAAATGAACTCTACCATTTAATACCAGAAAAGTTTAGTGGCGGACTACTAATAGTTATTTTGATAGGTGTTGCCAAACTTACGGATAACCTGTTGGGAAACAATAATGCTATATTGTTTAATAGTGATTATTATAGAATGGTACTATTGTTAGGTGCTTTGTTGGTAATTGTTACCGTGGTGCTCAATACATTGTTTATACCTGCATTTGGAATTAACGGGGCTGCTTATGCTACTTTTATATCAGTTATGTTTTATAACCTATCTAAGGTGTTATTTGTGAAGCATTCTTTTAAAATGCAGCCATTTACTAAGGCTACATTGAGCATGTTACTACTAATTGTATTATGCTTTTTTATTTTTTATTTTTGGGACTTTCCTTTTCATCCAGTTATAAACATCGGTCTTAAATCATTAATGGTTTCATTTATTTATGGCTATGTCGTATATTATTTTAAAATTTCCAAGATAGTTAATTCTCTTTTAGACAGGTTTTTAAGAAGAAACTAAGAAAATAAGAAGCGGTTTAATTTTAAGACGTGTTATTGCTCACTTAATCGTAGAAAGTATGCCATCTGAAAGCCTTGTTGTTGAGTATATTTAATGGCTGGAGGCATTCAGAAAGTTACTTCAAAAGAGAAAACCCTGCAATGTTGCTTTGAGGCATACATATTGCAGGGCTTTCCAACTAACCAACCAAATTTATTTACCGTCTTCTATTTTTAGACGATTGTATATTATTACTTTTCGAAACACTTCTATTGTTTGCTATTTTACCTCTACTTTGCGTTGACCTTGATTGTACGCGTTGCGTTGTTCTAGGCTTACTTTTTGAATAGTTAGAAGTCGCTTGTTTTGTGTTTCTTACATTGTTGCTTTTAGTATATGTACGTGTATTATTGCTTTTTGGATTTTGTATGCTCCGCGTGTTTCTGTGTTTAATGTTAGTGTTTTCGCGAGTATTACTCACATTTGGCCTAGTAGACCTGTTAACATTATGGGTTGATCGGGTGTTTCTATTTACCCTGTTAACGACATTGTTATCTCGTTTCACATAATCTCTATTTGAACTCGCAATACGAGAAGTTCTACTAATAGAGGTATTGTTTCTATTGGGGGCGGTACTTTGCGAGGCATAACGTCTTGTGTTAGTAGTTGAGTGTCTTGCATTTCTATTGGGGGCTGAACTTTGCGAGGTATAACGTCTGGTGCTATTAGTTGAATGTCTTGCTATTTCTGTTCTGTTTCGCGTGCTTCTATATGCAGTTGCATAGTTTCTGCTTCTTGTTATACTATGTCCGCGTCTACTAGCTACAGCTGTTCTAGGTCTGTAGTTGTTGTAAAAAGGTCTTTTGTATACGTAACGTACGGGACGATAATATTGTCTATACGGACGATTGTAAACTACACAGTGATTAATATGTGGTGTACGATAGTATCTGTGCCAAGGGCGATATACATAATGCCTGTTGTAAACATTTATAAAACCAGTGCAGTGTGAAAATACACGGTGCCTGTTATAATGTACATATAAACCACCAACACGCGTTATGTATCCAAAATTGTTGTAATGTATGTTTACATTGCCAGCTTGGATAATACGCCCATAGTAATCATAATAAATAGGGACATTCTCTACTTGGATTATTGCACCAAATTCGTCGTATTGAACATAAGCGTTATAGTCGTATCCCGAGTTAAAACTAAAATCGAAGTGCGGGCCACCAATCGACACATTTACTTTGGGACCGTAATGAGGCATATAAAAGTCGAATTGTCCATCGGGAAAAACAGAGAACTCAATTCCACCTTCTATAAAAATGAAAGAATTACTGTAACCTTTAACTAAAGTAGTTGCGTTAAGGTTAGTGTTGTTTGTAGTAGAGCCGTAAGTAAGTCCAAAGACTAAAGCTCCAAAGATGATTATTAACTTTTTCATAATTATAGAATTTAATGTGATATGCTTTAGAAATTACAAACAACGTGCCAAAAAACTGTTTACGTGTTATTGTGCAGTAAATCAATGAATTGTATTTTGTGTTTAGTTAACCTTATATTTGTTTATATGAGAATAAAAAGTGAAGCTTGCTTTTATATCAGAATATATTAAAGTATATCGGCTATTTTTCTTAATAATTAATCTAAAGTAATATCTATGTATATAAGGAAGATTTTTGGATTTAAGGACATGTTTTTATGGACGCGAATCGAGGCTTTACAGTTCATTGGCATTGCCATAATAGAAGTTTTGCTATTTGTGTTTAGTGATGGTCTTTTACAAATACCGTTTACACCTATTGCGTTGGTTGGTACAGCTGTAGCATTTATTATTGGTTTTCAAAGTAATGCCGCTTATGGTCGTATATGGGAAGCCAGGCAAATTTGGGGAGCCATAGTTAACTCCTCAAGAACCTTTGGTATGATGGTGCAAGATTATGTGAACAACGACCATACACGGAATCCGTTAAGTGAAGAAGCGATAGAGAAGGAAGTAAAAATAATAACTTACAGACACATAGCTTGGTTGACGGCTTTGCGTTACGCAATGAGAGAACCCAAACCTTGGGAATATATTATGAAAGAACGTACCAATAAAGAATGGGCAAAAAAAATTCATGTACCTGAGTTTCATATGTCTTTTAATGAAGCAGTGCAGCCCTACCTTTCTGAAAAAGAAATACAGTATATAGAAAATAAGACGAATAAACAGACAGCCATTCTTTATCTGCAATCCCACCACTTAAGAGCACTGAAAGAACGTGGTTTGATTTGGGAGTTTTCATTTTTAGAACTTGAAAATGTAATAGAGGAGTTATTTACACATCAAGGAAAATCGGAAAGGATCAAGAATTTTCCGTATCCCAGACAGTTTGCTTCTATTCTGCATTACTTTACCTGGATCTTTATTTTTACACTTCCTATTGCTATAGTAGGTCAGTTTCATGAATTGGGGATAAAGCTTACCGAAAGGCTTTCAGGAGCTGAACATTGGTTTTTATGGTTGGCTGTGCCTTTTTCGGTAATTGTAATGTGGATATTCCACACAATGAATAGAATTGGTAGAGTGGGAGAAAATCCGTTTGAAGGTTCGGCTAACGATGTTCCTATTTCTGCTATTTCGAGAGGAATAGAAATAGATTTAAGGCAGAACCTTGGAGAACAGGATAGTGTGCCAAAGCCGTTTGAAATTAAAAATCACACGCAAATGTAAACTTGAATTTTAAATAAGAAAAGCCCGAAAGTTCATTTGTTTTCGGGCTTTTCGATTTACTAACTAAAATAAAATATAAAGATCTATCGTTTATTCTTCTTGTGCTTTTTCACTTTACCATTTTGTTTGTAGTAATAATAATGATCATCAGCATCATAATTATCATTCCAATTACTGTTGTTGTAGTAGCCATGATCATGATTATGATCTGTTGTACATGATAACATGCCACAAGCATTGCAGTTATTGTTATAATGGTTTACTTGACCTCTAATATTTACGATTTCACCCCAGTGATTGTATCTAACATGTAGGTTTCCGACTTGTTTTAATAATCCGTTTCCACGATTATATTTTAAAAACACATTGCCTACCCGCGTTATTTTTCCATTTCTACTATAGTTTAAGTAGACATTACCAATACGTCTAATTTTCCCGTATCTGTCACGCGATATAAATACTCCTCTAGTATTTGTTGAACTATAATTAATGTTTACATGAGGCCCTCTATAGGTAGCGTTTATAACATTTCTTCTGGTGTTGTTTCTATAGTAGTCATTATAGAAATGTTCATCGCTATGGGTATTAAAATCAAAACTTCCATCAGGAAATATTAAAAACGCTATGCCACGTTCCATAAACGCAATAGGTTGTGCATAGCTATAGCGTTTTGAAATATCCGAAGGCTTCTCATGATTTAAATTGGTTGTTTCCAATGCTGTTATGGTAGTTATGCTCATTAGCAAACCACTAAAAAAAAGTACTAGTTTTTTCATAGTCATAGGATTTAATATTATGCCTACTCTTTAGCGTTTCGGCTTTCGCTTATATCCCTAAACTTTCAAGATGCGTGCCAAAAAAATAGAATAGTTGATTGTAAGACATTTTAAACCCGTGTAAAATAATGGTTTATAAGGCGTTAAATAAAGGCGGAATTATTTTTTATAATCATAACAATTGGTATTTTTATAGGAATAATTACCATTGATGTTGGATAAACAAATTACTTGCAAGAACTGTGAAAAGAAATTCGAGTCTAATTTTCAATTTTGCCCTTATTGTGGTCAGAAGGCTAATGACGAGTTAACCTTAGGTGTTTTATTTTATAATACTATAAGCAATTATTTTTCTTTTGATGCCCGTTTTTTTAAGAGTTTTATTCCACTTATGGTTAAACCAGGGTATTTGGCTAAGCGTTTTATTGAAGGAAAGCGTTTATTGTATATTCACCCAGCACAAGTCTATCTGTTTATTTCGGTGGTGTTTTTCTTTTTGTTTTCCTTTATAAGTAGAGATCAAGTGGAGAGCATGGATAAGAATTTTAAAGAGACTATGCATAAAGCCGATGTGATTGACAGTCTTGACGTTAAGGACTCCATTGATTCTTTGGAAACAAAAGAGATAGCAGAGAGCAATAAGCTTAAAAACGTTGTAACGGGTGTAGTTGAAAAGGAAGGAATTGGTGCTTCAGATACTTTGGTAAATTCTATTACAGGAAAAAAGGTTGAACCCAAAACGGTTTTAGGGTTTAATAAGAGGATTGTGGATTCTTTAACTAATATCGGTGCAGAGGAAGATCGAATTTTAGAGGCTATGGGGATGTCTGAAGATCCAAGTGCCTTTCAACACAAATTATACAGCCAATTATTAAAGTTGTATAGACAACGTAATGGTGGTGCACTTGTTCAGGCTTTTTATGATAGTATTCCACTTGCTATGTTTATTTTACTACCCATTTTCGCAGTTATTTTAAAGTTATTATTTTACAAACGTGGTAGTTTTTCACACCACTTGGTATTTACCTTTTACTTTTTTGCGTTCTTATTTATGGTGTTTAGTTTGCTAATAATCGCAGAATTCCTTGTGGAGGTGCCTGGTTTTATTGTGACACTCCTTATGTTGTCTACATTTTTCTATTTGTTTTTGGCCGTTAAACGGTTCTATGGCCAAGGGTGGGGAATAAGCTTTTTTAAGGCAAATATAGTAGCATTTACATTTCTGTTATTTGTGTTACCGTTGGCTGCAATAATAGTTGGAATTGGAGCTTTTATGTTTTACTGACCAAACTTTACCAATAAATACTCCTAATCAAATAATTTGTCCTTCAAATATTTTCCCGTTTCAGAAGCCTCTATGTTAACAATAGCTTCTGGCGTGCCACTGGCAACTACATAACCTCCATGTTCACCTCCAGTTGGACCCAAGTCAATAATATGGTCAGCGCACTTTATAAGTTCCACATTGTGTTCTACTACAATTATAGAATGCCCCTTTTTGATAAGAGCCGTAAACGATGTCAATAACTTTTGAATGTCGTGGAAGTGCAAACCAGTCGTTGGTTCGTCAAAAATAAAAAGGGCTTTATCTTTGTTGTTACCTTTGCCTAGGAATGACGCTAATTTTATACGTTGGGCCTCTCCACCAGAAAGCGTCGAAGAGCTTTGTCCCAGAGTAACATAACCTAGACCTACATCTTGTAGGGGCTTTAGTTTATTTTTTATTTTGGGCTGGTTGTGAGCTTCAAAGAAAGCAATGGCATTGTCTATGGTCATATTTAGAATATCATCAATATTCTTTTCGGCAAAATTCACTTCCAAAACTTCCTTTTTAAAACGCTTGCCTTTGCATGTTTCACATTCTAGGTGCACATCGGCCATGAATTGCATTTCTATAGTTACTTCGCCCTCACCTTTACATGTTTCACAGCGTCCGCCATCTACATTAAAAGAGAAGTGTTTGGCTTGGTATCCTCTTATAGCACTTAATTTTTGTTTTGCAAACAAAGAACGAATATCATCGTAGGCTTTAATGTAGGTGACTGGATTGGATCTGGAGGAACGTCCGATAGGATTTTGATCAACAAACTCAATATGTTTGATGTTACTAAAATGACCCTCCAGTTTTGAAAACTGTCCCGGTCTATCACTAAAATCTGTTAGCTTTTTTTGTAATGCAGGGAACAGTATTTTTTTTACTAAAGTACTCTTACCACTTCCAGAAACGCCGGTAATAACCGTTAGCATTCCCAAAGGGAAACGCACATCGATATTCTTTAAGTTATTTTCACGAGCACCAATAATATCCACATAAAAGCTTGATGTTCTGCGTGTTTTGGGAACTTCTATTTTTAGTGTTTCGTTTAAGTATTTTGCTGTTAAAGAGTTAGAAGCTAAAATATCTGTATAGGTACCATAAGCAACCACTTGTCCACCGTAAGTGCCCGCCTCAGGGCCAATATCAATAATGCAATCGGCAGCTTTCATAATATCTTCATCGTGTTCAACAACAATAACCGTATTACCTAGATCGCGTAATGATTTTAAAACCGAGGTTAGGCGTTCGGTGTCTTTTGGGTGCAGGCCAATACTAGGTTCATCCAATATATACATGGAACCCACCAAACTACTGCCCAAGGAAGTCGCCAGATTAATTCGTTGACTTTCGCCCCCCGATAAGGTGTTTGACTTCCTGTTTAATGTTAAATAGTCCAATCCGACATTAGAAAGAAAAGACAGTCTATTACTAATTTCTTTTAATAAGCGACTGGCAATTTTTGTATCATGATCATTTAATTCCAGTTGTTTAAAGAAAACAGCTAATTTGTTTACGGGCATTTCTACCAAATCGGTGATTGTTGCACCTCCAATTTTTACATAATTGGCCTCTGCACGTAAGCGTTTTCCTTTGCAGTTCTTGCATGTTGTTTTACCGCGGTAACGGGATAACATAACGCGATTTTGAATTTTATAAGCTTTCGATTCCAGCTCTGCAAAGAAATCATTTAACCCTTCAAAGTATTGATTTCCTTCCCAAATAAGTTGTTTGTACGTTTCGTTAAGCTCGAAGTAAGGTTTGTGGATTGGAAAATCAAATTTGTGTGAATTGTTTACTAGTTGATCGCGATACCAACTCATACTTTCTCCACGCCACGGAAAAATAGCATTTTCATATATGGAAAGTCCGGTATTGGGAATAACCAAGTCCTCGTCAATACCAATAATATCACCATATCCTTCACATTTAGGACAAGCACCGTATGGATTGTTAAAGCTGAATAAATGCACATTGGGTTCTAGGAAATTCATTCCGTCCAATTCAAATTTATTACTAAAAAGGCGTTGTTCCCCATTAGAAAGTATTTCAATAATACAAGCTCCCTTGCCTTCAAAAAATGCAATTTGAATCGCATCGGCCAAACGGTTATGAAAATCTTCTTCTTCTTTTAATATAATTCTATCTACTACTAAGTAAATGTCATTAGGCGGTATTTTGGATATATCTTCAATGCCATCTATTCTAATAACAGAACCATTTACCTTAATGCGGGCATAACCTTGTTGTTGCAAGGTTTTGATCTTATCGGCCATAGAACGACCCTCTTCTAAATGAATTGGAGATAGGAGCAGTAACTTTTCGCCTTCAGGGAATGTTTTTAAATAGTCTAAAACATCTGAAACAGTATCCTTTTTAACCTCATTGCCCGATTTGGGAGAGTATGTTTTACCAATTCTGGCAAATAATAGTTTTAAATAATCGTAAATCTCTGTGGTAGTCCCAACTGTGGAACGGGGGTTGGTAGAGTTTACTTTTTGTTCGATGGCAATTGCAGGAGCAATTCCTTTTATATAGTCAACTTTGGGTTTGTTAAGTCGGCCTAAAAACTGGCGAGCATAACTGGATAAACTCTCGACATAGCGTCTTTGGCCTTCGGCATATAATGTGTCGAAGGCCAAGCTAGATTTTCCGGAACCCGATAAGCCGGTAATGACCACTAACTTATTTCTGGGAATAACAACATCAATATTTTTTAGATTGTGGAGTTTTGCTCCTTTTATAATGATATTATGCTTTGGGCTAACTTCAGAAATGGTAGTGTTCATAAGCTTTAAAACGAATAATCTTGCAAAGATACTATAAGTATTTATCTTGTGTAAATTTATTGCTCTACAAAGCTGTTTTTGGTCATAGCCGTCCGAAAGTTTTTTCCAAACATTTAAAAAAAGCTCAGCATCTCTTTGTTTATAGGGCTATTCTCAGTTGGCTACCATAATTATCTCTATCGAAGAGTGTTTTATCAGGAG
>NZ_JAELVQ010000015.1 GCF_016428595.1 Snuella sedimenti | reverse complement strand
ATATCCACTTTTGACAAAACACCTATAAATGAGTTGTTTATGGAAAATAAAATCAATCAAAAATTCAAAGAACAACCTAATTTATTCAATAACAATGAATTATAAACGCATCACTACTAAGCAACACTAATAATTTGCTACATTAAAATTAAGCATTTGCCTTACCTTCATGTAAATTTCAGGAAATTGAGCTTTAAAATCATGAGGGGTTTCCATAAAATTCTCGATAGCTACCGCTAAAAACTCAAATTGATTTGTATAGGCATAGTTTCTAAAATAAGTCGACACCTTTATGGCATCTCGTAACTCATCATTGGCATTTAAGAGCATGGATAATTCTTTAAAAGAATCACTAAATATAGTGGAACTTACATCACGCTCCTTCATGCTATTTATATGTATGGCATGTGTAAGTTCGTGAATTCCCAAGTTTAAATTGTCTTTACCGTTTTTAAATCCTTGTTTAAAATCTTCCCAAGATAAAACGAGAGCCTTTAACTTAGGGTTAAACTCTCCCTTATGATAAGCTTTGTTAGTATGGGAATAAAACTTCTTTGGATATATTACAATCTTAGAAATTAACCCTATATAGTAATCTCGAAAACCAAAAGTTAGCATAACGGCTGTAGCTCCTATCAAAATTTTCATCTCATCGGTTATCTCCAACCCATCCCTACCTATAAAATCTTTATCGTTTATAAAAGATACCAAACGGTGTTCAAAGTACTTCTTTTCCTTTTTAGTTAATTTTTTATAAAATGAAAATTGTTCTCTTAGAATAACCAACTGTGAATCGGACAAACGCCTTAAATACAGATAAAAATGAACATAAAGCGGCTTTTTATATTTCAATACGTACACCATCTCTATTAGCTTAATAGCATAGCGTAAAAACATATAACCCAATACAGTAAATACGATTCCTAGAATTATTTTACTTCCTGTACTGTAACGCTCTAATATTAAAATAGAAGTCATACAATCTTAACGATACATTATAATTAAAATTACAAGATAAGCATTAGACTTTTACAAAAAGTAAAAATCACACCTTCTAAGAAGGTGGCTTTGAATTGCCCCTAAAAGGGGCTTCGAGGGCCTGGTTCAAAAATCAAATTTCTGTTGATTCTCTTCAACTATTCTCTCTTCCTTTTCCTGATGTTTCACATATTTTCTTATCATTTCTTCATCTAAGCCTACAGTACTTACAAAGTAACCTCTCGCCCAGAAATGATTTCCCCAATATGGCTTCTGCTTTAATTCAGGATAACTCTTAAACAGCTTTATTGCTATTTTTCCTTTTAAAATTCCCATCAGTTTAGAGATGGAAACTTTTGGCGGAACCGATACCAACAAATGTACATGATCCTCTTGAATGTTCAGTTCTTGAACCTCACACCCTTTCCATTCGCACAAAGAGCGTATATCCCTTTCAACCAAGGTCTTTATTGTTCCTTTTAATATTCGCAACCTATACTTTGGGACCCAAACTATGTGATATTCACATTTATATATAACATGACTAAGTTTCTTATATTTGTTCATAGTACAAATATAGGCATAGCCTTCAGAACATGACCACCAGCAAAGCAGGTGGTTTTATAAGATGAAATAAAAATATAAAAAAACCCATCAAATTTTGATGGGTTAATTTCTAAATTATTAACATAATTTATTTTTTCTTATTTTTTTTCTTTTTCTAATGCTTCTTGTCTTTTTTGTTGCAAAGTAAACTCATCTAGAAGTTGTTGTGCCTTTATCATAACATCATTACTACTTTCTTTGGCTGACAGATTTAAACCTGCATTAAATCCAACTGAAATTACAGTTTGATTACCACTAAATCCAGCAATATTATCTTTTCCAAAATTGGTCATATTAATTTGTCCAAAAAAGTTATTCAATTCCAATCTTGCTCCAAAATTTGACCCCGTAAAACCAAGTTTATCCGTTCCAATAAACTCCTTTCTTATTTCTTCATTTTCAGAAAGCCCATAATCTCCTGCTAACTTTCTACTTGAAAGTCCAGCTATCAAATATAAATCAGCCCTTCCATTATCACCTTCAATATCTAAACTCAATAATCTATATGTTAAATGTAAGTCTAGAGATTTTGTTGTAACAGGTGTCATTAGGTCTTCTTTTTTCCATTCAGTATTATGTACTGAAAAATTAATATAACCACCAAATCGCTTAAATGAAAGTAAATCTTCATTTACTTCTACATCATCAGGTTTAGCAAAACTCTTAGTTCCTAACATAAAATTAAAATTACTTATATTACTAGAACTATTAGATGGTATTAATAGATTTGAGCCGAAAATTTTTGAATCATCAGCATTTTCTGAATTAATATTATCATTCTTTGAAAATACCGTAAAACGTATTTTACCGTAGACAAACTTCCTCAAAAACTTAATTCCTAAAGTTCCTGTTCCTGCTTGTGCATCAGGTCTTGAATCCTCGGTTGAAGATGCAAAATCAATGTTAGTTTCCAAATACAATTTCGTTTTAGTGTCTTCAAATGCTGTTTCTGCATCTTGTGAAAAGCTAAACAAAGAAGTAAAAACAAGTAATAAAATAAAAAAATGTCTCTTGCTCATAATGTATGATTTTGGTTATGGTTAGTTTAATGTTGTAAGATAAAACTACAAATAAATTCCTACATATTATCATTTATATAAAATAAATTAAAATGTCGCCCACGATTCTATCACACTAACCCCATTATTTACATTATTAATTTTCAAAACACCCATCCAAATTCACCCCAACCACCCTTCTCTATCCAAGCTTCGGTATTGGATCGCTTCACTAATATGGGTGCCATTAATGGCCTCAACGCCTTCCAAATCGGCTATGGTACGGGCGACTTTTAAAATACGATCGTAAGCTCTTGCAGATAGGTTTAGGCGTTCCATAGCCGCTTTTAACAATTGTTTTGACGCGTCGTCCAAAGTGCAATGGTTTCGAATGTATTTTGTATGCATCTGTGCATTGTAGTGCACGGATTCCGAATCTTTGAAACGCTCCGTTTGTATAGCCCTTGCTTGGGTGACACGCTTTCTAATTTCTACCGAGCTTTCCCCATTTACAGAATTCGATAATTTATCAAAAGGCACTGGAGTCACCTCTATATGAATATCGATTCGATCCAACAACGGCCCTGAAATTTTACCAAGATAACGCTGCATCTCGGCTGGACTCGTAGCTACGGGTGCATCGGGATCATTAAAATAACCACTCGGACTTGGGTTCATGCTCGCTACCAACATAAAGCTACTGGGATAGGTAACAGTAAATTTAGCTCGTGATATAGTAACTTCCCTATCTTCCAAGGGCTGTCGCAATACTTCCAGTACGCCCCTCTTAAACTCTGGCAACTCGTCCAAGAACAATACACCATTGTGGGATAGCGATATTTCACCCGGTTGGGGAAAAGCACCACCACCTACCAAAGCAACATCCGATATGGTATGATGCGGACTCCTAAACGGACGTTGCGACATAAGACCCGTATCTTCTTTTACTCTTCCCACAACGGAATGAATTTTTGTGGTCTCTAGTGCTTCATGTAAGGTCATAGGTGGTAAAATAGAGGGTAATCGTTTTGCCAGCATGGTCTTTCCCGCACCGGGAGGGCCTATTAAAATAATATTATGACCACCAGCAGCTGCAATTTCCATACAGCGCTTTATCCCTTCTTGCCCTTTAACATCACTAAAATCGTATTCTGGAAAGTCTAAACTTTTATAAAACTCATCACGTGTGTTAATAATGGTACGTTCTAAAGCTTCTCCTTTATCAAAATAATCAATCACCTGCTTGATTGTATTGACACCGTACACCTCTAAATCGCCAACAATGGCTGCTTCTTTAACGTTCTGTACAGGTAAAATAAACCCTTTAAAGCCCTCTTCCCTAGCTTTAATAGCTATCGGCAAGGCTCCTTTTATAGGTTGCAAACTGCCATCCAATGACAGTTCTCCCATAATTAAGTAGCGTTCCAAATGTTCTGCCTTTATTTGCTTGGAAGCCGCCAGGATACCTATCGCCAAAGTTAAATCATAGGCCGATCCTTCCTTACGTAAATCGGCAGGCGCCATGTTGATTGTTAGTTTTTTTCCGGGGATCTTATAGCCATTATTCTGAAGAGCAGCCGCAATGCGATAGTTACTTTCCTTAATGGCATTATCGGGAAGTCCCACAAGGTGATACCCTATGCCTGAGTCAACATTAACTTCAACTGTAATCGTGGTCGCCTCAACACCAAAAACAGCACTTCCATAAACCTTTTTGAGCATCTTATTTAATTTAAGTAATAAATCTACTACAAAAATAACATTTATGGAATTTTTTTATCTTAAAATAAGATAACCTCCAATTACCTTATAAAAAGCATGTGCTATCTATATTGTTTACGGTTTAATAAATAATACTTATCTCTAATTTGAGAAAATTTTAAAATCAGCTTCAGTCTTTCAGTTGCATATTTATAAATTTTATTTATATATTTGAAAAAGTTCAATCGTTTGACCGTATTTGCTATAAAACTTTTTCTATTAAGAAAAACACCCCCTATTCTACTAAAATAATGAGTGTATGTTAATTAATCCATAAATGATTACATTCTATGACTGATTTAAAAAAAGAAACCATTGAAGCCTTAAAAGAGGGCAACAAATCTGCTTTTAAAGAAGTAATAGCTTTTTATGAAAAACGGCTCTATGCATTTATTTTTTCCTTAACAAAATCCAAACAAACCACAGAAGACATCCTTCAAGAAGTATTCATAAAGCTTTGGACAATAAAGGAAATATTAAACCCAGAACTAACATTCAATGCGTTTATATACAAAATAGCCAGAAACTTGACTTTTAATCACCTAAGAAAAGTGGCGAATCAAAACGCACTTAGAGAGTCGTTATGGAACGACATTAATGAAATGCACGAAAGCACCGAAAACACTATTATCTTTAATGATTATGAGGTTTTAGTAAACAAACTACTTAAGGATCTTCCTAAACAGAAAAGAAATATCTTTATTTTATCCAAACAACAAGGAAAAAGTAATCAGGAAATTGCTAAGGAACTTGGTATTTCCCAAAAAACCGTTAAAAACCACCTGTGGAAGACCATGCAGATCATTCGGGAAAAGCTTATGCCGTATTTAACCGAATCCCTTTATATCCTAGCCTTTTTAGGTCTGTATTTTATTTAAACCGTGTTGCATGCTATGCAACTTATGAGCATGTCAGTTCTGTAAAGGTCAACTAATTCGAGTACAGGTTTTAAAACAAAGCATTTGATTCTCAATACAAATTTTACGCATAATAACGCGTGAAGTTCACCCCTTTGACAAATTTTTATCAAAATGCATAACGGGTTTTATTTAACAACCCCTGTTTTTTGCCAACATAAAAAAAATTGCTTCCAAACTTGGGACTTTCTTTCTTTTCAAGTGTATTACTAATATAAGGTGACAAAAAAACACCTAAACTAGTATTATATGAGTGAGCAAGAATACATTGATGAACTCTTTAAAAAATTTGTAGATAATTCGATTAGCAAAGATGAATTATATACATTTCTCGATATAGTTAAAGATCCGAAATACAAAGAGCACATCACACTATTAATGGATAAAAGCTGGGAAGACACAACAGCTTACCCAGACGAAAGCAAACTACCTCCAAATAAAATTAACTTTGTTACACTATATAGAAAAGCAATAAAACTCATTGAGCAAAAGGAGTACAAAAACACTTCACAACACAATGCTTTTAAAAAAAAGACATTCCTTAAAAGCTCTTATAAAATAGCAGCGGTTATTGTTATAGCTTTGGGTGTGTTTTCTGTTTTCAAATATGGTTCATTTGAACAAAGCACAAATTTGGAACCTGTGGTAAAAACAGTAATAGCTCCTGATGCCATTACATTAAAACTACAAAACGGGAATATTGAAGTCATTACCGAAGGAGGTGAAAAAACAATATTAGATACAGAGGGAAATGTTGTAAGTGCTCAAAAAGGAAATCAATTACAATACAATAATGACAAACAAGTTAAACTTGCCAAATTGGTATATAATGAATTGACCGTTCCCTATGGTAAACATTTCGACCTGTTACTGTCGGACGGCACACAGGTAAAACTCAATTCTGGGAGTTCCATAAAATATCCTGTGCAATTCATAGACGGAAAAGAACGTAAAGTATTCCTAAAAGGGGAAGCCTTTTTTGACGTTACTAAAAACACAAATAATGCCTTTGTTGTTAATACTAACGATGTGAATGTTGTTGTACATGGTACACAATTTAATGTTTCCTACTATCCCGAAGATCCAACCATAAATACCGTACTCGTAGAAGGATCTGTATCGCTACATAAAGAAGGTGGCAATAAAGACGACCAAGTACTACTTAAACCCGGACATAAAGCTGCTTGGGACAAAACAGAAAAAAAGATGTCGGTAGAAAAAGTGGATGTAGAACTGTACACTGCTTGGATAAAAGGTATGCTGATCTTTAAAAACACACCTTTCAATCATATTCGAAAAAAGCTAGAACGTCATTTTAATGTAAGCATTGAAGACAAATACCATCACTTAGAAAATCAAATATACACGGCTACTTTCAGAGATGAATCGATTACCGATATCTTAAATGCCTTTAAGGAAGATACGCCTTTTGAATACCTCATGGAAGGCAACAAAATAACGATTACTAAACTTAATAATTAACCTTAACCAATACGCCTATGTAAAATTGACTACTAGAACCTCACCGTAAGAAAATCACGAAAAAAAAAGTCCAGAAAATGCAGCCACATTTTCCGGACCAATAAGTGATTTAAAAAAAGTTAAATCATCAAACCTTAGCAAAAATATGAAAAAAACAACTATGAGTATGTTTTTCGATTCCGAAAAACTGCGTAAAATCAATTTAAAAATGAAACTTACGACACTATTTTTGTTAGTTTCGCTTCTGAAAATACAGGCTAACACCTATTCTCAGAATACCAAGATCAGTTTAGATCTGGAGAACACAAGCGTACAAAATGTATTCAATACTATTGAATCTTCATCAGATTTTAGGTTTCTATACAACCACCTAAAAGTCGATCTAGATAGAAAAGTGTCTATTCACGTTAAGAAAGAGCGTATTGCTGATATTTTAAAATCATTATTTGCCGATACGGATGTGTACTTTACCGTAAAGAAAAAATTGATCATTCTAAAAACTGGTAAAAAAAAGGACGATACTAACACTGTAGTTACCGCACCCTTTCAACAAACTGTTAATGGTAAAATAACCGATATAAATGGTGTACCTTTACCCGGTGCCAGTATATTGGTTAAAGGTACTACGAATGGTGTTCAAACCGACTTCGATGGGAACTTCACCCTTAATATAACTACAGAAAATGCGGTTTTAGTTATTTCTTATATAGGATACACTACTAAAGAAATACCTGTAAACAACCAAACTTCAATCACCGTAAGTTTAGAAGAAAATGCAGCCGAACTAGACGAAGTTGTTGTTGTAGGTTACGGTACGCAAAAGAAAGTAAATTTAACAGGCTCTGTTGTAACAGTAACCGAAGAAGAATTTGAGAACAGAAACGTATCCAATGCAGTTCAAGCATTACAAGGTAAAGTAGCAGGGTTGCGCGTAACGCAAACTACAGGAGCTCCCGGTAATGAAGACATTACATTCCAACTACGTGGTGTAAACTCATTCTCTTCAGATCCTGATATTTCTTCGGTAGACAAAAACAAGCCGCTTATACTTATTAATGGTCTAGTGGGAAGTATGGCCGATCTGGATCCAGCCTTTATCGAGTCCGTTACCGTATTAAAAGATGCAGCTTCTGCTTCTATCTATGGAGCAAGGGCAGCCAATGGTGTGATATTGGTTACCACTAAAAAAGGAGCTTCAGATGGTACTAGTATTACTTATACCGGACGTGTAATGAACCAAAGCATGATCAACCAGTTAAAACGCGACTGGAACTCTGTAAACTTTATGGAAAAAGTAAATGCCTGGGTAGCACCTTACACTGGAAGATTCTATTCTGACGAGGTTATTAACAACTTTAGAAACAATCCGAACTCTGATGAGTTTCCTAACTTTAACCATGAAGATTTTTACTTACACGATGTAACCATTCAATCGCACAACTTGCAAATTGGAGGTACAGCTGGTAAAACCAGATATAATGTTGGTGTTGGACATTGGGATCAAGATGGTATTGCAGATGGGTTTACCTTTAAAAAGACCAATGCATTAATTAATGTAGAATCGCAAGTAAACGACTTCTTTAAAGTAGGGGCTTATATAAATGGAACGATTTCCAAAAGAACAGAACCTTATAATGGTGAACGCGATTACCTCATGGGTATTTTATCACAATCACCAACTTATAAGCCTTGGTTATTAGATGGATCTGGAAGATACGCCGGAAGTAATAACGGTACACAAGCAGAATCTGTAGGCTATGCCGATATTTCAAGTAAAAATGCCTATGCCATTTCAAACAACAAAAATGCATTGACATACGACGACCGTTTTGCTATTAACGCAAATGCTTTTCTTGATATAGAACTTTTAGAGGGCTTAAACTGGTACACGAAATTTGGTGCAGACATTACACAGTCCGATTACAAAAACCGTAGACCAATCCTTAGAATGTATAGCTACCGTTCTGGAGAGTTTCAAGGCAACCTGGACAATATTGGTAGTGAGCAACTAATCCACCGTGTTGGTAAACAAGAACATTATACCATCTTTTCGCATTTAAATTACCAAAAGACCATCAACGAAGATCATAACTTCGGGTTAATGATCGGTGCATCTCAGGAAACCGATAAATTTGAATTCATAGAAGGTGTGCGTCGTGGATTTGCTTCTCCTAATTTAGATGTTTTATCTGGTGCTCCGAGCTCAGGACAAACAACTGCCGGTAATATTGAAGAATTTACGTTGCGTTCGCTTTTCGGTAGGTTTACCTATAACTATAAGAGTAAATACTTAATCGAAGCTAACTTTAGAAGAGATGGTAGTTCAAGATTCCACAAAGACAATAGGTATGGTGTCTTCCCATCCTTCTCTGCTGGGTGGAACGCTTCCAAAGAAGATTTCTTAAGTGATGTAGATTGGTTATCCAACTTAAAAATAAGAGTGTCTTACGGGTTAATGGGTAATGACCTGGTAGGGTTGTACCCTTACCAATCTGTTCTTTCTTTAGGTAAAGATTATCCTTTTGCAAACCTACTACAAGGAGGTGCTATTAGAGAAGGGCTTTCTAATCCAGACATTAGATGGGAAGAGACCGAAGTAACCGATATAGGATTCGACCTGGCCATGTTCAACAACCGTTTTACATTGACCTTCGATTACTACGATAAAACCACCGATGGTATCCTCCGTTTAGCTCAATTACCTTTAACATCAGGGTTACAACCGCCTTTTGTTAACGAAGGTGTTGTAAATAATAAAGGATTTGAAATTGTAACTGGCTATCAAAACACAATAAATGATTTTTCGTATGGCGTAAACTTTAACTTATCGGCATACAAAAACAAACTAGTGAAATTTGGAGCTAGAACATTCGATCTTAATGCTATGATAGAAGGCAAAGAGATCAATCGATATTTTATGTACCAAGGTGATGGTATTTACCAAAGTCAGGCAGAAATAGATAACGGGCCAACACCAAGATGGCCAGCTGCTCCTGGAGATGTTAGACTAAAAGATATAGATGGTGATGGTGCCATTACTCCAGACGACCGCGTTGACGTAGACGGTGTTAACCCTGATTTCTTTTACGGTTTTGAATTGACTGCTAAATGGAAAAACTTCGATTTCTCTGCATTCTTCCAAGGAGAACAAGGACGCAAGGTATTGGTTAACAACGAGTGGTCATTAGTTTTACCTTTCTCTGTACATGGTGCTAATCCAATTACCTGGTGGGACGATGCCTGGACACCAGAAAATCCTTCTACAACAAAGCCACGAGCTATTTGGTATGGTGCTCCAGAAGGACAATCCATTAAAGAACCAACAACTTTTTGGTTAAGAGATGCCTCCTACTTAAGATTGAAAAACTTAAACATTGGTTACACACTACCATCAGAATTAATGGATAAAATCTTCTTAGACAAAGTAAGACTGTTCTTTAATGCAGAAAACCTGTTAACATTTTCTAAGTTCGAATTTGGTGATCCTGAAAGACCTGGGGACAACCTATACCCTATGTTTAGAACCCTTACTGTAGGTGCTACAATCAAATTCTAATCATTAACTATTAAGAAAGATTTTTATTATGAAAAAAATAAATTTAATATATAAGTCAATGTTAGCTGTAGCAGTGTTAACACTAGCATCATGTGCTGATATTGACCTAAATCCACACGATCAATTATCTGAAGGCACCTTTTGGCAAGTAGAATCGGATGCCGAATTAGCGCTTACAGGTATGTACGACCAGTTAAAAGCAGGTGAACCCTGGGGACAAAATAGCTTTTTAAATTCATTCTCTTTACCAGCTTTGGATGCGGCTACAGATAATGCCTATACGCAACATAACCGCTTAGGGTTAAAGAATGCCATGATAACGCCTTTTAACTCCCAAACTTCTGGAATTGTTACAGATTTTTACGGCATTGCCTATAAGCAAATTGCCTCTTCTAATTACTTTTTGGATAATGTAGACAACATAGAAGGCGTTGATGCCGCCAAAATGAACCGTTGGAAAGGTGAAGCACGCTTTTTTAGAGGTATGATGTACTTCTTTTTAAGTGAATTTTACGGTGGTGTACCTATCGTAACCACAGCGTACCAGTTAGGATCTGACTTACCTCCTCGTGCTTCGAAAGCAGATGTTGTTGCTCAGGCAACTTCCGATCTTGATTTTGCAATTGCTAATATTGAAGATAAACCTTATGATGGACGCGTTGGAAAAGCAGCTGCACAAGCGCTAAAAGTTAGACTTTTAATGGCTAACCAAAACTGGTCTGAAGCTGCTAGCCTAGCCAATACAATTATTAATAGTAATACATTCGATTTGGCCACTTCGTTCAGTAGTTTATTTACAGCACCCGAACAAGATGGCAACCCAGAAATCATGTTCTCCATTAAGTACTTAGTACCCAACGACGAGCATATAGGTTCCCTAAATTGGGGATGGTGGTTAAGTGTTACCCCACTTGCTAATTTTGTGGACGATTTTGAAATGGACAATGGATTGCCAATTACAGACCCTGCTTCAGGATTCGATCCAGATAACCCATATGCAAACAGAGATCCTCGAATGAGTGAGACAGTAGATCACCTTGGTTCTGTTTTTGGTTTTCCTGGCGAATATGGCGGTGTACCCTATATTTGGGATGAGGGTAACAGAGGACTTCCTGCGCCATTAATGTATAACTTAAGAAAGTATGCAGACCGCACCTTTCAAAACAGTGTAGATGCTGCCAACCATTGTGATACCGATTATGTGATCCTTCGCTTCGGAGAAGTTTTATTGAATTATGCCGAAGCCCAAAATGAAGCTTCAGGCCCCGATGCAAGTGTCTATAATGCTGTTAACAGAATAAGAAACAGAGCTGGCATGCCAGATTTGGCTGCTGGATTATCACAAAGTGAAATGCGTGATGCTATCCGTCATGAGAGACGTGTAGAACTAGCCTTTGAAGGTATACGTTGGTTCGACCTTAAGCGTTGGGGAACATTGGTTGCCCGTGTAAGTACGGTTGATGCAACACAAGTTCCGGTACCGTATATTATTAGCAGCAATAATGATTTATGGCCGATACCTCAATATGAAATAGATTATTATAGTGCTCGCGGACAAGAGCTAGGTCAAAATCCTGGGTACTAATTAGATATATCATATAATTTTTTTAAGTGTTAAGACCGGCATTATAAGTATTGTTAATGTCGGTCTTATAACTACTATTAATTAATACATCTAACGCCATGCAAAATAACAGCCAACCACTAGTTAAATCCAAAACGAACATAGCTTTTATATGTGTTTCTATTCTCCTGTTACTCTCTATTTTATCATGTCAATCAAAAGATAAAAAGAGCCAAGCAAGTATCGAAGCATCAAACATACCCAGTAGCACTATACAAGATGGGGTTATGTTCAACGATATTACCAAAGCTATTGGATTAGGTAATTTTCATTACGATAATGGCAGTTATGGCGAGTTTTTTCTTCCTGAAATCATGGGAGGTGGGGTTGCTTTTATTGATTACAACGGCGATAACTACCAAGACATGTTACTTGTAAACGGCGGTAGCATGAAAGAAGGTGAAGAACAGAGCATAGATGGTCTGTCCCTCTATAAAAATGTAGAAGGCAAGACTTTCAAAGATGTAACAAAAGAAATGGGACTTGACAATATACATGCCTACGGCTTTGGATTTACTGTTGGTGACTATGACAATGATGGCGATGACGATTTTTTCCTAGCAACTTTAACACATAACAGACTGTTTAGAAACGATGGTTCAACTTTTACCGACGTTTCTAAAATATCTGGTATCTACAATAAGAATGTCTGGAGTACATGCGCCTTATTCATCGATGCCGACAGGGATGGTCTCCTCGATATTTTTGTTGGAAACTATGCCAAGTGGTCCAGACGCAAAGACCGTAGCTTATTTTGTACCGAAAATGGAAGAACCGACGATTATTGCTCTCCCGATATGTACATAGGCGAACCCTGTTCCTTTTACCACAATAATGGAGATGGTACCTTTACCGAAGATGCCAAAGAAAGAGGGTTACATATAAATGCACCGACAAAAACATTAGGCGTTGTAGAAGTAGATTACAATAAAGATGGTTGGCCAGATCTGTTTACTGCCAATGATGCCGTGCCTGATTTGGTATTTAAAAATAACGGCGATGGCACCTATACCGAAACCGGTATGGGAATGGGCGTTGGTTTTGGTGTCGATGGGGCTCCAACCGCAGGTATGGGAGCAGCCGTAGGAGACGTTAGGAACGATGGCTCGCATTCGGTTTTCATCGGTAATTTTTCAAAAAAAATGATGACCGTATTCCGTTTTTCAGAACAAGGCGTTTATGTTAACGATTCGGGGCCTTCCCAAATCGGAAGACAAAGCCTGCAAAGCCTTAATTTCGGGCTTTCCCTATTTGATGCAGAACTGGATGGAGATTTGGATCTCTTTGCTGCTAACGGTCACGTATTCCTTTCTGTTGAAGAAAAATCCAAAGACATCACCCTTTTACAAAAACCACATTTCTTTATCAACGATGGATCCGGAAAGTTTAATGACATCATAGCCAAAAACCCACCATTTTTAAAAGCCCCCATGTTGGCACGATCTACAGCTTATGCCGATATAGATCTGGATGGTGATCTGGACTTGGTCATTACCGAAAACCAAGGTCCCATTCACATCATGCAAAATAATTCCAAAACCGGAAACTTCCTTAAAATTTTAGCAAAAGGCAACAACGGTAATAAAAATGCATTCGGTGCCACTATAGATGTTAAGGATTCCAATGGACTAAAACAAACACGATTTGTAAAGTCTTCCGACAGTTACCTATCCCAATCCGAAACACCAGTTACCATAGGTTTGGCCAACGCCAATAAAGTCGTTACCCTTAAAATTACCTGGCCAGACGGAAGCCAATCGTCCTTTAACGACATCCATGCCAACAAATTCATCAAAATAACGCAAGGGCGTCAAGACTTCGAAGAAATACCAATGTCCGTGGCATCTAACATAAACTAATCGCTATGGGCAATGCAAAATCCAAACATAAAAAATCGTTTAACTTAATAGCTAGCTTAACTATCTTACTGGTATTAAGTAGCATTTTATTAATCTATTTTGACAACTTCACACCAACTACCCTATATCTTGGAGTAACTGCACTCCATATAGTAATAGGTGTCATGGTTCTTTTTTTACTGCTCTTCTTTTTGGTATTCCATCTAAAACTAAAACGCGACATCTTTTCAAAAAAGCAATCGCTTACAGGTTTGTTTACCCTATTAGTAGCATTAATTTGTATCCTTTCCGGACTTATACTCACCTTTTTTGATATAAGCAATAATTTAAACTGGATTAAGATCTTACACCCTATTTCTGCAGTTTTAACCTTATTTACATTCTTTCTTCACGACTCCTTTAAAACATCTTTAAGTAAATTAAACAATCGTTTAAAAGAAAAGCAACCATTCCCCAAAAAACAAACCATACTTTCATTAGGTTTTGTTTTAACCATTTATCTTTTTTATACCTACGCCACAAAAGAAAAACCAGCACAATATGTAGCGCTCACACCAGAAATAATGTCTCCAGGAGAAGCATTACCAAAAGACCATAAATCCATAGACCATAGTATGCTAGATGGCTCCGGAAGTTGTGGCACAACCAATTGTCATCCAGACATCTATGCGCAATGGAATGAATCTATGCACCACTTTTCTTCGTTCAACAATCCCTATTACCGTAAATCAATTGATGTATTGAAAAGTTCTGGTGAAGGTGCTTCAACCCGATGGTGTGCTTCCTGTCATGACCCGCTACCCTTGTTAACTGGCAGCATGAAAGATAATTTAGAACATTTCGATCCCGATTCACATATCGCCCAGGCTGGTATTACCTGTCTGTCCTGTCATGCCATTCAGGAAGAACCACACGTTAAAGGCAACGGAAAATACCTTATGGATCAAGTAGCTGCTTTCAATAAATTGGGAGATCCCATGCCTTCAGAAATTCATAAAACACTATTAAGTTCAAACCCCGAGCCCCATGCCAAATCATTGATGAATGCAAACTTGCAATCAGAAAAATTCTGTTTAAGTTGCCATAAAGTATCCATTCCACCCGCAGTTAACAACTACCGATGGAAACGTGGACAAAACCAATACGACAGCTGGCAACGCAGCGGGGTTTCCGGAAATAATGTTAGATCATTCTATTTCCCCGATCAACCCAAGAATTGTATTGGATGCCACATGCCCAACGTCCCTTCAAACGACAAAGGCAATGATAATGGCTATGTAAAGAGTCATCGCTTTGCAGCAGCAAATACAGCTGTTCCTTTTAAAAATGGACACCACGGACAATTAAAAGCTGTTAAAGATAATCTTACCAATGGTATTGCCGAACTAGATATCATTAAAGTTAAGATTAACGGTAAAGAATACAATCCCACCGAGCCGATCCCTACTATGAATGGTGGCGACGAGGTAGCTATTGCACTTTTGGTTAACAATCGCAAAGTAGGACACCGTCTACCGGCTGGTACAAACGATACTAATGAATGGTGGCTGGAGGTACAGGCTAAAGATAAAAAAGGGAATACCATACTCGCATCCGGAACTATGGATGCGATGGGACAAATTGATAGTACGGCCCATTACCTTAGAGCCATACTCATTGACAAAAAAGGAAATATTATTAACAAACGCAATGTAAACCACATGTATGCCGCTGCCTATAATAATACCATCAATCCAGGATCTGCCCATCTCGTAAGGTATAAATTTAAGGTACCTGAGGGCACGACCGTTTCCGATATTAAAGCCAGCTTAAAACAACGAAAATTTAACTGGTACTACGAGAACCTAACCTTTGGCGGTATTCAGGAAGGTCAAAATTTAGGAGATCCCGTAAAAGTTGGTAAAAAATGGTTGCTTTCCAATCCAAAAAAACCAGATATTCCAATTACAACCGTAGCAACAACTACCAGAAGTGCCGATAAAGAATATACAACAGCAGTTCCCTTATGGAAACGCTGGAACGATTATGGTATTGGGCTTTTCTTTGAAGGGGACGACAAAACGGCTTTTATGGCCTTTTCAAAAGTAGATAAATTAAGACCCAATACAGAAGATGGCGCCGTTAACATGGCCAGAGTACTTGTAAACGAAGGCTCAATCAATGAAGCTTTAGACGTTTTAAACAAAAGTCTAGTTAAATATCCCAATAATAAGAGAATCCATTATTTTTTAGGCAAGGCATACCAATCCTTAGGAAACTATGAAAAAGCTATCGAACATTGGATGCTGGTCTATGCAAAATTCAAGACCGATTTTAAGTTGCTTCTTGAAATTAGTAATGCTTATTATTTGCTTGGCGAATACGAAATTGCCGACACCTTTTCATCACAAGCTTTAGATATTGATCCAGAAGACTTCGGCGCTATCTACCAACAACTGTTGATATACCAGGCACAAGGCAAAACCGAATTAGCCGAAACATGGAAAAAGAAATACCAGTACTACAAACGAAATGAAAAGGAAGAATTTGTTATCGCCGATTTTCTAGAAGCCAATCCGCAAATTAAGATCGAAAACAACCACACGCATTATCATGATTTACACAATCAGTTAAAAACAAACTTTAACGAACCATTAATACAATAAATTCTATTTAATGAACAGAAAAAAACGATGGTTTATAATACCACTTAATCTTTTAATAGCTGGACTTTGCTATACCCAAGAAGCATTGACCAGCCCCGACAACCAACTAACATTCCATATCGCCCTCTTAGAGAAACCAGAAGCGGGAGCTAATATTGCCTCTTATGCCGATGGGTCCCATCTGTATTACAGCCTGTCGTCAAACGGACGGGACATCATCGATCATTCACCCTTAGGGCTTACTTTAAATTACACCGATTTTTTCAATGATCTGCAATTTAAGTCCAATAGTCAAGTAGAACTCAATAAAGATTCCTACAATGTAATACACGGCAAGCATACCAAAATAAACAGTATCTATAATGAACGTGACTATGAATTTATAAATTCAGATAATCAATTATTGATCATTAAAGTAAGAGCATACAACGAAGGCATAGCGTTTCGTTACATTTTACCCGACAACTACACTAAAAAAAGACGTTTACTGGTTGAGCACACCGGATTTAGAATACCTACCGAAGGAAAGGCATGGATGGCTCCTTACAGCGGCCCTACCAAATGGAAACCAGCTTACGAACTCTACTATACAAATGGCAGTAAGGTAGCACAACCCGCTCCCGAAAAACCGGGATGGGTCTTCCCGGCGTTATTTCAAGTTAACAACGAAAAAGATTGGGTATTAATACATGAAGCTGGTTTAGAGAGGAACTATCCAGGTACGCACCTTGGCAACGATTGTCTGGATGGTATTTACCGGATCGCTTTTCCAGACCCGGGAGAAGCTTTAGGGATGTATAGAGCCATCCCTTCATTTACCGGCCCTTGGGAAATGCCTTGGCGCGTTATAGTTACAAGCAAGACGCTTTCAAAAATAATAGAAAACAATATGGTTTTAGACCTAAACAAACCAGTTAGGCCATTACAAGACATATCCTGGATCAAACCCGGACGGGTAAGCTGGGAATGGTGGAGTACCCAGGTTAGGGAACGCGACTTTAACCTCAACAAAACCTTTATAGATCTGGCTTCCGATATGGGTTGGGAATACTGTCTTATCGATGCCAATTGGAACGAAATGAAAGATGGCACCATAAATCAGCTTATTCAATACGCAACCAATAAAGGTGTTGGCATCTTTCTCTGGTATAATTCCGGTGGTCCCCATAACTATGTTTCCGAACAACCTCGCGGACGCTTGCATGATCCGCGTGTGCGAAAAGAAGAATTCACCAGAATAAAATCCTGGGGCGTAAAAGGCATTAAGATCGATTTCTTTAATTCCGATAAACAGGTAATTATAGAACAATACCTCGATATTTTGGAAGATGCTTTAGACCATGAACTGCTCGTAAACTTTCATGGTTGTACTGTACCCCGTGGCTGGAGCCGTACCTATCCCAACCTTTTAAGTATGGAAGCCGTAAAAGGAGAAGAAACCTACGGTTTTGGAGCTGAATTTCCAGAAAAAGCCCCCTCGTATAATACAATCATACCCTTTACCCGAAATACGGTAGGCTCAATGGATTACACACCTGTTGGCTTTACAAAGCATACCTTCCCCCACCTTACAACCAATGCACATGAATTAGCACTTACCATTGTATTCCAGTCCGCCCTACTCCATTTTGCCGATAGTCCCGAAGCCTATTCAAAGCAACCGAAAGAAATTATACAATTTTTAAAGGATATACCGGCACAATTTGATGAAGTAAAGCTGATCGATGGCTATCCCGGTGCCTATGTAGCCATAGCCAGAAGAAAAGGGAACAAGTGGTACATAGGCGTGATCTCTGGACAATCAAAACCAATTGAATTACAATTAGATCTATCTTTTATAAAGACTAACAACACTAAACTAATGGAAATTAGCGATGCAAAAGATGGTCAGTTTTCATTCAAACAAAACAACATAAAACAACAACTACATACATGCACTCTTCAACCTTATGGAGGCAGTGTAATAATCATCAACGAACAATAAATTAAAAAAATACAGCTATAAAATGATAAGAACAACAATACTCCCTCTTCTATTCTTAATTACCTTTAACATGGTGATCGCCCAAAATAACTTCAACCACGACTATTCGCAAACGGTTGTTATGAAATTATTTCTATCCAAACCAGATGGTAAAGGTGGTAGTATGGTAGCCTGTAACTTCGAAACAGCCCTAGAGCTTATTAAACAAGCAGACCAATTAACACTGCAAGCCCCTAAAATTATCTATTTGGTAGGCTGGCAATACAACGGACACGACGATAAATATCCTGCCTTTTTTGAGGTAAACAAAGCCTTAAAACGACCTCAGGATCCAACGGCTCAAGCCAGTTTGTCCTGGTTAATACGAGAAGCAAAAAAATACCATACCTCCGTAAGTCTCCATATTAACATGACCGATGCCTACGACGACAGTCCGCTTTGGGATACCTATGTAAAACATGATCTAATCTCCAAAAACAAAGACGGTTCCCTCATGGTAATTGGCAATTACAATAACCGTAAAGCTTACCAAATTAATTACCGTAACGAATGGCATTCAGGCTGGACTCAAAAACGTATCGACAGCCTTACAAATCTCATCCCAGAATTAAAAGCATCCGGGACTATTCACATTGATGCCTGGATAGCCCGAGAAAGTAAAGGACATTACGAAAGCCTCGTAACCGAATCCCAATACCAAAAAAGAGCCTTGCAGTATTGGCGTGATAAAGGTTTGGACGTTACCAGTGAGTGGGTCATGGATTACATGACCGGACTGGTGCCCTATGCCTGGCATTTTAATGCCCGCACACAACAGGATTATTTGGACTACCCTGCCAATGTATATACCGGCAGCGGAATAAACCCCGATGTTAAATACAGTGATTTCGATCTGGGTTTTCTTTTTGGCCAGAGTATGTATGGAGAAAGCCTCTGGCCCTATTCTCATAAAAATGATGAAGATAAAAAACATTGGGACAAAGCCTTTGCCCAAAAATTTTATTTAAACTGCCTGCAATATTTCTTTTTAAACAACCTCAAAAGAAAAAGTGTTACAGGAAATGGTGAAAATCGAAAAGCCTTGTTCTCAAAAGAGGTCGTTACCTCTCTAAAAGACAGTACCGTTAGTAAAGGAAATATCTATTACCGACAAAAAAACACAGTGCTGTTTCCCGTAATCTGGAAAGACGAACCTATTTTAGCGGCCTATAGTGATGTTACCATAACCCAAAGCTTCCTACTGGACGACACTTGGAAATATTTTAATACACTGGGCATTTTCGAGGTAAGTACTTCAGGAGTTAAACAAACAGGCAAAGTCAAAGTTAAAAATGATCGCATACAGCTAACACTGAAGGCCGGACAGCCCTATATGATACGTCCAATAAAAAAATAATAAGGAATGTCAGAAATTTTTAGTTTCTTCATCCTTCGAAAATGCTCTGTACATGATAAAAAATATCATGTCACATTGAGCGCAGTCGAAATGCTTTAAAAATTAGTGTTTTAATTGTCTTCGACAGTGCTCTGACTGACATTAATTATTAAATTAATTTTTGTCATGTGCTAAACTAAAAATTATAAAATTTAATCCCATGGAACATAAAGGCAGAAGGCAATTTTTAGGAAACCTATCAACACTGGCTATAGTAGGAGGCACCTTGCCGTTACTCACAGCAGCCACAAATAGACCAAAGGAGGCTATAGCTCCATTTCGTTTTTTATGCCCTCCCTATCTTCAAAATAGCACCCAAAATTCGGTGCATATTTTATTCATTACAAACAATAATGCCCATAGTTGGATTGAATATGGGGAAGCAGATTTGAATCTAAAAGCCGAATCGTATCTGGATGGTTTTGTACAAGCAAACAATACATTAAATAGCATCCAGCTTAACAACCTAAATCCCGGCACAACTTATAAATACAGAATAGTAAGTCGGGAGATCGTTAAGTTTGATCCTTATGATCTGGCCTACGGAGATACCATCACATCCGATACATTTGAATTTAGCACCGTAGCTTCGGATGCCGATAGCGTTACCTGCCTTATTCTTAACGATATTCACGATCGCCCCTATTCCTTTTCCGACTTGTTATCGCTAAACAAGGATAACAACTATGACTTTGTAGCTCTTAATGGCGATATGTTCGACTATCAAACAGACGAACAACAATTAATCGACCATCTAATCACACCTTGCACAACCCTGTTTGCCAGCGAAAAACCATTCATCATGATACGCGGCAACCATGAAACCCGTGGAAAATTTGCAAGGAATATTAAAGACTACTTTAAATTTCCAGAACAAGAATATTATTTCTCCTTTAAGCAAGGTCCGGTACATTGGATCGTTTTGGATTCCGGAGAGGATAAAGAAGATGAAACGCCGGTATATGGCGACATAGTAAAATTTGACGAATTCAGGGAACAACAAGCCAAATGGCTGGATACAGAGCTACAAAAAAGCGAATACAGTGACTGCAAATACAAGGTAGTGTTAATGCACATCCCCCCATTTCATTCCGGAGACTGGCATGGTACCACCCATTGCAGGCAAGTATTTAACCCTGTATTTAAAAAGTACGGTATAGACATGGTTATCTCTGGGCATACCCATCGCTATGGTGTACACCCGCCAACCGACGATCATCCCTATCCTATCATTATAGGCGGTGGCCCTAAAACCGGTTCCCGTACGCTAATCCAATTCTATGCAGACCAGAACAATCTTGAAGTTAAAATGATACGCGATGACGGAGAAATCGTTGGTCAATACAAACTTTAATAACGCCATAATAATGAACAATAAAATTTAGCCTTATGTATGCTATAATACATTCTCGACTTGTAACTAAAATAAGGTTGGTTTTAGCTTTTGGTCTATTATCTGCATTAAATATTCATGCACAAAAGCTGGACACCCTTTATTTTGATACCTCAGGCAATCAGCAACATATTAAATGGCAACACCGTTATGATCAAACGCTGACCTTGAAATTATTCATGTCGCAAGCCGATTACGAGGGTAAACAAAAGCGAAAGGACAATGGCAAGACCAAAGTATATGTCAACTTTGAACAGGCTCTCGACATTATCAAAAAGATCGACAACCTTACTTTAGGTATGCCTAAGATTATTTACCTGGTGGGATGGCAGTATAATGGACACGACTCCAAATACCCGGCGTTTTTTGAAGGCAACGACGCTCTGAAACGCCCACAAGATAAAAATGCCCTGGAAAGCCTGAAATGGCTTATGGAGGCGGCCAAAAAATACCATACCACAGTAAGTATCCATATCAACATGTTTGACGCCTACGAGGACAGTCCGCTCTGGGACACCTATGTAAAACACAATATTATAGCACGCCATGCAAATGGTAAACTTAGAGAAGGTGAATGGGGTTACCCCATTAGTTATGCCCAGGAATGGAAAACGGGTTTCGCTCAAAAACGTATTGACAGTTTATGTAATCTGCTTCCCATTGCCGAAGCAGGAACCATTCATATCGATGCCTTTCATACCTGGCCTCCAATAGGCAAAGATGGTCCCGGAAAAAGACCATTTATAAAAGCCCCTACAAGCCCATTCCTTGATTTTTCAATACAAGATGAAACCCAAGCCCAGAAAAGCATATACAACTATTGGGCTTCAAAAGGCATAGACGTGACCAGCGAAGGAGCCACCTTTTTACGCGAAGATGCTTTTGAAGGCTATCAGCCTATGGTTTGGTGGGTAGACTGGGGACTAAAAGAATACATGAAATGGCCAGCATCATTTTATACAGGAGGTGAAGACAGGAGCATTAACGGTAACCTATTTGGTTCCAGCATGCACGGCGAAGACATCATCATGAAAGACCCCGAAAACCTCTCGGGATTCAAAGCCCAGTTTTGTACGTCAGCAATCATATGGTATTATTTAAATAGATTAGAACGTCAAAAATATGTTGCGAACGATACAGCTAAAAAAGTATTTTTCTCAAACAATGTGCTTACCGCTGTTACAGGCTCAGAATATACCATTACAAAGAACAATAGAATTCTGGTTGAAAATGATGATATATTCATCCCTGCACTATGGATGGATAACAAATCTATTATTGCCTACAGTAAAGCAGGCTATACAAACAAAACATGGCAACTCCCTAAAGAATGGCATCATATCACACAAGTTACTATTAAAGAAATAAGCCCTAACGGTCAAAAAACTATAGGTAATCATAAAACACTAAATGGTCAACTGCATCTGAGCTTAGCACCCAATCAAATGTTGTTAATAACACCTAAAAGATGAGAACACTACAATTTTATAAAATAACAATCACACTACTATTCTTTTTTACAACCGGTTTTCATAATTATGCCCAAAAACCCAAGCAGACTATTAATGTACTTGAATACGGCGCTATTCCCAACGATGGTAAAGACGATACCAACGCTTTACGAAATGCAGTAAAAAAGGCAGTAGCTACCCCAAATGCCACGCTGCTTTTACCTGCAGGGCGTTACCACATTTCTGATTCCTTGGCTTTAAAGATCCAGAATGATGCCATGTCTGGAAAGCTAGGTAAGAACCCCCAAGATCAGCTATTTGTTCCTAATAAGGATTACGCCATTGGTTTAGATTTTAACGGTGCCAAAGATCTGGAAATCCAGGCCAAAGATGCACTACTTATCTGCGACGGCTGGATGGAACCCCTCTCTTTTAGAAACGCCAGAAATATAGTTCTTAACGGTATTACCATCGATTATAAACGACGACCCAATAATCAAGGAGAGATTGTCAATATGGGAGACGATTTTGTAGACGTGACATTTACGGAAGAAGAAACTTTAGCCAAAGATCAAATCGTTTTGCGTATTATGATCTACGATAAAACCAAACAATCCTTTTCAGGTGCTGGTGTGTATTACAAACGGAAAGAACAGATCGCTCCAAACACTATGCGATTTTATGGTAAAGACATTCGCAACCAATCCAAATTGGGCAACATGCTCCTTACCTACTCAGGTTTTCATTACCGTCCCGCCATCCTTATCTATAAAACAAAAGACATGGTTTTAAACAATGTTACCATTCACTCCCAGGCTGGTATGGGCATTGTCGGGCACCTAAGTGAAAACATAACCATGAACCATCTTAAAATAGTACCAAACCAAGGACGTTATGCATCTACAAATACAGACGCTACCCATTTTGCTACCAACAGAGGTTTCATAAAATTTAACGCCTGTGAGTTTGGAGGTCAGGGTGACGATGCCACCAATGTACATACCTATTACACCCATATTGCGAATAACGACCCTAATACAAAAAAATGTGATATTATGGTAGACCGCAAAAACTATACACACTCCTCCTATTTAGATGAACCCCAGGCTGGTGATGTTTTAGCCGTAATTGACAAAAACACACTGGAAGAAAAAAGTTATGTAAGAGTACATCAATTTTGGACTTATCCGCTTCAGGATAAAGTAAGAATCGAATACGATGGAGAAATTCCAAACGATACCGATAATTATTATCTCATCAATATTACAACAACCCCACAATTAGAATTTAAGAATTGTATTGTCCGTTCCCATCGCGCACGGTCGGTTTTGGTTAAAACAAGAAAAGTCCTAATCAAGAACAATACCTTCTCTAACACCACTGGGACCGCAATCCATTTAGGTGCAGAAGGTGACTGGGGAGAAGGCACCGCTTCCGAAGATGTTATTATTACAGATAATATATTTAACAATTGTGGTTTGGGCGGCCCCGATGACGGTACTATTGAGGGAGCATCAGCCGTAGCTTTACATGTTAAAGCTCCTAACAAGGACATGCCGGGATTACACAAACGTATTTTAATTGAAAACAACGTTGTAAACGGTGGTAAACACGCCATCGTTATTAAAGGTTCTGAAGATGTTACCATTCGCAACAATGTATTTAACAACCTTACCGACGCATCTATTTCTGTCGGTGCTACAACCCGCTTGAAAGCTTATAAAAATCATGGAGCCAACGCCATAACCATAGGCGACATGCAACCTGCTTTACCTAACCAATATTAACTTCTGAATATTAAACAAAAACCCCGACAAAAGTTTAAAAAAGCGCAATGTCTATTGATTTTGCGCTTTTTTAGTGCCCTATACCTGTAGATCCCAATCCTTATATTTCTTCACCTTTTATATGGAATACCTATGCATAGGTTTTATCGTTCCATTTGTTTAAAATAGTTTTTGAAATGCTAATGTTTAAACCTTCCTGATTATCAAACCCCTTGTTTGTAATGGTTTTCAAAACTTTCTATTTCATAAATAGTCGCTCCATTGGTTTTTAACCAATTGCCTGTTTCCTGTAAACGCTCCACACTTGGTTCTGGAATAAGACCTTCGGCCGTTGGCCTTGCATTTAAAAGATAATGACCACCTTTGCCACAACATCTATAAGGTTATGGATGAGTGTTATGGGCATATCATCTCTATTTTACAAACCTGTTGTGCATTTTAGATTAAACTAGTTTTAAAATTCTGTCAATTCGAGTGAATTTTACGATTGAAATGAGTAAACTACCTCGGTGCAAGCACACGAGGCATTTATGGGAAATATCTTTTTGAGTTTTAGGCAAGCCTCGGAGCATTTAAATCTCGATTATCGAGTAAAATTTGTATCGAGAATAAGAATTTTGTTAAAATGCACAACAGGTTTTACATTATTTTATCGTTTTATTATTGAACACTGTTAAGCATCCCATCCAACCATAGTTTTTGATTTGCATGCAAGTCGACATCAACCGTCTTCCCTGCGTATTTAATGGTTACCTTCTGATCTTCTCTGGACAACAAGCCTACTTTTTTAAGTACCCCTGCTTCCCATACCATATCGACCTCAACATTACCTCTTGCCTTTAACCCACTTACATTTCCGGTTTTCCAATTGGATGGTAAAGCTGGTAATAACCGTATAAACCCTTCGTGCGACTGTAACAACAATTCTGCTACACCGGCTGTATACCCAAAGTTCCCATCAATCTGAAACGGAGGATGCTCGTCAAACAAGTTATCTGCAATCGAAATTTGGAAAAATTTACGAATATTATCCTCAGCTGCAGCAGGATCTAATAACCGGGCATTAAAATTAATCATCCAGGCGCGACTCCACCCTGTTCCGGCACCACCGTGCTGTAAACGATAATCAATGGTTTTTTGTGCTGCCTCAAAAGCTTCAGGATGCGCTTTGGTTATTTGATTACTTGGATGCAACGCATACAAATGCGACATGTGCCTATGCCCTTTCTCTGGTTCATCGTAATCGTCATTCCATTCCAGGATACGGCCATCTTTTCCAACAACCACTCCTGGGAACAGATTGTCTTTTTTGGCTTTCACCTCTTTAGTAAAATCATCGTCAATATTCAAAACTTCGGCAGCTTTTAGAACATGATCAAAAACTTCATTTATTATCTGATGCCCCATAGCTGCTCCATAGGATATAGCAGCAGGCTTTCCGTCTTTAGCCGTATACGAGTTCTCTGGAGAAGTTTCGGGAGTAGATACCCATTTTTCTGCCGCTTCATCCCATACCAGCCAATTAGTATAAAATTGGGCTATGGCTTTCATATAAGGGTACGCCCGTTCTCTTAAGAAGTCCTCATCTTTTGTAAAACTGTAGTGCTCCCAATAATGCTGTGCTAACCAGCCACCGCCATGAATCCAGGCGCCCCAGTATGGCTGAGCTGCTCGCATCCAGGCAGGTGCCCACAAATCAGTGGCATGGTGCATCATAGCACCATCCATACCGTATTGTTCTTTCGCTGTTATCTTTCCACGTTCCAACAAACGATCGGAAAAGTCGAATAAGGGTTCGTGCATTTCACTTAAATTAGTGACCTCTGCCGGCCAGTAATTCATCTGTAAGTTAATATTCAAATGATAATCGGCATTCCAGGGCGCTTGAATATGGTGATTCCAGATACCCTGTAAGTTCGCCGGATTGGTTCCTTGTCTGGAAGACGAAATCAATAAATACCGCCCATATTTAAACAATTTAGCAGCTAGATCGGCATCGTCATGACCTTCTTTTATACGTACCAAGCGTTTATCGGTAGGGATTGAATCCAATGCACGATCTCCCAGATCCAACTCGACTCTATCGTAATATTGCTTATAGTCCGTTTTATGTCCTTCTAATAAAACCTCAAATGATTTAGCATTCACTTTTTCAAGGGTATTATCGTTTTGAGCGACATAGTCCTCATGATAAAACGATGTGGCTCCTGCTACGATCAAGATGGCTTTCTTTACGCCTTTTAGCATCAACATACCATCTTTAGCTTCTACGGTACCAGAAGTGTTTTTGACTTTTAAGCGTGTTTCAAACTTAACACCATAATCAATGGGAAAGGGTTCGTTCATTTTCTTACCTCCATACTGTGTTACCATGCCTTTCATGCTAATTTCATGCTCTGACGGATTGGATACCGTAACCGTTTTATGTCCGTTATCTTCAGGGCGATCCAAGCGTAAATTAAAATCCATACCCGCATTCGCTTCCGTCTCCAAGGCGATGACCAGCACATCATCGGCGGCCGACGCGAATACTTTTTGGGAATATGCCTTCCCATCAGCTGTGTAATGAGTCGATGCAACCGCGTCATTCAAATTTAAGCTGCGCTTATAATTTTCAACATCTTTGGCATTCGGAAAGTCGATATATAAATCTCCCATCGTTTGATGTGAGCGTAACACAGACTTATACGAAAAACGTTCCACAATTAATTTGTCTACTTCGTGAGCTTCTCCTTTTTTCAATAAGTCCCTAAGAAGTTCTAAATCGTCCTTGTTTCCTTTGGAATCTCCCCAGTCTGGTCCTCCCGGCCACATGGAATCTTCATTCAGCTGAATACGTTCATGCTGCGGATTGCCAAATACCATAGCCCCCAAACGCCCATTACCAACGGGCAATGCCTGCATCCATGTTTCAGCAGGTTGTTCATACCACAAAACATCACTGTATTGTTCTGTTTGTTTTGTCCCCTGTTCTTTACAGGAAACAGATAAAATGATTAAAAGTAGTAGCATAAAGCGATACGGATAGCTTTTTGTTTTCATGAATGTTCTTTTTTTAGTGTTGGTTATTTTCTCAGTCAATAAACTACCTCGGTGCAAGCACGCGAGGTATTTATAAGACATTATTTTTTGATTTCAAGGCAAGCCTCGGAGCATTCAAATCTCGATTATCGAGTGAAACCTAGTAGATATCTACCAGCGATTTTATTTCTATTTTAGAATTATCAAATTCCTTACTTCCCACAACAATGGTTTTGGGTACATTTGGCAACAAATCGAATTAATTGTCCGAAAGCCTCAAATTTATTGTAATCCTTCATAAACAAAAAGAGATATATTGCATTTTCCGTGATAAGAAACCCCAAACATTACCCTTAAATTTTTGATTGGTTTCCCATAACAATTTTTAACGTACTGCCTGCTTTAATATCCTCGTGTTTAAAAACCAAGGTATCTTGTTTAATATCATTGATATAAAACGCCTGTACATATTTATTGTCAGGACTATTCTTCTCTGCTATAATGGTAAAGGTCTTACCAGATTTCAACGGTATCTCGACCTTATCAAATAAGGGGCGTCCAATAGTGTAAACAGGGTTTCCCGGGGTTACCTGGTAAAAGCCCATAGCGTTTAAAACATACCAAGCAGACATTTGTCCGCAATCCTCATTACCAATAATACCTTCAGGAGTTGGTGTATAAAACTCCTTAAGAATTTGATCGACGAGTTGTTGTGTTTTCCAAGGTTGTCCTGCCAAGGTGTAGAAATATGCTATATGATGGCTAGGTTCATTACCATGTGCATATTGCCCTATTAACCCGGTGATATCGCTACTGGCATCTTCGCCTTCAATTTCTGAAGAAGTAGTAAATAAGGTATCTAATTTTTGAGTAAACGCTTCCTTACTTCCGTAAAGGTCAATTAACCCTTTAACATCATGAGGTACAAACCAAGTCCATTGCCAAGCATTACCTTCTACATAGGCTGCTTTCTCATGACTTGAATACTTGGGGTTAAATGGTGTTACCCAAGATCCGTCTTCATTTTTACCACGCATAAATCCTGTTTCTGCATCAAAATAATGTGTGTAGTTTTTGGCTCGCTCCTTAAAAACAGCTACCAAAGAATCGTTATTGTTTTGCCTCGCTATTTCGGCAATACACCAATCGTAATAAGCCATTTCCAATCCAAAAGAAACGGATTTAATAATTTTATCGGCCGGAATATGTTTGTTCTCATTAACGTATTTATTATATAAAGGCATCAAGGCCTTTTTTCTTGGTGTAGTTGTATTTTCTATCAGCCATGGTTTATAAGAAGCACTATTAATAGCTGCTTCTAATGCCAGAGATTTATCTATACCGGGAATGTCTTTTGCCAAGGCATCTGCGATATTGGCGACTGCTGGATAACCAACCATGGTTCCCGTATAATTTGAAGCTAAGGGCCACATAGGCAAGAAGTCGCCTTGCTGGTATTTTAACAACAAATTATTAACCCATTCTGCTGACCTTTGTTCGTCGATAATGGTCATTAACGGGTGTAACGCCCTAAAGGTATCCCATAGAGAATATACGGTATAGTTTGGTGCGTCGGGAGATGCCTGATGGATTTTATGGTCCATACCACGATAGCGTCCGTCCACATCCTGATAGATCATAGGGGCTATCATGCTATGATAGAGCGCGGTATAGAATACCTTAAGATTAGCCGCGTTCTCAGTACTTACTTTAATAGCCTGTAAAGCTTTGTTCCAAATAGCTTCGGAATCTTTACGAACTTTATCAAAATCCCAATCGGGTAACTCGGTTTCCATATTCAAGCGAGCACCATCAGTATCTACCGGAGATATACTAACCTTCACCTGTAAGGGTTCATCTGTCTTTAAGGTATTAAAGCTTAAGTAGGCATATACATTCTTACCACTATAGGTGCCAACTTTCGACACTGTTTTCTGGTCGACAACCACTTCATCAACAGTAAACGGACTGGAAAACTGTGCATAGAAATAGACTTTATGGTCATCTGCCCAACCTTTTGAGTGTTTTAGTCCTTTAATGGTTTTATTATCTATTATTTCAAGTTCATTATAAATATTGCTATGTCCCCAAGTGCGCTGTAAAATATGACCTATATCCAAAAGCAATCGCTTTTCATCACAGCCGTTATACTGGTATCGGTGAATCCCTACCCTATCGGTAGTAGCCAATTCGGCCTTGACCGGATAATTATTAAAAGTCACAGCATAATAGCCCACCTTGGCTACTTCATCTGCTTTATTGAAGGTTGCAATTGGTTTTTCTTTTGTTGTACCCGTAAAAGGGAGTAGCAACACATCACCCATGTCCCCAATCCCTGTGCCGCTCAAATGGGTATGGGAAAACCCGTAAATGGTTGAATCGGCATAATGATATCCACTGGACGCATCCCAACCGTTCAACTTGGTATCGGGGCTTAGTTGCAACATGCCATGGGGTCTGACCGGTCCGGGAAAGGTATGTCCGTGAAATCCCGTACCAATAAACGGATCGACATATCCCAACAGATTATCCTTAATGATTGGTTCGTCATTTTTTTCCGTTTTGCAACCTATTGCAATCGTACATATCACTAACAAGGCAAATGTCCTTGATACAGGTATTTTTTTTCTTATTTGATGCCAGTTATTATACATTACTCTTTAATTATATTATTGTACTTTTCTCTAATAAACTTGCCCCAAGCTACATATCCTTCGGGCAATAGATGAATGCCATCTCCACCATATAGAGATCTATCCAAATTCCCTTCTGGATCTGAAAAAGTTTGCTCCATATTGTAATAGAAAACCGAAGTGTTATCTCCAAGACGGGCAATACGTTTATGTATTGCTCTATACTTTTTTCTTCTATCGGAATCTTTATCCAATCCTGTTGGGAGAGGTCCTAATAGCAGTAATTTAGATTCGGGAAAGGTTGTTTTAGCCAGGACTACCACTTTTTTAATTCCCGCACTAATTTCTTCTGCGGTATTAAAGGGAAAATTATTAACGCCTATGGTTAGCACTACCAGTTTTGGCTTTCCAGTATTGTAATGTCCATGTTCGATACGCCATAGTACATGTTCGGTCCTGTCGCCGGAAATGCCTGATGAAATCCATTTCAGATCTTTAAAGTGGGTATCGGCGGCGACCTGTCCGGGTTTATAGGTAGTTAAGGTGCGATCTCCTCCCCAGCCTTGGGTAATGGAGTTACCTACCAACAATAGATCGATTGATCCTGAATTTTGACATAAGGAATCGATATCCTTCATTTGATACCACCAGCCTTTTCCAGATTTCCATCCTGCCCCTGAGCGGTATTCGGATCCAGGTGCCACAACAGTGGCGAAATTAATTTTACAATCTGTAGCTCTTAGAATAAAATCAACAATGGGCGTGGGATTACTTAAACTATGTGGGTGGTGTCCAATTCCCGGCTTATAGATACTCGTTATATCTCCTCCTACTTCTAAAACCTTTTGTTCGAATGGTTTTGTATTTTCGTTTACTGGTACTACTATATCTGCCTCACCGCATACATGCATCATAGGAAACCCTCCTTTCGCTATGGTTTCGGCTTTATGTATCGGATTACCATTAAACTGTTCCAGTTCGTCCTCGGACGTTATATTATACACCTTTTTAAACCGTTCCCAATCTACCTCGCTTCCTTTGCCTTGCCCTTTTCCGCCTGGCCAGCTGGTTCCGTCCAATACGGGCGCATCGGCATAGAGGCATGCTACTTTTTCAGGGTTCTTAGCTGCCCAATTATAGATAATAAGCCCACCACGGCTCATACCTTCTAACACCACTTTTTCTGATAGTCCAGCCTTAATCATTAATTCATAAAAGGCATCCCAACGCGCAACGGCTTCAGAGCCTCCATATAAATTGGCTACATCACAGTAGGCTATATGAAATCCGCGTTCTAATAACGCAACATCCGTTTGTGGTTCGTGCCCCCAAAAACGTGCTCTTAACACCCAAGGATGCCCCTTGGCTATGTGTTTAGGTCGTACTATTTTACAGTCGACGCCATTCCATTTAAAATTGGTCTGGTTAAATCCATAAAAACTATGGTCTTGCTTATCTTCTAAATGATCTATAGCTATATTAAACTGTTCTGAAGTATCTTGCAATACTGCTTCATAAGCGCGTCTTGCCATACGGGTTGCTCCTAACGAAGAAGGATGAATGGTATCTGGTAAAAGATTGGGGCTATCAATAAACAACTGATACAAATCTATGACCTCACTACCTGTTTCATAGGCCACCTTTTGGGTTAATGGGATAATTTTATTTTTTATAACGGGATTCCAAATACTAGAAGAGTCCTTTAAAAAGGATGGTATTGGGAGTAATAATACCACGCGTACATCTTTGTTCTTTTCTTTAAATGATTGGATGAGTGCTTTATAATCGTTTTCAAAATCGGATTCCAGATGTATTCTATTCTGTTGCTTGGAATCGTTAGTTCCTAATTTAATAAAAACAATATCAGGGTTAAACAATAGTGCTTCTTGGTAAGCATCGGAACTCCAATATGGATGGTCTCCTTTCTTTAAAAGTGTATTCGCACTAACACCAAAATTTTTAACTTGATAGTTTTCACCAAGCATGGCTTGTAATTGTTGGGGATAGGCATTCTTTTCTCGATTTGCAATCCCCGATCCGAAGGTTATACTATCTCCAACACAGGCAATTTTAATGGATTCTTCGGTTTCCTTACAACTAAAAAGGGTTAAAAAAAGTAAGCATAAAATAAAATGTTTGCTCATGGTATATCTGAATTAAATTTTATTCTGTCCAGGTATCGGTTTTAAATGCCGAAGCTGGTAACCCCGAAGCATTGAATAAATTTGGCAGGGCATCATCAGAGAAGGCAAATCGCACTGCTACTGGATGTTTTACTTCTTTAGCAGACACCTCAACTGTGTTTCCTATTATTTTTGCCTTTGCTGGATAAAATTTCTTATCGGCTCCTGCAATATAGAAGGTCTTTAGCTCTCCTTCTTTGGAAACCAGACCTCCTTCGACATAATCGAAATGGATGATCGCTTTATTTCGCTTTACTTCCATTGTCTTATAAACTGGTCCACTATATACAATATCCTTAACTCCATAGGTTTTCGCAAGTGCCCAAAGTGCTAAACGCCTTCCTACTTCCTGTTTGTTGGTTGGGTGTATATTTTTTAAATTTCCAATGTCATTGGTTACTACCATTCCGGTATTGTTGACCGTCTTCATGGTTTGTAACTGGGCATCACGCACCAACGCCACTTCTTCTTTAAAATCGTTATAGGTAAATGGTGCGATTTGCACAAAATAGAATGGAAACTCCTTTTGCCATGCTGCTCTCCAAGATGTGATTAACAGTGGTAACGATTTATAATAAGATTGTGCATTTTGTCTGTTAGATTCACCCTGATACCACAAGCAACCAGCTATGTTATAATTTAGGAATGGATGCACCATACTGCTATAGGTCACCCCAGGATCTCTAGGCCACCACACATAATCTTTAATTTTTGTTGAAGCCTCTTTTAAATCGGAATGTGCTTCTAATTGTTCTTTTTCTATCCAGGTTTCTATGGGTGTTCCGCCCCAACTTGAATTGATCAAACCAATTGGAACCTCCTCCAATTCATTATGCAGTTCACGCCCAAAAAAATAGGCAACAGAACTAAAATCCTTCATGGTTTCAGGTAGGCAAAATTCCCATGTACCTTGTGCATCATCTTGTTTGTATTCTGATTTTTTCTTATTTACGGAAAACAGCCTTATCTTGGGATAATTAGCTGCTTTAATTTCTTGTTCGACATTATCCAATCCTTTTAGAGGCGTCCATTCCATATTGGATTGTCCCGAACAAAACCAAACTTCTCCAATGAGTACATTTTTTAATTCCAACACCTCATGTCCTGTTATGGTAATTGTATAGGGACCTCCAGCTTCTGGGGTTGGTAATTTCAAAGACCACACTCCCTGATAAGCTTTTGTGCTAACAGCTTCATTATTCCAAGAGGTAGTTATTGTAATACTTTCTGCTGCATTGGTAGTCCATCCCCAAATAGTGGCTTCACTTTGTTGCTGTAATACCATGTTGTCCGATAAAATGGAAGGCAACCATATTTTAGCATAACTGGAACTTGTTATAGACAGGAAGCAAATCAATCCTAGAACGATTTTTTTCACACGCTTAACATTTATTAATGTTCGTTGCATTTTTTTTAACTTATGAAGTGGTTTAGAGTTTTGCATATAGTGGCTTTAAATCCAATTGATCGCTCATTTCCTGCTGTAATTTAATTAAGTCACCAAAAAGCGATTTTAGCTTACCTGCATTTTCTTTATTAGAAGCTATATCGTGTAATTCCTTTGGGTCATTTTTAAGATCATATAGCAATATCTGCTCGGATTTAGGATATACTATAAGCTTGTAATTATCTTTTCGAATCATACGCTGAGACCCTTTTTCATAAGTACCATAAACGGCCTGATATTGACTTTTGGTTTTGATACCTTTGGCTAACCCCAAAAGACTGTTAAACGTTATGTAATCAGGTTTGTCTACGCCTGCCAACTCCAATGCCGATGCCATAACATCTTGTAAATATACATCGGTTCCTACTTTATTTCCTTTTGGAATATCGGGACCAACAACCATTAAAGGAACTCGCATACTGTGGTCGTACATGTTTTGTTTTCCCATAAGTCCGTGTTCTCCAACAGCCAATCCGTGATCTGAAGTGAAGAAGATATAAGTATTCTCTTTTAACCCTCGTTTTTCTAATGCTTCTAAAATGTCCCGAATCTGATCGTCCAAATGGGTCGTTAAGGCGTAATATTCTTGCCTGTTTACCTTAACAGCATATTCTGTCCTTGGAAAAGGCGCTAACTTTTCGTCTCTTAAATTGCGCCCGGCTCCCATGGTTTCCGCATAGGGATATAAAGGCATGTAGCTTTCTGGGACAGCTATATTATCCAAATTATATTTGTCTACATATGATTTCGGAGATTGCCTTGGATCATGCGGTGCATTAAAAGCGATATACATAAAGAATGGTGATTGCTTTTGCGCGGCACTGTCTATAAATGACATGGCGTCGTCCTTTACGAGTTCACTCCAATGTTTTCCTCCTTTCCAATAGCCGCCAAACTCTTTTTTCCATGGTTTCCATAGGGTATCATTTTCATTTTGTGGGCGATTATAGCCTTCAGGGGTATCGAAAGGCATACCACGAAGCACATGGCCTACATGGTTAAATATTTTATCGGGTTTGGCTTGTACATGCCATTTCCCAGTCATATAGGTTTCGTATCCTTGGGTTTGCATTAACCTGGGCCAGGTTTTATCTAAATCTTCGTCTTTAGAATAATTATGGGAGATTTGCTGTGCTCTCCATACGGATCGGCCGCTTATCATCATAGCTCTTGATGCCAGACATATAGCTCCATTCCACCCACCCATATTATAGGCATGGGTAAATGTAGTGCCTTCATCAACCAATCGATCCATCGCAGGCGTGATGATCTCACTATTTCCCAAAGCATGTACTGCTTTGAAGCTCTGATCGTCCGTATACAAAAAAATGATATTAGGCTTCTCTACCTTTTTCTTTTCCTGTTGACATGATAGTTGGCACAACCCTGCTAACAGAATAATCAAAATATTTTTTCTCATAATGATTGGTTTAAAGGTCATAGTAAACAATTAATATGCTCACTTTTAAAATGATTTATATATTCATTTTAAACTTTGAAATCTTGGGTACTATAGGATCGTGGGGATGTTGCTTTGACATCCCCAACTCCTCAGGTCCGAGCCCTACAAACTCTGTTTTTCTAGGTTCAATGATTATTTTATTGTTTTTTATAGACATAAAGGTAAATAAGGACTCTTTATATGGAATGGTATATTTAATCCATTGGTGTGTTTTATCCAATTCTTTACTGTAACGTATGGTTTGGTAATCACCTCCTACCCAGCGGTAAGACGCACTGTTAATCTGCACGTAATAGATACCGTTTATTTGAGTCATAAAATCGGTGTGGTGATGACCACTAATACAGCACATCACCTTTTTAAAGCCTGCATTTTTGTTTGCTTCTTCCAGTATTTTTTGAATTTCTTTTAAATTGGCTACACCTCCATCTTCAAGCTCTAGGGTTTGATGGCTAAAGACTACTGTTGGTTGCTTGGTTTTGGTCAAATCGGCTTTTAGCCATTCTTGTTGTGCTTTTCCAATGTATCGATTATATCCCTTCCATGGTTTTGGGTTTTGGTCGTTACCATCCAAAATAACAAAGTGAACACCTTGTTTATCAAACGAATAATAGTTTGCTGGCATTTCCCAAAAGGCTTTTACCTGTTCACGGCTAAAACCGCCGTCCATATCATGGTTACCAATAACATGGTGCTTGTCTCCGTTAAAGCTATTCCAAATATTTAAAAAAGGCTTGTTATGATCATAGGGCCTACAGAAGTCTCCCATCTGAATGATAAAATCGGGATTACGTTTTTTGGCTTCGTTTATAAAAACCTGTAAGCGTTGCTCTCCATCATGCATGATGTCCTGATGTACATCTGCAATAATACCGACCTCAACAGCTTCGCTTCTCATACCCGATGCCAATACATCTATTGGTAATACCAGAGCTGTACCCCCCAATACTGAAAGTTTAACAAAATTACGACGGGAATTAACTAAAGGGGAGGGGGCTTTAAATGATGTATCGTTCATTTTTGAGTTAATTTGTTTAGCTATTTGAGAACTATTTTATTTCCTTTTTATGGAATATATAGTACGTCTCTTTGGTGTTGAAACAAAAGATACGCCATTTTAGCTAAATAAATAAACTATAGCCTGATATGCTAACATTATTTTTGCCCAAACCAATTCTTATTTGACAATAATTGAATTTTATTAAAATCTTAAACGATTCGTTAGACAGTATTTAATATTGTACTAATCGTATGTTACCATCATTAACCCCTACTAACACCCCTTTTTTATTATTAAGTCTAATTGGTTGGAGTGCTTTTACATCATACGGTAAATTTAAACCACTCTTTATCATAGGAACAGCCTCAAAAGTACAATCTCCATTTCCCTTTAAGAACAGTCCTATTCCTGCATCATTTCTGGTTGTTTCTACTTCCGATCCATACATATTACCAGCTAAAATGACATCCTGTTTACCATCGGCATCTACATCGTCTATAACAATACCATTCACACTTGATATTTGTGCCAAATTCGGCAAGCTATGGACTTTAAAGGTTCCTTTCCCTAAGTTTTCCAAACATATACTACTAAACATATAGGCTTCATACTCTAGTGATCTATTTAGAACATCTACTCCATATACATCTATTAAACTTGACTGCGCAAACGAATCATAATCTGGAAAGGTATTTTTAAGATCTGGGATTTGTTGTGATGAACAAGAACGCCCCCTTAATGGATAATGTGTCCCGTAATTGTAATAGCCCAAAACAATGTCGTATTTCCCGTTTTGATCAAAATCACCGTAGTTTACAGTAAATGGTGCTTCTGGGCTTGCTTTGTATTTATAATTTAATCCTAAGTTCCCAATAATGTAGTCTTCATCGCCGTCGTTGTCCAAATCTTTTGCTTGTAAACTATACCACCATCCTGTTGTTTTTTGTAATTCCTTTGGCAACTTTTTCTTAGCCAACTCTCCATTTCTATTTTCAAAAATGGTTAACGGCATCCATTCACCAACAAGCACAATATCCAAATCGCCATCAAGATCATAATCGGACCAAGCAGCGTCCGTTACCATTCCGAGATTAACAAATTCTGGATTGTTTACCTTTTCAAATTGTAGAACTCCTTTCTCTTTAATATTATTTTTTAACAAGTAACTTTCTGCTGGTTCGGGATATCTTCCTGGTACCTGCCTACCACAAATAAAAAGATCCATATCCCCATCAGCATCATAATCGGCATGTATTACCCTTCCACCGCTAGCATTCAGTTTAGGCAAAATATTATCTGTTACAGAAAACTTTCCTCCACCATCGTTCAGGTACAGTCTGTCCTGATAAAGACCTGCTTCTTTATCAAATTCATTACCCCCACTTACAACATATAAATCCAAATCACCATCCAGGTCGGCATCAAATAACAGGGATCCCATATCCTCATGGTATGCATAACCACTGTAATATTCTTTATCTGTGTTTATAAAATTGCCATCTTTACTTTGAAGAAATATAGTTCCTGTATCCCCAACTGCACCACCAATAAAAAAATCGTCTAGGCCATCTCCATTCACATCACCTACAGTTATAGTTGGCCCAAATGCAGACATTTTATGTGGTAACAACACTTCCCTTTCAAAATCATCAAAACTGTTTTCCTTGTACTTGTGATCTATATTTAAAGTAGCCGTAACATCGTTAAAAAGCGTCGCTTCTTTTTCTACTAATTTTTTGTTGTTTTCTTCTACCACCTTAGCCCTGTCGATCACTAAGGTTTGCTGCGTTTTAATATCGTATAGTGTGGATCTGCCACCATCATACCAAGAAATTTCCAAACTATCTATTTTTTTGGTCGCTCCCATTCCAAAATGGATAATATCTTCGCTACACGAATAGAAACCACGGGCACTTGTTAGTTCGCCAACCTGAATTTTTCCATTATAATAGATAGTTGCTCTGGTACCGAAAAAACTGTTTACTTTTCCAGCATTTTTGAAACGTAAATTAAGAAACTTGTTTTTTGATATTTTATCTGCATTGTTTTCGTAAATAAAAGCAAAGTCGTCTACATTGTTCACCACCAAATCCAGATCGCCGTCATTATCGAGGTCGCCATAAGCTGCTCCTGAAGAAAAAGACGGTGTTTCCAATCCCCAGGACGTGACAGCTTTTTCAAAATTAAGGTCTCCATTATTTTTAAAAGCATAATTAGGTAATCTCATGGTTGGAAAAAATGCCAACATACTGTCTAAATTAAGATACTGTTTTAGTGCCTTTATATTTTTAATAGGATCTTTTATATTGTATTTCTTACCAATTTTAAGAAAGTACTTATCAATATTTTTTAATGCGTCCGTATTTCTAATGTCTCTTTTTATACCATTGGAAACGAATAAATCTTGATAACCGTTATTATCGAAATCGGCAAATAAGGGCGACCAACTCCAATCGGTATTGGACATACCTGCTAACTGACCAATTTCACTAAAGCTAATAGCACCTTTAGCATCGGCTCCGTTATTTAATTGTAATGTGTTAAACATATATTGGTAATGCCCACCAAGATTTACAATTTTCCAAAACTCCTTTGGGTTCATCCCGCTCATGTTGGCCTTTATCCTGTAATTGTCTTCGGCTACCATATCGACAACCGACAGATCCAAAAGACCGTCATTGTTTATGTCTCCTGCATCGGCTCCCATACTAAAGAAGGATATATGCTTTAGATACTCATCAATTTTATTGGTAAACGTGCCATCTTGATTGTTGATATAGAAAAAATCGGGTGCCTCATAATCGTTTGCCACATAAAGATCGGGCCATGAATCGTTATTAAAATCGGCTACTATAGAGCTCAGTCCGTAACCAACATTTTCCAATCCAGATGCGACCGTTGCATCTACAAACTGCGATCCGGTATTCCTAAAAAATCGATAGGTTAACTTTGGATCTAACCAATTCGTTCCCTTTAATGGTGATAGAATGGATGGATTAGGGGGCTGATTGATTAAAAACAAATCAAAGTCGCCATCCTTGTCATAATCAAAAAAGTTAGCATGCATCGCTCTAAAAGGATCGTTTATCTTATAAGCGGATGCGGACTCCGTAAACGTTAAATCCCCATTATTGATGTATAATTCATTTTGCCTTAGATCGGGTCTGTCATCATATAAGCTTTTACAAACAAAAATATCTTTAAAACCATCTCCATTGATGTCTACGATATTAACACCGGTAGACCAACCGCCTTTATTCAAAATACCTGCAGGCTTTGTAATATCTTTAAACTTAAAATTACCCAGATTCAGGTATAATTTGTCGCCAACCTGGTTACCTGCAAAATAAATATCTGGTAATCCGTCATTATTAAAATCGCCAATAGCCACACCTGCACCGGAATAGAAGGCTTCATACATTAAGATATTGGCTTTTTCGGTATCCTTAATGGTATTTTTAAAATCTATATTGGTACTTTCAGGTGTATGTAATGAAAATAATGTTTTGCTTTGTGATGTCATTAATTTACAACTAAGTAAGGTAACAAACACCAAGACCTTATAACTGATTTTTCTATTGGTAAATTTCATATTATTTGGCTGTATTATTGATTTTGAAACATTTCGTAAATCCATTGTTTGAAGCTGTAATGATAACGCTTTCATTATTTAATTTTACAGCTATGAGCTTCTTTACATCTTGGGGCAAGAAAACACCACTCTTTTCCATTGGTTGTGGTAAAAAGGCACCACTACCGTTTCCTTTTAAAAACATACCAATTCCCGCATCGTTACGTGTAGTTTCTATTTCAACGGGATACAGGTTTCCTACCATTAAAATATCATTATGGCCATCATTATCAAAATCGTCTAAAAGGATATCGTTACCGTTTGATATCTGCGCCTCATAAGGTAATGGAATAGCCTTAAACTTTCCATTTCCATTATTTTCAATATAAGTATTGGCAAAGGTCTTTGCTTTATAATGCAAGGCCGAAGCCAGATTTGTTTCTCCGTAAACCTCTGTTAGATTCAGGGACGCAAACAAATCGTAAGTTTTAATTTCTTCGGCTATTTTTGGAATCTGTTGCGAAGAACAAGAGCGGCCTCTTAGAGGGAATTGTTCCCCAAAATTATAATAGCTCAGTACAATGTCCTTTTGGCCATTACTATCAAAGTCATCGTAAAATACCTCAAAGGGTTCTCTTTCTGAAGCTTTATATTTATAATTTAATCCCAAATTACCGGCTACCAAATCTATATCGCCGTCATTATCCATATCGGCAGCAGCAATACTATACCACCAACCATTTGAATTTAAAAGCCCATTGTTAGCTGTGTCCTTTTGGAATTTACCTCCCATATTTTTTATAAAAGTGATGGGCATCCATTCTCCTGTAAGGACAAGGTCTGTTAAACCATCTTCGTTATAATCCAACCAAATGGCATCGGTCACCATACCAATATTAATAAGGTCGTTTGCTATTGATTTTGTAACATCTGAAAACTTTCCGTTATCGTTTTTTAAAATTCTACTGGTTACGGGAGAAGGGTAATCCCAGGGGCTATGCCTTCCACCTACAAACAGGTCTAAATAACCATCATCGTCATAATCAAAAGCACGAACGCAAGCGCCACTTTCTGTTAATTTAGGAAGTGTTTTTTTCGATTTAGTAAAGTTTCCTTTACTATCATTCAAATACAAACGATCTTGGTAATTTTCTGAATTTGTTTTCCAATTATTACCTCCACTTACGACGTACAGATCTAAATCGCCATCATTTTCTACATCAAAAAACAAAGCGTCTATGTCTTCAAATTTAGCGTCCTCTAAAAATTCTTTGTTAGGTTTAATGGTAAATTTTCCGTTTTTCTTTTGAAGGTATAATGTTGCTGGTCGTCCTAAAGCAGCCCCTATGAAGATATCTTCCAAACCATCACCATTAACATCTCCTGATGTTAAAGCTGGCCCAAACTGCGATTGTTTATGAGGTAATAACACCTGTTTTTCAAAATCATCAAAATTATTTTCGACATGTCTGTGCTTAAAGTTCTCTATTTCCGTAAACACTGTTATAGGATTCGTCTTATGTTCTGGGTTTACTCTTTTTGAAATATTATAGTCAATAGTTAACAATTGATTTAATGCAACGGATGTAGTTATGCTTTTTTCCTGATCTGGCCAGGTTACAATAACACTGTCTATTTTACTGTTTTTTGAAAACCCAAAATGAGCTACTTGTTCACTGGATGAGTACATCCCCCTTACACTGGTAAACTCATACATTTGGTGTTGTTTATCCTGAACAACCTCTACTCTTGCGCCTTGTAATGTTTTATTTGTTTTCTTATTGGTTAATTTAACCCGTAAATAATTGTAATTTGATTTTTGGTCGCTATTATTCCTATAAATAGATGCTACATCATTAACGTTATTGATTACCAGATCGAGATCACCATCATTATCCAAGTCGCCATAGGCACAACCGGCCGAAAATGTTTTTTCGTCAAGCCCCCACTCATCGGAAACTTTACTAAAGGTTAAACCATCTACATTTTTATAGGCATAATTAGCAAGTTTTACCGATGGAATTAAGCTCAATGCCTTTTCAACATCTAATATATCCCAAATGGATACAGTCCCGCCGTTGGGGTTATTCTTTACAAAATTGTCTGCAACTTTGGTTATATATTTTCCAACTTTTTTATCTGAATCGGTATTCCTAATATCCCGCATCAGCCCATTGGTTACATAAATATCTTTAAGTCCATCATTATCAAAATCGGCTATTACATTAGACCAACTCCAATCGGTACTTGGCACCCCTGCCATTTGAGCAATATCTCCAAATTGTGGTATCCCGTCGTATATTCCATGATTTAACTGTAAGGTGTTAAACATGTACTGATAGTGCCCTCCATTTTGAACTATTTTCCAAAAAGCATTTGGATTCATCCCACTCATATTGGACTTTAATCGGTAATTATCTTCGGCAACCATATCCAAAACCATCAAATCCAGTTTACCGTCGTTATTAATGTCGGCGGCATCTACACCCATACTAAAATAGGATATATGACGTAAAGCCTCATCAGCAATGTTAGTAAATGTTCCGTTACCGTTATTCAGGTAAAAAGCATCCGGTGAAGCATAATCATTTGCCAAGTAAATGTCTTGCCAACCGTCATTATTTGCATCAAATAAAGCAACACTATTCGCGTTTCCAGTTTTTAAAAGTCCTGCCTTTTTGGTAACGTCTGTAAACGTATTGTTGCCATTATTTTCATATAACCTAGGTGCAAATTTTTCTTGTTGACGATCTACATAATACATTTCGGAATAATTCCCGGGATTGGGTGGCTGATTCAATAAAAAGATATCCAAAAGCCCATCTTTATTATAATCTAAAAAGGTTGCATGACGTGTCCTTTCGTCATTGGCAAGTTTATATGACTCCGCCGATTCTTTAAAGCTAATAGTCCCAACGGGAGCATCTTTTGAAGTGTTTATATATAGTTTGTTTTTTCTAAGCTCTGGACTGTTATCATATAACTCTCTTGTAACATAAATGTCCTGCCACCCATCATTATTTACATCGCCAATAACCACTCCTGAAGACCAACCGCCATTATCCTGAATCCCTGCTTCTATTGTAAGGTCTTTAAATTGCATATTACCTTTATTAAGATACAACCTGTCCCCTACCTGGTTTCCGGCAAAAAAGAGATCCTGTAACCCGTCATTGTTAAAATCGGCTATACCTACACCCGCACCACCATAATAATTGGAATAAATAAGAACATTACTTTCCCTAGTGTCCTTTACAGTATTATTAAAGTACACACCTGACTGTGATGGTTTTAATAGTGTAAACTGTTTACTCTGCTGACTATATCCAATAACCGGTAGCATTAAAGTAGCAATAATTCCATACAAAGCACTTAAATAAACAATACTCTTTTTCATTCTTTAACTCCAAAGTAACTTTATTCTTACTATTTTATTTTTAAATAATAAAGGAGAGTTACCTCTCCTTTATTAAATTAAACTTAACTAAAACTAACTACAAAAAACCTCATAGTTTTTTCTTCATTTATTATTTATCCCACCATACTCTTGTAGTATAGTCATTAGGACCTTGATTACTAATTGCAGCATTTACATTTTCTGCATTTACATTAAATTCGACGATAGGATATTTTAATCGTCTCGGAATAGTTCCTCCGGTCGCATTTCCGGGATAGTTTACCGGTGTTAATACCGGGTACTCAATCCTTCTCCAATTGGAATAACTTTCCCATGGATTTAAGAATGTTGCTGCCCAATATTGTTCACCTATCATTTCCAATGCATTTGTTGCATTATATGGGTTTGATGACAAATAGTTATCTACTTCGGCTGTTGACGGTGTACTCACACCATAAAACGACCAGTTTTCCATGGCTGCTCTAACACCATTGTTATAATGGGTTTCTGCATCACCGTTATACCAGCCTCTTACCGCTGCTTCGGCTAACATAAATTCAACTTCAGCATAAGTCATAAACATTGAAGGCGAATCGCGTTGTACCAACGCTTGATTAACCTGTGAGTAATCCAGGATATCGCCTCCAGCTGGCCCTTCTGTTGTCAGTGTAGTAGGATCCAAACCATTTGGCAAACCTTGGTGTGGACCGCCATTTTCTACCCAGGAAAGGATATCCAATCGTGGATCTCCATGATCTTCCATCCAAGATACAAAGGTATCGCTCAGCCTCATAAATTTATCAACATCAAAAGCATCACCAATAGGACTTGTTACTCCTCCTATTTCATGCTCAACTTTCGCCACATCATCCAGGTCGGTCATTACGCCTCCGGCGATGGCTTTTTTAACCCATGATTCTGATGCTGCGGGATCAACTTTTGACAATCTAAGTCCTAATCGTAACATCATAGAATATGATAATTTTCTCCATTTTGTAAGATCACCGCCATACATAACGTCTTGAGTGCCCGGATTCTCAGCAGAACTACTTAATTGCACAGCTGCAGCTTCCAATTCGCTTAGCATGTCGGCATATATGTCTTCTTGACGATCATAAGCAGGAAACCAATTGTTAGTCAAATAGCCCAAACCTGCTTCTGAATATGGGATATCGCCATAAAGATCGGTAACTTTATGAAATGACATAACCTTAAGGATGCGTCCAATAGCGTTGTAATTAACAGCCTCGGGATCTTCAGCTGTACGCGTTACAAAGTCCACTACTTCTTTAGCTTCCTGTAAATAATATCGATCGAACAATGCAAAACTATAATCGATAAAGTCAATATATTTATCTCCAGGCAAAATACTAGTAGCAATACTAACATCAGCTAATTGTTGAACTGCTGCTATCCCCCAACCTAAAGCCGCTCTACGCATTTCATAGCGACCACCGGGCGCATCTAGTTGTACTTCTGTTAGTTGAAGACCGTAAGGTAGATCTTCAATAGCATTTGGGTTTTCATTCAATTCTGCTAATTCATCGGCACAAGATGTGATAGAAAAAGCCATAATTACCACGAAAAAATAAGTGATTATTATGCTAATTTTATTTATTTTCATAATACTATATGTTTATTTTTTTAATTACTAAAAAGTAAGATTCACATTAAATCCAAATGAGCTTGATTGTGGCATAGCAAAGAAATCTAACCCCTGTACATTGGTAGCAGAATAACTTGACTCCGGATCAATATTATCAACATTTGAATGAATTAACCAAAGGTTTCTTCCTACTGCCGAAATGCTCGCTTTACGAATAAAGGTCTTTTCCAGGAATTTTGAGGGCACATTATAGCTAAGTGAAATTTCTCTTAATTTTATAAAGCCTGCATCATAAATAAACTCTTCGGCTATATCATTAAAAATCTTGGTATAATAATTCCTTATCTCACTTGCAGGGTTACCACCAAGACCAGTCTCACGTCCGATCAAGGTATTTTTATGAACCCCTCTTCTATACAACTGGGCATTGGTTCCACTATGGCCTACAGCTCCGTCTCTCATGTCAATCAAGAACCCTAAACTCCAATCTTTATACTTAAAATTATTTTGTAAACCAGCATTAAATGGATGCACTCCCGTACCAAAAGCAACTGTACCGGCTTCCTCATCTACTTGTGGTAATCCATTAGCATCTAAAGCGATCTCTCCATTAGCATCTCTTAGATATTGACTCCCTGTTATTTGTCCAAAAGGCTTCCCTTCAATATGTGTTACCCAAGCGTGTCTAGCTCTGCTTAATCCAAGATTAAAACGTTCTTCATCATTCTCGGGATCAACTAAACTAACCACTTTACTTTTATTATAACTCATATTAAATGAGACATTCCATCTAAAGTTATCGGTTTGAATTGGCGTACCGGTTAACAATAGCTCCACCCCTTTATTGGTAAGCTCACCAACATTTACTATTGAAGAACTATACCCAGAAGTATACGATATTCCAGCATTTAATATATCATCCTCGGTTTTTTTATCATAATACGAAAAATCGACGCCTAATCTATTGTTTAAAAGCTGTACATTAAAACCTAATTCTAATTCTGTTACAAGCAATGGATTAAGATTTGAATTTCTTACAGAGCTACCACTTAACCCTCCACGAGGAACCCCCAATTGTGCTCTTGCTTGGCTATAATTCTGATTCAATGAATAGGCTCCTATATCTCCTACACCACCTACTTGCGCCCACGAGGTTCTAACTTTAACATAATCAAATGCTTCTGGAAGCTCCAGAACATCTGACAAAACCGCACTTAATCCTACCGATGGATAAAAAACATCGCGACCATCCAGTACTGAGAACCAATCATTTCTCGCAGATCCGGTTAAAAACAGCCAGTTATTATATGAAATCTCGGCTTGACCATATACTGAATTTGATCCTAATTTTGAAAACGAACTACCACCACTATTGTTAATACCATTCGATATCGAGTAAAAGAATGGTAAAGCAAAATCACTTCCAGAAGCTGAAGTTCCATCCTCCTGCAATCGCATTTTATTGGCGCCTGCTAAGAAATCATAAGCAATCCCATTATCAAATTCATGACGTGAGCCCACCATAATATCAAAATTAGTTTGTTGGTATTTCGCTTGGCTTTGGCTCATGCCTCCATTTCGCGAATATCCAGTTCCTGTAGGATTAATACCTTGACCTATTCTATCTGATTGGTCAATACCTGCCCTAGCTTTAACATAAACCCAATCGTTAATATCGTATTGTATAGAAGCGCTTGCAATCACACGATCTTTAGAGTCTTTATCTGTCTGTTGATAAGCTGCCCAATAGGGGTTTTGAAACCAAACAGAATTAGTAGGTAATAACTCATAACCTTCTCTCCCCTGGGGGTCACCATATAAATCGGTTGCATCTTCTGGATTTGCCCCTAATCTTTCTGGATCTCCCTTTAAATTGCGTACATCTACATTTACTGGCAGCTGCCAAACTGAATAATGTGCATTTCCTGGAGAATCGGCTAACTGAGACCTATTCCTCACATCTTGTAAAATATACTGCGCGCTTGCTTGAAAAGATAATTTATCGTCCATGCCCTTACCGTGCATGTTCATACTAAAGGTCTGTCTTTTCATTCCAGAGTTAGGCATAATGCTTTCATTTTCCATATTGGAAGCTGAAAATCTATAACCTATATCTGCCGTACCACCACTTAAAGATACCGTATTTGTAAATGTACTTCCTGTTCTGTAGAATTTGTCAAAATTATTTCCAGAGTAAGCATATGGCCTGCTAATGCCATCAGATTGAATCACACTGGAACCATCTAACTTAGTTCCCCAAGAAAACTCTCCAGCATCCCAAGCTTCAGCTTGTGTTGTTGGTTTTTGGCCTAAAAGCCCTGACCCATATTCCGTTTGAGGATCCAAATGATTGATGGCCTCTTCAAATACGTAATTTGAATTTACTTCTACCTGAAGTCCTTGATTGAGTTTTCCTCGTTTAGTTGTAATAAGAATCACTCCATTAGATGCTTGGGATCCGTAAAGTGCCGCAGCTGAATTACCTTTTAGCACAGACATGGTTTCAATATCATCCGGATTAATGTTCCCTATACCATCACCGCCGTCAGATCCTCCCCATTCACCGGCAGATCCTCTATTTGCGTTATCAATTGGAATACCATCAACAACATACAAAGGTTGGTTATTACCAGTTAAAGACGAGTTACCACGAATTAAAACACGTGCGGTTCCAGCCGGTCCTGTAGCGGTTTTTGTAACATTAACACCAGCTACTTTACCTGCTAATCCATTAGCAATGTTAGTTTCTCTTGTTTCTGTAAAGTCGTCTCCATCAACTTTTGTAATTGAATAGGCTAAAGATCTTTTAGATCTTTTGATCCCCAATGCAGTCACTACCACTTCATCGAGTGCTGCTGCATTCTCTGCTAACGCTATGGTAATATTGGATTGACCGGCTACAGCTACCTCCTTTGTTGCATAACCGATATAAGATATTACTAAAACTACATCATCGCTTGACACATTAAGCGTGAAATTACCATCAAAGTCAGATTGCGCTCCGTTTGAGGTCCCTTTTTCAAGAATACTGGCACCTGGTAGAGGCATCCCACTGGCATCTGTAATAGTTCCTTTTACTGTAATTTGTTGTATTTCACTGACCGTTTCTATTCCTTTCTGAACAACAATTGTTTTGTTCTCGGTAAACTCATAAGTACAGTTTATTGGATTTAAAGCTCTTTCCAATAATTTTCTTGCTAAAATCTTGCCCTTTTCTAATTCAATTTTAGGTGCATTAGCAATTAATTCGTCATTATAGACAAACTTATATCCAACTTGTTCTTGGATAAGTTCGAACATTTCGGCAACCGAAATAATTTTATCGGCATCGACTTTAATTTTAGCATTTTGAGAAGACAACTCGTTCGGCACAAAACTAAAGGCCGAAGTAATGCATAAAAAAATAAATGTTCTCATAATAATCTTAAGAAATTTTTCTCTTCTATGGAGAAAAACTTTGGTAAAGTTAATTTTCATAAATTTGCATTGGTTTGGTTAAACAATTAGATTAATCTTACTAGTTAAGGGAATGAAGTCTAAACTGTAGGAGGTGGCGACTTTGTTCCTTTTCTTTTATTCTATAATTATCGTATTTTCTTTTATACTATACTTAAATTCATTTGTTTTTTGGATATAAATTAATACTTGGTCTATACTAACTTCTCGGTCTAAAACACCGGTAAAGCTTTTCTTTTCTGTATCTGGACTATTAAATGTATATGTTATATTGTACCATCTGGACAGTGTTTTCATAATATCTTTCATTGACATACGCTTAAAACTAAAATAGCCTTCTTTCCATGCTATTTCATCAAATACTTTATCGACTTTACGTACCGATATCGTTTGGTTGTCGACATTTACAAGTGATTGTTCGGAAGGGTTAAGCAATTTATGTTCGACACCATTATCAACCTTTACCTTTCCTTCTACTAAGGTCGTAACAATAGTATCTTCGTCCTGATATGCTTTTATATTGAATTCGGTACCTAATACTTCTATTTCTTGATTCTTGGTATTAACAACAAAGGCATCACCACCATGACTTGTACTTTTAGAAACATCAAAATAAGCTTCACCATAAATCAATTCAACCATTCGTGGCTGCCCTTGTACAAAACTTACAGGATATTTAAGTTTAGATTCTGAGTTTAACCATACATTGGTTCCATCTGAGAGCTGTACAAAAAAGCGTCCCCCTTTTGGGATGGTTAAATAATTATATTGTATTGTAGTATTCTTTTCGTTTACTTTAGAGTGGTAGACCAGTTTCTCTTTATCCAAAGTACGTCCATCTAAATTCACCTCTACACCACTCTCTAAAGCTATATTCGAACCATTTTCTAAGGTTAATATGGCTTTATCACTACCTGGTAATATATCTGCTCCCTCATTAGCAGTAATAACTGGTTTACTTTCTTCTTTTACTTTAAAATTTCTAACCATATAGAAAGAACCTACGCCCACAGCTATAACTAAAACTGCTGCATACCTGAAAGCTTTCATTAACCTTCTCTTTCGAATACGCCTTTCTTGTTCCCGTATCTTATATAAAATCTTTTTCTTTTCTAATTCGGTATCAAAATCAATTACATTTACATCTGCTAAATAATTAGTTTTAACAAACTCTTTAAAAATAGTATTGTTTGATGCTTCATTTAACCATTCGGTCAATACCATTAATTCGTCAATTGAAGCTGACTTTGAAAAGTATTTTACTATTATTGTTTCTATATTTTTATCTATCAACAGTCTTTATTTTTATCATAGACGTATTAAAATACATTAACACTTACGCATTTGTTATTTTTTTTTATTTTAACCAAAATTTTTTTTGACACCATAACTTTTGAATCCAGACTTTTCTGACCAAAAAATATTAATACGTGAACTCGAAAAGGGCAACCACTTGGCTTTGGTATATCTAATGGATACCTACCATAAGTCGCTTTGCGTATACATTTATAGTTTGTCCAGTGATTATGAAGGCGCTCAAGATATTGTGCAAAACGTTTTTATAAAAGTTTGGATGGACAGGCATAAATTACATGCTGTTAAATCCATAAGAAACTTTTTATATAAATCTGTTTATAATGGGTTTATAGACCAATGGCGTAAAGACAAAAGAATGTTAGCCATAGAAGCAAAACACCTTGAAAACTTAAACACAATTATTGAAGATAACAGTGACGAATTGTTAGAAAAACAAATAGCCCTGATTAATATTGAGATTGAAAATTTACCTCAAAAATGCAAAGAGACTTTCTTGTTAAGTAAAAGAGAAGGTCTCACGAATATAGAAATTGCTAATTTTATGAATGTATCTATCAGGACTGTGGAATCACAAATGAACAAGGCCTTTAGAATACTTCGAAAAAAGTTGGCCAGCAATGCGAATATTATTGAACTGTTGATTTACATGGGAAACATAATAGCATTGTATTAAAAACATAACTAACTCAACAAGCTATACTGTTACAGTATTAGTTCTGCGTCATATATTCCCATACAACCTTTTTGTTATAACCGTAGGGCTTGCCTTTTTCTGGCTTTAAAATATGTCCTTTAAATTGACCAGACTTGTCCTTTTTTACTTTAATTTCTACTTGAGAAAATTGTCCTTTTTCAAAATCGAAAGATACGCCATCATCATCATATAATGTAAATTGTCCTTCTATGTCTCCATAATGTCGAATGGTCAAATCCATTTTTTCATCGGTTCTCGGCGCCCTGTTTCTTGTTTCTGTCATGGGAATGATACTCCCATTTTTCACAAAAAGCGGTATGTTGTCCAATCCGGGTTCTATAGTAATGATTTCTTCCTCGCCTACAAATGTTCCGGTATAAAAATCGTACCATTTACCTTTGGGGAGTACTACTTCACGGGATGTTTCGCCTATAAACATTGGAGCTACCAAAATAGCATCTCCCATCATGTATTGATAACGCACCTCTTTGGTTTTATGGCCTGCATAAGGGTTATCGGTGCCGTCCAGTTTTCCTTCTATTTTTTTCGATCTAAATGAAAAACCTTCTAACAATTGCATGGCTCGAAACGGCGGTATCCCCTCAAAATGATACTGGGCAAAGGCGGTATACATATACGGCAATAAACGCATGCGTAATTGCGCCACATCGCGCACCTGTGCTTCTACTTCGGGAAATGACCAAGGCTTGGTGCCGTCGGCCCAGGCATTTAACATCGCCATAGGTGAAAAACAAACTGTTTGCATACGTCGTAACCATTCTTCTGCACTTTTCGACGCACGCACTTCGGGCGTCCACAACACGCCTATAAAGCTACTATTGATTAAAGCTGTTATAAAATCTTTATGACTGTAATAATCGTTATAGATCACATAGGGAAAGCTACTGGCTCCTGCATTGGAAGCCCTCACCAAACCATAAGTACGTTGGTTCATTTCCCTAAACCATTTACTGGTCATATTCTGTACCAAAAGTCCATACACTTGTCGCATTTCTTCTGCAGACGTTCCTGATGGGAATGTTGCAATATCAGGCCATAACCACTGATCGAAACCGTCTACCTCATCAATTTTATAGCCACTAACCCCTATTTTTAAATGATTTTCAAAGAAATGTTCTTTAAGCAAATTCCTTGTCTCTTCCAACATTAAGTCTGGAACAATTCCATTCCAAACTGTATGTGATCCAGATAAAGGTTTAACTTTTGAATAGAGGCTTCCTACAGGGGACACATAAGGGTTTATCCATAAATTAGATCGTATCCCTTTATCTAATAAGGTACTTACAAAACCTTGAGGATCTGGAAAACGCGTTTCCTCCCATTCGAACGTACAGGGGTAAGACATGGTTTGCCATCCTGGCTCCACGCCAATAAAATCTAAAGGAAAGTCATGGCTCTCAAAATCGGCTACTTCCTTTAAAATATCATTTGCCGAAAATAAGGTAGGAACCCGTTGTGTAAAGCCCAAGCCCCATTTAGGCGGTAAATAGCCACCTCCTGAAAACAAATTGTATCGCTGTACAACTTCCAACATAGATTTTCCTCCAAAAACATAGACTTCTGTGCCGTCTGTAGGGACTAATATTTCGACTGCATCGGAATAGGGTTGTGCTTCCCATTTGGGGTCTGAATTCCGATCTCTTAACACTGGTTTTTCATCGGCATCTACACGTACACCTGTTCCTGCATATACCGTTAAATAATTAGCAGCATCAATTAAAACGCCATAGCCATCGGTAGACACATAAAAAGGGACGGGTGCATGAGTACGCCCAGAATCGCCATTACCATAATGGTCTACATGTAAATTTAAAATCCTTCCCCGTTGATTATGTGTCTTGAAGTTTAAACCTAATCCGTAAAGTTCTTCTTCCTTTTGTAACGGAAACCGCAGATAGGTCTTACCGTTAATAACCTCAGCACTTATTTTCGTTTTATCCAAAGGAAACGTTACACCCGAAAGGTTATCCAAAGCCTCTGTATCGGGCTTAACCTCGGCCGCTTTTAATAAACTTATAGGTTGTTCATTTCCAATTTTTGCACGCCAAATACCGTTATGGATTTCGTTCCATTTCAGGTTTTGAGCAGTCATTGAACATGAGAACCATGTTACGGCAAAAAGAAAAAAGATTTTTAAATTTTGCATGTACTTAGTAATAATGTTATTGATATATTTTTACCCAATCTATAATCATGTGTACAGGAAGGTCTTCCGGTTTCACATCGCCTACCCAGGAGCCACCTAATTGCTGATCGATCAATATATAGAAAGGTTGATCGAATGGCCATTGCGTAGGGTCTACGCCTTCTAATTTTGGATAGGTATGTGTCGCTTTACCATTAACAGTAAACACCAGTTTATCTGGATACCATTCCAACCCATAGGTGTTAAATTCTTCGGAATTCACCTTAGCTGTTTTGTAGTAAAGGGGATGTTCTTTTTGCTTAAGCTCCAGTGTATAGTAGGAATGTACGGTTTGATAAACCATATCGTCGAAATTGAGATGCTCCATGATATCGATCTCTCCATTTCTTGGGTACTTTCCATATTTCTTTTGCTCGGCCAATAACCAGATGGCTGGCCAAGCGCCTTTGGCACTTTCCAGTTTTGCCCGTATTTCAATTTTACCGTACTGAAAAGCAAACTTTCCTTTGGAATAAATACCTCCTGTTAAAAAGGGACGGGAATCTGCTATGGTATCTGGATTAACTATACCCTTTAAATGCAACTTCCCATTCAGGAAACTATAACAGTTTGCGTTATCGGACATATAATTCCCCCAATCGGCTTTATTCGGGGGAATTTTTGTCCATTTTGTTGTATCAATTTGCGGTTTATCAAAATGATCTTCCCATACCACTTGCCACTTTGTTGTTTGTAGCGTATCCTTTTGAACAAAGATATATTCGTCTACAATGGCCGATCGGGACGCTTTACAGTTTACCAATAATACGGCAAACAATAAAGCTGGATATTTTAACGCTTTAAAGCTTACAATTTTAACCATTGTAAGCTTTGGCTACTTGTTTGGATACTCCTAATCCATCGATACCCAATTCCATTACATCCCCTGGTTTAAGGTATATAGGTGGGTTAAACCCTAAGCCTACACCAAAAGGTGTTCCTGTTGAAATAATGTCTCCTGGTAACAAAGTCATAAATTGTGAAATATAGGACACTACTTCTTCTACATTGAAAATAAAGTCTGAGGTCGATGAGTTTTGTAGCTCTTTACCGTTAACTTTTAGCCATAAATTAAGGTTGTTAGGGTTTGGTATTTCATCTTTAGTGGCGATAAATGGCCCAACTGGCGCAAAGGTATCGCATCCTTTCCCTTTACACCATTGCCCTTCTTTTTCTATTTGATAGGCGCGTTCGGAAATATCGTTATGCAGCACATAACCTGCTATGTGATTATAGGCATCTTCCTTTTCTACATAAGATGCTTTTTTGCCAATAACAATCGCTAATTCTACCTCCCAATCTGTTTTTTCACTTCCTTTTGGTATTACCACATCATCATTTGGCCCAACTAAAGCAGAGGTTGCCTTAAAGAACAATACAGGCTCTTTGGGTATAGCCATTCCTGCTTCTTCTGCATGCTTGGCGTAATTTAAACCTACACAAACAATTTTGGAAGGACGTACTAAGGGCACTGCCAAACGCGCAGTATCGGTAATCTTAGGACAGCCAGAAGCGTTACTTTCCAACCAAGAACTTAATCTTTCTAGGCCATCTCCACCAAAAAAAGCTTCGTCATAATCCTGTCCGAATGCAGATACATCTATTCGTGTTCCATCTTCTAATTGCACGCCAGGTTTTTCATTTCCTACTTCTCCAAATCGTATTAATTTCATTTTTATTGATTATTTATTGTTTTTATTTATTTGTTTTTGTTATTGAACTCATCTTGACTTTTCCCAATTAATTTGTTTCCAGTTTGCTACCGAATCATTTTTCTGAGCTTCACCCGGTGTGCTTCTGCCTTCGAGGATTTGCTTTTGCAATAATGCTTTAAGCTTGGCTACTTTTTCAGGATGCTCATTATAAATATTTTGCGTTTCACCGGGATCGGTAACCAGATTATATAGTTGGATCTCAGGTAAGGACGCGACATCCTTTGAATTGGGCTTGGGAAAACTCCAACCGGCAGAACCCGGTGCCATCACCAATTTATAATCACCTTGCCGAATGGCAAAACTTCCATTAATGGAACTGTGAATGGTAGCCTCCCGCTTAAACATCTTTTCATTATTTGTTAAAAGTGGTAACATTGAAAAACTGTCTTCTGCTTCATTATCGGTCAACTTTGCATTTACAATATCGGCACAGGTAGCGAACAAGTCTGTGGTGCATATTGTTTTACCCGAAACGGATCCAGCTTTCACCATTTCCGGCCATTTTACAATAAACGGCACACGATGTCCCCCTTCAAAAATATCGGCTTTATGTCCCCTGTAAATACTACTCGGATTATGATCAAATGCTGCTAACACCTTATAATCGGCTTGAGGCGAACATCCGTTATCACTTGTAAAAATGACAATTGTATTCTCTTCGATTCCGGCTTCTTTAATGGCTGCCTGTAATTGTCCCATATAACCATCTACTTCCATCACAAAATCGGCATAGGGGTTTAAACCACTTTTACCCAACCACTCCTTAGTAGGTAAAATTGGGGTATGCGGTGAAGGCAAGGCTAAATACAAAAAGAATGGTTTCTCATTTTTAGCTTGCTCTTTTATAAAATTAAAAGACCTTCTAAAAAAGTTAGGGGTTACATCTTCATGAACAAAATCGGGACTTGTCGGTCCTTCGCGCCACCATGTATATTTTCCTTTATCGACCGTTACCGTATCTGGCATGGCGGTTGGCATACCATTTTCGACATATACATAAGGCGCCATGTCCAACGAACCCGAATGTCCGTAAGCATAGTCAAACCCCACATCGTTTGGTCCATTTTTAATAGGCTTTGAAAAATCGATATTCTTAAAGTCTCCAGGGTTCCATCCATTACCCAATAGGCTGTCACTTTGTGTTTTGGCCCAATCCCAACCTAAGTGCCATTTACCTATAAAACCAGTGTAATAACCGTTCTTTTTGAGAAATGAAGCCACTGTAGCCCTATTATTTGGAATTAAAGCTTTGGATGTCCCTGTTAAAACACCGCTTTTAAGCTTACTCCGCCAATTATAACGGCCCGTGAGGATACCATAGCGTGTAGGTGTACAAACAGATGAAGACGTATGTGCATCGGTAAATTTCATTCCGCCTTGAGCTAATTTATCTATATTGGGTGTTTTTATCTTACCATCAGGGTTAAATGCTTTAATATCGCCAATCCCCAGATCGTCTGCCAATACATAAATAATATTAGGTGATGTTACAACTTCTTGTTCTACCTCAATTTTCTGCTTTTTAGCGCAAGACATCTGTAATAAAACGATGCAAAGAATTGCTAAAATTAAGTGCTTCTTCATTTTATTTTGTTATTAAATTAACGGCTTGCTCTTTCTGGTTTCTAAAGATACCCAGTTTCATTTTACCTTTCCAGTTTAACTTCTGAAAGTTATTTATTAAATCTGATACATTTTCAATTTCAGTGCCTTCAACTCGAATGATTACATCACCTTCCTGAATTCCTGATTTTTTAAGTATACTCTTTTCATTAAGTGATACGACCAAAACACCAGCCGTTTTGTTTAATCCCGATGCCGAACGCTCTTCAATAGTTTCTATGTTTTTTATGTTGGCATACTGCCATACAATGACTTTCCCTTTCTTTTTAGAAGTACTTAAGTACACTTCCGGAAAATCAGGATTTTTAGCCAAAGCTTTTAATTTTTGTGTTTTAACCCCAAAGACATCCGTTCTAAAAGGTTTAAAACCAATTTTTGATACTTCTGTTGTATCAACTAAATCGTAGTTTCCTCTAGTTGGGTCTTTAAACTCAATATCTCCAAATATACTATGGGCATCAACGCCTTTTGTCTGTGCTTCTTTTAAACTGGATTCATTAGGAAAGAAATTATAGTCCACTTCTTTTCCCCAAGCTAATAGTCTTATATCTCGATGACTTGTAAAAACAATATTTTTCCTAAATATGTCGCCGCTATTTTTAAACCAAACATGCGGATGAAAACCATTGTTAACCATAATATTATTTTCTACAGTTCTGTAAAACCCTTCACGCAGTTTAATGCCTCCGTTTAAACATAAATTATTGTATATGGTATAATTTGAAGAACCATCATCCAAATCGATGTCCCACCCATGATCGCATCTAAAACGATTATTTCTAATGATAGTGGTATGTATGGCATCCCAATATGGCATCTGCGGATTATTGGTTGTTAACTCGTTCATCACAGATCTGTTTGGATGCCAAAACCGATCGCGCCCCCAGGAGTTAAACGCTCCGTGATCGGAAGTTTCCAATACGGTGTTAAATACATCATTAAATTCTATAACATGGCCTCCCCAAGTTCCTTCGCTAACATTGATTCCTGCGCGTGGTATGTCGTAAATACTATTATTGCTTATGGTTATATCCATTGCCATTGAAAGTTGTACGCCTGCTGTTTGTTTTTCAATGCGTCCAATTCTGTAAATCAAGTTATCGTTGACAACGGATTTACTTGGATAATTATTTGTAGCAGGACCTGGTATGGTATCCATTTCGGCTAAATTGACATATTCCCCATATTGAAATGAGGGCGAACGTACCGCTTTTGGGTCACCAACAAAACTAATAGCAGTAGCCCCACAATCGTGAATGTGGTTTCGTTCTATGGTAATATCGCGATTGTAGTTACTTGCAAAAATGACGTTCCCTCCCAAGTTAACAAACTCACAATCGGTGATGCTTACCTTTTCAGTTCCTTCAATAAACAGAGCTCCTCCTCTATATATGGTCCAATCACTTCGCAACAAAGGCTCATAATCTTCCATAAAGGTTCTTTGCGTATGTGTAAACTTAATTCCCTTGATGTTAATATCTTGTACAGGCTCAGGCTCAGTTCCCTGAATGCTTATCAAATTCTTTAAGATAGCACCTTCAAAAACAGCTGTTTCGACATTTACATTTTCCGAAGGCCAATAATAAAGCTGCTTTGTGTCTTTATCAAAATACCACTCTCCTGGACTGTCCAGTTCTTCCAAAACGTTCTCAACCATTCTAAAACGTTCGTGCATTTTTGAAGGTCGGTTATTTTGATGCCCTCCTGTTAAGTCTACCGTACCATCTTCATTGGCTTTTGATATCCTATAATGAAAATCGCCCCATTCACCACTATGCATGGCGTGTACAATTGCTCCTTTAGGTTGTTTCCATGATTTTACACGTTCTAGCGAAATGGCATCCACTGCATGCCCTTGCCAGTGTCCGCCTTCTTCACTGTAATTAGGGTATCTTGCCAATATTTGTTGCTGCCCATTTACAAAGAATTGATCGAAATTTAAATGTCCTTTTACCTCTGCTATCCATATAGAGTCTGATTGTTTAACCCAATTCAAATCTAACTGTTCAGATCCTTTTATAATTACTTTATCCGATCCTTCTCCAATAATGTTAAGATGGCTTAGCTGAGAGGTTATTACAATTGGTTTTACTAAATGGTATTCTCCCTCTTGTAGATAAATGTTAACGTGTGCTTCTGGATATGTTTCTTTATGGGCTTCTGCTTTTGCTAAAGCTGAAGCTATGGTTGCTAACGGCCCATCTTTAAATCCTGAAGCGGCATTATTACCATTGGGATTAACATAAATATCAAGTACTTGGGGTTTACAGCCAAGTAACATTTGGATACATAGTATGAATGAAATACCAACTATTCTTCTCATTTTATCTTAGCTTGAAACTATTGTTTTTTGAGCATTTTTAATTGTTCAAATAAAAACCCCGATACTATTTTACCCAACTTTTTATATCCATCTTTAGTATAATGGACATCGTGAGATCCTTTCCCATATTTCTTGTGGATGGTTTTCGATGCTTTATAGATATGATTAACACTTACATTATGCTTTTTCATAACGGCTATTGCCGCTTTATTGTATCTTTTAGCATCTGCTTCAAACCTTCCTGCTTCTTCCTTGGGTACGTAGCTAGTTGTTACAAAAACCAATTTTGCATTTGACTTTTCTTTAATCTTTCTAACCAAAGTATCTAAATTAGCTGCATATTCTTCAACGGTATAGGTTACCTTTCCGTTTATTTTATCTCTGTTACCATACTCTTTCGAATCTGGATGTCGATAGCATAGATCCCAAAGTCCCCAATTAAACTGAATGATGTCCCAGTTGGTATCTCCTATCCAAGCTTCAATCTGCTTTAATCCTGTACCCGTATGTTGTGCGTTGCCTGGATTATGCTCTACAATTGCTGTTGCTGCTAAATTTTTCTTTACAAAGGGTGTATATCCAATAGATATGGAGTCTCCTATGATTAGTATTTTTGGTTTTTCGTTATAAAAACCACTCGTAATAAATACTGTTAGCAACAGTATTATGTAAAGTGGTTTATTTGAATACTTTTTATGATTCATTTTAGTTTACATTATAAACACTAAAGCTTTTTATTTGAGGCTCTCTATCTCTCTTTAAAATTCTGAGTCGCAATCGACTTACTTTTATACTTTCGAATTGTTCTATTCGCTTATGTCCAATGCTTTTACCTCTAAATACTTCTTTCCATTTCCCATTTACAAAAGCCTCAACTGCATAGGCTCTAACACGTTCCCCTAGTTTGATATCTTCCTGAATAATTACATGATTGATTTCTGTAGCTGTATCAAGTTTCAATATCAATTTATCTCCTGTTCCTGATACTGTTTTTAATGGTTTAAAAAACCGCCTATTAATCTCATCTCCCCATTCTTTTAATCGTTTGGCATCGGGTTCAGGCAACAGCCCTTCAGGGTCTGGTGTTAAGCCCATGATAAGGGTTGCATTTCTGCCAACAGACTTATAATACATATCCATTAAATTTTCCAAAGGGAAAATATGCGTTTCATCACCGGGTTCCCAAAACCACTCATGACGTCCATTATAGCCTCTTAAGGGTGCATCGGCCATGGCCGGCACCCAAAATTTTCCATTGGGATCGCCTTCTTTTAGTAACTGAAAATTATTGGTTGCTATATTTTTTCTAGCACTTTCACCTGCTCCTGTGGCACTATAAGGAAATGTTGACCAACATGAATCGGCAACTGTTCCTGATTCGGAACCACCCCAACGTGCTTCTGCCAACTGTCCATTATGGTAGAACAGGCAATTAGGCTGATATTTTCTAACGATGGGCAAAACATCTGGAGCTCCATTATCGGGATGGTCGGCACCACCATCAAACCAGATTTCAAAAAGTTCTCCATAATTGGTACATATTTCTTTTACCATACCCTCTATCATTTGGTTATACCACTTCTGACGGTTTTCCTTAAATGCGCCTTCTCCATTAACCTTAAAGTCATGAACACCTAAAAATGAATTCCATCGAATACCTAAATAGATGCCTGGCTTAATGCCATACTTTCTACAAGAGGCCACAAAATCGGCTACAATATCACCTTTACCATCACGCCAATCTACTGCTCTTAAACAATAGGGATTAACTTTAGATTGGTACAGGGCAAAGCCCGTTTCGTGTGTTGCTGTTAAAATCGCAAATTTGGCACCAGCATCCTTAGCTGCCTTAACCCATTGGTCTGTGTCTAATTGTTTCGGATTAAATATCTGATAATTGGAAACAGGATCGATTCTGTTATTTCCTTGTCCGTATTTTATACCATCAAATACATGCAGGTCGTAATGGAATACCACGCCCATTTCGGCTTCTTGCCAAGCCAATTGCCTATGATTCGGCTTTGGGTATGATACCTCTTCGATAGGAATGAAAATACTATAGGATTCATCGCCCTTCTTAGCTGCCAAGCTTAGTACTTTGGGTTTGCCATTTTCATGATAAACAAATGGACGTTCTAATCGGTCGGGGACGAGCATCGATCCATCTGTCATTTTAACTTTCTTAGGCATGAGTACATACTCATTGGCCTTTTTCCAATGGATGCCGTCATGCGATGTGACCATACCTATAAAACCATGTGCATGAAATACACCATAAAAGCGGTTTCTGGTTTCATCATACCACATAGACATGTCTTCGGTATCTATATAATCGATTACCGGCTTTTCTTGAATTTCAAATGGTCCTAAAGGTGACTTTGAAATGGCTATAGCCTGGTTTCTTATAAAGCGTTTTTCATTGGGTTTATCACCTTTAACAATCAAATAATAGTTACCGTCGCCACCTCTATCGATAGCTGGGTTTACCGTAAGTGTTGTTATGGGACCCGAAGGTTCTATTAAGGGTACATCCATACGCTTCCATGGTCCATTGATGGAACTGGAAACGGCAACACCAGTACGTTGATTGGGGCGTAAAATTTTCCAATTTGGATGACTGTATCCTGTATGGGCTGTTTCTATGAGTTCTTCTTCTGTAAAATCTTTATCTCCTAAATTGGTTGCGATGTAATACAAATAATATTTACCATCAAAATATTTTATTTTAGGGTTATGGGCCGTTATCGCATCCCATCGGTTGTTGCGGGCACCTTCAAGTACTACTTCTTTAAATTTCCAGGGGCCGGTAGGTTTTTTGGACGTAGCATGTGCAATCTCGGAATGGGTTAACCATCCTAAAAACCCGTATTCTTTCTTCCACCGGGCATAAAACATATGATATTTACCATCTTCTCCCTTTAATATGGATGTCCCCCAATTGTAATAGCCTTCGGTTTTAAAAACATTATCGGAAGTAATAGGTTTAAAGCTATCGTACAAACGTAAATCATCTGTATTTTGTGCCACTCCCAGACTAACAAAAAAGAATAAAGCTCCAATAAAATTATACTTTACAATTTGCTTCATTTAAACTCAAATTGGTTCATTCAAAAACATCCAACTCTGCAATGGCAGCTGTTTGTTTGCCTCCTGCTATGGTTTTAGACTCGATCCTAATAAACCTACCTTCAGCCGTATTCTTAAAATAATGGTTTCTTCTTACTGGATCGTTAATTAGGTTTCCAAACTCAAAGGTCTCTACGGTTTTCCATTGTTTACCATCCTGACTTACTTTAACAATACCTTGTTCGATCATGCCGTCGACATGTCTGGTTTGCGGTGTATAGGCAAATCCTTTAAGATTATAGGAACGGCCTAAGTCAATGGCTATGTAATGGGTCTTTCCTTTAGCTTCTGATTGCCAATAGGTATTCGGGTTCTCGTCAAAAGCATGCGTTCCTGGGTGTTTATCTGCTCCGCTATCTGTTCCTACAATTTTCCAGTCGGTCTTTAAAATACCGAATACACGGGATGCTACACTTCCTACTTCTTCTTTATCAATAGCAACGGCCTTAACCTCTGTTGAAGCGATAGTTTCGGGGGTTTTAAATAATTTGGATGTTTTTGTAGGTGTGCTGCCATCGATGGTATAGCGTATTTCATATCCAGCATTCAAATTGCTAACGGCATCTTCTCCATGTGGTTTCCAACCAAAATCATGCTTCTTGGGGGCAATGTTAAGCTTTCCTTCGGCATCTCTTGAAATGGTTAATTGTGGCGGACGTGTCTTATAATAATGCGCGGTTACATTGGAAACTGCTGGTGTAAAACGTGAGGCTAGTACACGTATTCTGAATTTATCTGACGTTACCTCCTGAAAACGTAAAATACGTTTGTACCCCACATTGGTGGCCACTGCAACTTCCTGCCATGCATTGTCTATCCATGCATCCAACGCATGTTCTTCAATACGCTCACCGTGCGTTGTTATGGCTTCCTGGAGCACCAATCGGTTGATTGTCACCGGGGCTTTGGTACTAATGATTATTTCATTTGAACCGTCCAACAATTCATAGCTTTCCGTATCTGCATCCAACACTTTGGATGGCCCGCTTGCGCCTTCAAATAAATTAGTGCCATAGGTTGCTTTAATACGTTGCCCTACTTCATTTAGAACCTTGACATCTTCTGGTGAAAACTTACCGTCTCTATTTGGAGGGATGTTCAATAAAAATGTTGAGTTGCCCCCGACAGACCGCTCGTAAATATCGAACACATCATCGGCACTGCGTACTTTTTGCTTGTCCTCGTCCCTGTAAAACCATCCCTCTCGAATTGAGGTATTGGTTTCTGCTTGTTGGTAATGCAAAAATTTGGCATCGTACAGTTTCTCCCTGCTGCCTATGTCTTCTCCTGTTATATCGGCGAAGCTATTCATCTCATGGGGATTGGTTTTATAAGGGATTACGTTCCATTCGGTATCCCTTGTCCCGCCAGCTTCGTTACCACACCATCTGATATCTTGTTTACCAAAGACCACGGCTTCTGGAGCCAATGTGCTTATGAGTTCTTTCCAGGCCAGATAGTTGTACTTTTGTCCGCCCTTGCGCTTGGGGTGCGCACCGTCGAACCACACTTCGTGTATGGGACCATATTCTGTTAATAATTCGAACAACTGATTTAGGAAATACTCGTTATAATCGTCAACATTGAACGTAAAGGTGGTCTTATTGGCAAACGGACGTCCTTCTACGGACCTTGGAATGGTCCGGTCTGAATATTTGCTTAGATTACCGTAAAGCCCTTCTTCATTTTCAATTTGATACAGATCGGCCGGTGATAGATAGACACCCAGTTTTAAACCGTACTTTTGACAGGATTCCGACAATTCTTTTAAAATATCGCCTTTACCATCCTTAAATCCGGTAGACATGATACCGTGCTTGGTATAACGGCTTTGCCAAAGCACAAAACCGTCGTGGTGCTTTACCGTAATTACAACCATTTTCATGCCGGCACTTTTCATGGCCTCGCACCACTGGTCGGTATCTAGCGTCTTTAAATCGAATATTTTGGGGTCTTCCATACCATTTCCCCATTCCATACGGGTAAAGGTATTGGGACCAAAATGGATAAATGCTATAAATTCATTTTTTAACGCCTCGTATTGGTTTTCCGTTGGCACGACATGTGCTGCTTTTAAAACGATAGAATCTTTGGAATCGTTTTCCTTAATTTCAATGGTATTGCTGGTATTTAATACCAATCCTTTTTTTTGGTTACAGGAAACGAAAACCAAAGCAATAATTAATAAACTAGATAGTCTGTACATAATATGGACTCTTTATTTCTTTGTTATTTTAATAGCATAGGCATATACATCCGTTGCTTTCATTTTATTAGGTTGGTAGCTGGGCAATTCGATTATAAAATCTTCACCAGCTTGTTTTCCATTTAATACTTCTCCCGTTGCCAACAATGAAATTTTTGCTTGTTCTGAAGCTTTAAAATTTCTTATTACTACTTCTTCGTTCCATTTTGGCAATATGGCATAATAGGCTTTGTCATTTTGTGTAAAGAACAGCTCTTTAACAGCATAACCTGGTTCGGGATCGATGGTTTGCTTTAAAATGACATCACCTCCCAAATAATGTTGCTTAGGGATATAATTCTTTTCACCTTCTAAAGACCACTGAAAAGAGTTATTCCAAGGACGTGTGCCATAAATAGCTTCTCCGTTTGTTTCCAACCAACTTCCTATTTGCAATAAGCGTTCTTGCATAATTACCGGTATTCTACCCCTAGCATCGGGACCGATATCCAATAATAGATTTCCTCCTGTACTTACAATATTTACCAAGGTTAACACCAATGCTTTTGGGGAATTGTAATCTTGTGCATCTTCATTACGGTTGTACCCAAAGGAGAACCCCATACCGCGACATTCTTCCCAAGGTTTGTTGAATTCGGGAGTAGCTGCTTCATATTCGGTAGTAAAATAACCTCCGTGGTGCTTCCTTATACCTTTTCCCCAACGATCATTAACAACAATAGATTCTTTTACATTAGATTCGTTAAATAACCAGGCTAAAAACGCTTTTGATTTCCATTTCTCGTCTTCCATATCCCACTCACCATCAGCCCATAATATGTCAGGACTGTATTTGGTTACCAAATCTTTTACCTGTGGGATAAAATGCTCATCTACAAAACGTTCTTTGTCTTTTTGCCACCATGGGTGATACCATTCATAAAGTGAATAATACAATCCCATTTTAACGTCGGTTTTCTTTACAGCTTCAGATAATTCACCTACCAAGTCCCGTTTGGCTCCTACTTCCATGCTGTTCCATGCAAAGCCTCTATCATTAGCTTGCTTGTTAGGCCATAGTGTAAACCCATCATGGTGTTTAGAGGTCAATACAATGTATTTGGCTCCTGCTTTTTCAAACAGTTCAGCCCAATCATTGGGATTGAACAGATCGGCTTTAAACATCTCGCCAAAATCGTAATAACTAAAGTCCTCTCCATAGGTTTTATTATGAAAATTAACTATTTCATCTCCTTTAAACTTACCATTACCAAAAAGGGATTTACTCTGTAGCCAATATTGATACCACTCTGAGTAAGTTCCTTTTGGCGACCAAGCTGGAACCGAATAAGGTCCCCAGTGGATAAATACTCCAAACTTAGCATCTTGAAACCAATCGGGTATTGGTCTAGAGTCTAAGGATTCCCAAGTGGGTTTATAGGCTTCCTGAGCATTCACAGTAGAACAAACTGCTAATGCTAAAAGAAAAATTATCAGGTAATGTTTTTTTAATAGGTTCATAATAATTTAGTTTTTATCGATTTCAAAAGTCCATGCATCGTGTGTAGGCATTTCAGCATACTTTATACCGCTAGTATCAACATGCATTTGTCCATTAGTATAAGTCCAGGGTAATTCCCTGTCTAAGCCCAATAATTTAACCGTTGCTTGAGATCCTGGGTCTGGAATTGTTAACTTTAATGTATCATCTGGCCACTCAAAACTAATTGCATAAATCTTATCCTTATTTTGTGTGTAGCACAAGTATGTTTTTAATGAGCTGTACGTTGCATTTAAGCCTTGTACTTTCTTTTCTGCATCCAAAAAGAAAGCGGAAGCTGGTACTAACTGTTTTTCATTCCCCTTCGTTTTCCAAAATAAGGCAATAGAAGCATTTAGATCCTTTTCCCTGTATTTGATTTGAACTGGATAGGCTACTCCTTCCTTTAATTTAATTGTACCTTGTGTTGTAGCACTAGTTTGTGCTCCCATAACTTCGGATTGCGACCCAGCAGCCGTATAATTTTGGTTAATAACTTGTTTTCCGTCTATTAAAACAATGGCCTCATCATCTGCTTTGACTTCAAAAGTATAGTTCCCACTGTGAGGGGCAACTATATAACCTTCCCAATTTGCTGAAAAATTGTCTTCTCTAATTCCTTTCATTGGTGAATTACGCACCCAATTAAAATTAATTTGAGAATCAATACGATTCATAAACACCTCTTTTTCTTCTTCATGACGCGTAAACGGTGTAGCTCCGTAAATGGCAGCTCCATTTATTTTTAACCAATTTCCTAAATCTATTAAGCGTTCTTGCTGAATTAACGGAATCTGTCCGTCTGCTTTTGGCCCCACATTTATAATCATCCCACCTCCATTGGCAACTGTGTGTATAAAGCGTTGGATTAAATCTTGGGAACTTCCATAGGCTTCTAAAGTTTCATTTCTGTTTAAACCAAATGATCGCCCTATTCCTCGAACTTCAGCCCAAGGCCTATCGGTTACCTTAATGCCTGCACTGTACTCTGGTGTTAAAAATCCAGTGTCCAAACCATGTCCCCAACGGTTATTAACAATAGCTTCGTCACCTACTAAGTTATAATACCAGTGAATCAATTCGGCCGAGTGCCATTGCTTGGCAGAGTTGAACCATTCACCATCTGCAAATATTAAAGACGGTTTATAAGTACTTATCAATTCCTTAAATTGAGGTACCATATAAGAGTCTATATAGTTTGTAATGCTATCATGCGGATCGGTATACCATCGGTGTAATGGGTGGTTCCACTCTGGAAGCGAATAATACAGTCCCATTTTTAACCCTGATTTTTTTACTGCATTTGTTAGTTCTCCAACAATATCTCGTTTAGGCCCTACATCCACCGAATTCCAGTTTCTACTATATTTACTAGGCCATAAAGCATATCCATCGTGGTGTTTAGACACCAACACAACATATTTAGCACCCGATTTTTTAAAAAACCCGGCCCATTCTTCTGCATTAAACAGTTCTGCTTTAAACAACGGGGCAAAGTCTTTATAGGTGAAATTTTGACCATAGGTATCTTTCATAAAATTAGTACGCAAAGAATCGCCTAACTGCAACCCTCTTAAGTACCACTCGCCATAAGATTCTTTACTTCCATAGGCTGGTACGGAGTATAATCCCCAATGGATAAAAATTCCTAGCTTAGCACCCTTAAACCACTCTGGATAAGGTCTTTCTGAAATCTCTTTAATATAGTCTATCTTTCCATTTTGTTGTGAAAACGTTATCGTAACGGCACTAAAAAATGCAACAATTAACAAATACTTTTTAATCATTACCCGTTTAGTTTTATGAATCCACCATCTATTGGAAAATCTGTTCCTGTTATAAAGGAAGCTTCATCAGAACAGAGATAAAGTGCTAGGTTGGCTATTTCTTCTGGCTTCCCCATACGGCCAATAGGCTGTGTTTTTGACAAGGCTTCAAACATTTCTTCTTCTTTTCCTGGGTAATTCTTCTTTATAAATCCATCTACAAAAGGCGTGTGCACTCTTGCTGGCGATATACAATTACAACGAATACCATCATTAACATAGTCCTTGGCAACAGAATAGGTCATAGTAAGTGCAGCACCTTTAGACATAGAATACGCAAAGCGGTCTGAAATTCCAACCGATGATGCGATAGAAGCCATATTTAAAATAACGCCTCCACCGTTTGCTTTCATTTTAGGGACAACGGCGTGCATGCAGTTATATACGCCTTTTACATTAACATTATAAATACGGTCTAAATCGGATTCTTCTGTATTCTCTACATTACCTACATGGGCTATCCCAGCATTATTTACTAAAATATCTATAGGCTGTTGGGCAGCTATAGTATTTATAACATCTTTTACTTGTTGGTGATTAGACACGTCGCATTGGTAAAAATACGCCTTACCTCCATTATTATTAATTTCTTCTACTGCTAAATTACCGCTTTCTTCATTAAATTCTAAAATATGTACTTGAGCACCTTGCTTCGCAAATGCTGTTGTAATTGCTTTTCCTATACCACTAGCTCCACCAGTAATGACAGCGGTTTTTCCTTGTAAACTGAATATTGACATTGTTATTTTAATTTTAATATGTTAAGAGATTGTTTAAATTCCACCTTTTGGTTTTGTTATGCCCCTTTTTTCACCACTTTTCGTTATGAAAATCCTCATTTAGCGCTGCTAAACTCCGGTTTTAAAGCCTTAATTGGCAAAAAAATGACCTATAACAAATTTCAAAAACGAATTTTAAACAGTCTCTAAGTAATTTATAAATTTTCAGATTTTAATCCCAAAACCTTATTTACAGATTAATAATTATAATTATTTGAATCTTACTTAATTCTCTAAGAAAACCTTAAAACAGGTAATTTTTAAGTATTCATACAAATTTAGTTAGTCATAATGATTAGCGCTACTATAAATGTCACCACGACCTATACTATTTTTGCCATAACAACCTTATGTCTTAGAATAACGCAACGACAGTTCAAACGATTGAATGTATACAAATATAAATATTTTTTTACCTCGCAGTCAGTATATATATAGTTTTGTAAATCCTCCCCTTATTCGTGACTTAATTTTCTTTCAAAAATTTAAAAAAGGCAAAAAAAGTATCACATCTGGTTTAATAATTAGTAGCCCTAACCCCAGTAGCTTGCTATATTTGTAACATAATATGAGATTATATTAGAGTTAGTTTAGTTTTTTAGTAAAGGGTTGACATTGTATGTCAGCCCTTTATTGTTTTACCAAGCTTCATAACGAAGAATATGGCGCCTTAATAAAATTAAATACCAATCCACTAATAAAAAAATTTCTTGGAACGAAGCATCCTCGAGGCAGAGCCATAGGGGTACACTTAGAATGCTCAGTACAGGTTTAGCTCGTTTCATTTTGACCTTTTCGGTCAAAAATCGAAATTCTGTTATTTAGATTTCCGTTTTAACGGGAATGACAATTTCAATGGAAACCCCGAGGCAGAGCCTCGAGGAATTCTTTTCGATTAAATTTTATACCTTTTATTATAAAAGGGTGTATACTTACTAAACATAATTTAAAATGAGCATGAGTATTATAATTTTACGAGAGCTGGCTATTACTCAAAAATTATGTACAAAAAAAGCCGCTTAAAGCGGCTTTATATATTTGTTGTTTAAGTTATTTACTTAAATACATTTTCCTTCTGGAATACAGATCGTAAAACGCGTCGTCTTTTAAACTGTCTATAAATAAGATGCTTTCTCCTGTACTTTTCATTTCTGGTCCCAATTTCTTATTTACATTAGGGAACTTGTTAAAAGAGAATACAGGTTGTTTTATAGCATAGCCCTCCAATTTCGGATTGAAGTTAAAATCTTTAAGCTTTTTATCGCCCAACATTACTTTAGTAGCATAGTTTACATAAGGTTCTCCATATGCCTTTGCTATAAATGGCACTGTTCTGGATGCTCTTGGGTTTGCTTCAATAATAAAAACTGTATCGTCCTTTATAGCAAACTGAATATTGATTAATCCCACAGTATTTAATGCCAGAGCAATCTTCTTTGTATGGTCTTTTATTTGCTGCATTACCAGGTCACCAAGGTTAAACGGAGGCAATGTAGAGTTACTATCACCTGAATGAATACCACAAGGCTCGATATGCTCCATGATACCAATAATGTAAACATCTTCTCCATCACATATAGCATCGGCTTCAGCCTCAATGGCACCATCTAAATAATGATCTAAAAGCAATTTATTGTCTGGCATTTTACTCAACAAATCAACCACATGCTTTTCAAGTTCAGCTTTATTGATAACGATTTTCATTCCTTGACCTCCTAGAACATAGGACGGACGCACTAAAATTGGAAAATCTAGTACATCGGCTATTGCTAAAGCTTCATCAGCCGTTGTAGCAATATCAAATTTAGGATAAGGTATATTATTTTCTTTTAACAAGTTTGAAAACAAACCTCTGTCCTCAGCTAAATCTAAGGCTTCAAAACTTGTTCCTAATATCTTTATACCATATCGCGATAACTTTTCTGCAAGCTTTAAAGCCGTTTGTCCACCTAGCTGAACAATTACACCTTCTGGCTTTTCATGTTTGATTATATCGTATATATGCTCCCAAAAAACAGGCTCGAAATATAGCTTATCTGCTGTATCGAAATCGGTTGAAACGGTTTCTGGATTACAGTTAATCATAATGGTTTCGTATCCTACTTCTGCTGCTGCCAAAACGCCATGTACACAACAATAATCAAATTCAATACCTTGTCCTATTCTATTGGGCCCTGATCCTAAAACTATTACTTTTTTCTTGTCGGAAACCACACTTTCGTTATCTGCATAACGCTTTCCATCGGCTGTTTCCATATCGCTTTCGAACGTAGAATAATAATAAGGTGTTTGTGCTTTAAATTCTGCGGCACAAGTATCTACTAACTTGTAAACCCTGTTAATACCAAGCGCTTCCCGCTTATTATACACCTGACTTTCTAAACAACCTAGCATATGTGCAATCTGTCTGTCACCATACCCTTTTTGCTTAGCCTCTAACAACAGTTCTTTTTCTATGGAATCGATAGTATATGTAGATATTTCGTTTTGAAGCAAATACAATTCCTCATATTGTTTCAAGAACCACATATCAATTTTGGTAATCTCATGGATTCTACTTAATGGAATACCTTTAGCTATGGCATCATAAATTATAAATACACGATCCCAAGAAGCATAGGTTAACTTCTCTATAATCTGATCGTAATTTTTATTTTCTTTACCATCCGCTCCTAATCCATTACGCTTAATTTCAAGTGACTGCGTAGCCTTGTGTAAAGCTTCTTGGAATGAACGTCCAATTCCCATAACCTCTCCAACAGATTTCATTTGAAGCCCTAAAGTTCGATCGGATCCTTCAAACTTATCAAAATTCCAACGTGGTATTTTTACGATTACATAATCTAAAGTTGGTTCGAATAAGGCCGATGTAGACTTCGTAATTTGGTTACTTAATTCGTCCAAGTTATACCCAATAGCCAATTTAGCCGCTATTTTTGCAATAGGATATCCTGTTGCCTTACTGGCCAAGGCAGATGAGCGTGATACACGTGGGTTTATTTCGATGGCTATTATATCCTCTTTCTCATCTGGACTTACTGCAAACTGCACATTACACCCCCCTGCAAAATCACCAATGCTGCGCATCATATGGATTGCCATGTCCCGCATTCTTTGATAGGTTCTATCGCTTAAGGTCATTGCAGGTGCTACAGTAATTGAATCTCCAGTATGGATCCCCATAGGATCCATATTTTCTATAGAACAGATAATTACCACATTATCGTTAGCATCTCTTAACAACTCTAACTCATACTCCTTCCAACCAATTAATGCTTTATCGATCATTACCTCGTGAATTGGAGAAATTTCCAAACCACGTGTTAGCAACTCATCAAAATCTTCTTCTTTATGTACAAAAGAAGCACCAGCACCTCCAAGTGTATAGGATGCTCTAATAACTAAAGGAAACCCAAATTCTTGCGCAATTTCTTTTCCCTTTAAATAAGAAGTTGCGGTCGCTTGTGGCGCCATAGGAATGCCTATTTTAAGCATTAGCTCCCTAAATTGCTCTCTATCTTCCGTAATGTTTATTGCATCAATATCAACACCAATGATTTCAACACCAAAGTCTTCCCAAATACCTTTTTCATCTGCTTCTATACAGAGGTTCAATGCTGTTTGACCTCCCATAGTTGGTAATACTGCATCTATTTGTGGGTGTTCTTTTAAAATTTTAATTAAGGATTTAGTATTGAGGGGCAACAAATAAACATGATCCGCCATAGAAGGATCTGTCATAATAGTTGCTGGATTCGAGTTTATAAGAATGGTTTCAATTCCATCTTCCCTTAATGATCTTAAGGCTTGAGATCCAGAATAATCAAATTCACAAGCTTGTCCGATAACAATAGGTCCCGAACCAATAATTAAAATAGATTTAAGTTTTGAATTTTTTGGCATTTTTACTGTATTGTTTTGTCTTTATATAATTTTAAAATTGCTAGGTGATGACCAGATATAAAAAAAGGCGTTACACATAAGCAACACCTTTAAATTATTAACAATGAAAAATCATTATTTTTTATGTCTTGTTTCAGAAGATACAGAAAGTTTTTTTCTTCCCTTAGCTCTTCTACGAGCAAGGACTTTTCTACCGTTAGCAGAAGCCATTCGCTCTCTAAAACCATGCTTGTTTCTTCTCTTTCTTTTTGATGGTTGAAACGTTCTTTTACTCATTACCTTGTATCTTTAAATCTGAATGTATTATCTTTAATTTGGTGTTTTTCCAAAACTGAGTGCAAATATACAAAGAGTTTTCACTTTGACAAACCTTATTTAAAAAATATTTTTATAAGCTTATTTTTTTTGATCCAGTACTATAAAACACTAGTTACTGAAGGTGAATTTACTCCCTTATTTATTAAAATCGCATGGGGTAAATTAAATAAAAAATTAGTTTCTTTGCAGTCTAAATTAAAAGGCACTATTTACAAGATATTAAGTGTCTAAAACACCTATTTAAATTACGTCAAAATGTACAATAAAATTATAAAACTAATTATTGCGGCTGGTATCAATGCTTTTGCAGTTTATCAATTCACAGAGGGGTATGTAGGTAATGGTATCATGTTTATATTATTATCCTTGATTTTTGTATTTCTTTATTTTAAGAATGAATTTATTTTATTGGCTTTTTTAAGATTGCGCAAACAAGATTTTGAAGGTGCTAAAAAATGGCTCAACAAAATTAAAAATCCTGAAGCGGCACTAGTTAAAAAACAGCAAGGTTATTATAATTACCTACATGGTATTATGGTTTCACAAACCAATATGAATGAAGCGGAAAAATACTTTAAGAAAGCAATAGCTTTAGGGCTATCGATGGATCACGACCTTGCCATGGCAAAACTTAACCTATCGGGCATTGCCTTTTCTAAACGTAGAAAGCAAGAAGCACAAAGACTCTTATCTGAGGCTCAAAAATTAGATAAGCGTGGTATGCTTACAGACCAAATTAAAATGATGAAAGATAATATGAAGCGTGCACAAATGCCTAATCAACATTATGGAGCGGGTGGTTCACTTAGACAGCAGAAAAGAAGAGGTTAAAACGGCTATACATATAATAATAAAACAAGGCAACCATAAATCGATTTATGGTTGCCTTGTTTTTTCTAGATACTTCGGTCTTTTGATTTCATTTTTTTGAATCTTATAAAGTATAAAATGTTTGAAGACCAATGCTGGGTATGATAGTTACCTATCAATATCTTTTAGAAGCACATCAAAACAAATAAAAAAGCTGCCTAAAATTAGACAGCTTATATTTTTACAGAACTAGTTCAAGCATTTCCAGATTTACTCGATAATCGAGATTTAAATGCTTCGTGTACTTTCATCGAGTTAGTTTACTGTACATCATAATACCCCTCTTTGGGAATATCGATAAAATATTGCTTTCTGGACTTGTTATTAAGGTGGCCTTCTCTTAACCAAGGGTTATGAAGCTTTAGAATTTTATAATTGATCCCAAAGTTTTCGGCAAACTTTGAAAAATTGGTTACAGCAGTATCGACCTCAACTTTATATGTTGGCACATTGCTATACAAATCTTTCTCCCTGAAATTAAAACCATACTTTGTAGGATGTGTTAAAATTTCTTTCAATGCTACTATTCTAAAGAGGTAACGCCCGGTTTCTTCTCCTAATAATAAATCATAATAACTAGCAACATTCTGTTCACTTAAACGTCTTGAGACACCTGCGTTTCCTGCATTATATGCTGCTGCTGCCAGTGTCCAAGACCCCAGTTGTTCTTTCGATTTTAATAGGTATTTGCAAGCGACTTCGGTTGCTTTCTCTAAGTTGTACCTTTCGTCTACATTCGTGTTAATTTCTAAGCCATTTTCTCTTCCAGTAGACTTCATGATTTGCCATACTCCCCTGGCTCCTGCCGGCGATACAGCATTGGTCAAACCGCTTTCTATCACTGCTAAATACTTAAAATCATCGGGCACACCATACTTTGCCAGAATGGGTTCCATAACCGGAAAGTATTTTTTAGCTCTTTTGAACATAAGCAAACCATTAGACTGCCAATAAGTATTAACCAATAACTCCCTATCCATACGTTCCAGAATATCAGGGTTCTTTAAAGGCATAGGCTCACCAGCAAAGTCTAAATTTTCGGGTACCTGTAATGCATAAACGTTATAATCGTTTATGAGTTTTGTTTCAAAATTCTCATCGGTAGGAGCGTCTTGTAATGCATAAATAAACAAGGCAGATAAACTTAATAATCCCACAAACGCCAGTGCTTTTTCTACTATCTTCATCATTAAAAAGTTTTGTATAAAATTAAAAAAAATAATTGAAAGAGCCCATTAAGTATTTAAAATGATTTCCGGCAAATGCTCGTTAAACCACTTATATTTATTGATAATCATTATATGCGAACCATTTTTTACTGTAATACACGTTTCAATATTTTTTATTGGAAATACTGCATCATTATCGCCATGAATATGCACTATATCATCTTGAAAAGACTCTTGCTTCCAACACACCATATTCTTAATGGCCCAACTTAAATACTCTGGATCGTTAACAGATAAGTATTTTTTATATAAATCCATTCGCTTTGCAACGCTACTTCCAAAAGCATATTTTGCTAGTACATCTATATTCGCAGCCAATTGTGTCGGGATTAACTTGTAAGCTTTTGTTTTACATGCCAACAACATTTGCACAGGTAACTCCCTAACAGTTTTCACACTCGAAACTATAATTAGCTTTTTAACCTTGACATGTTTACTAATTTCTTGAACCAAGACACCTCCAAATGACACACCTAATAATACAATATCATCGTGTTTTATGTTTCTAGAAACTCGCAAGGCATAATCATAAAGCGATTCATTATTGCTTAAAGGCATTATCCATTCTAGCCAATGGATTTTAAACCGATCCTCGGGCAATTTAATATGCTCAAAAATAACTGGACTGGCAGCCATGCCCGGCATCAAATAAACATGAATTGTCTCTTGTGGCATTTATTCTAATAAATTTTCACAAACGATAAAAGCTACTTCACTTTAAGCATAAAAATGCACCTAATAGTTTATTTAATAAGGCATTAACTTAAATTCTCCTTTAGAATGATACTTTTTTTTTGTAAATTTGTACCACAAAGCTAATAAAATAGTCCTCACTATTAATATTCCATTGAAATAAAACATATACACACCATGATTGATGCTGCAGAATTAATAGACAATGATTTCTTACGCCAATTTGAAATTAAAGTTGATGATCATTTAGCTAAAATTGAATACTCCTTGCAAGAGCGCAAAATTTTTTTAACAAAGCTTGTTATTCCTGAAGAAATTAATGACGAAGGTTTTAGTAAAGAATTTCTATCTGCTGTTTTTAAACACATCGAAGACCGTAATTTAAGTGTTGTCCCTACAAGCCCTGAAATTGCTAAATTTGTTAGAAGCAATAGAAAATACAAACGAATGCTACCGGTAGGCGTAAGGATTTAAGCTGTTTTACTTAAAATAGTCTAGTACGGAAAAGCCCTCTGCTTATTGGAAGCAAAGGTTGTTTATTGATGCCTAATATATTCCTAAGAGCAGACTAATTCTTATTCAAATTTAAGTTTACGCACATAATATATGCCTTTTGTCAGCATACAAAAAACATCATTTTTTTTTAAATTGGTGTAACGAGAAGCACACAATCTTATCCTTTTGTGAATACATAGGTCACGTCTTGAGAAAGAATAGTTTCTGACGTTTCACTATCCTTAACCACAAACCCGTTAGCAACTTCCATTGTAAGCGTATTATCTTTAAATGTTAAAACCGAGCTACCTCCAACTTTATTAAGTGTAATATCTGCATCGACAACAATAGTATTATCACTTTTGGTATAAGTAAAAGGGAGTGGTGCATTATCTGAATCTGTAACCGAAGTAGACATGAAAGTCAACATTTCACCTTCTGCCACAGCATTAAATGAAACATGTAATGCCGAATAAAAAATACTTCCGTTAAAATTGTCGGTAATGACTAAAGTTGAATTATTTAAATAACCAAACTCTGTTAGTAGGTTAGTACTTTTTACACCATCACTATTTAAATCCATTGGGGTGTTTACCTGCCAAGCGGACAGATTCCAAGTTCCTTCAAGAGCAACATCGACATCATCACTACTACAACTAGAAAAGAATACCAACAAACAGGCTAAGTAACATATTGAAACTAATTTTTTCATACAATTTGGGGATTATATGAAGTAAAAATAAAAGTCAATACGTTATTTGTACAAAAAATCGGGTAAGATGTACAAAATTCGGTTAAACCTGTAAATCAATAGTGTAAACTAGCTGCAATATACATTTGCGAACTCAAATCGAACCAAACCGTCGTCATCAATTTTGGTTAATTCAATATCATGTAACGTATTTACTAATTCTGGATTCCACGGTGTTTTTACCTTTACATAGTTTTCTGTAAAGCCATGGATATATCCTTCCTTATTTTCACTTTCGAAGAGCACTTTACGGAAGCTTCCTAATTGACTTTCATAAAATGCGCGACGCTTTTTAACCGATAAACCGCGTAGCATCTTACTTCGCTTACTCCTGACCTTCATTGGTACTACACCATCCATTCCAACTGCTTCGGTGTTATCGCGTTCAGAATAGGTGAACACATGTAAATAAGAAATATCGAGCGTGTTTAAAAAATTATAGGTTTCAAGAAAATGTGTATCTGTTTCCCCCGGAAATCCAACAATAACATCTACACCAATACAGGCATGTGGCATTACCTCCCTTATTCTCGATACACGATCTACATATAATTCACGCATATAGCGGCGTTTCATTTTTTTAAGAATGGTATTGCTACCACTTTGTAACGGAATGTGAAAATGTGGCACAAAAGACTTACTTGACGAAACAAAGTCTATCGTTTCATTCTTTAACAAATTAGGTTCTATAGACGAAATACGCAAACGTTCAATGCCATCAACCATATCTAAAGCCTGAACAAGTTCAAAAAAGGTGTGCTCGTGTTTTTTATTTCCAAACTCTCCTTTACCATAATCACCAATGTTAACACCTGTTAAAACGATCTCTTTAATGTTTTGTTCAGATATCTCCCTGGCATTTTGCAATACATTCTTCAAGCTGTCACTTCTTGAAATACCTCGTGCCAAAGGAATAGTACAGTAAGTACATTTATAATCACAGCCATCCTGTACCTTTAAAAAGGCTCGGGTACGATCGCCTATTGAATAGGAACCTACATAAAAATCGGCGTCTTCAATATCGCAGGAATGCACCTCTCCTATGCCTCGATTACGGTTCGGCTGATTTAATAAATCGTTTATATAACTTGTTAAATTAAACTTTTCGGTAGCACCAAGAACCAAATCTACACCATTAACATCTGCCAATTCATGTGGCTTAAGTTGCGCATAACAACCAATTGCCGCAACAAAAGCATCTGGATTGCTTTTATGCGCTTGCTTTACTATAGATTTAAAGCGTTTGTCGGCATTTTCGGTTACCGAACAGGTATTAATAACATAAATATCTGCCTTTTCTGAAAAATCTACACGATCAAAACCTTCGTTAGTAAATCCCCTTGCTATCGTTGAAGTTTCAGAAAAATTCAATTTACATCCTAATGTATAAAATGCTACTTTTTTTCTAGTGCCCATCTAATTAATTAAAGGCTACAAAGTTAATAAAAAAGACAAGAATCTTTTAGAGACTGTTTAAATTCCACCTTTTGGTTTTGTTATCCCCCTTTTTTCACCACTTTTCGTTATGAAAATCCTCATTTAGCGCTGCTAAACTCCGGTTTAAAAGCCTTAATTGGCAAAAAAATGACCTATAACTAATTTCAAAAACGAATTTTAAACAGTCTCTTAGAAGTTATATTTCTTTAAGTTGAAGTTGAAAATTGATTTCAATGGCATCTTTCACCACCACTAAACCCAGAAATTTTTTGGGTGGTTCTAGGTTAAAATCACTAATCCTTAAATTCAAGATCCCTTCAACATTCATACTTTTACCTGCATCCAATTTAACAGGAACTGTATACGATCTTGTAACACCTGCTATGTTTAAATCCAAATCTGCTTGAACAATGTTTTTATTTAATGTGCCTTTTTTAATTCCCTTTAGGGTAAGGAATATTTGAGGATACATTTCTGATTTCAACAACTCTTGAAAATCATTGTTCATACCTTTATGACCACAATCGAAATGCACATTGTCTAAAATCAGGGTTGCTTTAGTAAAAACGATTTTACCATCCTTTTTTTCAAAAAAAACAGGAATTGGTTTTACCAATTGATTAATATTATAATAACATGTAAAACTATTAATGTTGGTAGATCCTTTTACAAACAGGGAGCTTTCATGTGTTATAACAACCAAGGTTGTATTCCTCTTTTCCGTAAAAGCCAACAATGTCATAATTATAACTATAAAAACAATCCGCTTCATCTGTTTATTTCTTTTGCTTCTCAATTATCAGACCTGGCTACCGAATGAAATTTATGAATGTTCATTTCACCTTTACCATCAGTTGTTACACTAACAAAGTTACTATTTTCGATCTGATTCTAAAAAATGAGCCCCTGAACATATGCCAAATTACAGTCATATTACCCAGAGGCTTTACTAATTATTAGTTTATTCACTATTACATTTTAAAAACTAATGGCTGCTTCTAAAACTAAACCATTAAACTTACCTTCATAATGAATATCGGAATTAGGATAATCGTTATATTCTTGGTTAACATACTCAGCTTTCATTAAGATATTCTTGGTCATAAACCAACCTGCTGTTAATTGGAATCTGTTTACAGTAACATCATCTCCACTTGCTAACTCACCATTAACGGTATTATAACGTGTTCCTAAGTATAAGTTTTCTTTATTTCCGAATCTGTAAAGCAACTCACCTGATACTTGATTCCAAGTTCTATCGTTGGTTTCACTAACTTTTTTACCTTTGGCTGATTCAATAATTCCGAAGAATTCCAATCCTTTATATTTTAAGAATGGGTTGATCATGAAGGCTGTCATCTCATTTTTTAAGTCTGGATTGATTCTACCTGCTCTAAAACTGTCCCCTACAGCGTCCCCATTAATATCTTTTCCATTCATTACAGTATAATAACGAGATCCTGCTCTATCACCGCTATAAAGGTAGATACCTCTGGCATTATTATGAGCACTGTGGAATAACGATCCTGTTAAACGGAAACGGAAGTCATCATTAACTTGTTTATCATATCCAAACTTTGCTAAAAACGATGGGCTTGTTTGATCTTTATCGGTTACATTTTGATTTAATTTCCCGTTAGTTAATCCGAGCATACCTAACCAACCTTTATTAAGATAATATACCTCTGCTCCTACTTCGGTAGTAAAGGCATCCATAATGTAATTCCCAACAAAAGGATTGTGTAATGCCATGGCGTTATCACTTCTTCTAAAGTGACCATCACCATAGTTATTTTCCATATGTCCAATTTTAATTCTAACGTACTTCATTAGATCTTCTGCAAACCCTTCACTGATAAAGTCTAATTTATCTATTTGGATATACCCGCCTTTAACATAGGCTTCTGTGTGATGTTGTGAAGACAAATAGGTACGCAAATGCATTCTAACACCATCATATAAAGCGACATCTAAATCTAAGTTTGCTGTTGCTAGGTTAAAATTAGATCCTAAATCTGTAAGTGTAATGTCGCTATTTGAATTTTCCTGTGACAAGGCTTGGAATTGTAATGTAGAAGCCCCTCCAAGTCTTACCTTAACCCCATCATATGTAGAAACAGTATCCTTAGCTGGCTCAAAGACATTAACGCCTCGTTGGTCTGGATCCCTATAGTTATCTAAACTTCTGTTTTGCGCATAAAAACTAAATCCGGTTAATATGGCTATCAATAACATTGATCTTTTTAAAATTGATTTCATGATATTTAAATTTAGTATTAAGTTATTCTATTGTTTATCTAAAAATTGTTGTGAATTTTATGGTTAAATCGTTTCCTGTTGTGATCGTTCCAAACAATGCCGTTGGCGGGTCAATATTAAAGTCTGTCATTTTTATATTTTTTTCTCCTGTTAAACTCACTTTTTCATCGGTTATCTCAACTATAAAATCTAAATCTAACCGCTTTTTAACTCCTGTAATTGTTAAATCTCCTATAGTTCTAACCTTAAATTTGCCATTTCCCTTGTCTTCCAACTCTTTTACCTCAACTAACTGAAACAACACATTTGGATAATCATCTGTTTTTAAAGCTTTAAAAGTATTCTTATCCATAGACCTCTTTCCGCTCTTCAAACTCTCTGATACTATTTTAACCCGACAAGCTTTTATCACACAATTGCTCGCATCTCTAAACTCAATACTACCACTTTGTGCCTCTGCTTCTATATGCCAATCGTGCAAACTAGAAGTTCCAAAAACTGTTAAAGAAGATTCACCATTTATTAAACTAAACTCTTGGGCGCTTACTTGTGTTATAAAAAGGAAAGTTACTAGCAAACTCCAAATACCTGAACTTATATTTTTAAACTCCCTCATTGTGATTTACCTTTTAAATTCTTACACAAAGTTCAGCCATACAGGACTATTAAAATATGACTTTTATCATATCAAATTCAATTTTGAAATAACAATGAGCCTTGATGTTATAAGATGTTATTGAAATTTCACCAAAAGCCAATAAACAAGAAAAAACATAAGCCAGTTTTCTTTAAAACATAAAAATAGCCGTAAAAAGTAACGCTTTATCTTTATTTTTTCGATAAAATAACCAACAAACCTATGGTACGAGCGTACTTGTTTAAAAAGCAAAAAAAGTATTAGCAAGAGTTGTTAAATTAGTAGAAACAATCTTAAAGATACCCTAGTTTTGCCATAGACACTTATTAAATAAATTATGAATACACCTATAATAATAACTGAGTTGCTTAGTAAGGACGTAAGGTTCCCTACAAGTGATGCCTTGGATGGTTCTGATGCCATGAATCCAGATCCAGATTATTCTGCTGCATATGTTATTTTAAAGACCAATCACCCAGAGTTTGAAGGACATGGATTAACATTTACCATTGGTCGTGGTAACGAGTTATGTGTAGCGGCCATCAATGCGTTATCGCATTTGGTAGTGGGCAAATCTTTAGAATCATTTACGCAAAACATGGGTGCGTTTTGGAAAATGATTACAAGCGATAGCCAATTGCGCTGGTTAGGCCCAGAAAAAGGCGTTATACATTTGGCTACTGGTGCTGTAGTAAATGCTGTTTGGGATTTATATGCTAAAGTAGCAGGTAAACCACTATGGAGATTAATTGCCGACATGTCTCCAGAGGAATTTGTTTCCTGTATAGATTTCACTTATATAACCGATGCGATTAGACCAAATGAAGCATTGGAGTTATTAAAAAAGCAAGAAACTACTAAACATGAACGCATTGCGAATTTATTGGAAAATGGTTATCCTGCTTACACTACTTCGGCTGGCTGGTTAGGCTATTCTGATGAGAAAATGCGCCGTTTATGCCGTGAAGCTAAAGCTGAAGGTTTTAAACACATGAAAATAAAAGTTGGCTCCGATTTACAAGACGATATGCGTCGTGCTGCCATTATTCGTGAAGAAATTGGTGACGACCTTCAATTAATGATGGATGCCAACCAAAAATGGGATGTAGACGAGGCTATTGAAAATATGGCTTCCTTAAAAAAATTCAATCCGTATTGGATTGAAGAGCCCACTAGTCCAGATGATATTTTGGGACATGCTAAAATAGCAAAGGCCGTGTCTCCCATAAAGGTAGCAACGGGCGAACACTGTCAAAACCGTGTTATTTTTAAGCAACTTATACAAGCAAATGCGCTTCAAATTTGCCAAATAGATAGCTGTCGTGTTGGTGGTGTTAATGAAATATTAGCTATTTTGCTCATCGCTGCCAAATACAATGTACCCGTATGTCCGCATGCCGGAGGTGTAGGTTTATGTGAATACGTACAACACTTATCTATGATTGATTATATTGCTGTAAGCGGAACAACAGAAGGTCGAATTATTGAATTTGTAGACCATTTACATGAGCACTTTTTCGAGCCCGTAGTGATTAAAAACGGGGCTTATATGCCACCTAAACAACCAGGATACAGTATTACCATGAAACCAGAATCGCTAGAAACCTATAGTTACCCTAACGGTGAGGTATGGAGCAAAAAACTAAATGCAACAACGGTCGATTAGATTTAGTTGTTCCATGGAAATAAAGAATTTCTTGAAACGAACTATCCCGAGGCAGAGCCGTAGGGGTATTTCGCTCGTTTCATTTTGACCTCACAAGGTCAAAAACCGAAATTCTGTATTTAGATTCCCGTTTTATTCATATACAATATTTTAAATTTTTTGTATTCATGAATCTTCGATTTCACGGGAATGACAATTTCAACGGAAACCCCGACGCAGAGCAGAGCGTCGAAGAATTCTTTTTGATTAAAAAGGAGTTGTCTAAAAAAGACAGCTCCTTTTTTGCTATTTATAGAAATTTATGCCTATGCAAAAATAACCTAAAAGCTCTACTAGCAAAACCAATTGCCCCCATTCAATCACTGTTATGACTATTTTGTCCCATTAAACTATTCCCAAAAAGCCATCTGAAGCAACATTTTTTGATGCTCCGATTATATATCAATGGCTCTTCAATATTAAAGTTGATTAAAAAAAACCTACAACGCTGGTTATTTTTGATAATTACAATATTTTTCTCACATACTTAATTTTCATTTTAACCGTTAAAACATTTTAGTTTAATAAGACATTAAAAGTTTTTCACAGTACAACAGGGACTAAAATAAAATGCAAATGGAATTAAGAATTGTATTAAAAAAACAAAAAATATAAACGATCTCAATATGAAAAAACAGTTGTTATGTTATGCTATCACCTTTATTTGTATAAACATATTTTCCCAAGAAATTATCGAAAACCCTAAATACAGTAGGATATACAAAAAGAACACTTTAATTAAAAAAATTGAATTAAACGAAACGGAAACCATACTTCATATTACCAGTAGAAATAAAGAAAAAAACTGGATTACCATTCCCAAAACCACATATATTTCAGACGAAGACAGTAATAAAAAAATGTTTGTCTTAAAAAGTGAAGGCATTTCATTAGGATCTAAAACACCTTTAAATGACAAAAACGAAATAAGTTACAAACTATTTTTTCCCGCTTTGCAAAAGACAAGTAATGTTATTGATTTAAAGATTGAAAAAGAAGCTATAGGTTCTTGGAAAGGGCAACCAAGAAATGATATTACATTGGCATATCGAATTGAAGTAAGGCTCCCACAAGAAAACAATATCTTTAATAAATTATCCTTAAAAAAAGCCTTTATAAAAGCTAAAAACGAGAACAAAAAAGTACTTTTATTCTTCACTGCCCCCTGGTGCGGCCCATGCAATTGGATGAAAAAATACATACATACTGATCGAGAAATAATAGACCTAATCAACAAAAATTATATTGCTGTAGAAATTAACAGAGATACACAAAAAGGAGCAAAATCAGCTAAAGAATATAACAACACTGGCATACCATACTATGTGGTATTGACTCCCAAAAATGAATTATTAAAAACCCAAACGGGATCTCGTAAAAAAGGAGATTTCATAGAATTTCTAACATTGAAAGGAACTAATATTCCCATAATCGTTGATAAGCCTAAGCAAAAAACAACACACATTGACCCAGGGTATGGATTACGCCTAGGCATAGTTAGAAATATTATGAACAATGGCGAGTTTGACCACAGAAATGGATTTACCGCAGACTTATTTTATTCTAAAGAAGTTAATGATTTATACTTATTTAGGACCGGATTCGGATTTAATTCCAAGGGAGTTAGGAATTTTTCAATCAACTATTTACGTTTTCCTGTTGAATTTGGAATAAAAATACTAAATGGTTCATTGATACATACACAAGGAGGCATTAGAGCTATGGTTTCTCCTTATTATGCTTTTAGGCTGAATAAAGAGAATAAAAACTTAAGCAGTAATGATTATGGTATACGCTTTGGTTTATCCCACTTTATTGGATCTGACAATGAACTTGAACTAGAACTCTATTATGAATATGGCATGCAAGATATCATTAAAGATTTGAATGGAAAACAAAACAATAAGGGACTAGGGCTTAGCTTATTACTTTCTTTATAATTTAAAAACTGGCAGGGCGTAAATCTGCTACTCACAGCATCTTTACACCTCTAGCAAGTCTATCAATTTTTCCATTTCGAAAAATACTGTGGCTCCCTCATTTTCAAATTCATATTGTTTTTTTCCATTTGCCAAGCCAAAAACATCAAACCCGCCTCTTTTTGCTGCAATTACCCCATAAATACTATCCTCAATAACGGCACATTCGCTAGGCTTGAACCCCATTTCACTTGCTGCATATTCAAAAATTTCGGGACTTGGTTTCCAGCTTCCAATCTCGTATGAGCTAAATATTCTATTTTCAAACTTTCCTATCAAACCAGTTGTTGCTAAATTCAGTTTTATTTTTTCTGTCGGTCCGCTAGAAGCCACACAATACGGAACAGAAATTTTTTCCAATAAAGTATGTATTCCTTTTATTGGCTTTAAATCTGTTTTAAAACGTTTAAAAGTGCGTTCCCTAAACTCCTTTTCAAAATGACTTGGCACTTTTTTGTCAATCAGGCTTTCTATAAATTTTAAAATGCTATTCAGTGATTTCCCAGTAAAATTTTCCATCGCATATTCCATTTCCATTTTTACGCCAATAGCATCCATCATTTCAATCAATACTTCATTTGAAATTTCTTCGCTATCAACGAGTACACCATCACAATCAAATATTATGCATTTATATTTCATAAAATTCACAGGTATTTTATAATTACCACAATACTTTTTCTAATCTAAAAATACACAAATAAAGCACTGTGCACTTGTGTTTTACTTAAACCCTAAAAAGGAGCCTTACTCTGTATGTTAAGTGTTTTCTTGGTTATAGGGTGCGTAAAGCGCAATAACTCGGCATGTAGATGAAGACGGTCTCCTTTTACACCGTATAGGTCATCCCCAACTATAGGCGCTTCTAAACCATCTACATGGGCTGCATGCACCCTTAACTGATGTGTACGTCCGGTTAAAGGATAAAAATAAACACGGGTTTTTCCATTTTCAACAGCTAATACTTCATACATTGTTTTAGCTGGTTTACCGTAATCATAACAAACCAACTGTTGAGGCCTGTTATCTAAATCAACCCGTAAAGGCAGACTAATACTCCCTTTATTTGCTTTAATACGTCCATCTAACAATGCTACATAGCGCTTTTGTATGGTACGTTCTATAAACTGTCTCTGCAACTGCTTATGTACATGCTCATTTTTGGCAACCAATAAGAGTCCTGAAGTAGACATATCTAAACGATGTACTAATAAAGGGCCTGTGGCATTTGGCAAATAACATTGCATTCGGGTAAGCACCGATTCTTTTAATGTTTTTCCTGGCACAGATAAAAACTCATGAGGTTTATTAACGACCAACAAATGATCGTCTTCATAAATAACATCTAAAAATCCATCAAACTTAACAGCCTTTTCAATGGGGTTTTCATCAACTGGCAATCCTTCCATCATATGCCCCAAAATAGGTTCACATTTACTTCTACAGGAAGGATAATAGTGTTTGTGTTTTCGCACTTCAGATTTTGGTGATAAACCCCACCAAAATTCTGCCATACAAATAGGCGTTAAATTATTTCTGTAAGCATACTGAAACAATTTAGGAGCTGCACATTCACCAGATCCAGCCGGAGGAACCGATGCTTTAGTCTTCTTAAAAATAGCAAGTAAATCTTTAGTCTCTATTTTGGCGTTTAAAAATTTATACTGTTCATGTATGCGCTTTTGCAAGGATGCCGATAGCTCACTTCGCTTTTGTTTTAATTCCCTTATAGGCTGCTTTAAAACGTTTAAAACATCTTTATCTTCCTGTATCTTGGCTTCCCAGTATAATTTTAAACGCTTTAAACGCAACTGATAGCTAATACTCTCATGTTTTAACTCTTCTACCAGCTTTTCATATTCCTGTGCCGGCACTATTTCTTTAGCTTTCTCACGCTGCTGCTTACGCTGCTGCTTCTTAACTTTAATTTCAGATTTAAGAGTCTGTAATTCACCTTGGTAAATTTCCTTATCCTCGTTTAATTGTGCTATTGCCTTTTGCAGCTCCGAAGCATTCTCGAAGGCCTCAATAGTAGCGTTCATTTCATTCAGCTTAGCCTCACCCTTTTTATAGAACCCCACTTCATTTAGAGTATTGTATATAGCAGGTACAAACCCATTTATATCATTGCTATCGGTTAACTTTCCAGAAAAGGCTGCCAGAAACCCCAAATCCCCTTTAATATCTTTAACCACCATTACACCAAACATCTTACCAACTGGACTTCCTCCCATTGTGGCATCCAATCCAAAATTATGCTTAAAATCGGTTTGGGATTCTAAATAAGCCTGTAAGGTTTCTGCCGCTTCTATACTTAACGGATGTGGTTCATAATAAAACGGGAAAGTAAATGCTTCGGGTAAAGCATGCTTAGAAGCATTTTGTAAGGGATGAAAAAGGGTGTCACCAAAATTAAGCATAGGTACTTTAAAAAACGCTGCAAAGAAACAAAATTTCACTTAGCTTAGTAATTCTAATTACACAAATCAAAGAAAATTAGAATAAAAAGGGTACAATAAAACTCCTACTAGTACTTATAATTTAGTACTATGCCTTAGCTTAGACAACAAAAACTTTACAAACACCCCTAGAAAAAGTACTATAGCTATTATAGGTAATACCATTATGATGCAAATCATTTCTTCCAATCCTCCAATAAAAATTAAAGTAAAAAAAATTAACATAGAAAAGAAATGCCCAAACAAACTGATTTTTTTTATCTTGTCATTGCCACAAATATACCCTATAACAAAGGGAAGAAATACAAAGAAAGTAATACCGTACTCTGTTTGTTGGTAGTGGATCAATAATAAGCCCAGTGATATAAATATGAAGCTTATTACGACTGAAATAGCCAATTCTGCCTTCATATAATAAGGTCATTTTAGAGTTAGGACTACACAATATAAATCTTTTCTTACTGATAAACAAGAATTTTACTTATAAATAACTTCCTGAAGATATTTTTTGTAAGGATGTTATTGGTCGGTTATAAATATAAACCCAAGTTTGTAATGATAGTCCAGAATCCATATATGCCTTAACCTTCAAGCGTTTGTATAAATCCAATTCTGGGGCATTAACGTCAATACCCTCGTAGGTGTCTAAGGCCTTAAAAACCAAGTCGGCATCTAGCACCTTATAAACACTCCCATAAACTTTATCTGTAGGTTTCTCACTTAAAATAGCCCCTGGATAACCAGCAACTTCATAAAGTTCACCATTAAAAAAGCCCTTTTCAACAAACTGGGAATGTTCCGCTAAAAAGTGCGACATCTCATTATTAAAACCCTTTAACAAAGTACCATAAACAAATAAATAATTCGTCTTATCTTTTTTCAAAGTGGTATAATGTTAAATAAACTTGTTAATATTAACATCTGCAATAGCCCCATGACTCGCGTGTGTTACAGCCAACTCATTTTTTATCACCAAAATTTGAGGTGATTCATGCCATACCTGGAATCTAGAAGCTATTTCATTTGACAAGTCCCTAAAATTAATCAAATCCAAATAATAAATATCCAATGCATCATCAGACATAGCATAAGATTCCTCAAACTGATTAAGAGCCATGCGACTTATTCCACAACGCGTAGAATGTTTAAAAATAACCTGCGGCTTGTTGTTCGACTTTTTAATCAACTCATCAATTTGAGCAAACGCTTCCAACGCAATCCACGGCAATGTTTTTGTTTCTTTTTCTACAGTCGTCCCTCCAAATAGCTTATTTATAAACCCCATAAAATATGTAACTTTAAATTGTGAATTAACAATAGTCTCGGTACAATCCCAAACCTTACAAACTGACTAAAAGTCAGGCATCTCAACTATTTACAAGACATTTTGTCTCACAGAAACACATGGTAAGATTATTGACCAATAGTGAGTGTAAAGAAACTAAAAATACTATTATGAACTTAAATAATTATACTATAAAATCCCAAGAAGCCATCCAGCAAGCACAGCAGATTGCACAAGGCTTCGGGCATCAACAAATTGAAAATGAGCACCTGTTTAAAGGGCTTTTTGAAGTTGATGAGAATGTTTTACCATTTATTCTAAAGAAACTAAATGTAAATGTTGGTATTCTAAAACAAGCATTAGACAAACAACTGGAAAGCTTTTCTAAAGTTTCTGGAGGCGAACTTATGTTGTCCAGGGAAACAGGAAAAACACTCAATGAAGCTGCTAATGTTGCCAAGAAAATGAACGATGATTATGTATCTGTAGAACACTTAATCTTAGCCATTTTTAAATCTAACAGCAAAATAGCACAGATGCTAAAGGACCAAGGGGCTACAGAAAAAACCTTAAGTGCAGCCATACAAGAATTGCGCAAAGGAGAAAATGTAACATCCCAAAGTCAAGAAGACACCTACAACGCACTTAATAAATATGCCAAAAATCTTAATAAACTAGCTAAAGATGGAAAGCTGGACCCTGTTATTGGTCGTGATGAAGAAATACGTAGAATTCTCCAGATCTTATCGCGCCGCACCAAAAACAATCCTATTTTAGTAGGTGAGCCAGGTACAGGTAAAACGGCTATTGCCGAAGGCCTAGCCCACCGTATTATTGATGGGGACATCCCTGAAAACCTTAAAGACAAACAAATTTTTGCTTTAGATATGGGAGCTCTTATCGCTGGTGCTAAATACAAAGGAGAGTTCGAAGAGCGCTTAAAATCTGTTGTAAAAGAAGTAACTAAAAGTGAAGGCGATATTGTTCTGTTTATTGATGAAATCCACACCTTAGTTGGCGCTGGTGGCGGACAAGGTGCTATGGATGCAGCCAATATATTAAAACCAGCCCTAGCGCGTGGTGAATTACGAGCCATAGGCGCTACCACACTAGACGAGTATCAAAAATACTTTGAAAAGGACAAGGCATTAGAGCGTCGTTTTCAAAAAGTAATGGTAGACGAACCCGATACCGAAAGTGCCATATCCATCCTAAGAGGTATTAAGGAAAAATACGAAACACATCACAAGGTGCGCATTAAAGACGAAGCCATAATTGGTGCAGTCGCGTTATCACAACGCTACATTACCAATCGATTTTTACCCGACAAAGCCATTGACTTAATGGATGAAGCTGCTTCTAAACTACGTATGGAAATCAACTCAAAACCAGAAGAATTGGATGTTCTAGACAGAAAGATCATGCAACTGGAAATAGAAATTGAAGCTATTAAAAGAGAAAAAGACGAATCCAAATTAAAAGCACTTCGTACAGACCTAGCCAATTTAAAAGAAGAACGCAATGCCATTAATGCTAAATGGAAAAGCGAAAAAGAAGTAGTTGACAACATTCAAAACACAAAATTGGCTATAGAAAACTTTAAGCTGGACGCCGAAAGAGCCGAGCGTGATGGGGATTACGGCAAAGTAGCCGAACTACGTTATGGAAAAATAAAAGAAGCCCAAGAGCGGTTAGAAATCCTTCAGAAAGAATTACAAGAAAATCAAGCTGAAAGTTCATTGATTAAAGAAGAGGTTACCTATGACGACATTGCTGAAGTCGTTGCCAAATGGACCGGCATACCAGTTACTAAAATGTTACAAAGTGAACGCGAAAAATTATTAAAACTAGAAGACGAACTACACAAACGTGTCGTTGGCCAAGAGGAAGCTATTATAGCCGTAAGTGATGCTGTAAGACGTAGCCGTGCTGGCTTACAAAATCCTAAAAAACCTATTGGTACTTTCTTGTTTTTAGGAACAACGGGTGTTGGCAAGACCGAATTGGCCAAAGCCTTGGCCGAATATCTGTTTGACGACGAAAGCGCTATGACACGTATTGATATGAGCGAATACCAAGAACGCCATGCTGTTAGTAGATTAGTAGGTGCCCCTCCAGGGTATATAGGTTATGATGAAGGCGGACAATTAACAGAAGCTGTTAGACGCAAACCTTACTCGGTAGTGCTACTTGACGAAATTGAAAAAGCACATCCGGATACTTTCAACATCTTGCTTCAAGTACTTGACGAAGGGCATTTAACCGATAATAAAGGACGGGTAGCTGATTTTAAAAATACGATTATTATTATGACATCAAATATTGGTAGCCATCTAATACAAGAACGGTTTGAAGCAACCAAAGATATAGAATCGGCTATCGAAGCATCGAAAATTGATGTTTTAGGTTTATTAAAACAAACGGTGCGTCCTGAATTCTTGAATAGAATTGACGATATCATCATGTTTACCCCGTTAAGCAAAGAAAACATTATAGCCATTGTTGAATTACAACTTAAAAATGTCACGAAAATGATTGCTCAACAAGGCATTACGTTTGATGCAACACGCGAAGCCATAACCTATTTGGCCGATAAAGGTTTTAATCCAGAATATGGAGCACGACCCGTTAAACGCGTGATACAAAAAGAAGTTCTCAATGCGTTGAGTAAAGAAATATTAGCTGGAAACGTTACCACAGACAGTATTATTCTGCTAGACGCCTTTGATGATACTCTGGTATTTAGAAACCAAGCAGATTTAGTAACATAAAAACATGATTAAATTGTAACAAAAAAGCATTAAATAAGTCTAGTAGTTGGTTAGTTGGTGAAAAGCAACGCCCATATTTAAAATCTTAAATGGCGTTGCTTTTTTATGTTTAAAATATACCCGTTGTGTATTTTGAGTCAAACCAGTTTCAAAAATGTTAAGCGAGTGATTTTTTGATAAAAAAAATCGTATCGAGAACTATTTCAAAGACTAAAACTCTTATTCTCGATACAAATTTTACTCGTTTCAATCGTAAAATTCACTCGAATTGACAGAATTTTATAAAAACATACAATAGGTCCACAATATACCAATTGGTATATTTTTATTATATTTGTTCCGTATTGAAAACAAAAGCAGAAATAACATCGCAATATATTCTTGAAATGGTTGCTCCTATCTTCAATAAAAATGGCTATGCTGCCACAAGCTTGCACGATATAACACAGGCTGTAGGCTTAACAAAAGGAGCAATATACGGTAATTTCAAAAACAAGGAAGCACTTGCCATAGCTGCTTTTAAGTTTACTGTAAAGGATTTACTTAAACAAATTTCAATACACCTGGAACAAAGTAATTCACCTATACAAAAACTATATTTAATTGTAGATTTTTATAGAAATTATTACAACTTCAGTCAAGAACTTGGCGGTTGCCCAGTATTGAATATTGGTGTCGATGCCAACAATCAAAATACACTGTTATTGGAAAATGTAAGACAGGTTATTGAAAAAATTCAAGATCAGATTGCTAACATTGTCGAAGACGGCATTGAAGCTGGGGAAATTTCGACCGAGATAAACGCAATGCATTTTTCAAAGCGTTTATATACCTTAATTCAAGGAGCCATCTTTATGACTTACACCATGCAAGATGAGCTTTATATGCATGAAACTCTTGATCAATTAGAGCAGATTATTAGTAATGAACTAAAGATTTAATATTTTTTTAACTAATAATATACCAATCGGTATATTTAAAACAAAACTTTTATGAGTACACTTCCTAAAATACTACAAAGCACAACAAAAATACGTTTTCAAGATTGCGATCCTTTTAATCACTTAAACAACAGTAGTTATATAAACTACTTTATGAATCACCGTGAAGATGCGCTAATAGAAAATTATAATTTCGACATTTATAAAAGAGCAAAAAAAGAAGGAAAAAGTTGGGTATCCAGTAGCAACCAAATAATCTATTTAAAACCAGCTTTGTTAATGGAAACCGTAATTATAGAATCCCAATTGCTATCCTTTAACAATAGTGAACTACATGTTGAAATGCGCATGTACAATAATGACAAGAGCCAATTAAAAGCTTTTATTTGGAGTGGCTTTATACACTTTAATTTATTAACGCAAAAACGTGAATATCACGATCAGGAATTAATGGATCTTTTTAAGGCCGTAATAAATCCCGTTAACTCACAGTCTTTTGAAGACAGGCTTATTGAATTAAAGCCAACTGTCGTGAAAAATGTTTAATCTTACTATGCTCACAATATTCTGAAAATAATGATGTTAATAACTATGTGGATTAAAAGCTAGGTTTAAATTGGGCTGATTTAAATTTAAATTTTTAAATTAGCTACCAATAAGTCCCCAAAACTTATATAAACTTAATTTAATTTTTTAATAGCTAGCTTATCCGTTACACTTAAAGCAATGGGTAAGCGATAAAAACCTACTTATACTTATGAACATATCTGAGTACATAGATCTCTCCCTTTTAAAAGCAACTTCAACAGAACGCGATATTATTGACTTATGTCGCGAAGCTAAAGAAAACCAATTCAATGCGGTAAGCGTAAACAGTTCCTATATTGCACTAACTAAAGAACTACTTGACAAAACCCAAATCAAAGTAGCCGCTGTTGTTGGATTCCCCCTTGGTGCCATGTCGACCGCATCCAAGGTTTATGAAGCTAAAAAAGCGGTTCTCGATGGCGCAAATGAAATTGATATGGTCATCAATCTTGGGTTTCTTAAAAGCAAAAATTACGTCTCAGTACTAAAAGATATTAGTGATGTAAGATTAGCCATTGGCAACACACCACTAAAAGTCACTATTGAAATCTCTGAGCTTAATAAGAATGAAATTATCAAAGCTTGTGAGATATGTTTGGATGCCAATGTAGATTACATTAAAACATCTAGCGGCTTCTCTAAAAGTGGCGCTACTCTAACTGCCGTAAAAATCATGAAAAAGACGATAAAGAACAAAGCTAAAATAATTGCTTCTGGTGGCATTACAGATCTTGAAACAGTTTTAAAATATCTTGACACTGGCGTTTGCAGGGTAGCTACCCCAGACGGCGTAAAAATTGTAAAAGAAAAAATTTCACGCCTAAAAGTAGCTTCTTAAATTTTACACCCCCACAAGAAGTTGTGCCTTTTGTTTAATTTTGGGTTAAGCAAAAGGCTCAACTACACTACATGTTTCTACGGTATTGTCCTCCAACTTCAAATAGCGCAGACGTTATTTGTCCTAAAGAACAAACTTTACATACTTCCATTAAAGTCTCGAATACATTCTCATTTTGGATTGCTTTTTGTTGTAATGTCCCTAACAAGGTTTTAGTATCGTATGTTTGATGCAAATTCTCAAGTGTTTTTATTTGGAGCTTCTTTTCTACTTCTGTTGCCCTAATAACCTCTTTTGGGATTACCGTGGGGGAACCTTTTGAGCTCAAGAAGGTATTAACACCAATAATAGGGAAATCGCCGTTATGCTTTAATGTTTCATAATACAAACTTTCTTCTTGAATCTTACTACGTTGATACATGGTTTCCATAGCTCCCAAAACACCGCCTCGTTCGGTAATTCTATCGAACTCTATTAATACAGCTTCTTCAACTAAATCTGTTAATTCTTCAATTATAAATGACCCCTGGATAGGGTTTTCATTTTTAGCCAACCCTAACTCTTTGTTAATTATCAACTGAATGGCCATAGCACGACGAACAGACTCCTCGGTTGGTGTTGTAATCGCTTCATCGTAAGCATTGGTGTGTAGTGAATTACAATTATCATAAATGGCATATAAGGCCTGTAAAGTAGTACGAATATCATTAAAATCTATTTCTTGGGCATGCAAACTACGCCCAGAGGTTTGGATATGATATTTTAACATTTGGGCTCTTTTATTTGCGCCGTACTTATACTTCATGGCCTTTGCCCATATTTTTCTGGCTACCCGTCCAATTACAGCGTATTCTGGATCAATACCATTAGAGAAAAAGAAAGATAAATTAGGCCCAAATTTGTTGATATCCATTCCCCTACTCAAATAATACTCCACGTAGGTAAATCCGTTTGCCAAAGTAAACGCTAATTGCGAAATAGGATTAGCACCTGCCTCGGCGATATGATACCCTGAAATAGATACCGAATAAAAATTACGTACTTTATTGTTTATAAAGTACTCTTGCACATCCCCCATTAATCGCAAAGCAAACTCGGTTGAAAAGATACAAGTATTCTGAGCCTGATCTTCCTTTAAAATATCTGCTTGAACCGTCCCTCTTACTTGGGTTATAGTGTCTGCTTTAATTTTATTGTAAACAGCTTCTGGCAAAACTTTATCGCCAGTTATCCCGAGCAACATTAAACCAAGTCCGTTGTTTCCTTCGGGTAAATCACCATTATATCTTGGGCGTTCAACACCTCTACCCTTATAATATTTAGTTATTTGGGCTTCAACTTGTTCTTCTAAACCATGTTCTTTAATATACAATTCACATTGTTGGTCGATGGCCGCATTCATAAAAAACCCCAATAGCATTGGTGCTGGTCCATTAATGGTCATACTTACAGAAGTCATCGCATCTGCCAAATTAAAACCTGAATACAATTTTTTAGCATCATCCAGACAACAAACAGAAACTCCCGCATTTCCTATTTTCCCATAAATATCCGGACGTAAATCGGGGTCGTTTCCATAAAGTGTTACACTATCAAAGGCAGTAGACAAACGCTTAGCAGGCATGCCCTTACTTACATAATGAAAACGTCTATTGGTACGCTCTGGACTGCCTTCTCCTGCAAACATCCGTGCCGGATCTTCTTCTGTTCTCTTAAAAGGATATAATCCTGAGGTATAAGGAAAAGTCCCTGGCACATTCTCTTGCAAACACCATTGTAAAACATCACCCCAAGCTTCATATTTAGGTAAGGCTATCTTAGGTAATTTTATGTGTGACAACGATTCGGTATATGTCGCTACCTTTATCTCTTTATCCCGTACTATAAAAGCGTAAAACTCATTCCTATACCGCTGCACTTTATCACGCCATCCAACTACAATATCCCAATTAAGGGGTTCCAAATCAAACTTTACACGATCAAATTCCTTAATTAACAGATTTAAAAAATCTTTAGATTGACTGTCTTGAACCTGATCTAGAATTTTATCTTGATCTAAACCCAAACTTGTTACAATGGACATTTCTAAATCATTTGACAAAATATCAGCTACAGAACAAATGGTCTTAAATATGCCGTATAACTTTTGAGCGACTTGAGATTGTGTTTTTACCTTTTTATCATACGATCGATTATTTTCTGATATTTCAGAAAGATAACGTGTTCGTGACGGCGGAATAACAAATGTCTTTTCGCTCATTTCCCCCGAAACCTCAAAACTAGATTTTAAATCAGCATGTGCCTTGGCTACCAAAGTATCCATAACTACCTTGTAGAGCCTATTCATTCCTGGGTCATTAAATTGCGAAGCAATTGTTCCAAAAACCGGAATGTTTTCTTGTGGTGTATCCCAAAGGTTATGGTTACGCATGTATTGTTTTTTTACATCGCGTAAAGCATCTAGAGCACCTCGTTTATCAAACTTGTTAACAGCTACTATATCTGCAAAATCAAGCATATCTATCTTCTCTAACTGTGTAGCTGCACCAAACTCAGGTGTCATCACATATAGGGATACATTACTATGCTCTACAATCTCGGTATCCGACTGTCCGATTCCAGAAGTTTCTAATACGATTAAGTCGTAGCCAGCAGCTTTTAAAACCGCTATTGCTTCGTTAACGTGCTTAGACAAAGCCAGATTGGATTGTCTGGTCGCCAAACTACGCATATAAACCCTTGGTGAATTAATCGCATTCATGCGAATACGGTCTCCCAACAAAGCTCCTCCTGTCTTGCGTTTTGATGGATCTACAGAAATGATTCCTACTGTTTTTTCAGGAAAATCAATTAAAAACCGGCGAACCAACTCATCTACCAAACTAGATTTTCCTGCACCACCAGTACCGGTAATTCCTAAAACTGGTGTTTTGGAATCTATATTTGATTTGTGAATAACCTCTAAAGTCTCTTTTGCTTTTTCTGGAAAATTTTCAGCAGAAGAAATAATGCGCGCTATCGCCTTGTGGTTGTTTACCGATAAATTTTTAAATTCATTATTAAGTGTATCTCCAATTGCAAAATCCGATTGTTGTACCAAATCATTGATCATACCCTGTAATCCCATATCTCGCCCATCATCTGGGGAATAGATACGGGCTATCCCATAATCCATCAATGCTTTGATCTCTGAAGGTAATATTACACCGCCTCCACCTCCAAATATTTTAATATGTGATGCTCCCCTTTCCTTAAGTAGATCGTACATATACTTAAAATATTCGTTGTGCCCACCTTGATATGAGGTCAAACATATGGCATTAGCATCTTCCTGGATCGCCGTATTAACGACTTCTTCAACACTACGATCATGGCCAAGGTGTATCACCTCAACCCCAGTAGCCTGAATGATACGACGCATAATATTTATAGAGGCATCATGTCCATCAAACAGCGAAGCTGCTGTAACTATTCTTACGTTATGTTTTGGTTTATAAACAGGTGCTTGCTCCATCGACTTTCTAATTTTATCCATAAAACGGTCATCTGTCGTACAACAACATCTAAACTGCTTCTAAATGACTCATTTATAAAAATATATCCTTTTTAATGCTGCAATTTACGGAATATTCAAAAATATACTTTATTTACACAGGATTTTCTAAAACTTTCAACAAACCAAAAACCTGTCTTTTTTTGGGTTAATTTTATCCCTGAAATCATTTCTTACCATGAACAAGATCACAATTTTAATCCACTGCAAAGACAGGCCTAATATCATAGCTTCCGTAACCAACTTTATAGCACAAAGAAGCGGTAACATTGTATATATAGACCAACATGTAGATAGGGAGCAAAATATATTTTTTATGCGTTTAGAAAGTGAATTCACCATTCCTTCATTTTCTACTGATGACTTTAAAGCTGCTTTTAAAAGTGGTTTGGCTGAAACTTTTGAAATGAAGTGGCGTATCTATTCTTCTGAAAGAAAGCCCAAAATGGCCTTGTTTGTTTCAAAATACGATCATTGTCTTTACGATATATTGGGCCGTTACAACTCAGGAGAACTCAATTTAGAAATTCCATTCATAATTAGTAACCATTCCGACTTAAAGCCTATTGCTGATAGTTTCAAAATTCCTTTTTATCACATCCCGGTCACTAAGGAAACAAAAGCTGAAGCAGAAACTAAGCAACTTGAATTGTTAGAAAAATACAAAGTAGATTTTATTGTACTGGCTAGGTATATGCAGATTATATCAGGTAAACTAATTAGTAAGTATCCTAATAAAATTATTAATATCCACCATTCTTTCCTTCCTGCCTTCGTAGGGGCTAAGCCCTATCACTCAGCTTATAAACGTGGGGTTAAGATTATTGGAGCTACCAGCCATTACGTTACGGAAGAGCTAGATGCTGGCCCCATTATAGAACAAGATGTTGCGCACGTTTCCCATTCCTATGCCATTGCAGATCTTATCGCCAAAGGTCGTGATTTGGAAAAAATAGTTTTAGCAAATGCTATTAAGTTACATGCCAATAGAAAGGTGATGGTTTACAATAACAAGACTGTTATCTTTTCATAGTTTCTTTGCTTAATCAATTACTTCTTATTATATGCAAGGATTCCTGTATGAGCCTTCGTGAAACAATCTGACATGCTTTAAGGGAGTTTTCTTCCGAAAATTTGCTTATAAACGGTTCAAGAGCTTCTAGCCATATTTTATTGGAGCCGTTCTCCGCTAGCACTCCCAACCACAGCTCCAACAGCTCATCTATAATGATTGCATTATGTGCATAGTTTAAATTCAATTGATTAAATAAGCTACTTGAATAACTTTTAAACAATAAAGGATTTTTAACAAGGTTTTTAAAAAACAACTGCGTTTCCCGTTCTATTTCAAGTTCTGAGTCTAACGATTTAACTAAATAATGATCAGCCGATTTCCCTTTACTTGTTACCAATAGCAAAAAAGTGTTAAAAACTAAATCTTGATAATTTTGTGCGGCATGGTAATAAACATCCAATCCCAGATTCGTATTTATTAACATCAAATGACCTTTAATTATTCTTTTTAAAAAAGTATGAAGTGTTGAAACGTCTTTAGAGGAAACTATAAGCTCCTTCTTAAACCCTTTACTGGAAATATTTACAATCTTAAGCTTAGACTTTTCCATTGTAACCTTAACATTTCCATAAATTTAATTAAAATTAAACAATCGAAAGAATAATCAAAATTTATTAACTCAATATTTAAATAGAATTTGGCAATACAAATGCATACTGGTGTACTTTTTGTATTTTTGGAAATCTTAAAATCTACATCATGAAAAAACCATTAGTACTATTACTTAGCATATTGTTTTTTAGTTCTTGTGCCGAATTGCAACAAGTGGTAAACCAACTTCCTCAAGGGGGTGGCATTAGCAACACAGAAATTGCTTCGGGATTACGCCAGGCCTTAAATTTTGGTATTGACAAGCAAGTCACGAAACTTACACAAACCGATGGTTTTTACAGAAATGAACTGGTAAAAATCTTGCTACCGGAAGAACTTCAAAAAGTAGATAAAGCCCTTAGGGATATAGGCTTAAGCAAACTTGCTGATGAAGGGCTTAAAGTACTTAACAGCGCTGCTGAAGATGCTGTAAAAGAGGCAACACCTATATTTGTTGATGCTGTAAAAGGCATCACTTTTTCTGATGCCAAAACGATTTTATTAGGTGATAATTCGGCCGCTACGCACTATTTAAAGGCCAAAACAGAAACCGCTTTGTATGCCAAATTTAATCCGGTTATTAAAAACTCTTTTAATAAGGTTGGAGCCGATCAAATATGGAACAACCTAATATCAAAATACAATGCGATTCCATTTACAACGAATGTAAACCCAGACTTAACAGACTATGTAACTGGAGAAGCTCTAAAAGGAGTTTTTACAATGATCGCTGTTGAAGAAAAAGAAATCCGCACAAAATTTTCATCAAGATCAACCGCTCTTTTAAAAAAGGTTTTTGCTTTACAGGATTAATACCATCTGGTAAAAACATGTTTTTACTAGTCGTTATCATTAAACAATAAAGAGAAACCTGCCACATTTATCCTGTACCAAAAAAACACGCACTTCCTTTTCTTATTAAAAATAAAAATGTATATTTAAGTACTTGTTATTCAGTCTAAAATGAGCAGAATAGACGTCATAAAAAATAACCAAAAAAGACTTAATAAACGCTATAAGGAACTTATTGAGCAGGCTTATAATTTCCGCCAAACAGATTCTGCATTAAGCGATATTTCCGAATTTCGTGCTATTAAGCTTCTAAACAAACTTAACAGATTAAAATATTTAGCAAGGGAGCAGTCTAAAGTAACGTCCTGATTATTATCAATTATTTAACTTTTGGATCACATCCAGTTCTTAAGAATACTCGTATTTTATATAAAAAAGAATATGAGTACACACTTTTGTAGAGTTGGCAAGATTAAGCCCAATATTAATAAATTAATAGGCGAAGAGGAATTTCAAAATACAGCGATTAAAGCTGTAGATGTTATATTTAAAACGCATCCTTTTGAAGGCTCTCACGTAAAGTTTTAAAATAATCGAATGCCTTTAAGAGCCTGGTTCCATACCAGGAAAACATTTCACCGTCTACCAAAACAATTTTAGTATCCGGCCAGTACGCTTGCAGTTCGTCTTTATGCTTTTCCTTAAACGGATAGGGCTCACTTGACAAGAATGCGTAGCCAATATTTTGGATTTCTTTCTGCTCATCTGCTAAGTCAATTTCCGGATAACGCACTAAACTACTATATACATTCTCATATTTATTAAGTTGTAGCATATAATTAATAAATGTATTATTTGCTGCAACCATCCACGGCGATTTCCAAATAAAATAGACGACCTTTAAAACAGGCTTATTCTGGATAAAACCTTCAAACGCGCTCTGTTTTTCTTTAATTGCATCTATTAATGACAAAGCTTCATCGGCTTTGTTAAAAATTGTCCCGTATTGACCAATTAGCTCCAAACTATCGGCAATTGTATACACATCCGAAACATGAACCTCACAAATCGATTGGCAGGCTTCAACGATCTCCTTGGTATTTTCTTCTTTATTACAAAGAATGATATCGGGACGTAGCGCTTTAATTCTTTCTATATGCAGTTGTTTGGTTCCACCTACAATGGCTATATCTTTTAACAGGTGATCGGGATGCACACAAAACTTAGTAATCCCAACAATAGCATCTTCCAAGCCCAAATCGCACAACAACTCCGTTTGACTTGGCACTAAAGATATAATACGCTTTGGGGTATCTTTTAAATGAAGTGTTCTTTGAAGTTGGTCTCTCATATTCTTAGTTTCCAGCGCAGTATTCAGTAACACAATAATGCAACTGAGATTGCCCACCGGGACCGTTTACTTATTATTTAGTTTCCAGTCGCAGTCGACTGTACTCAATATTTCAATAAAGCAACCGAAACTGTTCACTGCTTACTGGGACTGATTACCAAGACTGCTTACTTAAAACCTCTGCCATTTGCTCTTGAAGTTCTTTAGATTTTTGAGCCGCCATTAAAGCAAAATCCTCATCATTTGAAGCATAAATAATTCCTCTGGAAGAATTAATTAGCAAGCCTATATTTGCATTCATACCATACTTACATACATCCTGCAAATTGCCTCCTTGTGCTCCCACACCAGGAACTAAAAGGAAACTATCTGGTATAATGTCTCGTATTTCGGCTAAATACTCAGCTTTTGTTGCTCCAACAACATACATTAAGTTTTCTGAATTCTCCCAAGTTCTAGAAGTTTCCAAAACCTGTTTATACAGCTCTTTTCCATGTACTTCTTTAGTTTGAAAATCGAATGCTCCTTGATTGGACGTTAAGGCCAAAAGAATCGTGTGCTTATTTTTAAAAGCCAGAAACGGCTCTACTGAATCTTTGCCCATATATGGTGCCACCGTAACACTATCGAAGGACAAATCCTCAAAAAAGGCTTTAGCATACATCGTACTGGTATTTCCTATATCGCCTCGTTTGGCATCTGCAATTGTAAAAATTTCTGGATGGTTCTCATTAATATAGACAATGGTTTTTTCTAATGCTTTCCAGCCCTTAATGCCATAAGCTTCGTAAAACGCCGTGTTAGGCTTGTATGCAACACACAAGTGATGGGTAGCATCTATAATAGCTTTGTTAAATGCGAAAATAGGATCATCTTCCTTCAATAAGTGCTTTGGTATTTTGTTCAAATCAACATCCAACCCAATGCACAAAAAGGATTGTTTTTTTTTGATTTCTGAAATAAGTTGTTTTGTAGTCATTCAAAAAAATATAGTATATAGTATTCACTTATATCTGCTTCAGTTTCAAAGAAAGCCATAATTGGGTTTTGATAATCTCCATTAATATCTTTTACTTCTTCATCAACTTCAGGAAAAATAGAAATAAAGTTATAATCATTATTATCCCTAACGGTTGCCGTCTTTTTATCATCAAAAATTTTCTGAACTACTTTAAATTCTTTTTTACTTAAAAGCAATTTTGATATCCAGATAAAATCATCAATGACTTCATTTTTATTTTCCCGATAAGGAAAATTTTCCCTAACAACAAAGTTTACCATTCCTAGTTTGAAATCACAGTTTTTATCTGAAGGAAAAATAAATATCTTGAGTTCTTTTAAATTTGATATTTTAACAGAAGCAACTAGGTTTTCCTGATCCCATGTGTAACCCTTTAAACCTTTAACATTGTCTAAAAAAACATTCTCAATCTTAGATATTTCTTTTAAACATTCTGCTCTACTAGAACCTTCAACAAATGTTTTTTTAAGTTCTTCATGAAAACCTAATTTTTTTTCTCCGCTATTCTTTTGTTGGGCTTGACCAGAAACTGAAATTAAAAATGAAAAAACAAAAAGACATATCTTCATCTGTGACAAAAAATTGATTCCTGCCTTCGCAGGAATGACAGAAATATTAAATGGTCTCGTCACTCGCTTTAAGCTTTTCCGTGTTTTCGGCTAACATCAGCTCATCGATAATCTTTTGGATATCACCATTAACAATATTGGACAAATCGTAAAGTGTTAAACCAATTCTATGGTCCGTAACACGCCCTTGTGGATAATTATAGGTCCTGATCTTAGCACTTCTATCTCCCGAGGACACCATCGAACCACGCTTAGCTGCATCTTCTTCATTCTTTTTTGCCAATTCCATCTCATACAAGCGGGAACGTAAAACCTTAAAGGCTTTTTCCTTGTTTTTATGCTGTGACTTTTGATCCTGACACTGTGCCACCAATCCAGTTGGAATATGGGTTAAGCGTACAGCTGAATAGGTCGTGTTTACCGATTGTCCTCCTGGGCCGGATGAACAGAAAAAATCAATACGAACATCTTTTGGATTGATCTCTATATCAAATTCTTCAGCTTCCGGAAACACCATAACTGTGGCCGCACTAGTGTGCACCCTTCCCTGTGTTTCGGTTTGAGGTACACGTTGTACACGGTGTACGCCTGCTTCAAACTTTAAAGTCCCGTATACATCTTCACCGGTAACTTCGAACTGGATTTCTTTAAATCCGCCATTAGTGCCTTCACTAAAGTCTACGGTATCTACTTTCCAACCTCTACTTTCACAGTATTTGGTGTACATCCTAAATAAATCACCTGCAAAAATACTTGCTTCATCACCTCCTGTTCCTGCACGTAACTCAACAACAGCATTTTTAGAATCTTCTGGATCCTTAGGAATTAACAAAAACCTTATTTCCTCTTCTAGTATAGGAATACGTTCTTTAGCTTCATCATACTGCATTTTAGCCATATCGACCATTTCGGGGTCACTACCATCTGCAATAATCTCTTCAGCCTCTGTAATATTGTCTGTTAGCGTTACATACTCCTCACGCTTCTCCATCAATACTTTAAGATCCTTATATTCCTTGTTTAGTTGTACGTAACGTTTTTGATCGGTAATAATATCGGGCTGAATGATTAAATCACTCACCTCATCAAAACGCTGCTTTACTATTTGTAATTTCTCTAACATCTACATTTTTAATTGTGCACCAAAAATACGATAATTTATGAATTTCCAATAGTACAACGGGTAATCTAATTAAGCACCTGACACTATTCTATATTAAAAACAAAATTGGAAGTTGGTTCTTAACCGACTTCCAATTCATCACGTATATCCTTTCTTTATTTTATCCACATTTAGAAGAGCCACAATCCTTACAGGTTAAGCAGCCTTCTTGATAGATCAAATTCTCCGAATTACAATTGGAACAAGTATGTCCCTTCGCCTTCGTACCATCGGCTACGTAACGCTTTAGCGCTCTACCTACACCATTTTTCCATGTGTTAATTGACTCGCTATCCAATTGTAAACTATTAATCAATTCAACGATGTTATCTATTGGCATACCATGGCGAAGTGTACTGGAAATAAGCTTGGCATAATTCCAAAACTCAGGGTTAAACTTATGGGACAAACCTTCTATAGTGGTCTTGTAGCCTCTTTTGTTTTTATATTGAAAATCGTAACGGGAATTTCCTTTTTCATCCCTATTCTTAATAATCACGCCTTTATCTACCCAGCGCGGGATTAAAATACCATCTTCATCATCTGCCAGTCCTGTAAAGATCTCATAGGGCTTCCCTTCAATTAAACCTATAAAAGCAATCCACTTTTCTTTATTATTTTGAAAACGGACAACATCGGCTTCCAATGTTTGTGGCCTTTTTATTGGAAACGCGGTTAACAATTCCTGTTGCTTTTCTTCCTTTTTCTCTTCATTGGAGATCAACACCCCTGATCGTGATCCGTCCCTGTAAACTGTTACGCCTTTACAACCTACTTCCCAAGCCTTTAAATATAATTCTCCCACCAAGTCTTCGTCCACATCACTGGGTAAATTAATCGTTACACTAATGGAATGATCCACCCATTTTTGAATAGCTCCCTGCATGCTCACCTTGCTAAGCCAATCTACATCGTTCGAAGTTGCATTATAATATGGTGATCGCTTAACTAAGTCGTCCAATTCTTCCTGAGAAAAATTCTTAGAAGTATCTATTCCGTTCACTTCCATCCATTGCTTGAATCTGTGATGAAAAACCACATATTCTTCCCATGAATCCCCAACCTCATCTACAAAATCGACACGTACATTTTTATCGTTAGGATTCACTTTACGTCTCCGTTTATAAACGGGAAGAAATACCGGTTCTATTCCTGATGAGGTTTGCGTCATTAAACTCGTTGTTCCTGTCGGGGCAATAGTTAACAATGCTATGTTACGACGTCCATATTCCAACATATCATAATACAATTTCTCATCGGCTTCTTTTATCCTTTGAATGAATGGGTTCTCTTTTTCGCGCTCACTATCGAATATCGCAAAGGCGCCACGCTCTTTTGCCGTATAAACGGATGCTCGATAGGCTTCAAGACACAATGTTTTATGTACCTGTAGGGAAAATGCATTCCCTTCCTCACTACCATATTGAATTCCCAATGCAGCCAGCATATCGCCTTCTGCGGTAATTCCGATACCGGTTCTACGACCTTCTTCTGCCTTCTTCTTAATGTTTAACCATAAATTATGCTCAATTGCTTTTACATCGTCCATTTCTGGATCGGCTTCAATTTTCCCTAAAATCACATCTATTTTCTCAAGTTCTAAATCGATAATGTCATCCATAATGCGCTGCGCTATGCCAACATGTTTTTTAAATAACTCAAAATTAAATTTGGCCTTTTTGGTAAAAGGCTGCTCAACATAGGAAAACAGGTTAATAGCCAATAAACGACACGAGTCGTAAGGACATAACGGAATCTCCCCACAAGGGTTTGTAGACACTGTATTATACCCTAGATCTGCATAACAATCGGGAACAGATTCATTTATAATCGTATCCCAAAATAAGATACCAGGCTCGGCGGACTTCCATGCATTGTGCACTATTTTTTTCCATAATTTCCTAGCCTTAATTGATTTTGTGTATTTAGGTGTACTACTGAATATTGGGTATTTTTGAGTGTATTCCCCATCAGACTTTATAGCTTTCATAAAGGCATCGTCAATGCGCACAGAGACATTCGCACCAGTAACTTTTCCTTGTTCTAATTTTGCATCTATAAAATCTTCAGAATCCGGGTGGTTAATGGACACTGACAACATGAGGGCTCCTCGACGACCATCTTGCGCCACTTCACGGGTAGAATTAGAATAACGCTCCATAAAAGGAACAATACCTGTAGAGGTTAATGCTGAATTCTTTACAGGAGAACCTTTGGGACGTATATGCGATAAGTCGTGCCCAACCCCTCCGCGACGCTTCATTAACTGCACTTGCTCCTGATCAATCTTCATTATGCCTCCATAAGAATCGGATGCACCAGAGTTACCAATAACAAAACAGTTTGACAGTGAAGCGGTTTGGTACGGATTGCCTATACCAGCCATAGGACTGCCTTGTGGCACAATGTATTTAAAGTCCTTAATTAAATTAAAAACCTCATCCTCGGTAAGCGCATTTGGATAACGTTTCTCTACCCTGGCTATTTCCTTAGCGATACGACGATGCATATCGTTTGGTGTTTGCTCATACAAATTACCTTTGGAATCTTTTAAGGCATATTTATTTATCCATACACGGGCAGCGAGGTCATCTCCGTTAAAATAGGAGACAGCAGCTTCAAAGGCTTCATCTTGAGTATACGTTTTTGATTTATTAACGGGTTCGGCTTCTACAGGCATAGTTTTCAGGATTAAAATTTAACGGATTTCTTAATTGCAAAATACGCAAAAATTTAAAACCAAAAACATGACAAAAGTCACAAAGTTTACACAAAAATAAATTAAATTACTAAAAATCAACTTTTTACGATTTTATCAACACTAAAAAGTTAACAAGTTTTTAAAACAATTTAATTATAAAATTTTAAAAATCGAACGCAAAACCAACACCTAAAAACTGCTTCCACTGCACCTTAGCGCCAGCTTCTTCCAATTCTCCTTCTATTTCTGAAGGTTTTGTTGTTTTTACATCATCATCGTATCTAATATGTGAACCTAAGGTAGCCCTTACAAAACTGTTCACTCTAAAATCAAAATCCAGACGCCAATCTATATCCAAATTACCAAAATTATTAATGTAATCGGTATAAAGGCTAAATTGATTTTTCACTATAACATTTTCGGCCATTTGCAATTCGTAGCTATTGGTCATCAAAATCCCAACTTCTTTTCTAACGCGCTCGCCTTCAATTATTATATCCCCGTTAATATCCGTTACCGCAGGTTTCACACCAAAAGCGCCTGCATTCGACAAATCTTCGTCTAACACAAATGTAGCCTTTAAAGTAATTGGTGAGAAATAAAACGATAAGCGCTCTATGTTTCTACCATATTCCATACCACCACCAAAAAACAAGTAACCGGGTGCCATAAATCTGGAAATTGGCTTGTCCCTATTAGGGTACTTGTATCCATTTGCCAACTGTGTTTTAAAATTAAGCTTTGCAGAATAGAACCAATTGGATTCATTATCGGGTTTATATCCTAAATTAGAATTTAACTCAAATAGGTCGTCTGTCTTTCTAAGCTTCTGTCCTTGCTGTTTGTTAAGCCCGTAACGAGACATAACGTTATTGTTCCAAAAGAAATATTTGTCTTTATAATTAGCCTCTGAAGCAACTCCCAACAACATAGAAATGGAGTTAGTTCCCCCAGAATTCCAATTTACAAAAGATACTTCACTTAAATCTATCGAAGCCTTGTTCTTTTGTACCCATTGCGGTTTAACAAAGTTATCTGGCTTAACAACAGGTTTTAAAAATAGCGAGTCAGGTTGAGCACTTATTATTTGTAAACAAAATAAGAAAAGAATTAGCAGAACGTTTTTCATAGTTTTACCAGGTTATTTTAAAATTACATCCTTCATCAACAACCATTCCATTTTGACAAAAGCAAAAACTAATAGCTAAACTCTCCAAACGCACTCTTTATTGTTAGCCTTTTGGTTTTTGAGGGCTCCACTCTTCCAATAACCTTAGCATCAACATTAAACGACTTAGATATATTAATAATATCTTCTGCTATTTCGGGAGCTACATAAAGTTCCATACGATGTCCACAATTAAATACTTGATACATCTCTTTCCAGTCCGTCTTGCTTTGCTCTTGTATTAATTTAAACAAAGGAGGAATATCAAACATATTATCTTTTATAATATGGAACTGGTCTACAAAGTGAAGAATTTTTGTTTGTGCACCACCGGAACAATGTACCATTCCATGCACAGATTCGCTTGTGTATTGCGATAAGATTTTCTTAATAATTGGTGCATAAGTCCGCGTTGGGGACAATACCAACTTACCAGCATCTAATGGTGCTTCTGCAACTGCATCTGTTAACTTCACGTTACCGGAATAAACTAAATCATCTGGAACCGATGCATCGTAACTCTCTGGGTATGCTTTTGCTAAATACTTTTCAAAAACATCGTGTCTTGCTGAGGTTAAGCCATTACTGCCCATTCCGCCATTATACTCCTTTTCGTAAGTTGCTTGCCCAAAGCTCTCCAAGCCAACGATTACGTCACCTGCCTGTATATTAGCATTATCTATAACATCACTGCGCTTCATTCTTGCAGTAACAGTGGAATCCACAATAATAGTACGCACCAAGTCACCAACATCTGCTGTTTCTCCTCCTGTCGAATGAATCGTCACACCAAATGTCTTTAGCTCAGAAATAAGTTCTTCCGTACCATTAATAATTGCTGAAATAACTTCTCCTGGAATTAGATTCTTATTACGTCCGATCGTTGACGACAGCATAATGTTATTGGTTGCCCCAACACATAACAAATCGTCTATATTCATAATTAAGGCATCTTGGGCTATTCCTTTCCAAACCGAAAGATCTCCGGTTTCCTTCCAATACATATACGCCAAAGAAGACTTTGTTCCAGCACCATCTGCATGCATTATAAGACAATAATCATCATCGTTTGTTAAATAATCTGGAACTATTTTACAAAATGCTTTAGGAAAAAGCCCTTTATCTATGTTTTTAATTGCGTTGTGAACATCTTCTTTTGATGCCGACACACCTCTTTGGGCGTAACGTTTGGATACTTCTTGACTCATTACATTGATTTGTTGTGCAAAAGTAAGGATTGTTTCTTTTTTGTTATTCTTTTAACAGAGAATTTATAACAATATTTTTTTAGTACATGACAAAAATATAATTCATTGACTATCAGCAAATTAATCGCTTGAATATTAGGTTAAAGCATTGATTTTCAGTATATTAGAATAATAATTCGACCTATTTATCTAATG